>JBBRQF010000043.1:0-37153 GCA_038226715.1 Chitinophagales bacterium
TATAGTACCATTTAAGGTTACACACGGTGGTGGAACCAGATTGTACGTAACAGTATTATCAGTACTTGTTGATGCAGTATTACCAAGTACATTAATAGTACCGGTAGCTGCATTTGCAGCAACTGTTGCTATTACTGTTCCATTTAATGTCATACCAGAAACAGCTACATCATAAGTTGCACCACCACCGGTCAATACTTTTGTAGTAGCACCTGCTGTACCAGATAAATTAATACCTGCAGCAGTAAAACCAGTTACAGGTTCGCTGAATACTATGGTGAAATGAATAGGTGAAACTGAAGTAGGATCAGGTTGCGTTGCAGCCTGATTTATAGTAACTGATGGAGGAACAGCAGCACCTGGTAAAATTACAGTTACCGTGTCATAAAAGTTTACTCTAACGTTAGCTGCATTAAATAAACTTGAACGCATATTTACTACTGCTATAGTTTGTGCTACTATATCATCCACATTCCAGCCTGTTGAAGCAACACTATTATCTGATCCAAATCTCCAGCGCAGTTTAACAGTTGCCTGGTTTGCATATGGGGTCAGGTTTACTCTTGTTTCAACAAAAGCTGAACTATTACCTGTCCAGGCAGCCCTGCCAGCCAGCGGGTTACCAAAAGATGAAGAAATAGTTCCGTTATACCCGTTTTGAGTAATATTAGCCGCACCAATATCACTCCAGGTTCCACCACCATTTGTACTGATCTCCAGAACCCCACCATCAAATGTACTTTCAGAATTGTACCAATGCCAGAAGCTAAGTGTTGGAGGAGTTGCACCAATGGCGAAATTTGCTGTTGTTGCTATAGTCTGATCAGAAATAGCTGCAGCGTTCGGCGTGAAGAATGAATTAGGAGCACTGTGACTTCTTACATTATGAGCAATCCAAACGTTTCCGGTTGTAGAAGCCGTTGTCCAGAAACCCGAAATAGTTGTAGAAGCTACCGGCTCATTTATTAATACTACAGGTGGGAAATAACTACCCGCATTAATTTGTACAGTGAGACCATAATTTTGAGTGGCACCTACAGCGATATTTACAGGCCAGCTCGCTACTCTTGTACCACCAGCATAAGTACCACCATTGGTTGCGCTTACAAAAGTTACATTTAAAGGCAAAGTATCCCTTAAAGTAAAGTTTACCATGGCAGAACAATTTGCAGTTATACCATGGTTATAAACTATATTTCCTAATTCAGGAATACCTGCTGCACCATTTTGGGTAAATGTCACAGCCGGGCCGCCACCGTTAAAGCTAACGGTTTGGTCATTATTATTACTGGTAGACCCTTCCGCTGCACCTAATCCCATACCTCTCCTGGCAAATGCCCGGAGAATAGCACAAGAGTGAATAGCACCATACAAAGTTGTATCTGCTTTCATAATTGCATTCCTGGCACTGATAAAGCCCGGCTGGCATTGCTGTGTGCGGAGTCCTTCCATCACCAGATTCAATGCTACCACATTGCCTTTAGTACTGGATGAATTATAGATATTAGGCTCAATAGTTCCTACATCATTGATAATTTCCCAGGTCATTTCCCATAGTGCAGTACAAAATATAAAACCTACGCCATGTGGAACTACCGCTGCCGGTAAATTTGCGTAGGTGTAGTTATTTATTGTAAAATCAGTACAATACTTGGCAGGTCTGATGCCTAAACCCGTTGGGGGTTGATTTAAAACATAAGTACCAATACCTCTTGGAGAATTGAACCCTGTGCTTAAAGTTGCAGTAGCCCAGTTTTGGGTAAGCATCAGGGCTATGTAATCACTCCATCCTTCGCCTGCCTGTTCAGAATTACCTAAGCAACCAACGCCTCCGGCATTAGAACGGTTACTTACACCATGACCGTGTTCGTGCACAATAACCCCAGCATCAGCATCACCATCTAATTGAGGTGAACCTGTCCATAAATACATCTGCATCCTTCCACTGGTACCATCTGCTGGTGTCGCAAAATTTGCATTATTTGTGCCGCCGCCATCCTGGGCTTCTGCATTTACATGGTCATTTGCTGCACCACCACGTCCCAGATTATCGTCCTGGAAGTTACGGCCTGCTTCTGTAAATCCATATCCGTAAAGAATGTCATGTATCAAATTATTCCAGTAAAATAGATTCGTAGTATTAAACTGCTGGTTTTGTACAGGCGTAGTTTGGGTTGGATCTATTCCAAAATTCGGTACAAAATCAAAAGTTAAATTAGGAAAGGCTGTTGTGGAAGTTGCAGCATCGGCAACTGATCCATTATTATCGTTAGCCCTGTCCTGGTATGCAAACACATTATTACTACGTGTGTAATTATAATCTGTAGCAGTAGCACCTGTATGCCATTTTAATGTAACGGCATTGGCAGTAACCCCTGCATTCAACCAGGGATCTGTACGTAAAGCCGGTGCGCCTCCGGGAAAGCTAGGAGCTTCCGCTGGAATAGGTATAACCCTGTATGATGCAGTTGTAACAAGTGAAGGATTTTCATCTATTTTTTTAAAATCAAATAAATTTTTTTGAGGAGCATTTGATAGCGACTTACCATAAAGAAATTCAGGATACTTTATATTAGGATTGGTTTCGGGAGTTCCCCAATTATCATAATCAGTGTAATTATCCATACCCAAAATACTGTTATCTACAGCATTCACCCTCACCATCCAGTAATCTGAAGTTGTTTTTGGTATTATATATACCTGCCATGCTAAATAGTATTGTTTAGTTAACTCATTAGGAACCCATGATAACTGGGCCGTAATATTTTCACGGGAAATTCCCATATTGCCAAATTCAATAAACCGCCCTTCATCTTTGCGGTTTATAGCAACGGCCATTTGCGAAGCTCTGAAACCACGATCAGACAATGCTGACTGAACTGCAGATTCTGCTGTAACTGCAGGAATCCCAGTTTTAACATTGATCAATTTTTCAATGCTGGGATCAAAAAAACCGGCCTTGGAAAGTAACTGCCCATTTCTGAAAGATAATACCAGGAATTGGTTATAAACCGGAATTCCTTTAAAAGTCTGCTGAAAGCCAACATAACGTATATGGCTGGCAGCATCTTCATAACTAGTGTAAACTTTTGCATTATTCAACATTTCTGCCGTAATGCCAATTGCGGCTTTGTTGGCATTAATTACAGACAATGCAGAATTTTCTTCCGCCTGACTAACATTTTGTGCTTTTGTAAACAGCGCACTTAAAGCCATCAAGACGATTAAGGGGATAATTTTTCTCATAAAAATTATTTAATGGTTAACTAAATTCAAGTGTTGGTTTTAAGAATACAGGGGTTAAATTCCTGAGATAAAGGATTACCAAATTATATAAATGAGTTGGTCTTAAAGAAAAGTAGAAGCCCTCACAAAAGCTAATTAGGCTATACAATAATACAGAAAATATTAATTAATACAAACAATTTTTTAACAGTTTTTTTTGCAGTAATTGCCTAAACTCTAAAGAATTGCAAAGCGTCTTAAACCGAAAAAGTACTGAATGTCTCTACCATATTGGCTTACATACTAAATAATTGCAATCAATGTCTGTGGATAAGTTTTAGTACTTTTGCAGTGCTACTACATAGTAGTTAAATGTAACCAATTTACCGGGGCTGACCGGTTTTGACAGCATAGTTCTTTGTAAGTGTAAGCATGTAGTGCGTTGCGTAATTAGCACTTTAATCAGAATGCGAAAATTTTATATGGCAATACTCAGTATGCCATGGCTGCTTAATCGATAGATTAGCACCCATTAGGGCCGTTGAACAAGTTGACCTGTTACCATGTTCTTCCGCCGACTCAAAAACAAAACAGGTTGCTGTAATGGGATGATGTGACCATTGCTTAAGAACATTCATCTAAGGATCCGGTTGGTTTGTTATGCTCCTGCCGTTTCTCTACAATTAATGCATAAATAAACATGTAGAAAGCTTACGGCGGATATGTTTGGACCAGGGTTCGATTCCCTGCAGCTCCACTTAAAAATGGCGAACATCCGTAAACGGTTGTTCGCCATTTTTTTTATTCCCTGGTATTTTTTCAATAATCAAGTACACCTACCCTTTACCCTTTCCCCAACCGAACCAATCGTTGCCATTTGCATAAAGCATCAATGCCAGTAAAATAACCATACCAACGATCTGTGCATACTCCAAAAATTTTTCACTTGGCTTGCGGCCTGTTATCATTTCACCCAAAGTAAACATAACATGACCACCATCCAAAGCCGGTATGGGTAAGAGATTCATAAAAGCAAGTATGATAGAGAACATGGCTGTCATTTCCCAAAAACGCTGCCAATCCCATTCGGTGCCGGAAAAGACGGAGCCCATTGCCTTAAACCCACCAACTGCCTTATACCCACCGGTACTGGGAGAAAGTATCAGTTTAATCTGGTCGATATAATCTTTCAAAGAAGTAACCGCTAAATTAAAGCCCGCAGGAAACGCCGCAAAAAAACTATAATCAGTGTGAACTATTTTTAATACCCCCATACTATCATATTGCTTCATAGTAAGCACCGTTGGATTCATTTTTCCATCAGCATCAATTTGAACAGGAAAAGATAATTCGCTTCCGCTTCGCTGCACAGTTAGTAATACTTTCTGATTTTTTTTTGTTCCAAAATATGCAGCAGCCTCATCCAGGTAGGAAACATTCAATGAATCTACTTTTACAATTTTATCCCAATACTTCAGTCCCGCCTTTCGGGCATAAGAAGTATCATCCTTTGCAAAATCTCCCATGATGGCCGGTATCCGTGGCGTAAACAACCTGCCTTTTACTTTCTTCTTTTCTACCAACTGCCCGATCAGGCTTCGTGGAATCACAATGTTTGTGTCTTTATTATTACGCACTATATTTATTTGCCCTCCGCCGCTAAACAGAATTTTCTTGGGGATATCTTCAAAGTATTTTATGCTGTCATTGTTTACAGCCATTATCTTGTCACCATCCCGCAACCCGATCTCATACATCAGCGAGTCGGTTACCCATATTCCGTTCTTTACAGATTGATTCGGCATTTTATCTTCGCCCCAAACCATTAAAATGGCTGCATAAATAACAAATGCCAATAAAATATTTACGGTAACACCACCTAACATAATAATTAACCGTTGCCAGGCCGGTTTGCTTCTGAATTCCCAGGGTTGCGGAGGTAATTTCATAGCTTCTTTATCCATACTCTCATCCACCATTCCGGATATTTTTACATAACCACCCAAAGGAAGCCAGCCAATACCATAAACCGTATCACCGATCTTCTTTTTAAAAACAGAAAACCAGGGATCAAAAAAAAGATAAAATTTTTCTACCCTGCACTTAAACCATTTTGCCGTAATGTAATGACCAAATTCATGCAGAATTACAAGTATTGAAAGCGACAATAAAAGCTGGGCTACTTTTAAACCCACACTGGGCCAGTTTATTGCTAATAAGGTAATATCCATTTAATTATTTGTATTTAAAAGTTCAATGTTGCTGAAAAAGTACCCTTCGGCTCCGTTCAGGATAAACTGCCATGAAATAGCAGTACGAAGCCCGTTTCAAAAAAACTTTTACAGGTTTATTAATGAAGCCGCAAAATTACGGGCTTCACCGTCGCTTTCAAAATATTCCTGTAAAGTTGGCTTTTCTATAAATGCTACATGCTGCATGGTTTTTTCCACCATGGCGGTCATATCCAAAAAGCCAATACGATTGCGCAGAAAGGCCCACACCGCTATTTCATTGGCTGCATTTAATATGCATGGCATGTTACCGGCCTTATTCAATGCATCCATGGCCAATGATAAATTTCTGAAAGTCTTAACATCCGGTTCTTCAAAATTTAAGGCAGGATATTTTTTAAAATTGAGCCGGGGAAAATCATTCTTAATTCTTTCGGGAAATGCCATGGCATACTGAATGGGTAATTTCATATCCGGCAAACCCATTTGTGCTTTTACGCTGCCATCTTCAAACTGAACCATGCTGTGAATGACACTTTGCGGATGTATCACCACTTCAATCTGATCGGGCCGTAAATTAAAAAGCCATTTGGCCTCGATCATCTCGAGCCCTTTGTTCATCAGCGTTGCAGAGTCGATGGATATTTTTGCACCCATGCTCCAGTTGGGATGCTGTAGGGCATGATCTCTTTTTACATTGACTAAAAAGTTGGGCTTCTTTCCTAAAAAAGGGCCACCGCTTGCCGTAAGAATTATTTTTTCGATTGGATTTCTGGCTTCGCCAACCAGGCATTGAAAAATAGCAGAATGCTCGCTGTCAACCGGAATGATGGGTGCTCTTTTTTCAACAGCTTTTTGCATAACCAGATCGCCGGCAACAACCAGTGTTTCTTTGTTGGCCAAACCAACTGCCTTGCCTTTTTCAACAGCCTTCATAGTTGGTTTAAGTCCTGCAAAACCAACGATGCCGGCCAGCATCATATCGTAGGTATCAAAATCTGCCACTTCTTCAAGCGCAGTTTCGCCGGCAAATACTTTTATGTCTGTTGAAGATAAAGCTTCCTTTAACTTCTGGTACCTGGTCTCATCCCCAATAACAACCGCATTGGGCCTGAATTCCAGTGCCTGGGTTATCAGTAATTCATCATTCGTTTGAGCGGTCAGTATTTCAACTTCAAATAAATGGGTATTTGCACGGATAACTTCCAATGCCTGTGTACCTATAGAACCTGTAGAACCAAATATAGCAATACGTTTTTTTGTCGATTGATCGGCCATTATTTTTTAAAAGTTATTACAACAAATCTAACTTAATAATTGTTTCAACGCAATTTTCAGTTTATCGAAATTGAATTTTTGTATAATATCATTCATCAGTCCTTCAATTTCATCATTACACAAATTACCAATAGAACCCTCATGTGTATGAACCGGTGAAGTTGAATGTGTGAATTTCCCTGCTTCAATATCTGCCCCTATCTTTTTATATGCATCCCTGAAAGGCATACCCGTTAAAACAAGTTTATTCACTTCTTCCACACTAAAAAGAAAATTATATTTTTCATCCCGGAGTAAATCCTTTTTGATTTCAATATTGCTTAGCATTAGTCCCGCCATTTGCAAACAATCATTTAAATTTATAAACGCAGGTACGATATGTTCTTTTATTAATTGCAGATCGCGATGATATCCGGAAGGCAAATTTGTAGTCATCAACATGATCTCGTTTGGTAATGCCTGGATTCGGTTGCAATGAGAACGGATCAACTCAAATACATCGGGATTTTTTTTATGCGGCATGATACTGCTGCCTGTTGTTAACTCATCCGGGAAAGAAATAAATCCAAAATTCTGATTAAGAAATAAACAGGCATCCATACTTAATTTAGAAATGGTAGCCGCCACATTTGCCAGTGCCGATGCAACAATACGTTCTGTTTTGCCCCTGCCCATTTGCGCATACACCACATTGTAATTCAAATTATCAAAGCCAAGTAAATCTGTTGTCATTTGCCTGTTGATGGGAAATGAAGAACCATAGCCTGCCGCAGATCCCAAAGGATTTTTATTAACAACACGGTAAGCGGCTTCCAGTGTTATCATATCATCAACAAGGCTTTCTGCATAAGCACCAAACCACAAACCAAAAGAAGAAGGCATGGCTAATTGAAGATGTGTATAACCCGGTAACAGATCAGTTTTATAGTTTTCGCTTTGCTTTTTCAAAAGATCAAATAAACTTTTTGTATTGACAACAGTTTTTTCTATCTCGGCCCTTAAAAATAATTTCAGGTCAACCAACACCTGGTCATTCCTGCTTCTTGCGCTGTGAATTTTTTTCCCAACATCGCCCAGCTTTTGCGTTAACATTAATTCCACCTGTGAATGAATATCTTCTACGCCATCATTTAATTTAAAATCAGTTTTTTCTATTTGCTGATAAATATTTTTTAACTCAACTTCTAACACACCTAATTCTTCTTTCGATAATAAGCCAACCGACTGCAGCATTTTAATATGTGCCAAAGACCCGAGTACATCAAATGATGCCAGGTGCAGATCCAGTTCATTGTCTTTACCAACAGTAAATTTTTCTACTTCCTGTAATGATGCTTTATCTTTTTGCCAGAGTTTGCACTCAAACCCTGAAGGGGAGTTTATACCTTTATTATCAGACATTTTATTTTTCATTTAAAGTGAAAACATTTCAAACTATTTGTTCCAGTAATTTAATGTAGGTATCTATGCCTTCCTCAATTTCCTGTAAATAAATAAATTCATCTGCAGTATGGCTTCTTGCACTATTGCCCGGGCCGCATTTCAAAACCGGTGCAGGTATTAGTGCGGCATCAGATGTGGTTGGTGAACCATAGGTTTGTTTACCCAATTTTATTCCTGCCAAAACAAGCGGATGATCTTTATCAATTTTTGAAGAACGTAAACGCATACTCCTTGGCTTTATTTCCGATTGAACATGCTGCTTAATTGTCTCCAATATCTCTTCGTGCGTATACATATCCGTAACCCTGATATCCACAATAAAATTGCAAACAGCAGGCACTACATTGTGTGCTTTGTTTTCGGTGTTAATCGATGTGACCGACATTTTTATTGCCCCCAAAGTTTCTGATAGTATTGGGAATTGAAAATTTTGAAACCAATTGATATCGGCCATGGCTTTGTAAACAGCATTATCTCCTTCTTCCCTGGCAGCATGGCCGGCTTTACCGGTTGCTTCACAATCCAGTATCAGCAAGCCTTTTTCCGCAATGGCTAAATTAGTAAGTGTCGGCTCGCCAACAATTGCAATATCTATTTTTGGTAATAGTGATAAGATACTTTCAATTCCGTTCTTTCCGCTGATCTCTTCTTCTGCAGTTGCAGCAATAACAATATTGTATTTTAAATCCTCCATTTCATAAAAATGGCAAAATACAGTTATCAAACTTACAAGACATCCGCCGGCATCATTACTACCAAGGCCAAATAATTTCCCTTCTTCAATTACCGGCGAAAAAGGATCTTTAGTATAATACGGATTCGGCTTTACCGTATCATGATGAGAATTTAATAAGATCGTCTGTTTATTTTCATCATAATATTTATTTACACTCCAAACATTATTTAACAGGCGGTTTGCCGGGATGTTTTTTTTTCTGAAAAACTGTTCGATAATATCTGCTGTCTTATCTTCCTCTTTACTGAAAGAAGCCGTTGCTATTAGTTTTTGTAACAGCTCAACGGCATCCTGGTATGGTTTATTTTCTGTCACAGTTTAATTAATGTGCCTGTTGTATGTTCAGTTATATTTTGTAGCAGGTCATTTGCATCGCCGATCAATACTTCCTGCACACCACTGTTGATAGCTGTAAAAGCATTTTCAATTTTCGGCAATATCCCATCAGCCAGTTTTTTATCCTGTAATAACTTTTGGTATTTTTCTTTATTTATCAGGTTAATGACAGATTTTTCATCTTCAATATTTTCCAAAACGCCTTTCTTTTCAAAACAATAGATCAGTCTTACATGATAGTATTTTGATAATGCAACAGCCAATGCTGATGCAATGGTATCTGCATTGGTATTTAAAATCTGACCATTGCCATCATGCGTTAGAGGAGCAATAACAGGTACCAGGTTATTATCCAGGAACAATTGTAAACTGCCGACTGCCACCTGCGAACTATCTATATCTCCCACAAAGCCAAAATCAATTTCAGCAACCGGTCTTTTTACTGCAGGAATAATATTTGCATCAGCACCCGTTAAACCAATGGCATTGCAATGCATAGACTGCAATGATGCTACCAGTTTCTTATTGATCAATCCTCCATAAACCATCGTTACCAGGTCAATGGTTGCTGCATCTGTTATCCTTCGTCCGTTAACATATTCCGGTTCTATTCCTAATTTTTTTCCAATAGAAGTTGCTATTTTTCCTCCTCCGTGAATTAAAATTTTATGTGCATCAATTGCTGCAAATTTTTGAAGGAATGATTCCAACGCTGCTGCATCATCAACTACATTGCCCCCAATCTTTATAACGAATAATTTGCCCCCATCCCCTAAAGAGGAGTTATTTAACGACACTACTTTTTCTTTAGCAAATTTTAATTCATAAATAACTGAGCCGATTTTTTCAATTACACTTTCTATTGTATTGATTACTTCTTCGTTTCTAAATCTTAAAACTTTTATCCCGAACTCTTTAATGTCATTTTCCCTGGCCGTATCATAAATTTTTACTTCCATATTCTCATGATAACCACCATCTAACTCTATCACTAATTTTACATGATGACAATAAAAATCAGCTATATAATTTGAAATAGGATGTTGTCTCCTGAATTTTAAATGCCAGTCATTTATTTTTATAACATTCCAAAGTATTTTTTCTGCAAGTGTCATTCTTGCTCTTAACTCTTCTGCCAAATCAAATAGCTTTGGGCTTGCACCATAATGCATATTTACTTTATCATTTTCCCATGAAACATTATCTTTCATAAAAAATCATTTTGATATTATTCAGTCACTCATTATAACTCCTCTTTTCCGCAGGATGCTGTGCAAGGGGATGGGGGCAATATTGCCGCCAATACAGCCTGTGCAGCCCAAACCCTATTACCGGCCTGCTGTGTAACCAAACTGTTTTTACTGTCAAGTATTTCATCACTCAATTCAACATTACGTCTTACCGGTAAACAGTGCATCACTTTAGCATTATTGGTTAATGATAGTTTTTTATTCGTCAGCATCCAGTCTGTATCACTTGAAATAATTTTTCCATAGCCTTTATATCCACTCCAATTCTTTACATAAACATAATCAGCATTTTTTAAAGCTTCATCCTGGTTGGTAATTATTGTTGCATTGTTTGTAAATTTTTGATCAAGTTCATATCCTATGGGATGTGTAATTACAAAATCCGCTTCGCCCCAGGCACCAATCCATTGTGCAAAAGAATTTGCAACACATTGCGGCAATGCTTTTACATGAGGCGCCCAGCTTAAAACAATTTTAGGCTTGACCGTTTCTTTATAAGTTTCTTTTATGGTTATTACATCTGTAAGACTTTGTAATGGATGTAAAGTAGCACTCTCTAAACTTACTATCGGAACGCCTGCATATTTTATAAACTGGCTGATCACAGTTTCAGCATAATCTTGCTCCCTGTTTTGCAAAGATGGAAAAGTACGTACGCATAAAATATCAAAGTATTGTCCGAGTACTGGTGCTGCATCTTTAATATGCTCAACAGTTGCTCCGTTCATGATGGCGCCTTCTGCAAATTCCAAAGCCCAGCCTTCTTTATCAACATTAAAAACGATCGCTTCCATACCGAGATTTGCAGCAGCAACTTGTGTACTCAACCGGGTACGCAGTGAAGGATTTAAAAATAATAAACCAATTCTTTTACCTGCTCCTAATGCCTTGTCTGCAAATGGGTTTGCTTTGTATTGCAATGCCTGTGCAACCAGTGCATTAATATCAGTTACATCATCAACAGAAATAAAATTTTTCAAATTTTACAGTTTTATTTTTTGAACCCGACATTTTAATTTCCTTTCAGCTTCATTGGCGTCGCACTTTTGTATAATATATCTTTTTTCAACCCACTTAGTTCCTGGCAACTTTTACAGTTTGCCACATGGTCAGACGAGGACGTCAGACCATGTCCAATTCAATTTTAATTGCCTCTAAAAAAATATTCGCTTCAGTTTTCGTTATATTTAATGCCGGTAAAAGCCTGATCACATTTGGCTTTGCTTCGCCGGTAAATATTTTATGTTTGAATAACAAATTCCTTTTTACAGCATTAAGTTCTTCAGGTAATTCGATACCAATCATTAAACCTTTACCCCTGACCTCTTTAATATCCGGCATTTTTTTTAATTCATCCATTAAATAACCGCCCACCATTTTTGCATTGTTGATCAGGTCTTCTTTTTCAATTACTTCCAACACAGCCAAAGCCGCAGCACAGGCTAAATGATTACCACCAAATGTGGTCCCTAACATAAAATGTTTGGGCTGAATTTTTGGTGCAATAGAAATTGCCCCAATCGGAAAACCATTACCCATTCCCTTTGCCATGGTATAAATATCTGCATCTACACCGGCAAAATCGTGCGAATAAAATTTACCACTTCGGCCATAACCACATTGAACTGAATCGGCAATAAACACTGCATTGTATTCATCGCAAAGACTTCTTATTTTTTTTAAGAAAGCATCGCTTGCCACATTGATACCACCAACACCCTGTATCCCTTCGATAATAACAGATGAAATTTCATCCTGGCTGAAAGCTGCTTCCAATGCGGCTTCATCATTAAAGGGAAGAAAAATAACATTATCTGTTTCATTAACTGGTGCAATAATATTCGGATTATCAGTTGCTGCTACTGCCAAAGATGTACGGCCATGAAATGCTTTTTTAAATGCAATGATCTTTTTTCTGCCATTGTAAAAAGATGCCAGCTTTAATGCATTTTCATTTGCCTCGGCACCCGAATTACAGAGAAACAATTGATAATCTTCTTTGCCGGATATCTTACCCAACTTTTCAGCCAGTTCAACCTGTAAAGGAATTTTTATTGAGTTGGAGTAGAATCCGACTTTATGCAACTGGTCTTCTATCCGCTTTACATAATGCGGATGTGTGTGACCAATAGGAATAACTGCATGGCCACCATACAGGTCTAAATATTTTTGCCCTTTATCATCCCACACATAAGAACCCATTGTTTTTTCAATTACAATGTCATTTAAAGGATATACATCAAATAATTTCATTCCTTGTTTTTTACCACAGAGGCGCCAAGCCGCAGAGAAATAAAATACCAAACTCTGCGCCTTTGCGTCTCAGCGGCTATTTTAAAAATAACTTGCTTTTAATTTCAGTCCTGTTGTTTCTTCCAGGCCAAACATCAGGTTCATATTCTGTACAGCCTGTCCACTGGCACCTTTTAATAAATTATCGATGACTGAATGAACCACAAGCTTGCTACCAATTTTTTCCAATTGAATAAAACATTTGTTAGTATTTACCGCCTGCTTTAAAAATATCGGCTCATCACTCAACACAATAAAAGGATGTGTTGCATAATATTTTTTATAAAGTGCAGAAACCTCTTTCAACTCCAAAGAACATTTTATTTGTGAGCTGATGAATATGCCTCTTGCAAAATCTCCACGCCAGAGAATAAAATTCAGCTCTACATTTACCGCTGGATTTAATTGTAATATAGATTGCCCGATCTCAGCTAAATGCTGGTGTGATAAAGTTTTATAAGCCTGTATATTATTTGCCCGCCAACTGAAATGTGATGTAGCACTTAAACCCTGTCCTGCGCCGGTTGAGCCGGTAATACCAGTGGTATGAATTTCTTTTAATAAGCCCGCCTTTGCCAGTGGCAATAATCCCAATTGAATGGTCGTAGCAAAGCAGCCCGGGTTGGCAATATTCTTTGCTTTTTTAATAAGTGTTTTATTTAGTTCAGGTAGACCGTAAACAAATTTTCTTTTATTTACCGTTTCTCCCAACCTGAAATCCTGACTCAGGTCAATAATCTTTATTTTGTCAACAATTTTATTTTCTGATAAAAACTTTATAGCATCGCCATGACCAACACATAAAAATAAAACATCGATTTTTTGATTTAATGCAGCCGTAAACTTCAGGTTGGTGTCTCCCTGAAGATCTTTGTGTACTTCGTATAAAAAATGATCCGCATTGCTTTTGCTATGCACAAAAACAATTTCTGCAGCAGAATGATTTACCAATATCCTGATTAGTTCACCACCGGTATAACCTGCCCCACCAACAATGCCAACTTTAATTTTATTTGCCATCTGCTGATTGTTTTACTGAATTGTATATCATAGTCTGGTTACCAAATATTTTTGAGAACCCACGCACATCTTCACCCGTCCAGCCTGTATTCATCTCACCGTATTTACCAAATTTACTGCTCATCAGATCATAAGCAGATTCAATGCCCGTTACCTGGAAACGATAAGGCATCAGGTCAACAAAAACCTTTCCGGTAACATGCTCCTGCGATCTTTCAAAGAAAGCTTCTATATCCCGCATCACCGGATCCAGTATCTGGCCTTCGTGCAGCCAGTTTCCATAAAACAATGCCAACTGGTCTTTCCAGTTCAACTGCCATTTGGTAAGCACGTGTTTTTCCAAAGCATGATGCGCTTTTAAAATAACCATGGGTGCTGCAGCTTCAAAACCTACACGGCCTTTAATGCCAATAATAGTATCTCCCACATGTATATCTCTGCCAATACCAAAGGGACCTGCAATAGATTGTAAATGTTGAATAGCTTCGGTAGGATGATCAAATTCCTTTCCATCAATAACATATAATTCTCCTTTCCTGAATCCTAATTCCAAACTTCTGGTTGCCGATTCTGTAACCTGTGTTGGCCAGGCTTCTTCAGGCAACATGTCTTTACTATTTAAGGTTTCTTTACCACCAACGCTGGTACCCCACAAGCCTTTGTTTATAGAGTACATCGATTTTTCAAAGTTCATCTCCACACCCTTACTTTTTAAATAAGCGATCTCTTCTTCACGGCTTAATTTAAGATCGCGGATGGGTGTACAGATTTCAACGCCGGGTATCATGATGTTAAAGATCATATCAAACCTTACCTGGTCGTTGCCTGCACCGGTACTGCCATGTGCCACAATATCGGCATTCAAATGCTGTACATGTTCCGCAATAAAAACTGCCTGGCTTAATCTTTCGGCACTAACACTTAATGGATAGGTATTATTTTTTAACACGTTGCCAAAAACCAGGTACTTGATTATTTTATTGTAATAACTTTTAACTGCATTAACAGCAGTATGCGATTTTACACCCAATGCATAAGCATGCGCTTCTATCTTTTTTAATTCTTCTTCAGTAAACCCACCGGTATTTACGATCACCGAATGTACCTCGTAACCTTTTTCTTCTGTAAGGTATTTTACACAGTAGGTTGTATCCAATCCGCCACTAAAACCTAAAACAACTTTACCCCCAACCCCTTGCACAGCATCCTGCGGAAAAGGGGAGTTATCCGAAGCGACTGTCTTGTTCTCTGTTAGCATTCGAAATAATTTTAAAAATAAAAAAAATAGCGTATCAAAGATTTTGATCCCCCACCACCCTGTTTCTTATGCAGGAATTTAAGCATCCTGCTCTGCTTTATATGCATAAAGCGTTCGTAAATTTTGGAATGCTTTTTAAAATCCTGTTTGGTCTCTTCGGGTGTGTAATGATCTACGGGATCAAACAGCATAGCAGTACACATACAGTTCTTACGTTCCTTGCTCATAAGTATATCGTAATTCACACAGCTTTTGCAACCTGCCCAAAACTGCTCATCGGTGGTAAGTTCCGAATAGGTTACCGGTTCATATCCCAGGTCAGAATTTATTTTCATTACAGCAAGCCCGGTAGTTAATCCAAATATTTTTGAATCGGGATATTTTTCCCTGCTGAGTTCAAAAATTCTTTTCTTAATGGATTTGGCGACACCTGTTTTGCGGTAAGGTGGAGAAACGATCAGGCCGCTGTTGGCAACAAATTTATTATGCTCCCATGCTTCTATATAGCAAAACCCAACCCATTCGCCTGCGATTGTTACGGCTATTACAGATTTACCTTCCTGTATTTTTTGTTCTATGTATTCAGGAGAACGTTTGGCAATACCGGTACCACGGGCTTTTGCCGAGGATGCCATTTCATCAGTGATGTTGGTAGCGTAATGACTATCGGCAGCAGTTGCAACCCTTATTATTATATTACTGTTTTCCAATTGTAAAAAATTGAAATAGATGATTAAAGAATGTTAAGGAAAATTTTCGGAGATTTTTTCACTGACAGGGGCAGGTTTTAGCTACTCGTCCTATCAGCATCCACGTCGGGATCTGGTTATAAATACAAACTGGTACTCCGTAAGACAAAGTATACCCCCGGCGGGAGAATTTGTATGCACGTTATGTAATCTTGTACTGTTCAATGTATTGAGCGATTGTGTTTAACACAGCAAAAGTATATGATTTTGAAAACAATGGGCAAAAAAATATGTTAAGCTTAGATTAACGCCAAATCAACATCAGTTCACAAACTTCTCCAGTTCCTCTGCGATCTTCCTGTCGTTACTTAAGCGAGGTACTTTATTTTGTCCGCCCAGTTTGCCAATGCTTTTCATATAATCTATAAAGCCGTTCTTTTTAACCGGTGATATTTTTAATTGCTGCAGGATATTTCCGCCTACAAGATCATCGTAATACACATTTCTTTTCCGGAGGTTGTCATCTATTTTTTTAGAGAAGGTTTTAATATCAGCAGGCGCATTTTCAAATTCAATGAACCATTCGTGATAACTTTTACCGGCATCGGTAGATATTTTTGGTGCCACAGTAAATTCTGTAATGGGTATATTTTCTTCTGATGCAGCCTGTAATAAAGCAGCTTCCACTTCTTCACTGATCACATGCTCACCAAAGGCCGATATAAAATGTTTGGTGCGGCCGGTAACTACAATGCGGTAGGGATCGGTTGAAACAAATTTTATTGTGTCGCCAATATTGTAACCCCACAAACCTGCATTGCTGCTGATGATCAGGGCATAGTTCTCACCAATCTTCACATCTTTTAATGTAAGCCTGGTTGGATTTTCATTAAATATTTCGCCGGCGGGTACAAATTCAAAAAAAATGCCGCTGTTTGTATTCAATAATAAACCTTCGGCTTTCTGAGAATCCTGGAAAGCAAAAAAACCTTCACTGGCCGGGAACAATTCTATACAATCAATTTTTCGTCCAATGCTTTCAAAAAGTTTGGCTTTGTAAGGTTCAAAATTTACACCACCCTGCACCATCACATTAAAATTAGGAAACAGCTCTCCTACTTTTTTTCCGCTTTTTTCAGTCAGCCTGTCAAAGTACATCTGCATCCAAGGCGGAATACCGCTGATCAGTGTCATATCCTGGCCCATGGTTTCTTCCACAATCTTATCTAATTTTTCTTCCCATTCATCAATACAATTTGTTGTATAAGATGGCAACTGGTTAGCTCTGAGATATTTTGGTATGTGGTGGTTTACGATCCCGCTTAATCTTCCTGTTGGTATGCCGCCTACTCTTTCCAACACGGGCGAACCGCTGAGGAATATCATTTTTCCATCAGAAAATTTTGTGTTACCGGTTTCGGCCATATAGCATAGCAAGGCGTTCCTGGCGGTATTAATATGATTTGGGATCGAGTCTTTGGTGATAGGAATATATTTTACACCACTGGTTGTGCCGCTTGTTTTGGAAAAATAAATTGGCTGTCCGCGCCATAAAACATTTTGGGTACCCTGTTTTATCTTTTCTATATAAGGTTTAAAAGCTTCATAATCTCTAAGCGGTACCTGTTTCACAAAATCATCGTAGGATCTGATGCCTGCAAAATCATGGTCTTTACCAAAAACTGTTTTTGCACCAACTTTAACGAGGTTATTAAAGATGGCCTGCTGATCAGCCTCCGCAGTTTCCATCCCTTTTTTGATCTGCTTGTATATATAACCGGCAAAGGGTTTTGCCAGTATGGATTTTATCTTCATCTAAATGTATTCAATCGTTTGATAACAAATCTAAGTTGTTTTTTTATGTAAGAAATGTAAAGATTTATGAACGGAAAATCATTTACAATCACATGCCCATTCGGTTCCCAGATCTATCACAGTTACTACAACCAGTCCATCATCTTTTGGTGCAAATACAATGCGTACATGTTGGTTATCGTGGGTGTATCCTTCAACCGGGTAGGTCTTGCCTCTTTTGTCTGATTGTATCTTCTTATAATTTATGGTGCCGCTTTTTAATATCTCCTTTACTTCTGATTCATCAATTTTACGGCAGTCCATCCGGCACCTCGCATGTTTGCTGAAGATCAGTTTATCGGTGTTACGGTTAAAATCTGCAGCTTCATCAGTTGGTTCGTTTGCAGGTATTACAGCCGGTACTGTGATCCTGTCCTCCACTTGCACTGTTTGGGGCTTTGTGGTTGTTGAACCACGTTGATGTTTTATAATAAAAAACAGCAATAAAGCCGAGGCAACCAGTAATATATATGGCAGGTATTTTTTAAGCATGCTGCAAGTTACATGATGATAGAACACGGATGACGCAGATACTGCAGATCTATACAGAAAATCTACCTCAATCCACCCAATCAGTGTCATCTGCGTTCTATTCGTTAATTTTGCACCCAATGATCAAAACTGTAGCATTACATACACTTGGCTGTAAACTTAACTTCTCCGAAACATCTTCCATTGGAAGGTTACTGGAGAATGATGGTTTTGAAAAAAGAAATTTTGATGAAGTTGCGGATGTATATGTCATCAATACCTGTTCGGTTACCGAGAATGCAGATAAGGAATGCAGGATGCTGGTACGCCGTATTCAGCGTAAGGCACCCGAAGCCATGGTGGTCATTACCGGTTGTTATGCCCAGCTAAAACCGAAAGAAATTGCTGAAATACCTGGTGTTGACCTGGTATTGGGTGCTGCAGAAAAATTTAATATTGTACAACATCTAAAAGAGATCACAAAAGGTGATAGTACTAAAATTTGCAGTTGCGATATTGAAGATGTAAATGAGTTCACCGCATCGCATTCCATCAACGACCGCACCCGTGTATTTTTAAAAGTGCAGGATGGCTGTGATTACAACTGTTCATTCTGCACCATACCCATGGCCAGGGGAAAAAGCAGGAGTGATAGTATCAATAATGTGATTGCCAATGTGGAAGCCATTGCCACACAGGGAGCTAAAGAAATTGTTTTAACAGGAATTAACCTGGGCGACTTTCGCCCCCCCGCCCCCCAAAGGGGGGATTCAAAGCAAATCTCTGTTAAAGAAAATTTTCTTTCTTTAATTAAGGAGTTGGATGAAGTTGATGGAATAGAAAGATTCAGGATTTCTTCGATCGAACCTAATTTACTTACCAACGAGATCATTGAGTTTGTAAGCAATAGCAAAAAAATTATGCCGCATTTTCATATCCCTTTACAAAGCGGCAGTGATAAAATACTTGGTCTGATGAGGCGGCGGTACAAAACAGATCTATACAGCGAAAGGATCGGCTTAATAAAAACCATGATGCCGCATTGCTGCGTAGGTGTTGATGTGATCGTTGGTTTTCCGGGTGAAACAGAAGAAGACTTTATGGAAACCTATAATTATTTGCATCAACTGGATATAGCTTACCTGCATGTTTTTACTTATTCTGAAAGAACAAATACGTTGGCGGCAGATATGAAACCTGTTGTACCTATTAATATCCGTCAAGACAGGAACAAAGCCCTACGAAACCTGAGCTATCAGAAAATGCAATACTTTACGAATGCTCATATTGGAGAAACAAGAAAAGTATTATTTGAAAACAAAGACAGAAACGGGATGATGGAAGGCTATACCGATAATTACATTAAAATAACAGCACCTTATAACGAAGCATGGGAAAGAAATATTATAGCATGGAAAATATAAATAACGAGCAGTTAAATAAATACCAGGTTACGGTTCACTTCGATATGGATGATGAGTTCATGGCCTTTGTACCGGCACACCGGGTGTATATTAACAGCCTGATCGAAAAAAATATACTGGATTATTATACTGTAAGCATGGAGAGCCAGAAAAGCTGGATGGTATTTAATGCAATAAGCAAAATAACCGTGGAAGAATACCTCAGCAAATCGCCTTTGTACAAATACTGGACTATTGAGATAGATGAATTATTTGTGTATGATGGGCAGTCTTACCGGTTACCGGCGGTGCAATTGAATTAATTTCTGAAAAAAATTTGTAGAAACCATTTTACCCTTATCTTTGCCATCCCAAAATAAAAAGGGAGCATAGCTCAGTTGGTTTAGAGCATCTGCCTTACAAGCAGAGGGTCCGCGGTTCGAACCCGTGTGCTCCCACACAATACAGGTAAGGGTTTCAATGAAAATTGAGACCCTTTATCTTTATTATAGTTTAAACATAGTTTAAACTATCTCAAATTTCCTTATTTTTTTTACAATTAATTTTTCGTCGTTAGCTTAATTCGAATATCGGCGATTTACTGCAAATTATGCAGTGGGTTTATTCTCTATTGATACCCCTTAGCCTGTAAATGAAAAAGCTCTGCATAACGACCATTTTTTTGTAATAATTCTTCGTGATTACCTACTTCTAAAAGCTCGCCTTTTTCTAAAACAAGGATACGGTCAGCCATACGTACTGTAGAAAAACGGTGAGATATAAGCACTGCCGTTTTCCCTTTTGTAAGTTCAGTGAATCGCTGAAACACTTCATATTCTGCTCTTGCATCCAATGAAGCTGTTGGCTCATCTAAAATGAGCAATTGTGCATCTTTCATATAAGCCCTTGCGAGTGCAATTTTTTGCCATTCTCCACCTGAAAGCTCTACTCCCTGATTAAATCTTTTGCCTAAAGCCTGTTCGTATTTATTAGGCAATTTTTGGATTAAAGCATCGGCTAAACTTTGTTTAGCGGCATTTATAATCATTTCATTATTTTCTTTTTCAGCTATATTTCCTACTGCAATATTTTGTGATACTGTCATTTGATAGCGTATGTAATCCTGAAAAATTACACCCACCTGTTTTCTGAGTTCAGCCAAATCGTATTCCCGTAAATCGTACCCATCTAATAAAATTCTTCCTTCTGTGGGGTCATAAAGCCGTGCCAATAGTTTCACGAGTGTGGTTTTGCCAGCTCCATTTTCGCCAACCAATGCCAATTTTTCTCCTGTCTGAAGTGTAAAGCTTAAATGACGGTTAGCCCATTTTTCTGAATTGACATAACGAAATCCAACGTCTTCAAAAGTGAATCCTACTTGAATAGGTTTTGGGAAAGGACGGGCATTTGAAGATATTTTTATTTTTGGTTTAATATCAAAAAAATCAAAGAAGTCTTTTAAGTAAATAGCACCTTGCGATACGGTAGTAAACCGGGAAAGTATTCCCTCCAGTAAACTTCTTAACTGCCGGAAAGAGCCAGCAAGAAAAGTTAAATCTCCAAGAGAAAGTTTTCCCACTATTGCTCTTGAAATAATAAACACATAAGCTCCATAATATCCCAAACTGCCAAGGATGGCAAATAGTGTTCCCCAAAAAGAACGTTTTATTATCAGACGCTTATTATCGGTATAAAATTTATTTGATAACTGTCGAAAACGGCCCGTTAAAAAATCAGCAAGATTAAATATTTTTACTTCTTTAGCTGTTTCATCGCTTGCACCTATAAAACGTATATAATCAAGTTCCCTTCTTTCGGGGGTCTGGCTTCGGTTAAGCGAATAATTTTTATCATTGAAATAAGATTCCCCCAGAAATGCGGGTATTACGGCTACCAATAAAAGTAATATTAACCATGGATTAAAAACAAGCAGCCCTGCTGCTAAAAAACCCATTGTTATCAAATCCTGTACCTGTGTTAAAACCTGCGAAAGCAAAACCGTTCGGCCAACCGTTTGCTGGCGGGCCCGTTCTAATTTATCATAGAAAGCTGAGTCTTCAAATTGGTCAAGGTCTAATGTAGCTGCATGTTCCATAATTTTAATGGAAGTGTAGTTGGAGAATAAATCGCCAAGCAGACTATCTACGAGGTTAGTAGCACGGGTTAGGGCATCCGAAAAAATAGCCAACCCAAATTCAACAGCTACTAATTGCCACAAATAATTATGGGAACCAGTATTGGAACTGTGCGTTAAAACCACAATCTGGTCTATAATGAGTTTGCCAACATATAAGATGGCTACGGGGATAGCAGAACGTACAATACGCAATATGGCATTAGAAATGAAGAGTACAGGACTGGTTTGCCATACCAGCTTAAAAAACCTTGGGAGATTATCAAGTGCTGAATACCGTTCTTTTAAACTAATTTCTGCCATTCATATTTTTTTCATCGTAGTTAATTAATCAAATATCTTTAATCTTCACCCGGAGCAATTTTATAGAGTTGATGAAAACTAATGTATCAGGAAGCAAATGTATAGCCGCCGCCTGAACGGGACCAATTATCCTTAATAAAACAAGGATAATCCCGGTTATATGTACCACGCCTACGCCAACAATAATATTTTCCTTAATAGTTTTAAATGCTCTTTTACTAATTGCCCTTGCCCTTGCAATTTTTTCCAGCTTATCCTGCATCAAAACAATGTCTGCAGCTTCCATTGCCGCCTCCGTGCCCATTGCACCCATTGCAATACCAATATTTGCCTGAACTAATGCTGGAGCATCGTTAATGCCATCTCCAACCATCGCTACCTTACTCTTGTCTTTTTGTAATTCTTTGATGATATTAATTTTGTCTTCCGGCAATAAATTAGCTCTGTAATCGGTGATGCCAATTTGTTCGCTAACATGTTTTGCAGTTTCCGGATTATCACCTGTCAGCATTACAATATTTTTAATTCCACTTTTTCTTAGCCCGGCAACCATTTCTTTTGCACCTTCTCTAATGGCATCTGATATATATAAAATACCGGCTATTTTATTATCTATGGAAAGATAAATGGCAGTATCTGTAAGATTTTCTGAAGCAGGTGACATTACTACTTTACTTTCTTCCATAAAGGATTTATTGCCCAATAACACGGGCTTGCCATCTACCTCCGCTTTTACACCACGTCCTTTAATAACTTCAAAATTGGCTGGCTCACTATAAGAAACTTTTAATTTGTCAGCATAGCTTAAAATAGATTTTGCAAGTGGATGTGCTGAACGTCTATCGGCTGCGGCGGCAAACTTTACCAGGTCATTTTCGGTATAATTTTTATCAAGAATTTCAACTCTATTAACAGTAGGACTGCCTACTGTTAATGTGCCTGTCTTATCAAAAACAATAGTAGTAACCTTGGCAAGTTCTTCCAAAAATAAACCGCCTTTTACAAGAATACCTTCTCTTGCAGCTCTTGCTATTGCCGCAATGGTAACCAGTGGTGTTGCTAAGCCAAGCTCAGCGGGAGAGGTAAAAATCAGCAATGCAATTACTAGCTTAACATCCCGGGTAAAAAAATACACCGCACCTACAAAAATGAATACAATGGGTATAAGCCATGATGCAACTTTATCAGTAAACTTTTCAATAGGAGCCTGTTCGCTTTCTGCATCTTCTACTAATGTAATTATTCTTGAAAAAACAGTGTCCTTACCGGCTTTGGTCATTTCAATATCCAATGCCCCCAATTCAACTATAGTACCTGCAAAAGCATCGCTGCCAACTGTTTTTTCCTGTGGTACACTTTCTCCTGTAATAGGTGCCTGGTTAACAGAACCGGAACCTGATGTTACCTTTCCATCTACCGGGATCTTTTCTCCTGCTTTCACCAAAACAATATCGCCAATTTTTAAATCAACTATTTGTACCGTTATTTCTTTTCCGTCCTTTTTTACAATAGCAGTTTTAGGAACGGAACCAATTAATTCCTTTATTGAATTTCTTGCTTTTTCTCCACTGGCACTGGCAATATATTCTGCAATTAAAATAATCATCAGCACAACTGCACCAGCCAAATATTCTTTACCGAGAACGGATATAATTACGGCAATGGTGATAAATATTTCAGTACCAATTTTCCTTTCTTTAAATAAATCCGTTGCCGCTACTTTTACTAATGAATATAACCCAAAAGCCATTGCAGCCAACAAAACAGGGAAGGGAATAATGCTTAAATAAAACAAGAGGCTTGCTACACCTACTGTAACAATGCGTACAATTTCCCAAAGGAATTGACGTGAAAAGAATGTTTGAGAAAAATTCATATTGTTTGTTTTAAGTGTTCCTGTCTAAATATGTGTTTTGTATTATTAAGAAATCTTTCTTCTACATTTTTCATTGCAAGTAATAAAGTATGATAACCGTGTATAACAAGTTCATCGGGAGATATTTTTTTTGAAATTATGCGGCCATATTATTAGTATTAATGCTATTCTTCCTCTGTATTTGTCATTTTAGCCAAAATAAAAAATGCACCTTTCACCACAATTTTTACATTGGCAGGGATTACTTTTAATAAAGTTACCTCACTATATCCAACATCGGTTGTGCCTTTCACTATGGGTATCTTTTCAAAGGTAACGCCCATTGATGCTGCTTTCAGTGTCTCCTTATGATTGAGCGTATCGTTTGCATCTCCTTTTTGTGGATGTTCATCTTCGTTATGTTTATCTGTAACAATAAAAATAAAGTCCTGACCCTGGTAGCTAACAATGGCTTCTGTTGGAACGGCGGATACGGTAGCTTTATCCAGGCTAATATTGGCAGTAACATTCATGCCATCTATCAAACCTGTTTTATCACCCATTACTTTAGCATGTACCGGAATAGTTTTGGTATTGCTTTCAAAAGCAGTGCCGATAGAAAATATTTCTGCATCATATTCTTTGCCGGCATTGTTGGTTACTGTAAAATGTATGGTTTGATTGGGTTTCACTTTTGATAAGTCTTTTTCATAAACGTACAAATCAAGATGCAGCAGTGAATTGTTTACAATCTCAGCAATGGGGGCCGACATATCTACATTAGAACCCAATTGCGCCATCACTTTGCTTACCGTACCGCTGATGGGTGCCCTTACTGAAACTGATGCGGAAAAACTCTGGGATGCGCCCAATGCTGATAATTGCCTTTGTAATCCTGTACGCTGCGATTTTAATGTAATTAACTCCGTTTGTACCTGCTGCAATCTTTTTAGAGGCGCAGCATTGCCTTCTACTAATTCTTTTTGTCTTTTTGTTTCAATTTCAGCAAGCGAAATCTGTGCATTTACCTGCTGCAACTGTTGTTGCATTTGTATCAGATCGGGGTTTACAATGCTGGCAATGGCCTGCCCTTGCCTTACATAACTACCGGGCTGTACCAGCAATGATTTAATTACGCCGCTTATCAGCGGTACTACAAATGCTTTGTTCTGGTTGGGCACTGTAAGGATACCATTTGCCTTTACGGAATTGGTAAGTTCTTTTTGTTCAACAGTCCCTAATTCTATTCCGATGGTTTTTATTTGCTCTTCACTAAGCGTGGCTGTGTTTTCATTGGCATGTTCCGGTGCAGCTTGCTCTGTTGTTGCTGTTTTAGCTGTTTCTTCACTGCTTTTATTTCCACACGAATTGAGTATTACGATTGCAGAAAAAACGGGCATTATAATTAATATTTTTTTCATTCCTGAGTCTTTTAATTGTTGTTATAATAGTTGAATTGGATGGCAGATTGATTGTATTGGTTCATTACTTCCAGGTAATTTTTACGAATGTCGATAGCCTGTGTAAGAAACTGGCTGACCTCTGCAAAACTTATTTCGCCACTGCGGTAACTTAATGAAGCAGCTTTAATAATTTCTTCTGCCTGTTTTAATCCTGTGTTTTCGTAAAACTGTAGCATGGTTTTACTTCTATCCATATTTGCCAGCATCTGCTGCCGTTGTGTATTAAATTGCTGTGTTTGCCAGGCTAATTGGTTTTGCTGAACAGCTACTTCGGCCTGTGCCGCTTTTATTTTGTTTTTATTGGTTGATGTACCAAATAAGGGAAAAGCAGCCGATACAGAAAATCCGGTAAAAGGATCTTTGCTTCCATACAAACGTTGAGAGAAAAAGCGGCCTGAAAACTCGGGCTTATTCATATTTTTTTGCACTGCAATATTGGAGTTGGCAATGCTGATGTTTTGCTGTTGCAGCATCAGCACCGGATGTAATGAATCTAACTGAGCCATTGTTATATCCATTTTTTCAACAGGCTTGTTTACAGGTAATACATAAGCATCAGTATTTAATAACATCATCATCTGCTGTTGCTGTACCAGCATTTCATTACTGATCTGATTAAGCAAAGCCTGCAGTTCCCGTAACCTTGCGTCGGCTGCAATTTTATCTAAGCCAGCGGCTTCGCCTGTTTTAAAGCGTAGTGCAGCAGCGTTAAACATAGAGGTATAAAGACTGTCTAATTTCCTGCACAATGCCTGCCTGTCCTGCAAATACCAAAGCTGGTAATAAGCAGTTTGCACATCTCTTTTTATCACAGTATTTAATGCGTTTGTATTAAGCTGGTAATATTTCAACTGCTGGTTAAAATATTCTTTTCTTGCTTTGTATAATCCGGGCCAGGTAATACTCTGCGATACGCCAATTTTCAGGATACCCTTGTTATCACTTGGCCGCATGTCTTCATTTTCTGCAAACACACCCGTTTTAGGTATTTCCCTGGCTGTTCTTACAGTAATGCTGGCCCGGTTTATTTCTGAGTTATTAACGGAATACTGAAGGTTGTTTTTTAAAGCTGTATCAATGGCCGCTTCAATACTTATGCGCTGCGTTGTTTGCTGTGCCTGTAATGCCGGTGATATAAACAGTAACATTAGTATAGAAACAATCATTACCGGGCTTACTTTTTTTCTGCCTTTTATCTTTCCATTAAAAAGGATATATAAACAAGGCAATACAATCAGCGTTAAAAAAGTAGCTGTTATTAAACCGCCGATCACTACGGTTGCCAAAGGCTTTTGTACTTCTGCGCCTGCACCGGTTGAAAATGCCATCGGGATAAATCCTAAAGCTGCAACACTGGCTGTCATCAATACCGGCCGCAAACGTATTTTGGTGCCTTCCAGTACTCTTTGAATTACGTCAGTCATGCCATCTTTTTTAAGTTGATTAAAAGTGCTTATTAAAACAATACCGTTTAATACCGCCACACCAAACAGGGCAATGAAACCGATGCCTGCTGAAATGCTGAACGGCATACCACGGATGAGTAATGCAAACACACCACCGATTGCCGACATGGGAATTGCCGTAAAAATAAGTGCCGCATGTTTTAAAGAATTAAATGTAAAAAACAGTAACCCAAATATCAGTAATAATGAAATTGGTACTGCTATGCTTAATCTTTTAGAAGCCTGCTCCAGGTTTTCAAAAGTGCCGCCATAAGTGTAATAATAACCGGGAGGCAGAAGTTTTTTAGCTACCAGTTTTACCTGTATTTCTTCCACCACGCTTTTAACATCCCTGCCCCGGATATTGAAGCCTATCACAATTCTTCTTTTAGCATCTTCCCGGCTAATTTGTGCTGGGCCTTCTTTAAATGCTATCGTTGCTACCTGGCTTAAAGGAATTTGGTTACCATTACTTGCAGGCACAAATAAGTTTGCCACATCAGCAAAGGAGGAACGATAAGCACTGTCTAATCGCACCACCAGGTTAAACTTTCTTTCATTTTCAAAAACCACCCCGGCAGTTTGCCCCGCAAATGCGGTGGTAATAATTTGGTTTACATCTTTTATATTCAATCCATATCCAGCCATCCGGCTTCGGTCATATTCAATCGTAATCTGTGGCAACCCGGCAGTACGTTCTATTTGGGGTGCTGTTGCGCCTTTTACTGATTGAATAACCTTTGAAACTTTTGGAGCCAGAGCCGCAAGTGTATCTAAGTTTTCACCAAATATTTTAATAGCCACATCCTGTCTAATACCCGTCATTAATTCATTAAAGCGCATCTGGATAGGCTGGCTTGGTTCGGCAATTACTCCTGGTATATCATCTAATTTTCCTTTCATTATTTCTGCCAGTTCGTAAAAATCGTCTGACGTTTTCCATTCTTTTTTTGGCTTTAAAATTACCATCAGGTCTGTTGCCTGCATGGGCATTGGGTCGGTAGCCACATCAGCAGCACCCGTTTTGCCTACTACCATTTTAACTTCCGGAAATTTCTTGATTATTCGCTCTGCCTGCATAACAGTTTCCACTGTCTGGCTTAAAGAAGAACCTTGCGGTAAAACAAATTCTATGGCATAATCTCCTTCTTCCAATGTGGGAATAAATTCTCCGCCAAGTTTATTGAAAATTAAAACGCTTATTATAAGTAAGGCGACTGTTATGGTTACAACAAGCATTTTAACTTTTATAGCTTTATGTAAAAAAGGTTGATAAATACGCTGAAGAAAATCCATCATCTTATCTGCAATATTTCTTTTGTGTGTCATTTCCTTTGACAGAAATAAGGAACTCATTACAGGAATATAAGTAAGCGATAAAATTAAAGCACCAAAAATTGCAAAGCCTACTGTTTTAGCCATTGGCCCAAACATTTTTCCTTCAATACCGGTTAATGAAAGTATGGGTATGTAAACAATAAGGATGATTATCTGCCCAAAGGCTGCTGAACTCATCATTTTTTTTGCACTATCGCCTACGGCATCATCCATTTCATGCTGTGCTAACTTGCCTGTCAATTTTTTTGCAGCCAGGAAATGTAACGTAGCTTCTACAATGATTACAGCACCATCTACTATTAATCCAAAGTCAATTGCACCAAGGCTCATTAAATTGGCACTTACCCCAAAAACATTCATTAAGCCCAATGCAAACAATAGGGATAATGGAATGGCTGATGCCACAATAAGCCCTGCCCGTAAATTGCCCAGAAAAAGTATCAATACAAATATTACGATCAAGGCACCTTCCACCAGATTTTTTTCGACTGTGCTGATAGCCCTGCTTACCAGATCGGATCGGTCTAAAAAAGGTTCAATTATTACATCATCAGGTAAAGATTTTTGTACAGATATCATCCGTTCTTTTACCCGGTTTACCACGTCAGAACTGTTAGCACCTTTCAGCATCAGTACCAATCCGCCTACCACTTCCTTTTCGCCATTAAATGTCATTGCGCCATAGCGTGGCGGCGAGCCAAACTGCACTTTTGCTACATCTTTTATTAAAACCGGTATGCCCGGCCCAGAAGTTTTTACTACAATATTTTCTATATCAGTAAAGTTTTTCACCATTCCTATTCCCCGTATAAAATAAGCATTGGGTTTTCTATCTATATAAGCACCGCCTGTATTTTCATTGTTGTGCTCCAACGCATCAAAAATATCGGCAATGGTAACATTCATTGCTTTCAGCCTTTCGGGGTTAACACTTACCTCATATTGTTTGGTGATACCACCAAAGCCTGTTACCTCGGCAACACCTCCTATACCGGTTAACTGCCTTCCTACTATCCAATCCTGCATGGTACGCAGGTCCATTGCGGAATATTTTTCTTCGCTGCCTTCTTTGGGATGAATTACATATTGGTATATTTCTCCCAGGCCTGTAGTTACCGGGGCCAGTTCCGGCTTACCCATTCCATCCGGTATTTCACTTTCGGCCTGTTTTAATTTTTCTCCAATCAGTTGCCGGGCAAAATAGATATTTACATCTTCTTTAAATACAATGGTAATAACGCTTAACCCAAACCTGGAGAAAGAACGCATCTCCATAATATCGGGCAGGTTGGCCATTGTTTTTTCTATAGGCGAGGTTACAAACTGTTCTACTTCCTGAGCCGCCAGTGTGGGTGATTGTGTAATAATCTGCACCTGGTTATCTGTAATATCCGGCAATGCATCAATGGGTAAATTGGCAGCACTCCAAACACCCCAAATAATGAGTGCCAATGTCATCAAGCCGATGATGAGTTTATTTTTTATACTAAAATGTATTATTTTATTAAGCATAGGTTCTTTCTATTTGGTCATATGCCCGTATAAGTGAAATATCCGTTTTGCAATAGCTGCTAAAAGAATAACACAACAAAGGGTAATAACAATGATTTTAATTACTCTGATTGCCAAAGGCTGTTTTGGCTTTCTGGACTTTTTTTTAGTTGTCATTTTTACATGGGTAAAAAATGAAACAAGCAGTACAATCCAAAAATGGATTATACATTCAATTCAATAAAGAAGTAATTAACTTATTTTGGGCGGTTGCCAGATAGAAGAGAAATCCTGCGAAATAAATGAATCGTTTTGAAGAAGATGTTTTTCTGACTGGAATATCGGTTTTTCAGGTTGTGCTTTGGAAAGTGTTTGAAAGAATGCAGATACTGCACAACAGGAACAGGTGCAAAATGGCGAGCAGGCTTCTTTACTATGATTATGTTCCTGATGATTAGTGCTGGCTGAAATTGTTTGCGGAGTTATACTATTGCACTCCTGACTATCGCCGCAAGGGAGACAGGATATGTATAGCAGGAAGCAATTTAGTATGAGTGCGATAAATTTCATTAGTTACAAAAATAGCAGGATATGTTTCAAAATTCAATAAAACATGTAATTAAAATAACAATGCGGTTGCAAAAAAAAGAGAAAAATCAGGCTATTTTGTAGAATAAGTACTCCTTTACTATTAATTAAATAAGAGTTTCTCTGGGCCCATATCTCTATCCCAATGTTTTGAAAAGAGAATATGTTTTGTGGCCATTATTTTAATTAAAAAGATGATCTTAACCTGATAATTTTGATTTCATCGTAGTAAAATAATATTTCCATTTATTTCTACCGGCCCACAGGTTGTATTTGCTTTTAAATAATAAACGTAGTTACCGGTATCGGCTTTTTTCCCTCTAAAAGTACCATTCCAGCAAACAAACGGATTATTGGTTTCAAAAACTTTTTGCCCCAGGTAATTATAAATAATAAAAGTAAGCTCCTGAACACCCAATGGATATTTGATACCAAAACAATCGTTCATACCATCATTATTGGGGGTGAAAGAATTGGGAAGTTCGAGCCCGCCATTACGGCTTACTATTACAGTTACTGAATCATTACTGGTACATCCATTATTATTCCCTGTAACAATATAGGTTGTTGTAACCCGTGGATTTGCAATTGGATTGTAAACCTGGCTATTTGTTAAAGTGGCAGCGGGCACCCACGAATATTGCAATGCACCACTGGCTGACAAGCGTGTAGTTGGCATTGTACAATCGATATCATTTGATTTGGTTACGTTTATCACTGGTATTGCTATTACAGTTACGTTTACTACAAAACTGCTATCGTAATTACAGGTATTGTCTTTAACAGTAACAGTATACGATATTGAAAAAGGCGGATTAGCAACCGGGTTTATAATATTGGGATTGCTTAAATACAAGGATGGTGACCAAAGGTATTGAAATCCATTCCCGTTATTACCATTTAATTGAACGGAACTACCAGTACATATTGACTTATCAGGAGGAGCATTGAATATAACGGGTAACTTAACATTAATATTTATAGTATCACTTGCTTTACATCCATTTACTGCGGTACCAGTTACAATTAATGTACGGGATGCTGAATCTAAAAAAAGAGGGTTGAAAATTGTGGAATCACTTACATAAATACCGGGACTCCATAAATAATTTAACGCACCATTTGCAGATAAAATAAGCGTTGCATTTTTACAAATGGCTGTATCGGCAAAAGTTTTTACTACAGGATTTTGTTTGATTGTTATCGTTACCGTATCAATTGCCGAACAACCGGTTCCGTTTGAAACAGTTAAATAAAAATCAGTTGTTGTATTGATGGTAGCAATCGGGTTTTGTAATGTATTATTATTCAACAGAGCCGCAGGTTGCCAAAGATAAGTACCAGTACCACTACCATTTAATTGAAGTGAAATTTGTCCGCTTACACAAAGCGTACTATCTGCACCGGCGTTTGCAATCATTAACCCAGCCGAATTTACCATGCCGGTAATACTGTCTTTACATCCGTTAAAATCGGTAACAATTAATTTTACCGGATAAATGCCCACAGCATTGTAATTATGAATAGCATTTTGTGTGTTGGCAGCCGTACCATCACCAAAATACCATTGCCATGCCGTTACCGGATAAGTATTGGTATAACCTAACCCCTTAAATAGAATATTATTGCAGTAATTAACAGAGTCCTTAATTATTACAGAATCAATATTTGGAATAAAGGCAACGGTATCAATTGGAAGCACTAAATCAAAAAAGTCAAAGCCATCATTGCCTTTTGTTGCTCCATGCGGATTATTGGCATCCAGTGCAATAATTCCGCTACTTCCTCCATTGGGTATATAAGAAATATTTGCAGGCAATGAATTCCCTTTAAAATAAAAAACGCCACCACCACCACCACCACCAGGGCCAGGCCTGCCACCTGGTACAATAGTACTGATGATATTACCACCATCCCCGCCTTGTGATAATACGGTTATACCGACTGGGGTTATTACCTGGTTAACTGATAATAAAATTGTTCCGGCTGCGCCGCCGCCGCCCATACCATCGTTACACTCTGTACTATAACAATAAGTACCATTAGACCCATTGACTATAATTGAGTTATTATCCATTATCAGATCTTGAGTAACAACAATAATAATGCCGCCACCGGCACCTCCACTTGTAGGATAGCTGGCATTATCAATATGCCCGGCACCACCACCACTACCCAAAAATATTTTACCTGCACTGGCGGCGTAGGTAAGATTTTTTCCTCCAATACCCCTGTTATCAAAAGGAACAGCACCACATGAATCTGTTTGATAACCACCCAATCCTCCACTACCGCCGTTTCCACCACCTCCACCACCTGCATTGTGGCTGTCGCCACCACCACCACCTGCAGCAAAACTTCCTTTTCCTTTGCTGTAATTTTGCGAATACGATGCAATGCTTTCGCCTTTAAAACCAGCAAACTGGCTGGCTGAAGGATATATATAATTATTTTGATTGCAGGTTGAAGAAGAATAAACTGAGTTATACCCTTCACCTCCTCTGAATCCTTTTCCGCTAACATCAAAACTTTCGGCAGATTGCAGATTGAGCTTACCAAAAACAGCCAGTATACCACCCTTTGTTCCATCCCATGAGTCGCAGGTTAAGCCGCCATTAAAATTTCCTGTTTTATAACTGGGCACTCTTACCAATTGTACAACACCATCCGGTATATCATAATTTTTTGTGAGTTTGTTTTTAAACGTAAGTACATTACCTGTTTTTTGGCTGATATAATTGAATTCGTAATTACCAGCATTTCGATAATCGAGTATTGTACCAAATGCAGCGGTGTTGCTGGTATCAATAACTGCACCTTTCATTTGAATGAGTAAAACAGTATCGCCAACAAAATAACCCGAATCATTTGTTACGGTAATTTGATTGGTACAAATATTATACGCCAGCACTTCGGTATAAATATTAATAACCGCAGGCGGGTCGTGCTGAGGCTTATTTATAACAGGTTTATGTATAGGAAAGGTATTGTCGGATTTTACCTGGCTTATACAATGATTTGAAATCAGCAACAATAAAAGTGAGAATTTTTTCATAATAACTCTTTAAAATTAGTAATTACTTTCTTGGCTTGTACCAAATGTATTTTTTGAGTATCTCTTTAATAAATAAACGTTACCGATGCACCCAAGCCCATATTGCTATTTTACTTTACTACCTACTGGAAAAGTTACCCCCAGATTTAATATCATTTCATAAGTGCCGAAAGCATGTTTAGCAGTGCCTTCAAAAACATTAAGATTACTATAACGGGCATAGTCCAGTTTATTACAATATTCCAGATACACGTAATTAAAAAAAGTACAGCGTAGGGAGGCTTCTGCTCCAACATTCCAGCCACCCAGTTGAAAACCTTTGTTATTTATTTGCCCAAAAAAAGAATTTTCAACATGGGGTATTACAGGCCCTATGCCGGCTTTGCCTAAAAAATCAACTTTAATATTTCTGGTTCTATACCACTTCCATCTCTTTACAATATTAAACAGAAGAAAATTTGCTCCGTTATTGAGATAATAATAAAAACCGTTAGCTGCATTAAAATTTACAACCGTATCAACATAATGCCCACTTCTTATGCCTGTTACCTGAGCTATCTGATCAGAAAAAATAAATTTAGTATGATCAAAATTAATTTCCAAAGCCAACCCTTTTTTCCGGTTGATAAATAAGCCCAGCCGGTAATTATATTGGGGTATGCTGATGGCTTTAGTGAACAGACCTTCATCCCAGCCACGGTGGTCGTGTCCGTTAATATTTCTGAATTGATAATTGTTACCGAGTGATGGTTGGCTTATTTTTACATTGCTCTTAGTGTACCACTCGGTATTGTATCCCCAGGAAAAATAGAACTCCTTTTTTCTTTCTTTCTTTTTCGTTTGAGCCTGAGTTTGAAATGCTGTAATTGCTAAGAAAAGCATTAAGAAAGTTAACTTTAGTCTTATCACTATTTTTTTATTTAATTAATAAGTTTATTGAAACGAATTCTTCTCCTGTTCTGCAATATACTTCCTTAAAGCCTTCTTCCCAAGCCGTTTAAACAGTATTTGTTTTCAAACCTGACCTTCTTAGAATAAAATAGAACCCTACCATAATAAAAGGGATGCTCAATATTTGTCCCATGTTAACCGGTAATCTGCTTTCAAAAATTTGCTGGTTTTCTTTTACAAATTCAATTACGAAACGAACTGAAAAAAGCAGTACCAGGAATAAGCCAAATAAAAAGCCATTTTTGAGTTGTTGTCCTTTCTTATAATAAAAAATCCAAAGCGTAAAAAAAATGAATAAATATAAAATCGCTTCATAGAGTTGTGTGGGATGGCGTGGAATAAAATCAACCCGTTCAAAAACAAATGCCCAGGGAACACCAGTTGGCCTTCCGATAATTTCTGAATTAAACAAATTGCCCATCCTTATAAAAAAGGCTGATATAGCCACAACAATTACAAGCCTATCTATAGTCCAGAGGAATGATTGCTTATACTTTTTACAATAAAGTGCAACAGCAAGCAATATTGCTGCTGCCCCGCCATGACTGGCTAAACCCTGGTAACCCGTTAACTCAAATTTTCCATTAGTAATATGAAAGGGCACAATGATTTCGAATAAATGATATTTATAGTAACCAAATTCATAGAACAATGTATGGCCCAGCCTTGCCCCGATTAAAGTACCAATAAACACATAAACAAAGAGCTTATCTAAGAGTTTTAATTCAATATTTTCTTTAGTGAATATTTTCGTAAGAATAAAATAGCTGAAAATAAAAGCCGCAGCAAACATCAATGAATAATATCTGAGTGCAAAACCTCCAATCCGGAAGATTTCAGGATTAATATTCCAGTTAATATAAATAAGCATACTATCTTAGTTCAATATATTTTTAATTTCCAGGTACTTTTTAATGTTGTCCATGATTATTATCTAATGGTTTTGCTGTTAAGATTGATTAGTTATTGTACGTTAATATGTTAGGGTTATCCCGGCACCTACTCCCATGTCACTGTCCCAATGTGTTGATATGGAAATATATTTTGTGGCGATGTACCTGAACCCAGCCATGTATTCTTTATCGGTATTAATCATCCAGTTAAAACGGAGGCGTGGCGTTACAGCTATATCTTCTCTTGATAGCTGAAAACGAAGTTTACCGTTGCCATCTATTCTAAAATCTGCAACTGTTAAGGTTGGTAAAGTAAATGCAATACCCGCTACTGCAGTTTTACGGTTGTCTTTATTGCTAACCTGCCCAAACCAATTTTTTGCTTCGCTGCCGAATATGTTTTTCTGAGTGCCGTGTAAATAAAAAATATTTTTTGCAAACATCCCTTCTGTTTTATAATGATAATCGAAACCGATATAAGGATAAATCCATTGCATTTTACCTAAGTATCTTCCTATCATTGTTTCGCTTTCATAACCATGCTCACTGTGATAACCCAAGTGCCACATGGTGCTTACTTTCCAACGTGTACCTGCAAACATGGCTTCGCCATCGCTTCCATTGCTTTCAATGCCTGCTCTTGCCATAAAGTGCATCTTTCTATCATCTGCAAATAATTTTCGTTGGGCTAATTTTGGATCAGGTATTTCGGGATTTGCTGGTGAGTTTTCATAGCTGAATACCCTGCCCATGCCACTCATCATGTGGTACAAAATATGACAATGAAAGAACCAATCGCCACTTTTTGTAGCAGCAAATTCAAAAGTATCAAGCTCCATCGGCATGATGTCTATAATGTTCTTCATAGGAGAATAATCGCCTTGTCCGTTTAGCAATCTAAAGTCGTGCCCGTGCAGGTGCATAGGGTGGCGCATCATAGAATTATTGTATAAAATGATACGTACATTTTCACCTTTTTTTATTAAAATTTTATCAGCTTCAGAAACTACTTTATTGTCTAAGCTCCATACATAGCGGTTCATATTTCCTGTAAGATTAAATTTTAATTCTTTTATTGGTCCTTCCCGTAAAGTTGTTTTTTCAGTAGCTTTTAACATGGTGTAGTTTAGGGTAACAATATCCGTTTCTTCTGCAGCCATATTCATCCCAGCCATACTGTTGTTGTTGGGCATTTGCATATTGTGCATATCACGCCCAGGCATGTTTTCTTTTTTTGGTTTATTCATATCCATACTTTTCATACTATCTGGTTTATCATTCTGCATGTTTTTCATTTTTCCCATTTTCTTTTGCTTGCCTGTTTTTTCTTCGCCTGTTATTTCAGGATACATTACCTGGTTCATATCCATAATCTGGTTACTCATTTGCATACCATCCATTGGTAATAAATCGCCATTCATCGCCATCATGTCATTCATCATCTTCATTCCCGGAAAATATTTTAGCTTGGGCAATTTTGTTGCCGGCACTTTTTCTCCATTGCCCAACCACAATGATGCAGATTTAGTTCTGTCTTCCGGCGTAACTAAAAATTCGTAGCTTTTATTTTCAGGAATTGTTACCACTACATCGTAGGTTTCAGATACGGCAAAAATCAACCTGTCAACTTCTACCGGTTCTACATCATTACCATCAGTAGCTACAACAGTAATTTTTCCTCCTGAATAAGTGAGCCAAAAATAAGAGGAAGCACCGCCATTGGCAATACGCAACCTGACTTTATCTCCGGCTTTAAATTGCGGTTGCTGACTTTCGCTTTTGCCATTAATAAAGAACTCGTCATAATACACATCACTTACATCCATGGGATTCATGCGTTTCCATTCGTTGGTAAGTTTAACTTTTAAATAGCCTCCCTTGATGGCTTCGGAGAAACTTTGGGTAGTACCTTTTTTTATAGCAAACCAATCGGTGGCATTGTGCAAGCTGCGATGCACTTCCTTGGGGTTCATATTTGTCCATTCGCTTAAAATGATTGGTATTGTAGGTATGCTTGTTTCTTTTCTTTTGTTCATAATAAAAGAACCGTACATCCCAATTTGCTCCTGCAAACCAGTGTGGCTATGATACCAATGTGTACCATGCTGTATGATGGGAAATTTATATAAATGTGTAGCTCCTGCCTTGATA
>JBBRQF010000044.1:0-34112 GCA_038226715.1 Chitinophagales bacterium
ACCTGAACAAATGCACAAGCAATGTAAAATACAAATGAGGACTTATAAAACAAAAAACAGTAGTAAGAGGGAACTTACTACTGCATGAAAATTGTACTTTTATTCTTTATTAATCTTGTATCGCCTTTTTAGGACTAGTCAGTTAAAATATTATTGAGGTAACATTACCTGATCGATTTTATGCAAAGTACCGTTTATATAATGTTGATCACTTGTACCACCTGGTTCAGGTGTAGGGTTGATAAAAATGTTAGAAGCAGTTGCATTGGCCACTCCCTTTACAGATGCAGCACTAACAAATGGACCGGTAAAAGTACAAAATATCTTTATTCCGGGGTGAGTTGGTATGCCTCCATTCAACAAGGTAGGATAAGAGGTGGCTGTTGTAGGAAAGTTATTGGTAAACGCACGGTAACCAAACATATGATAAACAACAATACCTTTTACCAATTGTGTAGAAACATTATTGGTACTTAAAAAAGCAGGGCCAGCTGCTACAGCACCATTAGCAGTTGCAGTTGCTATAGCAACACTGCCAGTGGCGGCAAAAACCTGTTGATAAACCAACCCGAATATTAAATTTTGAAATGCAGCATTACTTGGTGCAAACACTGTTACATTAGGGCCAAAATTACTTAATACCCAAACAAGGCTTGCCGAAGTAGTAGGTGCAACACCGCTATCTGCACGCTGAAAAGCCGCTGCTAAATAAGTCAAATCTGCATCAGCAAAAATTCTTTGTGCCAAAACTTTTGATGGTGGCGCAGGCATAGCAGCAGCTGTATGAATTACACCGTTAGCCACCACATTATCAACAGCCACCAGGGGAATATTATTTACCCAGTTGCCATTACGGGTGCTGGGAAAAGTTAATAACCTTACCAAGGGATTAAATGAGGCACCAGAAGTAGGATTTAAATTAGTTGGGTAAAAGAAATTGGGAAATGTATTTGGAACACTCGACATTTTAATTGCCTGTGGTATCATATTGTAGCTAACAATACTTGCTGCTGTTGCTTTTGGAATGCCAGCCAAAACTGCGGGCGGCGCAACAACTAACGTACTATCCAAAAATTTTACATACGTTATTTCTGGTGAGCCAGGAGGTATCAACCCACCTGAAGCAGCAGTTACAAATTGCCTCATGGCCGCATTGTTGGGTACAAACATAGTAAAGATGCTCGACTTTGTATTTATGGTCGTTAACATATTACCTCTTACAATCAAATGGTAATATAAACTGTCATCTGCTATAGTTGCAATGGTTTCGCCCAGTGCAAGCCCTGAAGGCGCAACAACAACAGGTGTTGCCAGTTGCTCAACACCTTTATTACAGGAAGCCAGAATGAACATCATTGCTGCCATGGCTAACAGTGAACGGATCTTAATTCTCTTGGTTATATATTTCATATTATTTTTTTTATTTTATTAATTATACAAATGCACTATACTGATCAATAAATATTATAACCAAAACTCAGGTAATATAAACCACCGATCTGCGAGTTTCCTATAGCATTGTAATAGTATTGATTAAGCAAATTGGTAGCACCCAGTTTAATTACAGATTTATTTGCTTTAGGCAGTTTTAAACTAACCTGTGCATCCAGCGTATGTACTACCGGTAAGTTACCGGTTGCAAAATCACCCTGGTATAAGAAAGCTCCCTGGTAACGGTAGGCCACACTAAATCCTAAACGTTTGCCCGGACCAAAACCAGAATTACCAACGTTAACATTGGCCTTATACTTTGGCGAATTGAAATAAGCAACAAAATTTGTTGGTACGTCTTTCAAAATATCTGAAGCCACGTTTGCTCCGATAGTAAAGTTCAATGGTAACCTGTAGTCAACACTTAAACCAAAACCATAGGTTTTAACTTTATCAGGTGAGTTAACAGGAATAGAATACCTGTATCCATTCAGGGTATCAGATAATGCAATTGCTCCACTGCCGATCTTTTGCACAGTAACTTTTCTTCCCAGGAAATCTTTATAAGTTCCATAATATCCATACGCATCAAGTAATAATTTACCCTGTAACATCAACCCTTTAAAACCTGCTTCAAAAGAAGACAAAGATTCGGGTTTCAGATCCTCCGGTGTATAGGCAGATATGGTACCAGCCCTTAATGCATCATAATCATAAATAGGTTTTCCTGCAAAATTAAATAAGGTTCTGAAACCGGGGCTGCCTCCTATTAAACGAACATTGCTGCCTACGGCCAGGTTAATGTACTGCTGCTGGTTAGAAGGGAAACGGTATGCAGTTTGATAAGATACCCGGAAATTATTATTCTCCTTGATCTTGATCAATACCGTAGCCCTTGGGGTTATACGGCCCTTGAAATTTTCATTCTTATCATAACGGCCCGAAACAGTTAAATGAATACGATCCATGATCTTACGGCTTGCCTGTAAATAAGCACCATACTCCGAAATTTTGATCCTGCCGGTTGAATCAGCAAACAAAGTTCCTTCAGAATTTAATACATATTGTTTGTAGCTGCCACCGATCAGCAGGTCAACCCATTTTCCGGTTAAATGGCTCAGGTTGTAATTACCTTCTGCGCTATACAGGTCAGATTTATCCAGTAATAATGCTCCGCCAAGTTTGATAGGCATTTTACGGATGGAATCATATGCTTTAATGAATTGGGTGCTGCCGGCTGCCGGGCGGCCAATATCAGTCTGGGCACGTGCTAAAGTGTGTGCATCAGCATCTGTAGCGCCTGCTAACCTGGCTGCCAGGTAGGTTTGAGAATATTGCGAGAACCATCCTGTTGCACCACCACTTGGTTTCCAACTTTCATTGAAAAGGCGGGTAGCCACTGTGGTATTATATGATTCACCTGCGTTTTCCTGCGTGGTGTATGCTCTTAATGACCAATACCTGTTAATGAATTCAAGTTTATACTGGCCCATTTTAAAATCTTTCAATGAATATCTTTCGCTGCCGGTATAAACGGTATTACCGGTTCCCCAATAAGCAGCCAATATAGCTTCGGTGTGGGGAGTAACTTTATAATGCAAAGAACCACCCAGTTTAAAATTCACGGTATTGGGATTGGTAACTTCTTTTTCGGTATATCCAGTACGGGAAACATTAATAGGTGCTCCTCCGTTCAATGTATCAATAAAATTTTTAAGAAATGGCGCAGCAGAAGCACCGATTGCATTTAAAACTGCACTTCTGATCTCAGCAGTTGTTTCATCTCCATATACATTGATACCATCATAGTTTGGATCAGAAGCCCTTGTACCTGCTTTTACACTACCGCCTGTTGCCGCTCTCTGGTAGTCCCTGTAATCCCTGCCCTGCCAGTCTTTTGCCTGTAATAACTCTGCATTGATCTTAAATGCGAATTTTTCAGAAACCTTTTTGCCCCAGCGCATGCTCCAGTTGGAGTAAGGTGATGCAGGACGCTGGCTGAATGCACCTACATGCATCAGGCCTTCTTTTACCAATACTGATAACCCCTGGTATTTAAAAGGATTTTTACTGTTTATCAATAAGGTACCGTTCATACCACCTGCACCATATAATGCAGATGAGGCGCCTGATAACAGTTCCATATTATCAACATCCAGTTCACTTAAACCAATAATGGAGGCAACAGAAAAATTAAGGCCTGGTGCCTGGTTATCCATTCCATCAACCAATTGGTTAAAACGGGTGTTACCACTCGAATTGAAACCACGGGTGGTGGGTGTTTTAAAAGTTAATGAAGAAGTGGTTACGTCCACACCTTTCAAAGAAGTCACCACGTCATAATAATTGCTTACCGGTGAATTGCGGATATTAGCCGCACTTACTCTTTCGATAGAAACAGGCGATTCCAGTATCTTTTGAGGAACCCTGTTGGCAGCAACTACCACTTCCTGTCCTAATATATTGGTTGGCTTAAATTCAACTTGTACTAAACCCGTGGTATTTGAAACAGTTACTTCCTGTAATTCATAACCAACAGAAGAAATTAAAAGGGTGACTGGCAATTTCTTTACAGTTAACCTGAAATTTCCCTTATCATCTGTAAAAGATCCAACATCCTCTCCTTTTACTATAACTGAAACAGCGCCCGATCCTTCTTTAGTACTGCTGTTCCTGACATTGCCGTTAATAGTTACATTTTGTGCAAAAGCGCCTATCGTGATGATATTAGCCAGTAAAAATGTAACCAAATAGCCTGTAACTTTTCTCATATCGCGTTTTTTGGTTTTAAATATTTAAGCAAATTAAGCATTGTTATTTCTACCTGAAAAATTTATTTTCCATGCCTGTTAACAATTTGTTCGGTGTAAATGATTTCTTTTAAAGTTGTTGATGGTAATTTAGCAAAATGAAATCGTTCAATTTTAAGCAACAAACGGGTTTTTATAAGGGCAAAGTAAGAGATGTTTATTCAATTTCCAACAATTATTTAGTAATGTTTGCCAGTAACAGGATATCTGCTTTTGACGTCATCCTGCCCCGCCCAATACCATTTAAAGGACAGGTTTTAAACCAAATAGCTGCTTACATGCTGGATGCTACAAAAGATATATGCCCCAATTGGTTAATATCGGTACCAGCCCCAAACGTAAGTATTGGAAAAAGATGCGAACCCTTTAAAATTGAAATGGTGGTAAGAGGCAATTTAACCGGTCATGCCTGGCGAACATATGCATCCGGACAAAGAACTTTATGTGCTGTGGAAATGCCCGAAGGCATGAAAGAAAATGCCTTCTTCCCCTCACCCATTATTACACCAAGTACAAAGGCTGCTAAAGGGCATGATGAAGATATCTCGGCATACGAAATTATTACTAAAAACCTGGCTACCGAAACAGAATGGAAAACACTTTGTAATTATGCCCTGCAATTATTTGCCCGTGGAAAAGAGATCGCAGCAAAACAGGGATTGATATTGGTAGATACAAAATATGAGTTTGGTAAAATTGGCAATGAGATCATTTTAATGGATGAGATACATACGCCCGATTCGTCACGGTATTTTTATGCAGATGGATTTGAGGACCGGCAGCAAAAAGGCGAACGCCAGAAACAACTGAGTAAAGAATTTGTAAGAGAATGGCTGATCGAAAATAATTTTATGGGAAAGGAAGGGCAAACCGTGCCGGAGATGAGTGATGCCTGGATACAGACAATATCAAACAGGTACATAGAGTTGTATGAAAAAATAATAGGTGAAAAATTTGTACCTGTTGAATTGAGTGATGAAGAAACAGAAAGATCGGTTGTGGAAGAATTGAATAAATTATTATAGATTATTCTTTGTTTAATTCGTCAAGCCTGGGCCTTAACCCTTTCTTGCTCTTATTAAATACCATCATCCCTTTGTCTATACCTTTACGCAATTCAACCTGTGCTTCTAAAGGTAGGTTATAAACGGTTTGGCATTCAACGGTGCAACAGCCATCAAACTGTTTTGCACAATCAGCACATTGTATGAATAATAAATGACAGCCGTCGTTCTTACAATTAGTATGTGTATCGGCAGGTTTGAAGCATTGATGACATTTTGCAATCACGTCTTCTGTAATGCGCTCCCCCAGCCTGTCATCGAACACAAAATTTTTACCGATAAATTTTGTATCCAATCCTGCAGCCTTAGCTTCCCTGGCATAATTAATAACACCGCCTTCCAGGTGAAAAACATGGTTGAAACCATGATGCAGCATATAAGCACTTGCTTTTTCGCATCGGATGCCGCCGGTGCAATACATGATGATATTTTTCTCCTTATTATCCTTCATCATATCTACCGCCATGGGCAACTGTTCCCGGAAGGTATCGCTGGGTATTTCAATGGCTTTTTCAAAATGCCCTACTTCATATTCGTAATGATTACGCATATCAATTACGATCGTGTTATCATCCTGCAGCAATTGATTCATTTGTTCAGCATTTACATAGCTGCCTTTATTTAGCATACTAAAACCAGGATCATCTATACCATCGGCAACGATCTTTTCCCGCACTTTAATTTTTAATACCCAAAAACTCTTTCCATCATTATCCACAGCGAAATTTAACCTGATATCTTTTAATTCAGCGATTGTATTGAGATATTCCCTGAATGCAGTTACATTACTGTCTGGCACACTAATCTGCGCATTAATACCTTCGTTAGCGATATAGATACGCCCGAATACTTTTAAAGCATTCAGCGCTTTGTAGAGTTCATCCCTGAACAACTTCGTGTCAGCAACTAAAAAATATTGATAAAAAGAAATGGTAGTACGATGCTCCGTTTCAGCGTACAATAATTTTTTTAATTCCGCCTGGGAAATACGATTGTGTAAAACTGCCATATTTTTTATTTGATCCCTTCACAAAGTCTGACGTCCTCGTCTGACCATAAAAAGAGAAATCTTTTTGCACAAGGTCAGACGGGGCGTCAGACCTTTTATTAGATTGGATGCTTGCAGGCAAACCAAATTGTGCAGCAAAGATAAGATTTTTTGATAATTACAAAACCAACGATGAGCGACGCCTCCCTGTACCACCGGGGCGTTGGCCACCACTTCCTAAAATACCGCCTGTTCCGATACGGATACCTGTTGATACTGATTTGCCATTACCATAGGCTGCAACAAAATCAACCCTGAATAATTTCAATACATTTTCAAGCCCGGCAAAAACTTCTGTATAATTGTTTTTACTATTTACATAAAATGCATTTCCACCGGCAACGAGGTTCCAGTTGAGTCGTTTGAACAAAGGGATTTTGTTGGTAAGCAAGCCATTAAAATGATGCTCAAGATGTCCGAAAGTATAAAAGGGACTATTTGTACTGATGGCGTAATACCTGGCCAACTGAAAACTATTTACATATTCACTGGCTCTTAATGTACGGTTACCGTTGAAATGCTGGTAATCTTGTATGAAGAGTTTATTGGTGTTTAAAAACCCGCCAATACCGATCTTATATTTTAATAAACCGGCCAGTTTAAAATTCTTATCATCACTGATACTGAACCGCCATTTATCAAAATTAACATCGCTGCCAAAAATATTTTGAATGCCTTTTGTATAATTAACACTGAAGGTTGGATAATTAGAACCCAGCGACATTTTCCGGTTTGGATACTGAATATACTTTTGTCCTGGCTTAATGCTCATATCTATACTAATGATGAATGCCTGGTGCCGTGTAAACTGGGATGATATTTTTTCGTAAGGATAATTAGGCGTTATGTTAAGGGTATCTTTTTTAAAGATCACAAAATCTGTCGTGTTTTCAAGTGGCAACCTGTCTTCATATAAGGCATTAATATTAAACCGGAAACCGTTTTCATAGCGTTTGCTGAAATTGATCGAAGCGAAATAATTTTCATAGATCTTCATATAATTATTTCCATACAGCAATGTGCTTATACTGTTTGACAGCGGGGTAATGGGGTTTGCCTTATTGAACTGACTTACTCTTTTACCGCCGGATATTGTCCAGGTTTGCCTCTTTAATTTCTTATCCGTTTCCCAATCACGTGTTCTGAAAATAAGATCGGCCCATACAGTAAGATGCGTATTGCCGAATCCATACCTGGCATTGGGCTCAAAAGCAAAATTGGTCTTTATCTTTTTAATATACTGTTCGTAATACGGGTTAAAATTCAACACAAGCCCTTCCACGGTATTATACTCCAGTCCTTTTATTAAAGATTCTATTCCCCAACTGTGATTACCATTTACCGTGTACCTGGTACGATGAAGTCCTTTCCAGAAAATATCGTACAACTTCAACTTGCCTTGTTTTTTATTCAGGGAGTCAACCGATGACTGACTTTGCAGGGAATCTTTATTTACCAGGAAAAGACTGTCTTTCTTTTTGTAATCCATTTTCTCTTCAGGCTCCAGCGGCACAGGCCTGGTAGTATCCCAATAGGCTACCGACTTTTTATTGGAAGAGGTATCATAATTTACAATTACATTATTGAACCTGTTTTTTGCAAACACGGGGTTTATCTTATAGTCGGAATACACCGACACAAAATTGCCGATGGCATCAATGCCAAACTGTTTAAAATTAAAATAGATGAGCTGGTTTTTTACACGCCATATATCATTACCCACAGGTACATGGATCTGAGAGATATGCAGTGTATCCACAATTTCCAATTGCGAGGTTTTGGTGAGTAACAGGTCAAGACTGTGAATGCGCCAGTCACCATCGGTAATGTTTATGGTACCGGAAAATACAGGTTCATAAGTTCGTCGCGGAATTACCTGTATGCTGTTTATCTCTTTACCATCCTCGTAAAAGCTACCCAGGTATTTAAATTTGTACATGCTGATGGCCGCATCGGCAATGGGCGATACAAATCCACGGGGATTTAGCCTGTCCAGGAAAACGGAAACATTATTCTGGTAAAAACTGATAAAAGTTGGAAAGGTAAAACCAAAGCCATCACTGCCACTAACCCGGCTGCTAAGTACTTCCATCTTAAATTTATCGGGTAATTGGATATACACTTTAGCTACAGATTCTGACAGATAAAAAATTCCTTTTCTTGAAGAATCAAGTCCCATGTCCTTTATATCTTCATCTGCAATTTTACGTCCAAGTATTTTTTTTGGAAGCTTACGGAGTTTCATCAGGTCTTTCGTGTACAATTCACACTCAAATGTTTTTACCTGCTCCTGGTAAAAATTTCGTTTTTTAATTGCCTTTCGGATAATGGCATAAGCGGGATCCTCATCACCACTTTTTACAACAACTTCTGTCATATCCAATTGCTGGGTAGAGATGATAAAAGTTATTTCTGCATCTTCGTTTTTAACGGTTATTTTTTTTTCCTGTGTTTTGTAACCGATATGCTGACAAACAACCGTGTAAATACCCGGTAAAACAGAAAAAGAAAATTTTGCTTTGTTGTTGGCACTGGCTCCAATGGATGTCCCTTTTATAGTAACAGAAGCATAAGGCAGCAGATCGCCTTTGTCTGAAAATACGGTACCATAAATTTTTTGGGCTGATGAGGTATTGGAAATAAGAATAAAAATAAAGAGTAAAATTCTGGGCATAATTTGTTTTGAGTATAACAAAATTAATAGTGATTTTGTTACTGAAACTGTAAAATTAATTAACGATTTTTTTTAGCTTTTGGATTTACGCAAATAGCTCCCCGCCAAAGCAGCAAAACCTGCAACAATTGCGCCAATTAATGCTGTAGCTAATATCAACCGAATGGGGTTATCCATTTTAAGTATCAGTTGTGATACTTTATGGGCAAGCACATGATTGTTATTATTGCTGATCCAGAAACTTAGTCCTCCCCACAATAAGAACAATGCAATAAAACCGGTAAGAAAAGCTTTACCGGGCTTTTGGGGAATTAAGACAGCTACGACAAATGCAGCAATGGCAATACTCCACCAGGGAAGAAATAAACAAGCGGCAAAGCTTAATAAAATGGTTAGTATAAGTGAGATGAAGAATTTCATTGTTAAGTTTTAAAAAGTTTAAGGGTTTTGCAAGTATTATTATTTCTACTTTCTAATTTTTATTAAATGTCATTTTTGCCAATACCCGCTTATCCCCTGCTTCATCTTTGGTCATCATCCACAAAGTATAATATTTTCCGGCTGCCCACTCATCAACAAAATTATCATAGTACTTACTGCCTGGGTTGCCGCTTTGTCCGCCGGGATACACACCATAAGCTTCTGTTTTAGGCGTAAGGCTAATTATCATCCTCCAGCTTGGCCCATGATCGCTCTTGGCAGCATTTATAGCCCTGTCTCCACCACCGATGGGTAAATTCAACCTGCTGAACGGCGCTAATTTTGCCAGGTGGGTAATGCCGGTAGCTTTATTTTTTTCCCAATCCAGTTTACCCGCCGCTTCTAATTTTTCCAGGCCGGGAACTGCTTTTTTAAATGCTGCGGTTATATCATCAGCCAATGTTTCTATTTGCGGAGTTGTTATATTATCTAAAAATTTATAAGCAGAGTCTTTCAGTATTCCTTCAACCAAAGTGCTCAAAAAAGGATGCATAACAACTTTGGGAGCTTGTGCATATTCATCATCGTATACAACAGACTCAAAATTATTCCAGAATGCGTCAAAAACAGAAGCTCCTGTAGCGCCGATATTATCGTTACAGTCCCAGTTCTTCAACATATCAAAATACTTTTTTTCTGCAGTATTCAAATCGCTTTCTCTCATATTTGCGATAATGAGTGGCTTTACCATAGCTGCTGCTGCATCAAAATTATTGGTCTGTAAGCCCATCATATCTTGCGGGGTAATATTTGTCATTGCATGTAAACGCCTGTTAATGGTATAGCCACGGTATGGCGGATAATCTCTTCCTAAATAATAAGGATAGGTTTTATCATCAACTGGTTTCTGGTTAGCGCTGCTTACAAAGCCTCTCTCCGGATTGTATTGATAAGGTACTTCATCCTGCGGTATCATACCCTGCCACAAATAACTGCTGTCGAAACCCGGCATTACAAAATCGCCCTGTCCTTTCCATTTGGCAGGCCACTCTCCTTGTGTGCGCAGGGCAATATCGCCATTCTTGCAGGCAAACACACAATTCTGTCCGGGTGTGTGCAGGTTCGTTACCGCAGCCGAATAATCGGCATAATTTTTTGCATGATTCAGCATATTGAAGATCTTCAGTTCATTGCTGGCATCATGTGCTTTCCATCGAACGGCATAATATTTATTATTTGTATTTCTGCCTCCCGAAAAAGATTTATCATACATGACCGGGCACCAATCCTTACCCAATTGCACATAAGCAACCGAATCAATAAAATCAGGTTTGTTCTTTATTTTGATGGTATCAATTCTGAATCTGGTTTTCATCCACCCTCCGTTAAAAGAATATTCCTGGCGGCTGTCATCTTTAAATTTTATTTCAAAATAATCCCGTACATCACGGCCTCCGTTTGTAAAACCAAATGCACAGTTGTCGTTATAACCAATGATAACACCCGGTGCTCCCGGAAAACTAACGCCATAGGCGCTGAAGGCAGGTGTGGTGATCTGTACCTCATACCAGAGTGAAGGAAGATTCAGTCCAAGGTGTGGATCATTACATAAAATGGGTGCACCGCTTTTTGTTTTACTACCACTAACAGCCCAGTTATTACTTCCGTTTTCGCGGTCTGGTTTAAAAAGTTCAGCAACTGCCAGATCATGATTATTTAAATAAAGTGAATCGGCATTAACTGGTGCAACAGGAAATACTTTTTGTACATTAAATGGCGTTCCTTTGGGAATGACAGGATCCAGCGAATCCTGTATAGCAGGAAATAATTTTGCAAAATCATCAGCACTGAAATAGCTTTTAGCATTTGTCATTTCAAAATCATCATCATGACTAGCCAGGTCGTAACTCATATATTTTAAGAAAAGAGAAGTTTTCAGGTTGTTCCATTTCTCTGGTTTATAGCCAATCAGTTTATATTCCAGTGGCAGTGTACTTTCTGTAAGTGCTTCTATGTATGCATTTACACCGGCTGTGTAAGCATCGCATTCGGATTTGATTACCGGGTCTTTTTCAACTTCCTGTAAAGCGATTTCAGCGGCATATACCATGCCCAGCCTACGCATATTCCGGTCAAAATTCAAAATACGTGGATCCTTATCTCCAAATATTTCGCTGAGCCTGCCGGCGGCGGCATGGGTTTGAAACTCCATTTGCCAGAGCCTGAATTTTGCATGCAAAAATCCCTGAACAAAATAGGCATCGTTCTCCTGTTCGGCAAAAATGTGCGGTATCAGCAGGTCATCTAAATACACATCTACTTTTCCATTCAATTGCGGAAAATTAAGATTGGCTGTAAACTTTTCGGAAGCAGGCTCGGCATTTTGCCAAAATCCATGTTGCGGACTAAAAAAGCTTCCAAAAGCCGGGGCTTCTTTGCCACCGATGGTCAATCTTGTATTTAAAGTAATTACTAATGTTGTGGTAACAGCAGCAGCAATCAGAAAGGGGACTATTCTCATACAAGCATATTATTTCCTGTAAAGTACTAAAAACTACTTTAATACTGAGTTTTCTATTCTAAAAATTACTGAATTCGTCATTAATCAGTCTGTATAAAAAACATTGATCCTAAGCATTTTAACACTCGTACGCTTACAAAATACTCACATTAAACTCCTGTGGTACGATGTTTGTTTTAGCCTCATTCAGAAACAGAGATCACTAACCATTTAAAACAAAAAACAATGAAAAGGAACCTATTTTTTTTAATACCGGTATTAGCTTTGGTATTTTTTGTAACATCATGCAGTAAAAACGATCCGGCAACACCAGGAGGAGCTGCAACGCCGGAAGGCACCTGGACAGGAACCGGTCAATATGGTATTTCAGGAGGAAATCCAACATACGTATTTTCAGTAAAATTTAATGCAGGCGGAACTGTGAATATTGTAGGTAATAACAACGTGGCTATTGATAATGCCACCGGAACCTGGCAGTTGGTGCAGGATACTGTTAAAGCAACTTATACTTATGCTTCTTCCAGTGCTGTGTATACATTGGCTGCTAAGTATTCAGCAAGTTCAAATGTAATGGTTGGAACTATTGGACTTACTTCAGCCACCACTGGTGTTGGAATCTTTTCAATAACCAGGCAATAGATAATTTACAGGAGTATAAAACATTTTAGTAGAATGTGCCAAAATGTTTTTTTATTAGTTAGCAGAAACTAACACAAGATTGAAAAGGTAACAAGTACTTAAAATAACAATAAATTAATATCATTTTTTATTACTACTACTTTTAGGGTATTGTTTAGAATAAAATCTAGCATTATTTTTGCTTAATATCTTTTTTAACTTAAAACTAATCAAATGAAATCAAAATTCTTATTTATTGCTTTTGCAATGTCTGTGCTTTTTTTTACAGCTTGTAAAAAGAGTGATCCAACCCCAACCCCTACGCCAGACCTTGCTGGTACTACCTGGACAGGTTCTGCTACAATTGCCGGTATTCCTGTAACACAAACTTACGTCCTTAACGCAAATGGTACACTTTCCGGTGCTACGGTTTCAGCGGGAGGTTCGTTTCCCAATGCCGGAACCTGGAGTAAAACACCTAACAGTTCCGTAGTGTACATGTATTTCACTATTGTAAGTGTTTCCGGTAATTACTCTGCACAGGGTACTTTAAATTCAGCTGGTAATAAAATTGAGTCAGGTACAGCTTCAAATTCCTCAAATGCAACTTATACTTACACCTATACAATAACAAAGTCGTAGTGTAAGATTTAAAACATGAAAATAAAATAGCTGTATTAATTACAGCTATTTTATTTTTGTATAATGACAGCAGTAACACAGGATGTAAAAAATATACTCGGATTACAATTACCCAGCGATCCCCGTTGGGTTAATTTGGCCGAATTACAACTGGAAGAAATTTTAACCGACCATGCTTATTGTGAGCAGAAAGCCGCAATAACCTGCATTTCGCTGATCACCAAAAATTCCGAAAAAGATCTACTGGTAGAAGAACTTGCTCCTATCGTTACAGAAGAATGGGGACATTTCAGGATGGTGATCGCCGAACTGAAAAAGCGTAACCTGAAACTGGGTAAACAACGAAAAGATGTTTATGTAAACAGCCTGCTGCAGTTTCAGAAAAAAGATGGCAGTCCGGAGGAAAGATTTTTAGACCAGATGCTGATAATGGCTTTGATAGAAGCCCGCAGCTGCGAACGTTTTAAAAGACTGAGCGAAGGACTTGACGATGATTACATGCGCAATTTTTACCGGAAATTTATGGAAAGTGAAGCGGGGCATTATACTTTATTTATTACGCTTGCCGAGCATTATTTAGATAAGAAAGTTGTTAGAAAACGCTGGGCAGGATGGTTGAAATATGAAAAGGAATTGATGAACGAAATGGAAGTAAGGGGTGACAGGATACATTAGAATCTCCTCCGCCCCCTGCCCTTCGACTTCGCTCAGGATGGGGGAACTTGAGTTCACGCATTAAAGTATTGTGCCTCTTCTTCAAAATTTATGTAGGGAAACTTCCTTTCTAGTTTTTGTACTTTCTCTAAATTAGTTTGCAGAAATTTTTTGTGCTGTTCCGATGTTGGATTGAAGGGGTTATGATTTTTTGCCGCAACGATCACAGATAGTTCTTTCATTAGCTGTTGCGATGATTCATCAATACAGGTTGCAATAAATTTTTCCCAAACATATTTGGTAGCTGCATAATTTGGATGTACCATATCTTCGGCAAAAAAGCGGTAATCACGCAGGTCGTCAATAACAAGCTCGTAAGCCGGAAAGTAAAAACAGTTTGCATTATTGTCAACAAGCTGATGTACAGTTTGTATCAATGTGGCTTTACTGCGGTTATTTTCTATAAAGCCATCACGTAAATGCCTTACCGGACTGATGGTGAAAATGATTTTAATACCCGGATTAAAAGCCTGTGCTTTTTCAATCAAATCCTGCAAACCTGTAAATACTTCTTCAACAGGTAAAAGACGTTTAACAAATTTATCTGTTGGTACTTTATGACAATTGGCAACAACCGCTTTGTTTTTTAATTCGTACACAAATGCGGAGCCCAGGGTGATCAATAACCAATCCGTTTTTTTTAAAAAAGCATTTGCTTTGGATTGCGATTCATTTATTCCGTTTAAACATTCTTTGAGATCGGGTTTTGAGAAACGGCTATGATGTTCCCAACTATTCCAGCATTCATTCTGGTAAAACAGGTCTGATTCTGTGTATTGTTTATTATCTATGTAAGATGAAATGGATTTAGTAATACTGATTGGATTAAAAAGAATTCCATTTGGATTATCCAGCACAGCAAATTTATGATTGGAAAGCTTTGTGCCGATCTGTTCAGTAAAGCAGGAGCCGATGAGCAATAAGTTTTGCTGATGGTTTATCTTTACATCAAACGGTTTGGGCGTAAATTCTAAATGAAAGTCCATAAACACTAATTAATCGAATTACACTAATTACACGAATATTTCAGCTGCCAGCATACTGCATTTCTTCAAAGCATCCATGTCTAAATTATTCAGCAATTTTTTTTCATTAAAATAAGGGATCATCAGCTCTGTATCCATATTACCAACTAGTTCATCATCGGCCATGGGGCAGCCACCAATGCCTTTTAAAGTACCATCAAATCTTTTACACCCGGCCAATAAAGCTGCATCTACTTTTTCTTTCCAGTTTGCCGGAGTTGAATGAAGATGAACGCCGATCTCTGTACCCGGTAATGAATCAACCAGGTACTTGCAGATCTTAAAGACCTGTTCTTTGGTAGCAAGGCCAACGGTATCAGCCAGCGAAATTGTTTTTATATCCATTGCAACCAGCTTATTCACCCATTCAAACACAATGCTTTCATTATAAACATCGCCATACGGATTTCCAAAACCCATGGAAATATAAACCACCAGTTCTTTTTTATTTTTTATGCAGAGATTTTGGATATCTTCTACCCTGCTCAATGATTGTGCAATGGTTGAATTGGTATTTCGTTTTTGAAATGTTTCGGAAACAGAGAACGGAAAACCAAGGCAAGATATCTCATCAAATACAACTGCATCCTTCGCCCCTCTTTCATTAGCAATGATGGCCAGTAATTTTAAGCTGCTTCCGCCCAATTCCAAATTACCAATTACTTTACCTGTATCAGCCATTTGTGGAATAGCTTTTGGCGAAACAAAACTGCCAAAGTCAATCGTATCAAAACCAACCTGTAATAAGGCATTGATGTATTCGATCTTTTTTTCAGTGGGTATAAAATGCGGCCAGCCCTGCATCGCATCACGGGGGCATTCAATTAATTTAATTTCAGATTTCATATTGAGCGTTGTTTCGTCACTTCATACAATACAATACCCGTAGCCACCGATACATTTAATGAATCAAAATCGCCGGTCATGGGTATTTGAAACTGTTCGTCGCATATTTTAAGCAATGCAGGATAAATACCTTTTTCCTCTCCGCCCATAACAATAGCGCTGGGTTCGGCAAAATTTATTTCGTATGTTTTTTTAGCAGCTTTCATTTCGCTGGCATATACTTTAATGCCATTCATGTGCAGGTCATCCACAGTTTTCATCAGGCTGTTAACCCTGCAAACGGCAATTTCTTCCAACGCACCGGCCGAGGTGAGTAAGGCATCCTCATTTAATGCGCCAACACCTTTATCCGGTATGATGATGGCATGCACACCAAAACAATAAGCACTGCGGGCAATACCGCCAATGTTCCTGATATCCGTAATACCATCCAAAATCAAAAATAACGGCACTTCGCCTTTTTCCACCACGAAAGAGATCACATCCTGCAGGTCCTGGTATTGCACTTTGGCAATCAGTGCCACACAACCTTCGTGATTGCTTACATTAAAATTATTCAGCTTTTCAACCGGTACTTTATTAATGGGCGTTTGTGTTTTTTCCGCCAGTCTTTTTATTTCATCAATGGTATCGCCATGAACAGTGGTTTGCAGGTAAATACGCTCCAGTTGTTTACCGGTTTGCATAGCTTCGGTAACAGCCTGACGGCCAATTACCAATGTATTTTTTTTGGGGCGATGCTGTTGTTGTCTGAAATTTTTCACCTGGCAAATTTAATTATAATTAGGGCAATTAAAAAACCATAAGCTCTTGCAAACTTATGGTCTTCACAAGTCTCCGCCAGTTGGCGGAGGATTTAGGGAGCTGCTTATTTCAACCCAAATATTTTTTTCACATCTTTCACAGCATCTAATTTTTCCCAGGTAAATAATTCAACTTTCTTCTTAAGTATTTTACCATCGGGCGAAGTAAATATTTTTTCTACTGTTTCGCTTTTACGGCCCATATGGCCATATGCTGCTGTTTCGCTGTAAATAGGATTACGCAATTTTAAGCGTTTTTCAATAAAGTAAGGGCGCATATCAAAGCAAGACATCTTCATTACTTTATCAGCAATCTCGCCATCAGTTAAATTTACTTTGGCGGTACCATAGGTTACCACATTAATACTTGTTGGCTGTGCCACACCAATAGCGTAAGAAACCTGCACCAACACTTCATCACACAAACCTGCTGCCACTAAGTTTTTGGCAATATGCCTTGTTGCATAAGCAGCACTGCGATCTACTTTACTTGGATCTTTACCACTGAATGCGCCTCCGCCATGAGCACCTTTACCACCGTAAGTATCAACAATGATCTTACGCCCCGTTAAGCCGGTATCTCCATGTGGCCCGCCGATAACAAACTTACCGGTTGGATTGATATGATACTTTATTTTGTTGTTGAAAAGGTGATTGTACTTTGGATACTTTGCTTTTACCCTTGGTATCACAATATTGATGATGTCTTTTTTAATTTTTGCAAGCATTTTATCATCTGTTGCAAAATCATCATGCTGTGTTGAAACCACAATTGCATCAATTCTCACAGGCCTGTTATTATCATCATATTCTAAGGTAACCTGGCTTTTTGCATCGGGACGCAGGTATTTGATTTCCTTATTTTCCCTGCGAATGGCAGCCATTTCAATTAAAATGAAATGTGCCAGGTCTAAAGCCAGTGGCATATAATTATCTGTTTCATTGGTGGCATAACCAAACATCATTCCCTGGTCGCCGGCACCTTGTTCTTCTTTTTTCTTACGGTCAACACCCTGGTTAATATCGCCGCTCTGTTCGTGAATGGCAGAAAGAATACCACATGAGTTGGCTTCAAACATATACTCACTTTTGGTGTAGCCTATTTTACGAATAACACCACGGGCAATTTCCTGTACATCCAGGTAAGCTTTACTTTTTACCTCGCCGGCCAAAATAACCTGGCCGGTTGTTACCAGTGTTTCGCAGGCAACTTTACTCTGCGGATCAAAGGCTAAAAAATTATCGATCAATGCATCACTGATCTGGTCGGCTACCTTATCGGGATGTCCTTCACTCACCGACTCTGATGTAAATAAATATGGCATATTTTTTTTTTAAGATTGCAAAGATAAGGTTGTATGTGTTAATGAACAAAGTCCCCGAGAAAAATCCGGAGACTCTGAAAATATCTTAACAACGCTTTGTTATCAGATTTTTGAATAAATGATCCGCAAACGGAGCCTGTAGTTAGGATTATTGCCTCCTCCTACTTTCACACGTCCGTAAGCTACATTGTTTCCATAGCCGATTGGGAAAACAGAATATTGCGGGTAGTTAAAGTTAAAAGGTGCAGATAACCTTATCTCAGAACTGGTTCTGTGATTGGTTACAATATCCTGTACATACTTACTTATATTAAATGTATAAGCATGGCCTGGATTACCAAATACATCCTTCTTTTCTTTTAAGTATCCCCCAAAATAAGTAAAGTCCACATTAGCCGGATAGAATGAAATGGATGCCGGGTTTTTATAATCGGGATCATAATGCTGTGCAGGATTCAGATCATAATAAATAGGTTTCCATTTTAATGTACCACTGTCTTTCAGTTCTATGTATAAGAAATTTGGTTGTTTAAATTTATCAGCAGTTCCTGTAACATCAGGTACCTCTTCTACGATCAGTTCTGCACGATGAATTATCCTGTTGGATAATGTAGCAAGCGCCGGAATATATAGGTTTGCATAAGTACCCGGACTTGTTTGCAGGTAAACTTCCTGATCGCCCGATGGTAAGAACGTCCGGTTTCGGGTTATACGATTAGCTGTTGATGATGATCTGTTATTTGAAGTACCAACAAAGTCGCTGTTTAAAACCAGTGAGGTCATCAATGTATCCGTTATCCCATTATTCTTTCTCCTGTAATGAATTTCAATCTTGGTTTCAGGCTCCACCAGACTGGTATAGATAAGCTGGTTGCTGCCGGAACCTGCTACCGGAACAACAGCAAGCCCGTTAAAGAACTGCCTGAACAGTGAATCCGAACGGAAGCCATTGTTAAAAATATGAGATGCTACGGTATCCATATCGTACAGTTTAAGGGCATATGCAGTCGAAAGCCTGATACGGATGGTATTTACAGAATAGTTGTTACCGTATTTATAATGTACCGTATCGGCCAGCCTGCGCACGTCAATGGATGCAATACCACCTGGGTTAAAAACAACGTTGCTACCTAAATTAGGTGCCGCAAAATTTGCGCTTTTGATCAGATTAGTTGAATCGCGGAAAAGATAGGGGGCATTATCTGCTATATCAAATACCCGAACCTGCAATGGAATGGAACTGTCTCCATAAAACCCTTTATATTTTAAACAAAGCACTACAGAATCAACACCGGCTCCGGGTGAGCCGTACAAGGTATCACCAGAGTTACCAATATAATATGGGTAAAAATTGGGTTTTAGCTGAAAGTACACGCTGGCATTGGTTTGACCAAATACCGGATCATTATTTAATCCAAAAGCCTGGTCGTCTGTTCTGGAGATAAAAGTGGAATCGGGACTAAAAACCCCCTGGGTGCTGATTATCGAAAGGGTATCGGCAAATGTATGTACATTATCAACTGCCGGTAACAGATCGCTGCCAATATCGGTGGTATCCAGTTTGGTACAGTTCCAGCCAATTAGTGAAATAAATGAAATAGCTATGATCGCTATAGGTAGAATTCGTTTTTGCACAATAATAATTTTATGAAATGGTGTTAGTTTTTCTACTTCGCAAGTTCGGAATACAATTGCAAATAGTCTGTTAAATCACTTTCTGCATCATATTTAAGCACCTTCTTGCCTTTAACCTTTGAAAAAAGGTCTACCAGTTTTTTGTCAACCTTTTCGGCCCCAAAAGTAACTGCATCGGCATAAGTGGCGCCACCATTAAACATGGCAAAATTATTAAGATCTTTAAAAGGTTCTAATTCTTTTTTGGTAACGTAATCGTTGATAGTAGCCATTTTTAGAAAATCTTTTTCAAGTTTTTCTTTAAATGTATTTTGACCGATAGTATACACGATTTTGCTATTGCTGAATACCGGTTCTTTTTTGTAGGCTGTCTTAATGAACATGGGTATCAGGCCGGTCATCCAGCCGCTGCAATGAATAATATCCGGGGGCCATCCAAATTTCTTTACGGTTTCCAGGGCTCCTTTACAAAACAAAACCGTTCTTAAGCCATTATCATCAAACCACTGTTCTTTTTCATCAGTAAAGATCGATTTCCTTTTAAAGTAATCATCATTATCTAAAAAGTATATCTGTAACCTTGCATTGGGCAGGGATGCCACTTTTATGATCAAAGGGTAATCATCGTTGTCAATTGTAACATTAATACCCGACAGGCGAACAACTTCATGTAAACGGTGTCTTCTTTCATTTATCACCCCAAACCTTGGCATAATGCAGCGCACTTCCATTCCGCTGTCATTGGATTTTACTGCAAGTTTATTTACAATTTCCGCAAAATCAGTAAGTTCCAGATAAGGCGACATTTCATTTGCAATAAATAAAATTCTTTTCTTTGTACTCATTTACACTTTGTTTGTTGCTGTAATTGTTTGAAATGGCTGCAAAAGTACGATATTTATTCGGGAAAATCTGATTCAACAGGCATTTGAAGCGTAATTGATACTAATATGATACTATTTAAGAAAGCTGCTGATATAACTGCCTTCCTTTTACAACATAAAAAACAGGGTAATAGCATTGGTTTTATTCCCACCATGGGGGCATTGCATCCGGGGCATATATCGTTGTTGAGTATTTCAAAGCGAAATAACACCCTTACTGTTTGCAGCATCTTTGTTAACCCCACGCAGTTTAATGATATAAAAGATTTTAATAATTATCCCGCAAACATTGAAAAGGATATTGATGCATTGGAAAAATCCGGCTGCGATATTTTATTTCTTCCTACGGTTTCGGAAATGTACCCGGATGGAACCCAACATACCGAAAAATATAACCTGGGTTACCTGGAAACCGTTTTGGAAGGTAAATTCCGACCAGGGCATTTTCAGGGTGTTTGTATGGTTGTTCAGCGGCTGCTTACTATTATTCCAGCCGATCAATTATACCTGGGCCAGAAAGATTACCAGCAATGCATGGTAATAAAAAAACTTATTGAGTTAAAAAATATCAATTGCAAGATCAACATATGCCCTACCCTTCGTGAAAAAGACGGGCTTGCCATGAGTAGCAGGAATATACGGTTACCTGCACAGGGCAGGAAACATGCGTTGAAGATAGCTGAAACCTTATCTTTTTTAAAGAACAAGCTTACGCCCGGCGATTTAAGGCCATTAAAACAAGCGGCAATAAAAAATTTAACCGATGCTGGTTTTAAAGTTGATTATATTGAAATTGCAAATGCAACCGACCTTAGCATCCTGGATAACTGGGATGGCCAAACAAAAACAGTTGCCTTGACGGCTGCTTTTTTAGGAGATGTACGGTTAATTGACAATATGCTTCTTTAGCCTAAAATTTATTTTAATTCTTTTTCCTTTACAAATATTCCCTTCGTAATTTGTAACCAATTATGCGTAAACGGTTTTTCTCCATATTGCAATATGTTATTTTTTTAGGTGGCGGCATTTTTTTGGTATGGTGGCAACTGAAAGATATGACTGCCATCGAAAAAACAGAGTTTGCAAATGCATTTAATCATGCAAACTACTGGCTCATCATTCCTATTGTTATTATGACCTTGCTCAGTCACCTGTTTCGGGCAATAAGATGGAAATACCTGATGGAGCCATTGGGTTATACACCATCACTTAAGAATGTTTTTTCTGTGGTTATGATCGGCTACCTCGCCAATGCTGCCATACCCAGGCTGGGCGAGATTTTAAAATGTACTTTTTTGGCCAGGTACGAAAAACTAAAAGTAGATAAACTGGTTGGTACCATCATTGTAGAACGCACTTTCGATTTGTTGTGTTTCGTGCTCTTCATCGGGTTAACCATTGTTATCCAGATAAAGCTCATTGGAAACTACATAAAAGAAAAGATAATCATGATCGGTAACGCATCTGGTGCATCCTGGTGGATATACCTGTTCACTATTATATTCTTCATTACAGGCATCATCTTTTTTACAAAATTTCTTTTTAAAAAATATCCCGGTAATAAAGTGATCAGTAAAACCAACATCATCCTTACAGGCATCGGGGAAGGATTTAAAACCATCAAAAATTTAAAGAACAAAAAATGGTTTGTTTTGATGACCCTGTTGATATGGGGACTTTACCTGATGCAGGTGTACATAGGTTTTTGGGCCATGGAAGGTACTTCGCAGCTCAGCATAAAAGCTGCCTTCTCTGTGTTAACCCTGGCTAGTTTGGCAATGATTGCTGCTCCGGGCGGCATTGGCTGGTTTCCATTGTTTGTAATGGAAACATTGATTATTTACGGCATTGCAAGCCCGCTGGGCAAAGCATTTGGCTGGCTTATATGGGGCGTATCAACCGGTATTATTATCATTGCAGGCATTACCTGTTTACTACTTATACCTTACATAAACAGATCTAAAAATGAAATCAGTAGGCAGCATACCGGATAAAATATTTACAGCGGATGCATTAAAATTTCAACTAAACCGCTGGCGTTTGCTAAATAAGAAAATAGTTTTTACCAATGGCGTTTTCGATATTTTGCATGAAGGCCATATTGCTTCGTTAAGCGAAGCGGGGGGATATGGACATATATTAATTGTTGGACTTAATGCAGATGCATCCGTTAAAAGACTAAAAGGCGAAAGCCGGCCGATTAATGCCGAAACTTCAAGAGCCTTACTGCTGGCTTCACTGGTAATGGTTGATGCAGTAATTTTATTTGAAGAAGATACGCCGCTGAACCTGGTCACAACAATTTTACCCGATGTGCTGGTAAAAGGTGGTGATTACACACTTGACCAGATCGTTGGTGCCAAAGAAGTGCTGGCCAATGGCGGCGAAGTAAAGATAAACCCGATCCTGGATGGATTTTCCACTACCGGTATTATTGAGAAAATGAAAAGCACTAATCACTAATTACAAATTTTTCACACAAACTTAATATTGGATGCTGCCGCATATAAAAGCAAGCGCTTAAATTCGCGGCATTATTATAAAACCCGCATTGTTTGCAAAAAAGAAAAACCATATTCAGAGACATAAGCTGGCTGTCATTTAATGACCGTGTGCTGCAGGAAGCTGCTGATGAAAAAGTTCCTTTGAGAGAACGTATCCGTTTCCTGGGTATATTCTCCAATAACCTGGATGAATTTTTTAGGGTTCGTGTAGCTGCACTCAAACGCATGATCGAGTTTGGTAAAAAATCAAAAATGCACCTGGAACTTAAGCCGGATGTTATATTGGAACAGATACAGGAAATTGTGGGCATCCAGCAAAAGGAATTTGAACGCATCTGGAACGAGATACTTCGTGAACTGAAAAAAGAAAGAATATTTCTGCTTAATGATACCCAGTTAAATAAAACGCAGCAAAATTTTATCCTCGATTATTTTAATGAAGAGATACGCAGCAATATCATTCCGCTGATGATCGAGAGTATCCAGAATTTCCCGGTGCTTAATGATAAATCCATTTACCTGGCCTGCAGGCTTTCTAAAAAAGATAAATCGGTGCCGCAAAAATTTGCACTGGTTTCGGTACCTACCAGGCGGCTGCCGAGGTTCATCATACTACCTTCAAAAAACGAGGATAAACAGATCATTTTACTCGAAGACATCATCCGTTTTTGTTTACCCAATATATTTTCTTTTTTTGGGTACGATACTTTTTCGGCACACATTATCAAAGTAACCCGCGATGCAGAGATCGATATTGACAATGACATATTAACCTCTTTCATCCAGAAGATCGAGAAAGGTTTAAAGAACCGTAAAAAAGGAAAACCGGTTCGTTTTGTTTTTGATAAATCGATAGACCCTTCACTCCTAACCTATCTGGTACGAAGGCTGGGTTTGTTGCAAAAAGATAACCTCATCCCCGGCGGCCGCATTCATAACTTTGTTGACTTTATGAATTTTCCTGAATCGGTATTTGATAAAAAAAATCTACGGAAAAATCCTTTCATTCATCCTGTATTAAAAAATGTTACCAGTATAACCAAGGTTGTTTTAAAACAGGATGTGCTGTTGAATTTTCCTTACCATTCGTTTTATAGCGTTATTGATATGTTGCGTGAGGCAGCCATTGATCCCGAAGTGGTAAGTATAAAACTAACCTGTTACCGCCTGGCCGATCGCTCCAAGATCATCAATGCATTAACCAATGCTGTACGCAATGGCAAACAGGTTACCGTTGTACTGGAACTGCGTGCACGTTTTGATGAGGAAGCCAACCTGGAATGGAAAGAAGAACTGGAGGAAGCCGGTGTAAAAGTATTGCTGGGTGTACACAATTTAAAAGTACATGCAAAAATATGTCTCATAAAAAAACGGGTAAATAACCGAACCATTCATTATGGTTTTGTAAGTACCGGTAACCTAAATGAAAAAACGGCTGCGGTTTATGGCGATACCTGCCTGCTTACATCCGACCGCAACATAATGGCAGACGTAAACCGGATATTTAATTACCTGGAACAACCCAAAACCAGGTTGCAATTATTGAAAAACTGCAGAACTTTAATTGTTAGCCCAACTGGTATGCGCAAACAGTTTTTGTTACTCATCAATAAAGAAATTAAAACTGCCAGGCTTAAAAAACCAGCTGCCATCACACTCAAACTGAATTCGCTGAGCGATGAATTGCTTATAGATAAATTGTATGAAGCCGCCAGGGCTGGTGTAGAAGTAAAACTGGTGGTAAGAGGCATTTTCTGTTTACCTACAGAGAATAAGAAATTTAAGATACCCATCCAGGCTATCAGTATTGTAGATGAATACCTGGAACATTCGAGGATCATGATCTTTCACAATGGCGGAAAAGAAAAAACTTTTATTTCTTCGGCCGACTGGATGGTACGTAATATCGATCACCGTATTGAAGTAGCCTGTCCCATTTTTGAAAAAAATATACAACAGGAGATCAAAGACATCATGCAGATACAACTGAAAGATAATATTAAGGCCAGGATACTTGATAACGACCTCAGCAACCAATATGTAAATCCACGCAATACCAAAAAAATACGCAGCCAGGTGGAAACGTATAATTATCTCTATCGTAAAACAGTTAATTAGTTAATCCTTTTAAACGTTAATCCGTAAATTCGTTTGAACTGAGACGCATCAATCAATTAACTAATTAACCAATTAACGGATTAACAATTTGAAACTCGCCGCAATAGATATAGGAAGCAATGCAGCCCGTTTATTAATTACAGAAGTAAGCACTGACGAAAATAATGAACCTGTTTTTAATAAGCTCAATCTTATCAGGATTCCGCTGCGTTTAGGATTCGAGGTATTTGAGACCGGTATCATTTCCAAACAAAAGACCAGTATGCTTTTGCAAACCATGAAGGCATTTAAGCATTTGATAAATGCTTATGAAGTGGAGCATATTAAAGCCTGTGCCACCAGTGCCATGCGTGATGCCAAAAACTCAAATGATCTTATCCGTAAAGTAAAACTGGAAACAGGTATTGGTATTGAAGTGATAAGTGGTGATATGGAAGCAGGGCTTGTTTTTGAGAACCATATTGCCGAAACATTAGACAAAGACCACAGCTATATGTACATTGATGTAGGTGGTGGCAGCACCGAACTTTCTTTTTTCAGCAACGGTGTATTGATCTTCAAAGAATCTTTTAACATCGGCACTATACGTTTGTTGCAGCAACAGGTAAATGATAAAACATGGGAGCTGATGAAAGAGATCATCAAGACGGTAACAAAAGGACAAAAGGAAGTAGTAGCCATTGGCAGCGGCGGCAATATCAACAAGATATTCTCCATGAGTAAACGCAAAGATGGCAAACCACTTACGCTCGAGTTGCTTAAAGATTACTACAAAGAATTAAGCAGTGTTGGTTTGGAAGACAGGATACGGTTGTATAGTTTACGCGGCGATCGTGCCGATGTAATTGTGCCGGCACTACTAATATATACCAATGCCATGCGCTGGGCCGGTGCCACTGAAATGTATGTGCCCAAGATAGGTTTGGTTGATGGGCTGGTAAGGCATATGTGGGATGAGTTGAAATAATACTGAGCGAAGTCGAAGTGTGGGAGGATGAGTATTATGATCTAAACGGTTTCGAGCGAAGTCGGGAAATCGATTACCGAATGGCTCAAGTATAATAAGTTTTTCTTAACAACTAATTAGAATAGCTTCTCACTCCGAACGTTAAAACCCCATGACAAAGAAACTCACTATAATTCTTCTTTTTACCAGCCAGTTTTCATTAGCCCAAAACAAACCGCAGCCAACACTCTTTGATAAATTTGTAAAAAACTCAAAAATTGAATGGGCTGCTTATGCCAGTGATACGTTTAATTTTAGTACTGCCGGTTTAAACCTGCTGCTTTTAAAACGGTTTGGTAAAAAAGAGATCAAAGCTTCTTTACCTGTAGAAAGCAGAACAATTAACGCAGATCAAATTAAATACACAGTCCTGGATTCAATTCATAATGCATTTTATGGAAATGACACAGACCCGCTGATGGATTCACTGGGCAATGTTGTAATTAAAAAAATACCCATTCCTCAAAAAGACAGCAGTAATTTTAAACTTACAGAGCTAACACAAATACTTTACGTAGAAAAAGGCCTGTTAAAAAGTTATATACCATTTGTCACGCCTACGCTACCTGTATTTACGTCATCGGGTATGTATATTGGTGAAAGTTTTTATTTTACAAGTTGTTATAATTTCAAATACAACAGCAAGGCCAGTAAAGAAAGCAAACTCATTTTTTTAAAGCAGACAAAAAAGATGATAAGGCTTGATCCAACGGAAAATACAGATCAGCTAAAGAGCATGTACGGTAAAAATTTACTGGAAACAATTTGGCCCTATATTGAACAAAATAAAATAGAAGCATTTGTTATTGACAGTAACACTAAATTAACCCCCGGAGAATTGAATAATTATTTATCCGCTGACCAATGGCAGCCAATACCCATCTATGATTCAGTTGGTAATATTACAAAGTTCAGTCTTGTAAGGAGTAGCGGATCAGGCACTGTTAAATTTACAGAGGCAGCACTGCTGCAGGATTGGTATTATGATGCAAAAAAGAATAAAGTATTTTCCTACATCACAGAACTGCTTTTGTATGTAAACAAACCAGACCAAAAGGAAAACAAAGAACCCGTGGCAGTTTTGAGATTGGTTTTTAAATAAAGTAATTTGGTTTTTAATTAACCCGCCGGATCTTAACCACTATTTCCTATTTTCAATTCATGAATTCCAAAACTGCTGTACGTTTTGATGCACTTACCGGCTTTCGCTGCCTGGCAGCCTGCCTGGTATTTGTATATCATAACCGTAAGTACTGGCGTGGTTCTTTGCATCCAGAAATTTTACGTTTATTCAATGAATTCCATATCGGTGTTTCTTTATTTTTTGTGTTAAGTGGTTTTTTAATTGCTTATACCTATGCTGCAGAGCCTTTGCAGTCCGGAAAAACTTACCTGAAATATTTGAGTATCCGTTGTGTAAGAATACTGCCGGTGTACTGGCTCATTCTCACCGCATTTTACCTTGATCCGGCTTTTGGTAAAATGAAATTTTCCTGGCTCACCTACTCGTTGGTTCATGGTTTTTCAGACAAACATAACCTGGATGCCATTAGCCAGGCCTGGTCGCTCAATATAGAAATGACATTTTATGTATTGGCTCCACTTCTCTGCCTCTTGCAGAAAAAACATTTTATGTATTTGACAGGTTTCTTAATGCTATTCTTTTTATGTAACTGGTCTGCCGGTTATTTCTGGCATCAGCTAAATGGAAATCCCGGGCGTTGGTTCTACCCATTAAACTTCATCATCTCCGGCACTTTTGCAGGCAGGTGCCTGGAGTTTGTTGCAGGTATGCTGCTGGCATATTGTATCCGCAATAACAAAACCGTATTCATCAAAAAAATCCGTTACAAAACAATTATTGGTTTTGCAGGCATTTTTATAACAGCTTATTGCATCGGGCTTTTTCAACCCAATATTTATTTGCAGGGTTCCGATCATCCTGCAGGACTGATCTTACAATATACCCTGTTGCCATTTTTTGTTGTAATGACTTTGGCCGGACTTATTTATGAACGAACACTGGTTCAACGGTTTTTTGCATCCAGGGTATTGGTCTTACTGGGCAATGCTTCCTATATTTTTTATCTTATCCATATCAGCTATGTAAATCTTAAACTACGGCAATATTTTTTACTGCCCGACAGGAATTTTATCGTGCTTTGGATAATTGCCATTGCCTTATACCTCTTGTTTGAAAAGCCTTTATATAACGGCTATAGAAAATGGTTAAAGCGCCAGCGTACAAGTTTGCGAAATTGATCTCTTAGAATCACCAGGCAATATTAAACAGGTTTACCTGCACTACCAGTTCCCGCAAGCTTGTTTCTTAATAAAAAAGTTTGTACATTTAAAGTTGCAATGCATTCCGATTACTAAACCCTGTTTTATGAAACTGGTTATTGTTTTCGCATTTTCCATAATTTCGCTTTTGGCAAATGCACAAAAAAATGACAAATTTTATATAGGTTTACAGGTTCAACCCGAGTTAACATTTTATAAGTCGAGTTACATTGCTGTATATCCCCCCGCTTATTCAAAATCATCTTTTAACATTGGTTTCAACATGTTTGGTCAATACCAAATAACTGACAACCTTTTTGCAACGCTTGGTCTGGGCTTTATTTCAAGAAAACTGAACACAACAGTGTATTTAGATCAATCGCGGTTACCGGCTCCTTACACCGATTCTGCTGGTCCCGCAATATTCCCAAACCGGGTATCTTATCGAACATTACAAATACCGGTTAGCTTTGGTTATTACTTTTTAAAAACAAAAAAAATAAACTGTTCTGCAGGTCTTGCATTCATCCCCAATTTTCTTTTAAATACAAAATATGGCGACGGTATTCCATATCCGGCATTTAAGAAAAATTACTGGCAGGGCTTTTCACTAAACCCTAACCTGGGTGTTGATTATAATGTATCAGCAAAAATTAAACTGACAGGTGCTATTGCTTATTCATTGATAAATACTGTCAGAGCGGAAGAGTTCGACTACAGAGAGCCGGAATTAAAATACCGGTATTTACAGCTTAGTGTAGGCGTAAAGTTGAAATTGAAATAATACGCTGCATTAGTAATTATTACGCTTGCTAACAACATACTGCTAAAAAACTATTTCAGTTCAATCGGCAAAACAATTCATTTTCTTTCTACATTTACATGCTCATTGCTCCCCGGATTTGTTTTATTCTAACGCAGAGCCAACTCCACCAGCATCTTCAGTTAATATAAAACAATGCACCATGTCTGTTCATAAAGAAATTAAAAAAGTTACTACGGATACCCTGCAAAAGATGAAAGCCAAAGGCGAAAAGATATCCATGATCACAGCCTACGATTTTTCCTTTGCTAAAATTTTTGACACAGCCGGTATCGATATCATTCTCGTTGGCGACAGTGCCAGTAACGTTATGGCCGGTCATGAAACCACTTTGCCCATCACACTCGACCAGATGATCTACCATGCACAAAGTGTTGTACGTGGCATTAGCCGATGCCTGGTGGTGGTAGATATGCCATTTGGATCTTACCAATCCAATTCAGATATTGCCCTGGCTTCTGCCATCAAGATCATGAAGGAGTCCGGCGGCCATTCTGTAAAACTCGAAGGCGGTGAAGAAGCAGTAGATTCTGTAAAAAAAATTGTGAGTGCAGGTATCCCGGTGATGGGCCATTTGGGTTTAACGCCCCAAAGTATTTACAAGTTTGGCACATACACCGTAAGGGCTAAAGAAGAAGATGAAGCAGCTAAATTAAAAAAGGATGCTTTGCTGTTGCAGGAGGCCGGTGCATTTGCGATCGTACTGGAAAAAATCCCTGCAGCTTTGGCAAAGGAGGTAAGCGAAAGTCTCCATATTCCTACCATTGGCATTGGGGCCGGTAGTGCCTGCGACGGACAGGTATTGGTAATGCACGATATGCTGGGCATTAATGTAGAATTTAAACCCAGGTTCTTAAGAAAATACCTCAATTTGTATGAACAGATCGACGGTGCTGTTAAACAATATATTGCTGATGTAAAAAGTAGTGATTTTCCCAATGAAAATGAACAGTATTAAATTTTCCCACAAAGGCAAGAAGAAACAAAGATTTTGCCTTCAGTAAAACTAAAGTTGCCACAGAGGCACAGAAGCACTGAAAAATACATTTTCAATTCCGTGCTTCTGTGCCTCTGTGGCAAAAAATATTCTCCGTAGGAGAATCAACAATGCATTTCCGTAGGAAATCCTTTGTGGCTTTGTAGGATTAATATAATAATCCTTCTTCGTAACTTGCATCCCTCAATCAAAATCAAAGTCAAATTCAGCTATATGAAATTTTTAAAGACATTAAAGATACAGTCCACAAACAATGGTGTTTCTACCGGTTTAAACTGGATCAAATCCAAAGGAGAAAAATTAAGTTCCTACTCACCCGTTGATGGAAAATTAATAGCCTCGGTAACCGGTGCCGATGCAAAAGCCTATGAAACAGTTATCCAAAAAGCACAAAGCGCATTTGCCGAATGGCGCAACTGGCCTGCACCAAAGCGTGGCGAAATTGTCAGGCAGATCGGCGAAGAATTAAGAAAGAGCAAACACGATCTTGGTCAATTAGTAAGTTACGAAATGGGCAAGAGCCTGCAGGAAGGCCTGGGCGAAGTACAGGAAATGATCGACATCTGCGATTTTGCAGTTGGCCTTAGCCGGCAGTTACACGGCTTAACCATGCATAGCGAAAGGCCGGGCCACCGTATGTATGAACAATACCATCCACTGGGGATTGTTGGCGTAATATCTGCCTTTAATTTTCCGGTGGCTGTATGGAGCTGGAATGCTGCTTTAGCCTGGGTATGTGGCGATGTGTGCATTTGGAAACCAAGCGAAAAAACACCACTCTGCGCTATTGCCTGTCAACATATTATTCAATCGGTTCTCAAAAAAAATAATGTACCCGAAGGTGTTTCCAATATTATTGTTGGCGGACGAAATGTTGGCGAATGGATGAGCAATGATACCCGTATACCACTGTTATCTGCCACAGGCAGTACCAGGATGGGTAAAGCTGTAGGTGCGGCTGTTGGTGAACGTTTGGGAAGAAGTTTACTGGAGCTGGGGGGTAACAATGCCATCATCATCACCGAAAATGCCGACCTGGATATGGCATTGATCGGCGCAGCTTTTGGGGCAGTTGGTACAGCCGGACAACGTTGTACTTCCACCCGCAGGCTCATCATTCATGAAAAAATATACAATAAGTTTAAAGATAAACTGGTACATGCTTATGGCCAGTTGAAGATAGGTGATCCATTAAACGAAAAAAATCATGTAGGGCCGCTTATTGATAAAGATGCGGTGAAAATGTACCTGGATGCTATAGAAAAATGCAAGGAAGAAGGTGGTAGGTTTGTAGTGGAAGGTGCTGCTTTAAAAGGTAAAGGATTTGAAAGCGGCTGCTACGTTAAACCCTGCATTGCCGAAGCAAAAAACAGTTTCGCCATTGTGCAGCACGAAACCTTTGCGCCCATTTTATACCTGATGAAATATAAAACGCTGGACGAAGCCATTGCCATGCAGAATGGTGTGCCGCAGGGTTTATCATCGGCCATCATGACCAATAATATGCGACAGGCCGAACAATTTTTATCGCAGGTAGGCAGCGATTGCGGTATTGCCAATGTAAATATCGGAACATCGGGTGCAGAGATCGGTGGTGCTTTTGGCGGCGAAAAGGAAACCGGCGGCGGGCGTGAAAGTGGCAGCGATGCCTGGAAAGTGTATATGCGCAGGCAAACCAATACTATCAATTATACCGATAAGCTACCCCTGGCACAGGGGATTAAATTTAATTTGTAAAATTTTGTAAATAAATGTGAATGGTATGGCTGTTAAAGCTGTACCATTTAATTTTACCTAAACAAATGTTTAAATATGAATAAGATTACAGGTTTTTTTGTTGCGTTACTGTTTGCAGGGCTCTCTTCTTTTGCACAAAACAGCGTAGTTCCCAATGGCTGGCATATGATGGACAAGGAAAAGGATGGCTATAACGGTATCAGTGCAGATAAAGCATACCAGTTCTTAAAAAGCAAGAATTTAAAAAGTAAAACGGTTATAGTTGCTGTTATTGACAGTGGTATTGATACAGCACAGGAAGATTTAAAGTCCATCCTCTGGACCAATCCTAAAGAAATTCCCGGCAACGGTATAGATGATGATGGCAACGGTTATATTGATGATATACACGGCTGGAATTTTCTTGGTGGTAAAGATGGCCGCAACGTAAAGGTAGACAGTGATGAACGCGGGCGTGTTTACTATGGCTTAAAAGCCAAATGGGATAATAAAGAAATTAATAAAACAAAACTTTCAAAAGCAGACCTATACGAGTATGAAATGTTTTTAAGGGCTAAAGCCGAATTAAAAGGCAGCGATGTGGAGGAAGAGAAATTTAAAGATGAGGATGTGCCAGGTTTAAAAACGCTATATGCTAATTTGATCGAAAGCGACAGCATCTTAAAAAAAGCTATGGGCCGTGATACCTTCACCGGTAATGAGCTTGACAAGTATGTTACAAAATCTTTTACTGAGCGCCGGGCAAAGACTGATTTTCTGGGTATCATGAAGAGTAATAACATGATGGACCAGTCGGATAAGGAATTTATTGGCGGTCTGCAGGAGTACATTGAATATGTAGAAGGCGAACAAAGAAAAGCAGAGGCAAAAGTAAAAGCACCCAAAAAATACCGTAAAGATATTGTGGGTGACGATGAAACAAATTTTAACGACCGTAATTACGGCAATAATGATTTAATGGCCGAAACCTCGATGCACGGCACACATTGCTCAGGTATTATTGGTGCTGTACGTGGCAATGGCAAAGGTATGGATGGCATTGCTGATAATGTACGTATTATGATGCTGCGTGCAGTACCTGATGGCGATGAGCATGATAAGGACATTGCACTGGCAATACGTTATGCTGTTGATAATGGCGCACAGATCATCAGCATGAGTTTTGGTAAAAGTTACTCACCTCAAAAGCAATGGGTTGACGAAGCCTTCGCTTATGCAGAAAGTAAAAATGTATTGTTGGTACATGCAGCAGGTAACGATGCAAAAAATGTAGATACGGCATATAATTTTCCAAATCCGGTTTTTTTAAGTGGTGGCAGATCTGGCTCAACCATTACTGTAGGTGCCAGTGCTGAGCCTAAATCGGGCAGCTACACAGCTTACTTCAGTAATTATGGCAAAAAAGAAGTAGATGTATTTTCTCCAGGGGTTAACATATATTCAACCTTACCGGGTGGTAATAATTATGGCAATTTAAGTGGCACCAGTATGGCATGCCCGCTGGTAGCGGGTATTGCGGCTTTAACGCTGGAGTATTTTCCTACCCTGTCGGCTAAACAATTGAAATATGTAATTGAAAAATCAGCACAAAACCCCGGTGAGAAAGTTACTAAACCAGGTACCGATGACAAAGTAAATATGAGCGAATTATCAAAGTCCGGTGGTATTGTAAATGCATACGAAGCTGTTAAACTGGCTGCAACTTTAACCGGCGAAAACAAAGCTGAAAATTTACCAAAGCCTAAGATGGCCAAGAATAAAAAAGGCTAAGAAATAAAAATATGAAATCGTGTAAAACTTCCGGAGTATAAAAGCTTCGGAAGTTTTTTATTCCCAGCCATTCGCCAAAACATCAGCAATATGCATGGTCTTTAGCGGCAAATTCTTATTCTTTATAAAACCATCAAGCTGCATCAGGCAACTCAGGTCGGTGGAGATGATATAGTCGGCGCCAGTTTGCAAAGCATTATTCAGTTTCTGGTCGGCCATACCTGCAGAGATCGCATCAAATTTTACGGCAAAGGTTCCGCCAAATCCACAGCAGGTCTCCACATCATTCATTTCTACCAGTTCCAGACCTTTTACAAAACTCAATAATTTTCGGGGGCCTGTTTTTATTTTACATTCACGTAATGCTGCACAGCTATCATGATAGGTAGCTTTACCGGTCAACTCGGCTCCAAA
>JBBRQF010000045.1:0-32392 GCA_038226715.1 Chitinophagales bacterium
GGCGTATGTTCCAGCACAAACCAGCCCTTTGGTTTTAAAATTTGTTTTTCAAATATTTTTAAAGGCAGGTCATCGATATTTGCCAAAGCATAAGGCGGACCTGCAAAAATAAAATCGTATTGCTGCCCGGTTGTTTCAATAAACCGAAACACATCTGATTTTACTACATTAAAATTTTCGAAAGCCAGTTCGGCTGATGTTTTTTTAATGAAGTCGTACATTTTATTATCCTTCTCCACAATGGTGATATCAGGAGCTCCCCTGCTGGCCAGTTCGTAACTGATGCAGCCGGTGCCTCCAAAAAGATCAAGCACTTTTAATTCATCGAACTCCAGGTTGTTTTGCAAAATATTAAACAATCCTTCTTTGGCTATATCCGTGGTGGGCCTGGTATAGGGCATATTAGCCGGCGGACTTATTCTTCTGCCCCCATGTATGCCACTGATTATACGCATGATGCTAAGGCAAATAAATGACTGAAGAAATGTGGCGGATGATCGTGTATGGTTTCATGATAAGTATATCCTTCGGGCAAGCTGTCAAATTCAACCTGCAAAAAATATTTATATATGCTTTCGTACAATCTCGATTTGGCATCGATCATACCATTGATATGTAAGGTCACTGTGTCCGGTTTGACATCAAAGCCCTTACAAACATTCAGCAAATGAAAAACACAATCATCGGCATTGTTGTAATTAAGATTTTGTACCACCTGTAGTTTTCCATCCTTACATAACATGATGGTTAAACTGTTGCTGTAAAAAACAGTGAACAGGTGGTTGCCAGCAGGCATATCACGGTTTACAAGTGGCGTAAAAACATGTGTTTCCGTGGCAATCGGTAAATAGTTAGCAAAGATATCAATAACCAGTTTAGGCGTACGGTACACATGGTGCAGGTTATGCTTGTATAGAAAATCCGACCTGGTCAAACCCTGCCTGGCATCGCCAAAAACAAGGTTCAGCATGTTCTGATTTCTATCCGCATTCATCAGCTCGGCAGGCACTAAAATACTTTCGGCAAATGACCAGAAAATATGCGCTTTGGCATATTTTTTCTGCAATAAATTTTCGCTGTTAAATATGGCGGTAAACCTTTCTGCAAGTTCCTGGTCATTTAATCCTGCCTCAAAAGCATAAGTAACGAGGGCTTTAAAACAATTAGCTGCCTCCAGCACAACCATGGAAAAGCCCATTGGGCCTGCTTCGGCAAATAACTGTGCCGACTCAAAATTTATTTTGGGCGCCTGGATACTAAAAGAAGGATTAACATGTTTCATTTCGGTGGCAAAATAAGATATTTTTGCTGACTTTATGGACAGTACTGCTATAACAAAAGATTTAAAAGTTAAGGTAACCAATAAACAGATCCTGTCTATTGCAATGCCGATCACGCTTGCGATACTCATTCCGCAGATCAATATGCTCACCAACAGCATCTTCCTGGGCGGGCTGAGTACCGAGGCATTGGGTAATGCCGGAATCACCGGTGTGTTTTATTTAATTTTTGCGGTTGCCGGACATGGTTTAAACAACGCATTGCAGTCAGTTTTTTCGAGATATGCCGGCAGCGATAATCCCCAAGCATTTAAAACAATATTATCGCAGGGCATCAGGATATGCCTGCAGTTTGCAGTAGCGGGAATTTTAATTACCTGGTTTATTGCACCGTTCATATTGCAACAGGTTGCCGATCCCAAAGCCTATCCCCAGGAAATTAATTTTTTAAAGATCAGGATCATGGGCCTGCCTTTTTTGTATTTGTTCCAGATGGGCAATGCATTTTTGGTGGCTTCGCTCAACAGCCGTTATTTAATGATCGGTTTTATCTGCGAAGCAGGCATCAATATCCTGCTCGATTTTTTACTCATTAAAGGGCGTTTTGGTTTACCGGCATTAGGCTTTAACGGCGCAGCCATTGCATCGGTGATCGCTGAAGTGATTGGTATGATCGTAGTGCTGATCGTTTTATACCGCACCGGTTTAAAAAAGCAATACGGCTTATTAAAAAGTTTTGTTTACAATAAGATCATCACGCAACAGATCTTAAAAATATCGGCGCCGCTGATGTTGCAATACGTAATCAGCGTAACCACCTGGCTGGTATTTTTTATTTTGATAGAAGGCCTGCATGACGAGACCGCCAAAGCCATCAGCAATACCATGCGCAATGTTTTTGGATTAACCGGTGTTTTTGTGTGGGCATTTGCCAGCACCTGTAATGTAATGGTGAGTAATTTAATGGGACAAAAACGCGAAGACAAAGTTCTCGAAGCCATCAATAAGATCATGTTGTTGAGCATTGGTTTTTGCCTGGCCATGTGCCTGCTGGTAAATATTTTTCCTACTGCATTTTTTGGCTTGTTTGGCCAGGGCGAAGCCTTTGTCCAGGAAGGCATACCGGTATTGAGGGTTGTGAGTTTTGGGTTAATGTTCATGAGCATTGCCAATATCTGGCTTAATGGCGTTACCGGTACTGCAAAGACCAGGGTTAACCTGGCGATCGAGATTGTTGCAATATCTGTTTACTTGGTATACAGTTGGTATTTTGTAAAACTACATTACAGTTCTCTCGCCATGGCCTGGAGTAATGAACTGGTGTATTGGTTTACGATATTTGTTATGTCGTTTATTTATTTAAGAAGTGGGAAGTGGAAGACGAAATGATTTGCCTTACAGATTTCTTCCCCCGATATTTTATTATCTTGTAAATAATAGCCGGATAATTCAGCAGATTTTTGTAAAAAATAAGTATGAAAAAAAGGAAGGTCCATAAAGAGCTTTTATTTACACTTATCTATCTACTGATCATTGTGCCCGCATACTCACAAGATCTCACGGGTTACTGGCAGGGACAGTTCAGAACCGATCAGCGGCTCAATGGGAGAAGCCAGTCTTTTTTTATGAACATGGTATTAAAACAAACCGGTAAAAAAGTGGAGGGCAGGTTTGGCAATGCACCCTTAGATTTCCCAAATAGCCCACAGGTTGTTTATGAAATATCTGGTATTATTGGAAAAAAAGATAAGATTCCAACACGGTTAAGGCGGGAACAGGTTTTGTATACCAGGTTATGGGATGAGGTAGCCGATTTTTTTTTAGAGCTTGATGACATACGCTATCTTAAAAATGATACCATGGAAATGCTCTATGGTAACTGGATGGCAAACGGGCTACCACCATTGCGTAGTGATGGAGCCGCAGGATCATTCTGGGTAAAGAAATTAACCAGGAAAGATAGCTTGCAAAAATCACCAATAGCAGCAGACAGCATAATACCATTTCATTCAAATGAAATTGATATTACAAAACCCGATGCCCTGTTAATACCCGAACAGATGGCAAAAAGAAAAAATATAGAAGAGGGAAATATCATTGTAAATACAAGAAATATTACCCTGCAGGTATATGATAATGGTATTGTTGATGGGGATAGTGTGAGCATTTTTCTGAACGGGGTATTGCTTCTCAGCCATCGGCAGCTTTCCGAAAAACCCATTGTTATCAATATTGACCTGGCTGAAAATGTTAGCAGGAATGAACTTATTTTATTTGCTGAAAATATGGGCACTGTACCACCCAATACAGCACTTATTGTTGTAACTGCAGGAGACAAGCGTTATGAATTATTTTCTAAAGCCAGTTTAGAAGAAAATGCAGTGTTGATCTTTGAGTATAAACCAAAGTGATATAGTATTTATATTCAGCTAAACCCTCCTATTGCCACCATTGAATTATGTGTTCGCAGGATAGCAAATTTGAGTCATAAAAATTAATTCTTTTTACTCCACCAAACAAGGCCACCAAAAATAAGTGCAACAAGCACTATAATGGAAAGTAACGTTGTACCAGAAGGATATGAATCATCTTTTTTAACTGTATCAGATTTGCCGGATGATAATTCAAAACTGGAAATATCATCGTATTTACCGAGGTCATTAAAATATTCAGGCGATTCATCAACTGACACAAAGCTTTTGTAATTTTCGTAATCAGCCTCAAGATACACTTTGTTGTCTACGCAATAGAACCTGCTGTTGTAGGCAAAGCATGCATTCTTAAAATGATCTTCACTTTCAGTTACACTCCAGGTGCTGGGAAGAATAATAGTTACCTGTTCCTTATAGCTGGCAGGGTATATTAACCAAAAAGGCATTTTCCGGTTCTTCTCTTTTGGCCGTTTAAAAACATTATTAATTACAAATGCTGCAAAAGAAAATTTATTTCCATTTACCTTATCAGCAGTCCAGAGATTTGATATGCTGTAATATTCCTTCGTCGTAAATATCCCGGTGCCTTCATCATCAGTGTACGTAAGGCTGTCTGCTTTTATATCTTCATAATACCCCGCATAAAATTTTTGGTAACCCGTCATTAATTCCTGGATACTCTGATCATTAAAATCATTTCTCAGTACATCTGCTTCGCTCCCATAAAAAGCACTGGTAACGGTCAGTTGAGCATCGCCTGACATATCCGGTATCAGCATATTTTCCTTTACATGCTGGTAACTTATATTTCGGAAGTTTATTGGGGTTAAAGAAGTTGTATTGGGAGCGATCACTAATCCCGCCTGGTAATCAGGATAATATAGTTTCTTTATATCACCACGCTGGTAGGCAATTGTGGGATCGAACCAATAATACGCACCATCCAGTTTTACCCTTACTGTAACATGATCGAAATCTGTTGCCGCAGGCAGAAGCTCATTAATGGATTTTTTACTTACCGTGTTGATCAGTATCGGGCTCGCTTCAATATTCATGGCATTAAGCATGCAGCAAAGCAGGTATGACTTTTCTTTACAGTCGCCAAACCGTTGAGCAAATACTTTGGAAGGGTCGGCCGGCTTATGTGAATTTTCGCCCATTTCAATTCCCATATACCTAATATCATCCTGAACAAAACGCAATGCACCTGTAATTCTTTCCGCATCGCCTGCATTGGCCGATTCAATTTCCTTTATTTTTTTTTGCAGCATGACAGAGAGTTCTTTTTTTAAAGGAAACAATTCCATTGCCCAATCGTTTACTTCTTTCCAGCTACCATATTCACTTACTAAAACCTGAGCGTATGGATCATACCAGCCGGTGTATAATCCTGTAGCTGCAGCGGTTTTATATCAGATGTATGCCATTCATATACCTGCTGTCCGTTGGCAGCACTTATTACCGGTTGGACAGATCCGTTCAGGTTCTTGAAATTTATTTTTCTTTCTGCCGGAACGATAAGCCTGTAATAAACTTCATAAAGCGGAACTGAAAACTCCATCGTGTACACCGCAGTATATTTATTCTTAAAAATATTATTAAACCCTTTCAGCGTGTAACTATATTCAATGATATCGCCCTTGCGAACATCTTCTAAAACCAGCACAGCATTAAGTTCTCCGTTATAAATGAAATTCTTTAGTTCTGTTTCCTGGTGTACCGTTTTAATATCTGAAAGTTTAAGCCGGTCAAGTTCTTCTGTACCGCGGATGATATGAATGCTGTGAAACATTAATTGTTCATAGGAGGGGTCGAATGAAACAGATATTTCAGACCCATTCTGTACGCCTGCCTGCGAAATTATTTTCCTGCTGCAACGTTCATATTTGCTTTGCTCGGCGAGGGAGACCTGTGATTCAAAAGAGATATCTATATAACCGTCGGTAGCATTATTATCAAGCGAAGTTTTATGGTAGTCAATGTTATGCTTTGTGATCCAGGTCGGTTCTTTCGAAATTCCGGGTTTACCTGCTTGTGCACAGGCTGCGCCGGAAATAAATAAAAAAAGCAATAAAAAAAGCGGGGTAAAAAATAATTTCATATGGTGAAGGGTTCTTAAAGTGGTAAATTATTACATTTATTGATAGGCTATGTACTTTTTTTCAGCTTTCTAAAATCTTCTTAAAAAAAATGGTCATGCAGCAACTGCATGACCATTTAATAAAATATTTCTATTAAAATTTAATTAGCCTTCCAGACATTATTGCTAAAATCCATATCCGGGAAAACCTTATCTGCATCCAGTTCTACCCTGATCAATTCTTCGGTAGTAGGCAGCTTTACTTTCCAGGTAGCGGTATTATTCCAGACTTCAACCGGAAGTTTGAGTGTTCCTTTTTTGCCGCTCTTTGTTTCGTAGCTGATGTTTACAGGTAATGCCATTTGCTGCAGGTTGGCAATTGATACAATAGCACCATTAGCTGCATCAGCTTTTTCGTAAGCTACGGAAGTGATAGCCTGGTCAAACTTATAATTTTCAACAAACCATGCCTTCCAGAACCAGCTCAGGTCTTCGCCGGCAGCATTGTCCATTGTTTTGAAAAAATCCCAGGGTGTTGGATGTTTAAAGGCCCAGCGCCTGATGTATTCCCTGAAGGCATAATCAAAACGGTCGGCTCCCAAAATTTCGTTTCTCAGTATTGTTAAACCTAATCCCGGCTTCGAATACAGGTCATTACCAATGTTGGCTTCTTTAAGTGCATCCGGCGTACTGAATATGGGTTCTGAATTATCTCCAAACATATATTTTGCCACAAACTCCATATTCTGTGGTTTGCCTTTATATTCACCGTTATTAAAATCTTCCGAAGCCAGGGTATTAATGAAGGTATTAAAACCTTCATCCATCCAGCCATATTTACGTTCATTACTGCCTACGATCATAGGGAACCAGGTATGCCCAAATTCATGATCGGTAACACCAAACAATCCGCTTGTAGTTGCCTTTGAGCCACAAAAAACTATCCCAGGATATTCCATTCCGCCAACATTGCTGGCAACATTTACAGCACATGGATAAGGAAATTCGTACCAGCGTTTGCTGTAGTTTTCAATACTTCCTTTTGTGTATTCTGTTGCTCTGCCCCAGCCTTTTTGGCCATTGCTTTCAACAGGGTATACACTCATAGCAAGTGAAGTTTTACCACTGGGCAAATTCATTTTAGCAGCATCCCAGATAAAACTTTTGCTGCTGGCCCAGGCTACGTCTCTTGCGTTATTCATTTTATAATGCCAGGTAAGTGTGCTTCCACCTGGTCTTGATGAAGGATCTGTTACCTCATCTTCTGTACGTATCATTACTGTTTTGTCACTTTTTCTTGCTTGTGCCAAGCGGCTTTGTTGCGTTGCAGTAAGTACTTCTGATTCATTTAGTAATTCGCCGCTGCACACAACAATATGACTTGCAGGTGCTGTGATCTTTACATCAAAATCTCCGTATTCAAGATAAAATTCGCTTGGGCCAAGGTAAGGCAAAGTATTCCAGCCTTGCACATCGTCGAATACACACATACGTGGATACCACTGGGCAACGGCAAAAATATTACCGTTCTTTGTTTTTAAAATACCACAACGATCTGCACCGTATTCAGGCAATTCAAAAGAATAATCAATTTTTATTTTTATTACATCGCCACCTGGCTTTACGGACTTGGGTAAACGAATCTGCATTCTTGTATCGGTAATTACATAGTTCGCTTCTCCATTTTCTCCCAGCACTTTCACAGAGCTTATTTTATATCCACCGTTAAAACTACTCTTACTATCACCATACCTGCTGCGGGCATTAAGCGGCATTCTTTCCTGTCCCCTGCTATCTTTATTAAAAAGATTTTGCTCTAACAATAACCATAAAAATGGTAGTGCATGTGGACTGTTATTTTTGTAGGTGATGGTTACACTGCCAGCTATTATGTTTGTAACATCATTTAAAGATGCTGTAATTTGATAATCGGCTTTATTTTGCCAATACCCAACATTCGGTTCGCCGGTAGCTGCACGGCTGATAGTACCCCCGGAAGGATAAAAATTTGGCGCAAATAAAGTATATGGATTATACTTTGAAACTGCTTTTGTTTCATCCTGCGCATGAACTGTAGTTACAGAAATAAGAAGGATGAAAAGACTGCTTGCTATTTTAATCATAACCTTGATTTTTATTTTCGAAGTTACGCTAAAAATAAACGCTGCTACATACCGTTAATCACGGATTTTTGTCATTGCCAGTCTTTTATCAATGTCCTGCTTTTTTCTTTTATAGCGGGATCGTCTTCTGTTTGGTTAGGAAGTGTGATTAATAACTGGAGATAGGCAATAGCTTTGGCTTTATTGTCATTATCTTTATAGGCTTTTGCCATTTCATAATAATTCAGCAAAAACTCGGGCCGCAATGCCCTGGCTTTCTCAAATGAGTAAATGGATTGCTTTAAGGTTGCCGGTGGCAAGCCTCCGTAAAAAAGTTTTACCAAGCCCCTTTCCAAACCATTTAAATTACTGATCTCGTACTGCCACCTGCCCAGTACATGCCATGCTTTAAAATTTTTTGGATCGCCGGCAATAGCAGCATCAACATATTTTTTTACTTCTTTGGCGTTTTCAATTTTGTCCCTGCCGCTCTTACTCATGGATGACCTGCCCAGGGCTATCGACATTACACAATTGGCTTCGGAGTTAGCGGGATCGACTTTCAGGGCTGTTTCGGCATAAATTTTAGCAGCGGCATAATAGTCGCTTCTTAATTTGGTATTTACCGTTTCACGCTGGCCAATACGGCTGCACAATTCGCTGCATTTGTTTAGTGCATAGATATTTGTGGCACTCAGCTTCAGCACTTCTTTAAACTTATGAAATGCCCCTTTTTCATCGGGGACAGACTCCAGCCGGTTGCCTTCTTTGATAAGCGCATTAATATCCTGTGCAAAAGAGAACAGGCTGGAAAAAGTAAAGATGAGTACCGGGATTAAAAATTTCAATCTAAAAGTCTTTTTTATAAGTAACGCTTACCGAAGCTTCCATATTTGGTATCGGTGGATTTTTTTTCTCAACAGAAACGGCAATGGATTTTATACGGTCATCAAATTCATGTATTTGTTGCAACAACTCCTGTGCCAGTGTTTCAAGCAAAGGCGTTGCCACTAACATTCTTTCTTTAATTATTTTGTAAACAGATGCATAGTTAACAGTTTGCTTTAACGCGGTAATTTTTTCATCAACCTCAACAGAAAGAGAAACATTCACAACAAATGTATTGCCCAGTATGCTTTCTTCCTGGTGTACACCATGAAAAGAATGAAAAATTAAATTATGGAGGTTGATGGTAAGCATTGGTACGAATGGATAATTGATAATGTTGTTAGCGTTTGAAATTAAGCTATGCTGTAAACTGTTTGTAAATTAAAAAATTATCAATTATTCATTATTTAATTATACATTAATTAATGAAGTCCCTTCTCACTCAAATACCGCTCTGCATCAAGCGCAGCCATACAGCCTGAACCCGCTGCTGTTACTGCCTGCCTGTAAATTTTATCCTGCACATCGCCCGATGCAAATACCCCTTCCACATTCGTTTTGGATGTTCCGGGAATTGTTTTTATATAACCGGCATCATCCATATCTATCAGCCCTTTAAATATATCCGAATTGGGTTGATGGCCGATAGCTACAAAAAATGCACTCACCGGAATTTCCTGTTTCTCCCCGGTTTGGTTATTTTTAATGCGAACCCCTTCTACTTTTTTATCACCGGTCACTTCATCTGTTTCGCTGTTCCAGTAAACTTTTATGTTGGGTGTATTTACCACCCTGTCCTGCATCACTTTACTGGCACGCATTTCGTGCCGGCGAACGATCATGTGTACCTGGGAGCATATCTTGGACAAATAAAGTGCTTCTTCCGCTGCAGTATCACCAGCACCAACAATGGCTACTTCTTTTCCTTTAAAGAAAAAACCATCACAAACTGCACAGGCGCTTACACCGTAACCATTCAAACGCTGTTCACTTTCAATACCCAGCCATTTTGCCGATGCACCGGTTGAAATGATGAGGGCATCTGTTTCGATCCATGTATCTTCATCAATTTCTACCTTCAAAGGCCGGCTTGAAAAATCAACTTTTGTTGCCAGTCCGTAGCGGATATCAGCACCCATACGCTTTGCCTGGTTCTCAAAATGGATCATCATTTCGGGGCCTTGTATACCATCCGGGTAACCGGGATAATTTTCTACTTCTGTGGTGATGGTTAATTGTCCGCCTGGCTGAATACCCTGGTATAGCACGGGATTCAATCCTGCCCTTGATGCATAAATGGCGGCCGTGTATCCTGCGGGCCCCGAGCCTATTATCAAACAATGAACTTTTTCTGTTGACATGAATATTGCTGTATTATTTATTACGAATGTAAAGGAATATTTTAAGTAAATGTTACCTGGCTATTATGGTACCTACCTGCGATGCATAGCCACAAAATGCGCCCAATGCGCCATTGCTGATATTGCCGAGTACCTTACCGGGTTGCGAAAAAGGATTACCGATGCTTTGCTGGTTAAACTCCCAGGTGTTCCAGAAAGTATACGTTGCTTTATCAATATTAGACAGTTTGAAAGATATAGTATCACCCCTGGCAAAGAATTTTTCATCGCCTGATGGGATCGGATTATTCCGGTCAACTCCCTGGTCAACCTGTCCCGAATAAGTTGTACCATCAATAACTTCATCATTAAAGACTGAATTAAAACCGGGTAAAAAGCGTCCGCTGTTCTTTCTTGTAAAATACCGTACATAATTACCAAGACCCGGAGGATCGATAGCCCTTACCAACAGTACTCTTTTAGATGTATCTACATTTGGCGGAGCAGGTTTTGTCCATAAACTGTCGAATACTTTTGCAAGTGGCGGAATAGTCGTTGTAGCAGTATACGATTTGCCTTCTGCTTTTATGGTAAGGGTGTATTGTTTATTAAATTCTCCATAAAATGCTGTAGTAATATTTGCAGGATCAATACCATAATAATAAATGAAATAGCCGTTACCAGCGGGTACTTTATACTCTTTTAATTTATGGGTGAGTGTGCCGTTGCTCATGGTTACTTCGGCATCATGAACAAATGAACCGGACAATATTTCGGGGCTTATCTCACTAAAGAAACTGAGGCTTTTACTTAATGCAACAGTGGGTTCCTGCCCGTTTTCTATCTGCGCATCTACTACCAAAAGTGGTTCGGCATCATTTAATTTAAAATCAATATTTTTCTCGCAGGAAAAAAGAGCCGTCAGTGAAATTAAGAAGATCCATTTTCTCATATTGCAAATTTACTTGGTTTTGATGAAGTACCGTTATGGCCCGCAAAATAAACGTAACCTTAACATAATAAATAATATGCGGCCAGGTTGGTTCAATATAATAAATACGAAAAGCGTAACAATAAGGTTGCTTTTAAACCTGTATTCTTTTCACTATTACGAATGGTTTACAAAAAAATACCCCGGTGCTAAACCGGGGTATTTATAAAAAAATTGATTTTAATAATTAGCCTAAATAAGCTTTTAATGCGCCACTGTACCGGGCTTTTTGTAAACGCTTAATTGCCCTTTCCTTGATCTGGCGGATACGTTCTTTGGTAAGATCATATTTTTGTCCAATTTGCTCAATGGTAACACCATTTTCGCCATCCAGGCCAAAATAAGCATTAACAATCTCTGCTTCCCGTGGACTTAAAGATTTTAAAACCCTGCGGATCTCATTTTTCAATGAATCGTGCATTACATCTTCATCAGTTTCATCACCACCTTTCAATAAATCTCCCATGGCTACATCTTCAGCTTCATGCACGGGTGCATCAAGGGAAGTATGACGGGTGTTACTTTGAAAAATGTTGTTGATCTCTGTTTCACTCATCTCCAGTAATTCGGCTAACTCTTCAGTTGATGGCTCACGCTCATGTTCCTGTTCAAAAGCCATGTAAGCCTTGTTAGCTTTGTTGTACGTGCCAATTTTGTTTTGTGGCAAGCGGACTAATCTGCCCTGCTCTGCCAACGCCTGTAGTATAGATTGGCGAATCCACCACACAGCGTAAGAAATAAATTTGAAACCTTTTGTTTCGTCAAAGCGTTGTGCTGCTTTGATCAAGCCGAGGTTACCCTCGTTAATTAAATCACTAAGAGAAAGGCCCTGGTGCTGGTACTGCTTAGCCACAGATACCACAAAACGAAGATTGGCCTGCACCAATTTGTCCAATGCACGCTGATCTCCCATCTTGATCTTTTGAGCCAAAATGGTTTCCTCTTCAGGAGTAATCATCGAAATTTTGGAAATTTCCTGCAAATATTTCTCAACTGCCTGTGAATCACGGTTGGTAATCTGCGTTGCGATCTTAAGTTGCCTCATTGAATTGTATTAAGTACTAAAATAGAACACTTTGTAGACATCTTTTGTTTGGAAAAGGTTGCAAATGGTTGGTTAATACAGCTAATTCCACTTAAAAATGTGTGCAAAGTTACTAAATCTTAGCCGGATTTCATAATGAAGGTGTATAAAATGGGATGAATGGTGGATAAAAGAAGAGTTACAAGGACAATATTAGCAAGGGTAAGAATAGTGAAAGCATAATCAATCTAACCGCCACTTTGCAAAAAGGTAAAACTTCCTATAGCAACATAAGATAGAGCCACTCCTTTAGTTTTATTTCTATTGTCACTCTTACTGGCGCAGTGTGTGAAGCTAGTTGCGATTTTTGTATTAAATTACTCTATCAATGAAAATATTAAGGTTTTATATAAATTTAAGTAATGGAAAAACATGATATAGGCAGCGAATATGATAAGGCAGGATATGATGATGAGGTTGACTTATACTTAGATTGTATGAATGAACTTAAAAAACAATGTTTATTTATATCCAAATATATAGTCAAAAGAGAAAATCTGCGAACTGATACTTTAGATACTACAATTGAAATAATATGTTTAAAATATAGAAAAATATTTGAATTGATATCTATATCAAGTCTCATTACAAATAAAAAAAAGTTTACTAAAAAACATGATGAGTTAGTTAAAAATTATAAACCTGCGTTCATAATTAAAGGAATGACGGAGCTTAATAGCGACTTTTTCCCTATCGCAATAAAGGTTAACAAAATAGAAACCGGATATGATTTAGTAAAATTAACTGGTGATATTTTATCTATAGAAGATTTAAAAAATGGTTGGATATTATGTAGTAATTACTTACATACAAGAAACCCATTTAAGCCAAAGCTTGAAGTTACAATTATAATGGATTCATTTTTTAAATGGTATCAAAAAATTGTAAACCTTTTTTCAACTCATTCTGTCCAATTGGAATCTGGAAAGCATTTTATAGTTAATATGAATTTCTCAAACGAAAAAATAGAAACTTTAATATCATACGCTTGGTCTAAATAGAAGGCTCTGTAGCTTCTGAAATTATTGTTAACTTTTAATTATGTACCGAGGTTTATAACAACATTTAGTATTAAACCGATAACTTTTTAAAACTCGTTAGGTGGCAATTTTTTGTTCATAGCAGCGGCAAAATCTATCATCAACTTATCAGACAAATCAACAGCTTCCTGTTTAATTTCAATCCATCTTTTTTTTGAAAATCCTGCATAATATCCACTTTCAGGCTTATCCTTAGTTAGGGAGCCACCACCTGGAGCTCTTGTATTTGGGCCTGTTTCATGTTCAAACTCATCTATTACAATACGGTATTTACCATCTTTAATGTCAATAGATATTTTGAAGTTTACATAATCATATCCTATAGAATTACCAAAACCGCCCTTTGCAACTGTTTTAAAAAGCGTTCTCACAACTATATGGCCAGCATCTTTATCATCCATTTGCAAAACATCTTTTGTTGAACGAAAGTTATCTGCAATCCAAATTTTCGACTTTGAGTACAGGTCTGATTTACTGCCAGAAACAGAATCGATTTTGATAAACTTAAAATCCTGATTTTGGCAATAGCACAAAGCAGGAAACAACAGAATTAACGTTAATAAATTTTTCATGTTATTGTAATTTGGATGGCATTATAAAAATCAATACAATTATTTTCTCAAATATACTTTAACCTCTACATTTTCAAAAAACTATTGAAATTAGAAGTTTACCCCCTTGTAGCTCATAGCTTGAGGCTTATATTTGCCACATGATAGCAGACCTACGTTCCGACACATTTACCAAACCATCCCCGGCCATGCTGGAAGCCATGTTTAAAGCACCTGTTGGTGATGATGTTTTTGGTGAGGACCCTTCGGTTAATAAACTGGAAGCCATGTCGGCTGAAATGTTTGGTATGCCCGCAGCAATTTTTTGTCCAAGCGGTACCATGACCAACCAGATCGCCATTAAATGCCATACCCAACCGGGTGATGAAGTTATTTGTGATAAAGTTAGCCATGTGTACATTTATGAGGGTGGAGGTATTGCTTTTAACAGTGGTTGCCAGGTAAAAGCATTAGATGGCGACAGGGGCAGAATTACTGCAGAACAGGTTGCAGAATCTATTAATCCTGACGATGTGCATAAAGGAAAAACCAGGCTGGTTAGCCTGGAGAATACAGCCAACCGCGGTGGCGGAAGCTGTTATGATTTTACCCATTTTGAAAAAATTAAAGAAGTTTGCTTATCTAATAAACTCAGCCTGCATTTAGACGGAGCCCGGCTTTGGAATGCATTGGTTGCCAAAAATGAATCGCCAAAACAATACGGTGAAATTTTTGACAGCATATCGATCTGTTTGAGTAAAGGAATGGGAACACCTGTTGGCAGCCTGCTTTTGGGCGATCTTGATCTTATTAAACAGGCAAGACGTGTTCGTAAGGTTTTTGGCGGTGGTATGCGGCAAGCCGGTTACATAGCCGCAGCAGGCATTTATGCTTTGGAAAATAATATCGATCGGTTGGAAGAAGATCACCGGCATGCTAAACAAATTGCTGCAGCTTTAGGCAAGAAGGATTTTATAGGCAGGATGATGCCGGTAGAAACAAATATTCTCATCTTTGAAGTGATAGGTTCTTATAACCCAAAATCATTTTGTAAAAAATTAGCGGAGTACGATATTTTATGTCTTTCCATTTCTGCTACCCAGGTAAGGATGGTTACACACCTTGATTTTACTAAAGAAATGCTAAATAATCTCTTACAGGTTATTGAGGCATTATAGTTGTGAAATAAATGGCTTCTACCATCGTTTAACTCAAAACAACCAACTATCATGAAGTATCCGGCAATTATTATTATGGCTATTGCTATGTTCACATTTCAATCCTGCCAAAAAGAATCAAGTATTGATAATGGCGGCGGTTCAGGGACAGGTACTGCAAAAGTAAATTTCATTTTTAAGTTCGACTCTACGCAGGTAAGACTGAACGGTCAGGGACAGCCAACGACCATGCCCGCAGGGCATGCAGGCCAGTCACCCCGCTTTAACAGCATGAGTGCACATTATGTAGAAATAACGCCATCTGCATTTACAGCGTTGGGAGCAGGAGCCATTTTATACAAAGCTTCGGAAGTTAGCACCGGTGGTTCTACAGCCATTGATTTTTCTAATTCAAAATTTGCGGGAAATAACCAAACTTTTTTGAGTGTGCCTGTAAAAAGCTTTGCTGCCGGCACCTACAATTGGTTAAGGGTTTCACTGGCATACCAGAATTATAATATTTACATGAATGCATTGGGACAAACGATTGATGCAACAGTAGCTTCCTTTATTGGCTACAATACTTACATAAACAGTTATAAAGTAAAAGATTCCACCATCGGTATACATGCAAATAAATTACAGGGCTATTGGGCTGTTGAAGGAAAGATATTTGGCGTTGGCTTTTTAAGTTCGGGCCAGGCTCCTCCCGGTGCTACAACCGTTCCTAATCCTTTATTTGCTTCTTCGCCAATCCCTGCTGGTTCCTGCCTGGTTACAGCACAATTTGCTACACCACTGATCATTACCGGCAATGAAACCAGCGATATCAATATCATCGTTTCTCTCTCAACCAACAAAAGCTTTGAATGGATTGACGTGGATAATAACGGAACCTACGACCCCAATAATGGCGACCAGGTAATTGATATGGGCATCAGGGGAATGATACCAAAAAAGCAATAGTAATTTATAACATCATTTTTTGAAACCGTGGTTATAATGACTGCGGTTTTTTGTTTTACAAACTTTAACTTCGTAACCTCAGACATTTTTAATTCTTCATTCATAATCCTTTACTTAAAATATGTTCCCAAAAATAAATCCCACCACCACCCCATCCTGGCAGGCATTACAGCAACATAAGCAGTTGTTTGAAAACGTGCAGATGAAAGACCTGTTCTTTAATGATGCAGAAAGGTTCGATAAGTTTTCTATACAGATGGGTGACCTTCTTTTTGATTACTCTAAAAACATCATCACCGAAAATACTGTTGAAATATTACTGGAACTGGCTGAAGACTGTAAATTAAAAGATGCCATGGAAGCCCTGTTCAATGGCGAAAAAATTAATGCAACAGAGAACAGGGCTGTGTTACACACGGCATTAAGAAATTTTTCGGGCAACCCTGTAGTTACAGATGGCGTTGATGTTATGCCAGGTATTAAAACTGTACTGGAGCAAATGAGATCATGTTGTGCTGCCATACATAGCGGCGAATGGAAAGGCTATACCGGAAAAAAAATAAAGTACATAGTAAACATAGGCATTGGCGGCAGCGACCTTGGGCCGGTAATGGTTACAGAAGCGTTGAGACCTTATTGGGTTGATGGTATAGAAACTTTTTTTGTGAGCAACGTGGATGGCACGCATATTACCGAAACACTTAAAAAAGTTGATCCGGAAGAAACATTGTTCTTAATTGCCAGCAAAACCTTTACCACCCAGGAAACCATGACCAATGCACAAACTGCAAGGGATTGGTTTTTGCAGGCAGCAAAGGAAGAAGTTCATATTGCCAAACATTTTGCTGCGCTTAGTACCAACGATAAAGAAGTTGTTAAGTTTGGTATTGACCCTAAAAATATGTTTGTATTCTGGGATTGGGTTGGTGGCAGGTACAGCTTATGGAGTGCTATTGGTTTATCCATAGCATTAACGATCGGCTACGAAAATTTTGAACAACTGTTGAAAGGTGCCCATGCCACTGATGATCATTTTAAAGTAGCATCGTTTGATAAAAATATCCCGGTGCTGATGGCCCTGATCGGCATCTGGTATGGCAATTTTTTTGGTACTACTACAGAAGCTATTCTGCCATACGATCAGTATATGCACCGCTTTCCAGCCTATTTTCAACAGGGAAATATGGAAAGTAACGGCAAGTATGTTGACCGTAATGGGGCGAAAGTAACTTATGCAACCGGACCGGTTATCTGGGGCGAACCCGGTACCAATGGCCAACATGCTTTTTACCAGCTTATTCACCAGGGTACACAAATAATACCCTGCGACTTTATTGCACCGGCAATAAGCCACAACCCAATTGGCGACCATCATCAAAAATTATTAAGCAATTTTTTTGCGCAAACAGAAGCTTTGATGAATGGAAAAGAAAACGACAATCCTTACCGGGTTTTTGAAGGCAACAGGCCAACCAATTCTATATTAATAAAAGAAATTACGCCTTTTACATTGGGGCAGTTAATTGCTTTGTATGAGCATAAAATATTTGTGCAGGGTGTTATTTGGAATATTTATAGTTTTGATCAATGGGGTGTGGAACTAGGCAAGGTTTTGGCCAAGAAAATATTACCCGAATTAGAAAAGGACGAAACGATTAACGCACACGATAGTTCTACCAACAGTTTAATAAACCTGTACAAAAAATTGCGGTAACTAATAAGCTGGCATTGTTGCAAGCAGTGTTTCCTTCAGTAATTTAACTGAGCAAGACTTCCCTTTGGTTTTGATGATTATATTTTTGCAATCCTGCGCTGGCATTGGATCCTCTCCTGGCGGCTGCAGTTCTATTTTCCAGAGGCTGGTGCCTTTTTTTGTGCCGATCTTAAAGTTGCGGTTATTTTCAATATCGCCGCCGGGAATTATCGAATTCCCTTCTACCTTACTAAGCGTTGCAATCAGTACTTTATTATTGTACATCACCGTATTTATCTGTGGTTTTGAAACGCCAACCCATTGGATGTATATAAACCTGTTGATGATTGGTTTGGGAGGTATCGTATTCCCGTTTTCATCTGCCATGGCCATTCCCGGCATGGAAGCGGTATAAAAAGCATAGGCAGTTTTTATACTGCAATTTTTTTGTGCGCTCACATTTAAAACTGATACCGCCAATAAAGCAGCTATAAATATATTTTTCATCGTTGTTTTTTCGTAGTAAGTCAGTTTGAAATTTTAGATAATAATTTTACTGTCAGTCTGAGCTTGTCGAAGACGGGTTAGTTTAATAAGCCCCGGTTTCGACAGGCTCAACCTGACACCTTTTCAAAATGATACACTACTTGTTTTTTACCATTTAATGCTTTCAAAATCTATACCAGTAAATTAACAATTCAAAAAAAATCCTCCCGTTAAGGGAGGATCTGTTGCAATTAGGTTTGGTGTTCTGCGTTATTACCACTTTTCTGCTACCTCTGCGCTGCCGTTATCTACGGAGCCACTATTTGTCTCAGCTGGAGTTTCTGTTTTTTCAGCAACTTCTTCGGTTACTTCTTCAGTTACTATTTTTTCTACCGGTGTTTCGGTAAGATCGGCAACCATAGTTTCCATAGTTGTTGGTTCGGTTGCAGCGGTTGTTGTGTCGCCGGTATATGGCTGTCCCTGGCCATCTTCACCTTCATAAGGTGTATCATGGTTGAATGCGTCAAAATCAAAATCGGGCATTAATTCTGTCTTCACATAATCAATCGCTTCACCAAGTCCTTTAATAAATTTGTTAAAGTCTTCTTTATACAAAAAGATCTTATGCCTGTCGTACCCGTCAGAATCGAAACGCTTTCGGCTTTCAGTGATCGTTAAATAATAATCATTACCACGGGTTTCTCTTACATCAAAAAAGTAAGTCCTGCGTTTTCCGGCCCTGATGCGTTTGCTGTAAACGCTATCCATTTTCTTTTCGTTGTTCTTTTCGTTGTTTTCGTACGCCACTGTTTAATTTAGTTTTAGTTTTAACGGTTACCCTTTTTAGGTGAAGCAAAGATAAAATTGTTTTCCAATCTACAAAATATATGGCTGATTATTTGGATTTTATCTTGCAGACAGCCCTCATAGCGGTTGTGCTGCATATTTTTAAGATCCTTCTTTATCCTGTTCCTGCTGCCTGTTATACATAGCGGTATAGTAGCCATTCAAGGCAAGTAATTGCTGATGCGTTCCCTGCTCTACAATTTTGCCTTCATCCAGAACAATGATCTTATCAAAATCAAACAATGAAAAGATACGGTGGGTGATGATGATGGCTGTACGGCCCTGTAAAAACTGGTATAAATTACCAATGATCTCTTTTTCGGTACGGGCATCAACAGCACTCAGGCAATCGTCGAAGATCACGATCTTAGGTTCTTTTATCAGGGCACGGGCAATGGAAATACGTTGCTTTTGTCCGCCGCTGAGCGTTACGCCCCTTTCGCCGATCATCGTATCATAGCCCAACTGGAATTTTTCAATTTCCGTATGAATGCTGGCTTGCTTTGCTGCAATAACAACAGCTTCATCTGTTGCATCATCAATTCCAAAACGTATATTATTGCGAACCGTTTCGCTGAATAAGAAAATATCCTGTGGCACATAACTGATCTGCAAACGCAATGACTGAATATCAAATTTATTTATCGGAATTCCATCGTAAGCGATCAAACCCTGCTGCGGTTCGTACATATGCAGCAGCAACTGGGCCAGGGTAGATTTGCCGGAGCCTGTTCTGCCAACAACAGCAATTTTTTCTCCTTTATTTATCTGCAGCGAAAAATCTTTGAGCGCTTTTATACCCGTATGTGGATATGTAAAATCGAGCCCTGCTATTGTAATGTTCCCATCCAGTTCAGCTTTTACGGGTGTTGACTCATTTTTTATGGAAGGTTGAGTATGTAAAAATTCATTGATCCTCCTTTGAGAAGTTACAGCCCGCTGCGTCATGCTGGCCGTCCAGCCAATAGCACTTACCGGAAACGTAAGCATCTGTATGTACATCACAAACTCTGCAATTCTGCCAGGACTGGCTCCGTCTACGTGATTAACAATATCAAGTGTGCCAACCATGATCGTTATCAGTGTACTTAAACCGATCAGCAATGCCATACTCGGAAAATAAATGGCTTCCGTTTTTGCCAGGCTTAATGCATTATCCCGGTAAGCTTCACTGTTCTTTTTAAAAAAGCCCATCATTGCTTTTTCCTGTACAAATGATTTAATAACTCTTATACCTGAATAAGATTCCTGTGCATTGGTGGTGAGGTCGCTTAATAAGGATTGAATGCGTTCGCTTTTTTTATTGATGATGGTATTAACGAAATAAATGGCAATCGCTAATACCGGCAATGGCGCTAACGCAACCAGCGTAAGTTTTGGATTTGCCTTCAGCATAAAAAATATGCTAAAACCCAGTACGGCAGCCAGGTTGATAAAGTACATGATTGCTGGACCCGTGTACATTCTTACTTTACTCACGTCATCTGCAATGCGGTTCATAAGATCACCCGTACTATGGGTTTTATAAAAATTGGTATCTAATTTCTGGTAGTGGGTAAAGATCTCGTTCTTCTGATCATACTCAACATGCCGGCTCATTACAATAATGGTTTGCCGCATCAGGAACATGAAAAAACCACTGATAATCGCAATGATAAATAAGGTAATCCCTGCATAGAGTATCTTGCGGGAAGGATTTGCTTCAAAAGTTGATATAACCTGCCGTACTGCAAAATCATAATTCTTTTCACTCTTTTTAATATCAATACCGGCACCGCCCGGTGATTTTATGGACTGAACAACCGTATTTACAACATAGCCCGTAAGCTGCGGCGATAATATGCGGAAATAATTAGTGAGTACCACAAATACAAACCCAAGCATAAAATGCCAGCGGTATTTCCAAAAATATTTATTGAGCGAGGAAAGATGTTTCATTGATGGCGCAAAGATAAAATAAAAAGGGTTAAAGGATTTAGCGTTTAGAAAGTTTAGGGGTTTAGTTTGGTGCTGTGAGGAAGCGCCAAAAAGTGTCCCTGGTTACCGGGGATTACCCTTATTTGCATGTAAGGAGCAAAAAAGATATTCTCTTTATGATATTTCCCATGGCATGGTTTATGATTCCCTATCATAACTAAACTTCGCAAATGCCGCTGATAGAGTTTACCGATAAAGGTTTGTATTGCCCACAAGGTCAATTTTACATTGACCCGTGGAAGCCTGTGGACAAGGCTGTTATTACACATGCCCACAGCGATCATGCACGCTGGGGCAGCAAATATTACCTGTGCCATACCTTAACCAAACCCATTTTACAATTAAGGCTGGGCGATAATAAATACGAAACTGTGGAATGGAATGAACCGGTAATGATGAATGGGGTAAAAATATCCCTACACCCGGCGGGGCATATTATTGGATCTTCGCAAATACGGGTTGAGTATGGCGGCGAGGTTTGGGTGGTAAGCGGCGATTATAAAACGGAAAACGATGGCATAAGCGGTGCTTTTGAACCGGTGCGTTGCCATACATTCATAACCGAATCAACTTTTGGTTTACCCATTTACAAATGGAAACCGCAGCCCGAAATTTTCAGCGATATTAAAGCATGGATAACGGCAAACCATGCAGTGGGTAAAACAAGTGTGTTGATCGCTTATAGTTTGGGTAAGGCACAACGCATACTGCAACCATTGGCAGAAACAGCTTTACCCATTTTTTTGCATGGCGCAGTTTGCAATGTGCATGAAGCATTGTTGGCAAGCGGTATTCATTTACCGGCAGCGCAACGCGTTACATCTTCCACAACAAAAACAGAAACACAGGGTAATATTGTTATTGCACCTTCCGGTGCAGATGGCAGCCCCTGGATAAAAAGATTTTCGTCTTACAGCGTGGGCGTTTGCAGCGGCTGGATGCAGGTACGAGGCAACAGCCGGAGACAAAATGTTGATGCCGGCTTTGCCTTGAGCGATCATGCGGACTGGGGTGGACTATTATCAGCAGTAAAAGCAACGGGCGCTGAGAAAGTATTTGCTACGCATGGTTTCCAGGCATCATTCAGCCGCTACTTAAATGAGCAGGGCATTGAAGCTGCCGAAGTAAAAACAGAATACGGCAACGATGAAGAAGAAAATATTACCGAACCAGAAAAACAAGATACAGCATGAAGCAGTTTGCAGCATTGGTGTACACGTTAGGCACCAGCACCAAAACCAATGAAAAATTACAGGCCCTGCAGGATTATTTTGCAACAGCGCCTGCAAAAGATATGGTTTGGGTAATTGCTATTTTCAGCGGACGAAGACCCAAGCGCATTGTTAACTCTACTTTTCTTAAAAATCTTTGTATTGAAATATGCGATATTTCTTATTGGCTTTTTGAAGAATGTTATCACACCGTTGGTGACCTGGGCGAAACGATTGCACTGTTATTACCCAATACAGAATATGTAAATGCAGCAGAAAAAACACTGTCTTATTACCTGGAACATTTCATCAGCATTTTAAAAGAACCCGATGAAGTTAAGAAAGCATTTATACTGGGTAACTGGCAGCAAATGGACCAGAATGAAAAATTTGTTTTCAATAAACTGATCACGGGAGGTTTTCGCATTGGTGTTTCGCAAACCATTATGGTTAAGGCGCTGGCAAAAACAAAAGCTGTTTCTCCTTCAGTAATTGCACATCGCATCAGCGGCAACTGGGATCCTGCAACAACTACCGCAGACGACCTGTTAAGCGAAAGCAGCAGTGCCATCGATCATTCAAAGCCCTACCCCTTTTATTTATCGTATGCGGTGGAAGATGATCCTGCTGCATTGGGTAATATTGAGGAATGGACGGCCGAATGGAAATGGGATGGCATTCGGGGACAGATCATCAAACGCAACAATGAATTATTTGTGTGGAGCCGCGGTGAAGAACTGGTAACAGAAAAATTTCCGGAGTACAATGCTTTTACAACTGCCTTGCCCGATGGTTTGGTACTGGATGGAGAGATTATTTGCTTAGATACTTCGGCCGGTGATGGCACAATAAAGCCATTGCCCTTTTCTGTTTTACAAACCAGGATAGGCCGTAAGAACATAAGCAAAAAACAATTGAGCGAAGCGCCAGTAGCTTTTATTGCTTATGATGTTTTGGAGTTTGAAGGTAGAGACCTGCGTGAAGAAACTTTTATTAACAGGCGCAAATTATTGGAGGAGATAATCGAATCTGTTAACCATCCGCTGTTATTGATATCCCCCACTTTACCCGTTGATGATTGGAAAGAACTTCATACCGAACGTGCTACCAGCAGGGAAAAAGGTAGCGAGGGTTTAATGCTGAAGCGGAATAATTCTCCCTATCTCTCCGGAAGAAAAAAAGGCGATTGGTGGAAGTGGAAGATTGATGCGCTTACGATTGATGCGGTGATGATCTATGCACAAAAAGGCCATGGCCGCAGAAGTAATTTATATACTGATTATACTTTTGCTGTAAAGGATGGAGATAAATTGGTAAGTTTTGCAAAAGCCTACAGCGGATTGACTGATAAGGAATTTGGCCAGGTAGATGCGTTTGTAAAACGTAACAGCATTGAAAAATTCGGGCCGGTGCGTACCGTAAAACCCGAGCTTGTTTTTGAAATAGCTTTTGAAGGTATTGCGGCAAGCAACCGCCACAAAAGTGGCGTAGCTCTCCGTTTTCCGAGGATAAGCAGGTGGCGTAAAGATAAAAAGGCAGATGAGATAAATACGTTGGATGATCTGAAAGAAATGCTACGGGTGTATAACAACGTAGCGCAAACAAAATCGGATTAACTTATTTATTGTCATGTCGACCGCAGGGAGACATCTATAGATTAGAATAGCATGAAGTCAGCATAAACAGATTTCTCCTTCGTCGAAATGACAAAACATTTTTAAATTCTATAACTTACGCTATTCATTTACAAACTTGAAACTTCAATCCACAACAGGCTATAAAATAATTAATGACTGGTTACAGCAAAAAGGTAACCAGCCATTCTTATTTCAATTACAAACCTGGCAGGAAATACAGCGTAAAAAAAGCGGCCTGGTAAATGCGCCAACGGGGTATGGTAAAACCTATTCTGTTTTTCTGGGAGCAGTTATTGGCTTTATAAATGAGCATCCGGAAAATTATCTTACTAAAAAAAATAATGGCCTGCAGTTAATATGGATAACACCTTTAAAAGCATTGGCAAAAGATATTGGCCGTGCCATGGAGGAAGTGATATTTGAACTGGGCATGCAATGGCGGGTGGGTGTTCGTAATGGTGATACCAGCATCAGCGAACGGCAAAAACAAAAACGCAGCATGCCGGAAGTACTGATCATTACTCCTGAAAGTTTACACCTGTTGCTTGCACAAAAAGATAATGCCACTGTTTTTGAAACGCTGAAAATAATTGCGGTTGATGAATGGCATGAGTTGCTGGGCAGTAAAAGAGGTGTGCAGGTTGAACTGGCCATTTCAAGAATTGTACATCTTCCTAAAAAGCAAAGCGTAATACTGTGGGGCATTTCTGCAACCATTGGTAACCTGTTGCAGGCAAAAGAAGTATTATTATCTCCACTTAACCAGGAAGGTATTACTATTACAGCCAAAGTGAATAAGCAGATAAAAGTTCATTCTATTTATCCGGATGAAATTGAAAAATATCCCTGGGCAGGCCATCTCGGTTTAAAACTCATTGATAAAGTACTGCCCATTATTGCTGCCAGCCAAACCACCCTTATTTTTATAAATACCCGTGGCATGAGTGAAAGATGGTACCAGGCTTTATTAGAAGTACAACCTGAGTTGGCGGGTGTTATTGCCCTGCATCATGGCAGCATTGAACAGGCATTGCGCCTTTGGGTTGAAGATGCATTGCATGATGGAAAGTTAAAAGCAGTGATATGCACTGCCAGCCTTGACCTTGGTGTAGATTTTCGACCGGTTGAAACCGTGATACAGGTTGGCAGCCCGAAAGGTGTGGCACGCTTTTTACAAAGAGCCGGTCGTAGTGGCCACCAGCCAGGCTCTGTAAGTCATATTCATTTTTTACCAACACATTCGCTGGAACTGATGGAAGCCGCTGCATTAAAACAGGCCATCATTGAAAACATGATTGAAAGTAAAGTGCCCCGTTTGCTTTGTTTTGATGTGCTGATACAATATTTATCTACACTGGCGGTTGGCGATGGTTTTATACCTGATGTTATTTTTGAAGAAATTAAAACAACGTATTGTTACAAAGAAATAACGACTGATGAATGGAAAGCGATCTTATATTTTATCACCCAGGGCGGCAATGCATTGCAGGCTTATGATGATTATAAAAAAGTGGATATGATCGACGGCTTGTATAAAATAACCAACAGGCGCATTGCCATGCGGCACCGTATGCATATCGGCACTATTGTAAGTGATGCCATGATGAAAGTGAAATTTATAAGCGGTGGTTATATCGGCGTTATTGAGGAGTGGTTTATTGCCAGGCTATCGCCGGGTGATGTATTTACTTTATCGGGCCGCAACCTGGAGTATGTTGCCATAAAAGATATGACAGCGATGGTAAGAAAATCGAACGCAAAAAAATCCATCATACCAAGCTGGCAAGGCGGACGCATGCCTTTATCTGCAAACCTGGGCATGATGCTGCGGCAGAAATTAGATGAAGCCAGCGACGATAATAATAAAAATAAAGCGGAAGAAATAAATAGGCTTGCTCCTTTGCTTGATCTGCAAAAAGAATTATCCCATCTGCCCAAACAAAATCAATTGCTGATAGAGCATATTGAAACTAAAGATGGCTTTCATCTCTTTGTCTATCCTTTTGAAGGCAGGCTGGTACACGAATCCATGGCTGCTATACTTGCCTGGCGCATCAGTAAAATAACACCCATCACTTTTTCATTTGCCATGAACGATTATGGATTTGAATTATTGAGTGACCAACCGATACCGGTTGATGATACCAATGTGTATGAATTATTTACCACCGAAAATTTATTTGCAGATATACAGCGAAGTGTAAATTCAACCGAAATGGCGAGGCGTAAATTCAGGGACATCAGTGTTATCGGTGGCCTTATTTTCCAGGGAATGCCCGGAGAAAAAGTAAAAGCAAGGCATTTACAAAATTCAGCCTCACTCCTCTTTAATGTCTTCGCTGAATATGACCCCGGTAACTTATTAATAAGACAGGCTTATGGCGAAGTAATGGAACAACAGATGGAAGAAGAAAGATTACGCAATATGCTGGAACGTATACAAGCTGGTGAGATCATCATAACTTTTCCGGAGCGCCTCACTCCTTTTTGTTTTCCTTTAAAAGTAGATAGCCTGCGGGAAACGCTTACTTCAGAAAAGCTGGAAGACAGGATAAAAAAGATGAAGGAGCAGTTGGAGAAACCATAGATAAGATTGTAATGTTAGGAATACTCTCAGCTGAGCTTGTCGAAGGCGGGTTCATCTAATATGCCGGGTTCGACAGACTCACCCTGACAGCATTTTTTAATTCTGCTTCTTAAATTTCATTATCACTTTTATCTTTGCCCCCATGATGGATTTTATAAAGCACTCAATTTTAAATAACAGATTTTTACTCTCTGCCGGCCGCTGTATTTTTTGGGAAGAAGAAAAAGCCCTTATACTCTCTGATCTGCACATTGGTAAGACAGGGCATTTTCGTAAAAACGGCATTGCAGTACCGCAAACCATTTTTAAAGAAGATATGCAAAGGCTTACTGCACAGGTACAATATTTTAAGCCAGTGCAACTGATCATAGTGGGCGATCTTTTTCACAGTCATGCCAATAAAGAAATGGAATTATTTTTAAGATGGCGGAATGATTTTGCACATCTTAATATTAAACTGGTTATTGGCAATCATGATATCCTGCCTGCAGATTGGTATGCAAAAGCGGATATTAGCTGCATAAAAGATCAATTGCAAACAGGTCCTTTCATTTTTACACACGACAAAGCTGAATGCACAAGCCAGGATGACTGCTATATATTCAGCGGCCATATACATCCGGCAGTCGCCCTTTTTGGTAATGCAAAGCAATCTTTAAAATTTCCCTGCTTTTATTTTACAAAAACCTATGCAGTGCTGCCGGCATTTGGCAGGTTCACAGGTATGCATACCATCAGGCCCGCAAAAGGAGACGCTGTTTTTGCCTTAGTTCAAAACAAGGTCATGCAACTGTAAAGTTGTCACAAATCCCGAAAATCTGAATATTAGCAAATTAACCAGATCAGCATTAAATTTAAAAAGCAGTATGATCGAATTGAACATCAGCATTAGACATCGATATTTATTTAAAAGAAAGCGTAAATATTCAATAGCCAATGCCCAACAAACAATATTCAATGAAATTGCATAAAAAAATCCCGATCAATAATCGGGATTTATGCGGAGAGCTAGGGATTCCCCGCAGGATCCTTCGGAGAACCCCAGGACCTGTTACAATCAACAGTTTTCCAAAGGATCCTGCGGGCAAGACTGGCGCAATCGAACGCCTCTCAGACCTTATATTATATCATTCGCCCTTAAATAAATTTTTCCATCAGCCGACTTAAAATACAATTCCCGCAGGTAAGCTTCCGATTTTGTTTCAAATATTTCAAAGTAATGCAAAACAAATGGAGCTCTTGATTTCGTACTTCTTACTTTTTTAGAATTGTGGCTCTTTAACCTATTCTCCATATCCGCTGTATGCCCATAGTAATACCCATCGTCTTTACCGCTTTTTAATATGTAAGTACAAAATGGCATAAATGATAAATCCCGACCTATAATCGGGATTTATGCGGAGAGCTAGGGACTTGAACCTTTGTTATTTTAGTTTAGCTAAGTATAATGCTTTCCTTGTAAACTCAATGTAATAGATGATATAACTATGTTATGACAAAACTGGACAAAACCGTTCTAACAAATAAATTGCTACCTTTTGTGCTACCTATGAGAAAAATAGTTTTATATTTGATGTAAGTTAAAATTGCAACATCATGGGTACAGTTCGTTTTGTTCTACGTACGGACAAGCCAAATAAAGAAGGCCTATCTCCTATCGAATTAATTTACCAAATTAAACGAAAGCGCAAGTACTTCAGAACTTCTGAAAAGTTATACCTAGAGAACTGGAATGGCAAAGAACAGAAAGCTAATTATCTCGATAAGAGAGCAGCCAAAAAACTTCTGCCACTTGTTTTATACAATACACTCCCTTCATCAAAAGAGGCTGATGACATTAATGCCAGGTTATCAGCAATACGAAAAGAGATCACCGATATAGAAACAAGGTACCAATTAAACAAAGAAGTTTATACAACAGAAATGGTCATCCGGGCTTTAAAAGACAATAGATCCCCAGTAACAAAAAGTGAAGCCCCTACAAATGAATTGTTCAATTTTATTGATACTTATATTGAAGATCATAAAGCAACGCGGGAGGCCGGGAGCCTTTCTGTGTATAAGTCACTTAAAACACACCTGCAGCATTTTCAAAAGGATAAAAGAATAAGGATTACGTTTGATATCATCGATTATAAATTTTTCCAGGATTTCCAAAACTACCTAATAACTCCCCGCCAAGTATTGGTCCCTTCAAAAAATCCAAATAAAGAAGCAAAATGGAAAACTGTTAGCCTTAATAATACCACAGTTGCTAAACAGCTTTCTACAATAAAAACGTTCTTGAACTATGCACGCATGCAGGGATTTACCGTTAATGACCATTACAAAGATTTCAAAATTAAAAAGGAGAATTTAGAGGTTATTGCTTTAACCAATGAGGAATTTGAAATATTATACCAGATGGATCTTTCTGGGAATAAAAAACTTGACCAAATACGCGATGTTTTCTGCTTTGCATGTGTAACTGGTTTAAGGTTTTCAGATATTCAACAATTAAAAAGAGAACACATCAAAAAAGATGAGATCCGGTTGATAGTTAAGAAAACAAAGGAGATGCTATCTATTCCGCTTACCCCATATTCTAAATCGATAATAGATAAATATGCTGGCATGCACCGGCCATTACCGGTAATCTCTAATCAAAAAACCAATGATTATATAAAAGAACTTTGCAAAGAAGCCGAGATTAATGATCCTATCGAAATTGTCCGTTTTCGAGGTACTAAGCGAGAAACCAATGTTTATCCAAAGCATGAACTAATAAGTGTACATACGGGGCGTAAAACCTTCTGTACATTATGCCTTGAAAAAGGAATGAGTGCCGAAGAGGTTATGCAAATAAGTGGTCATAGGGATTACAAGAGCTTTAAGCGGTATGTAAAGATCACAGAGCAAAGGACAAAGGTAGTTATGAGTAAAGCTTGGGGCACTATTAAAAAAACAAAGCTAAAAGCAGTATAACTAATCATGTAAATTTTAAATTTTAAAAAATGCCTAAATCAAAAAAAATGCAGCAAACTGAATTATCTAGGGTAATTGAAGAAGCTCATAGACTTGCAAAAATATCATTAGAAAATGCAAAAAAACATAAGGAACTTGTTTTTAGACATTGCGAATTGGTAAATAAATTCCTAAGGTCAATGAAAGAGCCGGAAGTACCTGGGCAGGATAGCTCTTTAAAATTGGAACTTGATTGGGTATATAAACATATAGTGCCCGGCGTTGGAGTTATTAAATCTTTGAATCATAATTACTCAGATATTGATCAGTCAATGATCATCCAGAGTCTGCTGGAGAATGGCGCCGGCGTCTTTTAGAATTTATGCATAATCACAATTAATAAACACTAAAATTACAATTATGAACCAGAAATTAAGAAACAAAAAAGTATCCGAACTAACACTTGGCGAAGTATTTGACGCCGTTAAAGATGAGATCATTAAAGAAGTAGCTGAGAAATATCAAACAAAAGTGATCAGTATTACAGTGAGTCGTCGTAATATAATGAGCTCCAGGCCACTTCCAAGTGTAAGGAATATTTAAAAAAATCACTTTTTACCACCCCAAATTAAATTCTATCATCAATAGTTCAATTAAAAAATCATCATTATATGCCTGATAAGTACGAATTTCCTGACTATTTTAATAGACAACAATTCATTGCCCTTGCAAACTTGTTTTGCAATAAGGAAAACCACGATAAGATTTTAAAAAACCTGATACAAACTAGGCAATCGCTTAAAAATTCAATTAGCCAGTTTCCAGAAAGTCGTGAGTATTTTATAGAACAATATCATACGATTGATCAATTGATCACAATCATATCTCCAATAGAATCCTCGGATTCTATTGGGTATAATAAAAATTGAGTTAGTATCATGGAAAATAAAAAAGGGAAAAAACTGGCAAACATAGAAACTAAATTTGCTGATGCTGCCAGAGAGCTTATTGGCAATCAACCGCCCGGCGGCTGGACCAGCTGGTTATTTGATATCCAAAACTCATTGATTCAATATAATCACCTGGAAGGCTTCACTTTAAAAGGAAGTGGCGAATTTGCAAGTAGCTTCTCTTCACTGAAACAATTCTTTGATGAGGTTAGCAAACTTGAACATCAAAATAAATAATTGCAACTGCGGGAACTGTTACTCTTTTAAAAAATAATTTATGCAAAACACAAACTTTCATTTCAGCTTTAAACTACCGCCTGCAGAACTTGATAAAGTTAATATTGGCAAATTGAAAGATGGGGAGTCTTATAGCTGGCATCGGGTAAAAGGTGAAAGCATGACAGATAAGGATAACAAACTGTCAATTCCAACTGGTAGCACACTTCGATGCCGGGAGGTCTATTGGAATGAGGATGCATTTAACTTGCCTTTAAATACACCGGTAATTTTGATGGGACTTAATAAAAATAACGAAGTTGTTAGCATTTGTAAGACAATTACGTTCATAGATATGGCTTTTAAAAATAGTGTCAAGCTTACTTCATACAATAAAGATGTGCCCCCATTTTGGCTGCCCTTAAACTTTATTGAAAAGGTTTTTATTGTTGATCAGATATTAAAGCCTGGAAGGAAAACAACGATTAAAATATATAATTAGTCATGGAGAGCAATAATTTTTTAGACACCTTTAAACTTGGTCAGTATTTCGAAATACCTGATGGAGTGAGAGAGGGCCAGTATTATTACAATAATGAAGAGGGTAACACAATTAACCCAGAAATTTATCCTAATAAAAAATTAAGTAAACAAAAAAATGGATCATTTAAAAACCAAGCTGGAGCAACACTGATCAGGAAAAATTATGCTAAATATAAAACTGCCACTACTGATAAAGATTTCCAGATTATTTTGGAAAGGGAATTAAAACTGCGAACCTCTAAGAAAATTACAGCGACAAGACTGGCGTGTGAAATCAATAATATATTAAAAGAAGTGGAATATCTTAAAGAAATGCATGATATGTACAGAATTGATAAGAGGACCAAAGATCATGATTTATTAGATATTGCCGATTCCTTTATTTTATGGTTAAAATCCAAAGTCGATAATCAAGTCAAAGAGTGCATTGAGTTAAAAGATTCAGAAGAAGGACCTACAGCTGCAGCGGTTGCATTATTGTTTATTTACCCGTATAACTCAGGAGAATCTACTGAAATAATATATAGTGGAAACAGTCAAAATATAGCAAAAACCTACTACCATGGTAAAGTTTCGAAATGGGCCGGACAAAATCTCGTAAGAAAATTTGATGGACTTAAAACACAAGATGAGAGGAATACGGTCAATAAAGCACAAAAATATGTTACTGAAAGAATCACTGATATTCGGTGGGCAATATCTAAAATGAATAGTAAATTTACAAGTGCTACAGCGATAGCCGAAAGTGAAATAATTTTTTTAGAATCCTATATAAAACTTAACCAAAATATCGCTGATACATCGAAAGTGATAAAGAAAAAAGAAAAAATATAGTCCACACTCAAGTTCGCACTCACGCTTTTTCTGCATATAAATTCGTGTTCGCAATTAAAGAACATGGACCAATTAAAAAAAGTAGAATCTAGGTTAATCAAAGTAGAATCTAGGTTAATCAATCTTCAACTCCATATTTTAACTCTTAAAAATCCATTAGGCCAACATTTAGACAAGGGTCAACTGGTTGATATGGAATACGCAATTGAGGCCACCGGAATGAATATAAGCCAGCTTCAAAATGCTATCAAACAAAATAAAATACCAATTTACTTTTTTAAGGATGATATAGAGGCATTTACAGCATCTAATAAAACAGAGGAGGTTAGCCATGGATAACCTCATACTATCACAAATTCCACTTATCGAATTACTGGACCAGGTAAAACAGGCTGTACGGGAAGAGATGGCCGCAAAGTATCCCACCGGCCAAGTACACCTTGTTAGCAAAAATTCCTGTTGATAATTTTGCCTTTAAATTTACGCAACATGGAAAGCAGGAAACAACGCCGGGAGCTACACTTTACTATGATCAGAGCCTGGCAGCAAAGCGGGCAA
>JBBRQF010000046.1:0-31164 GCA_038226715.1 Chitinophagales bacterium
TAAAGTAACGCTCACTTACGGCCACCATTTAGTTGGAATTAGGTACAGGAATTGTAAATATTGCGGCACCAGCGTCCCTTGGGATATCACTTTACTTTCTTTAGGTGATTGCCGAAGTCATATGTATACAAGTTTACCAACTACTCCAGTTAATCAACAAGAGTATTCAACCTGGGCCTATCAATACTGGCCTTACTAGTGTTTAATGTTAAAAATAACCGCAGGCAATCAAAAATTGCCTGTGGTTTATTTAATTCCAAATCAGCATGGTTAAAAATTATTTTTTACTAATACTTCTATTATTTCCATTGATTGGTATAGGCCAAACTAATGGCTGTATTGATTCTGTTTCCTTTAACCAGTTTTATCCTTCAACCTTTAATACTCCACAAACTTCTGGACTTGAGTATTTCTTTTCTCCACAGCGGGATGCGCTGGATAATTTATACACCAGTGGCGGTTCAGGTTCTGGCTTTAATAATGGTTACTGGAGTATTTTAAAATTTGATGTTAACAATAAACTGGTATGGTACAAAAACTATAAAACTGATATATTTCTTACATTTAAAGGTGGAGGAAATTTGTATGATATTGAACCGAATGGAAATCTCATTTTTGCCAGCCTTTTAGGTAACCCCGCTAATTCATTTTCATCATGGAACTTAATTTCAAAAACAAACAGCGATGGTGATTTTTTATGGAGCAGAACAATAAAAAATGGTACAGATCCGGATATTATCGGTGGCTTAAGTCTTCCCAAAACAAACGATAATGGTGAATTATTTGCTTTAGGCAGATATGCTGATAATAATGAAGAACCTGTTGTTGCTGCGTTGGATGCTGCAGGTAATTTAAAGTGGAGTAAAAGATACAAACATATTACTGTGCCAAAATATCATTTATTAGGAGGGGCTATTACAACCCAAGATAATAACAGCGTTGTTATTGTGCTATCGTATTATTATAATGCTGATACGCAGACAGACCCCGCTGCCAAATTTGGTTTTCAATTAGTAAAAATTAATACTGCCGATGGCAGTATTAACCAGCAAACATCATTAATGTATTACAATGATGCTACAGGAAATATTCCCCGTAGGACAGTTCTCCAAAAATTTAATTACGACAAAACCACCAGGCAATTTTTATTTTATTCAGATCAAGGTAATAGCGGACGTGATTGTGTTTTTAGTTTACTTGACGAAAACCTCAATCACATAAAAACAAAATTGATCGGGACAGTCAACACAGCACCTTTAGCAAAAGTATCCTTAAGCAAAACAAATGATGTATGCATTACAACCACTTTTGGGAACCCATTCTTTCAAAGTTTCCGTTATTCTACCATTGACAACCAACTGAATTTAGGTTTACAAAAGTATATAGATTTAACAAGTCTTGGTTTTCCTAATCGGGGCTATGTAGTTGACTTATCTTATAAAAAAAACAAGATGCTTAGTTTTCAAATAGGCACTTACGGAAGTTTTTTTAGTGAGTACTTTTATATTTATGACCATTCGCCTTTTTACAACAACGTAAGTACCTGCGTGGGTAAAGATTCTGTAATTTATACCGAATTGCCTGTTTATGCATATCCTGTTGCAAACCCTCTTATTGAAGAAGCCGGAACTGTACCCTTAACCATTACAAATAATTTCCCCGATTCTCCACCGGTAGAATTTACAATGCCAAAAACTGTACTCTGCAAAGAAGTCAGCATCTGCGATACCATTAAACTATTTGGCACCAAATACCATTGCATGAGCAATCCGTTGGATAGTTTTAAAATTTACCGCAATCCTTTATGTATTCGCAAAACAAACTGGATGGTTGATACTGCTTCGGTTAAAATATTAAGCCAGAATGATACAAGTTTGCATGTGCAATATTTAAAATCGTACAGGGGTAAAATTAAAGTTGGCTTTGGCGGCTGCTCACTTACCGATTCAATAGACATTGAAGTGTACAATGCACAAACCGGCGTAAACCTTGGCAACGATACCATGCATTGCCCCGGCAAAACCATCACCCTTAAAGCAGGAAAAGATTTTAGAAATTACCTGTGGCAAAACGGAACTACACTCGATAGCCTTGTTGCCACACAACCCGGCATGTACCACGTAATTGCCACAGACAGTTGCGGCAATGTATTTAAAGACACGGTAACCATTGCTCCATTTGATGTTGTTTTAAAAACCGATTACCCCAACAGGCTTTGCCCGGCAGATACCGCAACCTTTAATTTACCAACCAATTTATATAATTACAGTTGGCTGCCTGCCGGCAACAGCAGCTTAAATAATTTTACCTGGCGGTTGTTTCCACCGGTTACCACAACGTACAGCATTACGGGCGAACGCCTGCCCGGCTGCACAATCAGCGATACGGTTTTAATAAACGTAAAACCCAACTGCCTGCCCGAATATATTTATTTCCCCACCGCCTTCACGCCCAATGGCGATAACAAAAATGATTTGTATAAGCCATCTGTAAACGGGCAGCTTGTTGTGTATGAGTTTACTATTTTTAACCGCTACGGTGAAATTATTTATAGAACCACCAATCCTGCCAATGGCTGGGACGGGCGTTTTAAAAACAGCAAAAATCCTTTAGCCGGCAGTTATGTATGGATGTGCAAATACCAGTTTGAAGGCAGGGTGCTGCAACAAGAGCAAGGTAGTTTTGTTTTAATAAGATGATATTGCTTCAAAAGAAAAAGCTTTTGTTTCTAATAAGTAAAACCCTGACTAAAATCTGTACCTTGGGTTTAAACTAACTTATTAATGGATACCCATCTTCACCACAACCATATCGAATCGCATTTAAAAAGCAGCGACTTATTAAGAGACGTGGTTATTGGTATGAGTGATGGGCTTACCGTTCCCTTTGCATTGGCTGCAGGTTTAAGCGGTGCTGTTGACCAAAGCAGCATCATTGTAATTGCAGGCATTGCAGAAATTGCTGCCGGTAGTATTGCCATGGGACTTGGTGGTTACCTGGCCGGAAAAACAGAACAGGACCATTACAGCAGCGAAGTAAAAAGAGAATATGATGAGGTGGAAAACCTGCGCCATATTGAAATTGAAGAAACAAAAGAATTCTTTGCCAATATAGGTTTAAGTCCGGCATTGCAGCAACAGGCTACCGATGAAATTGCACAGGATAAAGACCGCTGGGTTGAGTTTATGATGAAGTATGAACTGGGTCTGGATAAACCCGATCCCAAACGTGCTACCAAGAGTGCATTGAATATCGGGCTTTCCTATATTGCCGGTGGTATCATTCCGTTAAGCCCTTATTTTTTTATTGCAGATTCTGTTGATGCTTTAAAGATCTCCGTAATTGCAACTTTGATCTGTCTATTCGTGTTCGGATATTTTAAAAGCAGGATCACCGGTGTTAACGCTTTATGGGGCGCATTAAAAGTTACGTTGATTGGCGCAATTGCTGCAGCAGCGGCTTTTGGAGTTGCTAAACTATTTGAAGCACATTGATGATTTAAAAATATTTTCCAGGTATTTATATCCTGAACCGGTGTTCAGCAGCAATATTTTTTCATCCCGGTCTATAAAACCCTCATCAATCAGTTTTAATAAACCTTTCCATACTGCAGCACCTTCTGGTGCCACCAAGATTCCTTCTGCTGCAGCTATCTCTTTTACTCCCAAGATCATTTCCTCTTCAGTAACAGACAATGCAGATCCGGATGACTCTATTAATGTTTCCATAATCAGATCTTCTCCAAAAGGATTAGGTACTGCCAACCCATTTGCCAGTGATGCTTTTCCTTTATAGCCTGATGCATTTCCATGTAAGCCCTTCCAGGAATAAACGATGGGCTGGCAATTTTCTGCCTGGACTGCGATCATTTTCGGGAGTTTATTTTCTATCCATCCCAGGGCAATCATTTCTTTAAAGGCTTTCCATATACCTATTAAGCCGGTACCACCACCTGTTGGATAAACAATTACATCAGGCAGCTGCCAGTTATATTGTTCCGCTATTTCGTAGCCTAAGGTTTTTTTCCCTTCCAGCCGGTATGGTTCTTTTAAAGTAGACATATCAAAAATATTTTTCTCCTGCTGCATGGCTTTTGCCAGTTTTCCGCAATCACTTATTAATCCTTCTACTAAAATAACCTCTGCTCCATACAACATACATTCCTGCTGAAATATTACCGGGGTATGTTTAGGCATAATTACGGTGGCTGCAATACCAGCCTTGGCGCAATAAGCGCTCAAAGCTCCACCTGCATTGCCGGCTGTTGGCACTATGCAGGATTTGACACCCATCTCTTTTGCTTTGGAAACAGCTACGCTCAATCCTCTTGCCTTAAAACTACCCGTCGGATTTAATGATTCATCTTTTAAAAAAAGTTCTGGCAAAGAATATTTTTTTCCTAAAGTATTTAATTGCAGAACCGGCGTCATCCCTTCTCCCAGGCTAATTTTATTTTTTTTATTTAATACCGGCAACATAGCATGATAGCGCCACATGGTATTATCATGCCGATCGATATTCATTTTAGAAAATCCGGCATCAAGGCAATAATTCGCAGTTAAAGGCTTATTACAGCAGTTTGAAAATGTATGTATTTGTTGAGGATCATATTCCTGTCCGCATTTTGAACACTGAAGACTATGAAACAAAGAATAGCAATCTAAAGTTAACATGGGGTTGTTTTAAAAAACAAAGCTATAATTATGTGTTTGCTTTTGTGGGTTCAATAAGTGATGGCTTATAACAATTGATTATAGTGGGCAATGGCCATCTTTATGAAGAGGCTATTCATTTTATCATTTCCATTACCTTGCCGTTGTACAAAATAAAATTCTCTTGAGATCTGAAGGCCTGGGATATTCAGTCTTACCAATTCTTTTGACTGCAACTGCCTGGCAACCGATCGTAAAGGCAGAAACCCAATACAGGTATCATCGAGTAAAAAATTCTTTAGCGCTTCTGTTCCTCCTAAAATAATTCTTGTTTCCAGGTCTGCTATCCTGATATTATGTTTAAGAAGACCTTCAGTTACTGCAGTCAGGGTTCCGGATCCGCGCTCCCGTAAAGCCACATCCATCGTTTTTAATTCCTGGACATTTATTTTATGCTTTTTTGCCAAATGGCTTTTCGCAGAACATACCGGAACCACTTCATCCTTTAAAAAGAATTTATAACTGACTGAAGTGATCTTTTTTTTTCCTTCAATAATGCCCAGGTCTATTTCCTGCTCCATTAATGCTTTCAGTATGTTTTCTGAATTGCGGTTAACTAATCGCAAACTTATATGAGGATAAGCCTTATGAAAAGCAGATAAAATGCCGGGCATCACATATAATGCCACGGTTGTGCTGGCACCAACTACTAATGAACCTTTGGCCTGTTGCTTATTTTTTACTACAGAAATATCAAATTCCAGCGTGCGCTGAATATTTATTGCCTTGCCGATATGGTCATATAAAATCGCTCCCTCTTTGGTAAGTAAGATAGAATTGCCTTTACGCTCAAACAGGTTTACGTTATACTGCTGCTCCAGGTTCTTTATATGTTTGCTGATGGCTGGCTGGCTTACAAACAACAAATCGGCAGCTTTGGAAAAGCTTAGGTTCCGGGCCACTTCAAAAAATACGATATGATTAAAACTCAGCATTATGATTTTTTAGTTTCCGATGCAACCGAAAGACTGTGTTTATGATTCCTGGAAATATTCTCCATCGTCCACTCCACTTTCTTTTCAAATGCATGTTTACGCACGGGGCAATCTGTTTTGGTGCATATCCTGCAGGAAAAATCCAGGCAGCCATCAGAATGAACAAATAATTCAACCGCCTCGCCGTATTCATTTTTTACCAGGTTAGATAAGGCATCGATCTCTTTATGCGCTTCATGTACATTTAAATACCAGGGCACCGTAAGGTGACAATCGAGGTGTATGGTACTGCCATATTTTATAATACGCAGGTTGTGCATATCTATCCAGTTCTCCCTTCTGTTGGCATTCAGCATCTGTACCATTTTTTTAAGCAGCGTTGTATCTGCTTCATCCATGATGCCTGCTAATGAAGTCCGTAAGATCTTATAACCGGTAAAAATGATGAACAAAGAAAACAGGATGGCCACTGCGCTGTCGATCCAAAGGAGCTTTGTAAATAAGATCAGGATCAGTCCGGCAACAATACCCAAAGTTGACCAGGTATCTGTTTGCAGGTGTTTACCTGTTGATATCAATGCCAGCGAATTATTTTTCTTGCCTGTTTTGATACAAACAGCGCCCGCAAAATAATTGATGAGCCCGGTAATGCCCACCAGGATAATTCCATAATCGAGTTTTTTTATGGTATGCGGATGAATGAGATTATTAAACGCTTCGTAAATAATGATCATTCCGGCAATGGCAATCAGGGTTCCTTCAATAGCTGCTGAAACAAACTCTGCCTTACCATGCCCGTAGGGATGATCCTGGTCGCGGGGCTTGGCAGAAATATAGAGACTGTAAACGCCGATCAGCCCTGCAACCACATTTACAATACTTTCAAATGCATCTGTTAAAATAGCAACTGACCCGGTTAAATACCAGGCAATGCTTTTAGCGATCAGCAACAATATGGAAAGTGCTGCTACCCGCTTTTGAATTTTGAGATTATACAATGCGTTTTGCAAAAAAGACATTATTAAATGCGAAGATACGAAACTGTTTGCTGGCCATCCGGGCACACATTAACCGGTAATCTGAATTTTTTTATGTGGATTAGCTTCGGCAAAAGAATAAATATTGTTACGGATATAATCATTATCAGCATAGGGATCCAGGAAATTCTTTAACTCGCCGCAAGTATTGATGGGAAAGGCTTTGGGCAGGTAACCCATTCCCCAGAAACTGCCACGCTCAACCAGTAAACATAATTTTTCTTCTTCTTTTATTCCTTCATCAACCAAAACAAAAGTAGGCAGGTTTGCAGCTAATGCTTCCAGGGCCATTCTTATTTTCCGGTTATAAACAACCGGTGGCTCAAGCGCTTCATGTTCTTTTATGGTAAACGGCGTTTTATCAATAAAACAAAGGCGGGCGTTCAACTCAAATTCCTCAATCATCCTTTTCAGCAATACCAAACCCTCATTAAGCAAATTGAAATTGTATTCATAAGGAAGATTTTTTTTCTTCTTATCAATAGCCAGGCGGATATATCCCCGGTTATCTTCAAAAGAATACAAGGCATATTTTATCAATGGTTGTTTCTGGCTTTTATTATACCGGGGCCACAATCGTTTTATCTCGGTGCTTTCAAAAACAATGGCTTCCAGTTCGGTTGCACATTGTTTATAAGATACTTTATAAATGTTTCGGATAAAATTTTGTCTTTTCAGATCGGGATCATTATGTGTAAAATGGCTGCTCACCCTTTTTTTCAGGTTGATGGCTTTACCAACATAGATGATCTTGTCTTTGCTGTTGTGAAAATAATAAACACCCGGCCTGGCAGGTAATTTATCTATTACGTCTTTATCCAGGTTCAGCGGCAGCCAATGTTCGGCTGAGGTGCGTTTCAGCATCAGGTCAATATGCTGTTGAGCACCGTTTGCCAGCATATGTTCAAATAGTTTTACGGTTGCTTTGGCATCTCCTCCTGCCCTGTGCCTGTTCTCAATATTGATCTCTAAAGAACGGCAAAGATTACCCAGGCTGTAGGATGGCAGTCCGGGAAAAACTTTTCTGCCCAACCTGACCGTGCATAATTTTTTAGCCGTTAGTTCATAACCTGATTGCTTAAGCTGGTGTTTTATAAATGAGTAATCAAAGTTTACATTGTGGGCAATAAAAATATTACTGTTCAGTATTTCAAACAATACATCTGCAATGTCATCAAATACCGGGGCATCGGCAGTCATATCGTTATCAATGCCTGTGAGTGAGGTTATAAATTTAGGAATGAGTTGCTGCGGATTAATAAGTGTTTCAAAATGTTTGATGACCCTTTCTCCATCATGTACAAAAACAGATATCTCCGTAATACCATTCGCCGATGCATGACCGCCGGTTGTTTCAATATCTACTATTGCATAATTCATAACTTGTCAAAAATACTAATTAATTTAGTCAAACAATATTTTTTCTCTTAAGCCCATTATAGCAATTTTGTTGTACTTAAAATTATTGTCATGGAAATAAAAGCATTCCCTTTTGAAATAGTTGACTGGGAACTTATTGAGCAGGAAGAACACAAAGGCATTACCGGTACTTCTTTTTGGAAGATTTTTAAAATGGGCGAAATAAGGGTTCGCATGCTGGAATATTCAGCCAATTACCTGGCCGATCACTGGTGCCATAAAGGCCATATCATTTATTGTGTAGCTGGTGAAATGGAAACCGAACTCGAAGAGGGCAGGCGTTTTATTTTATCAAAGGGAATGTCTTACCAGGTTGGTGATGACAGTGATGCCCATCGCAGCCGGTCACAAAACGGTTGCACTTTATTTGTGGTTGACTAATCTTTATTTTGTTGATCAGCGTGCGTAAATTTATGTACCGCATCTTTATGACGTATCATTTTAATAGCCTGTATTAATGCAGTAAGCATAAAAATGCTTCCGATGACCCAGTTGAGGTATTGCTGGCTGTTGGCTATCCGTTGTACCAGCCATTTTCCACCAAAAATAAAAACGCAGTTGCCGGCAAGTGTTCCCAGACCGATACCAATGATATAAATATTGTACTGGCTTTTAACCGGCTCCAGTATTTTTTTAGTGAACAGCACCGTACTCCACCCAAACCAAAAAGGAATTTGCACCGGGTTGATAGCACACATAAACATACCCAGTAAAAAGCGATGCATGTTGTTTTGCAATAATACATTTTTGCCTCCGCCGCCTGCTTTAGTTGCAGCTATAAAACTTCCTACTGCTAATCCAAGGATAATTAACAGCGTAAACCATTCCATGATCTTCATCAACTTTTCCTGTTTACGTATCCAGTCCACACCAATTAAAGAAATGCGTACATAGATCATTTCAACCAATAAAGAACCTAAGGAAAAATAAAGTGCATTGGTAATACTTTCCTGTATACCTATCTGCATCGCAGCCACATTCAGTGTACCCAGGGGTAAAGAACCCAGGAAGCTGATGATTAATCCCCATAAAAAAACCCGTAATAACTTTGGCATCAAACAAAGATAGTAAGCAGCCTTTAAATACAGCTACCCGTTATAGAAGAATTGGAATTATGCAAGGTCTTATTTTGCAAAGACAGATAAGGACACCGTTAAATCATCAGACATGGAAACACTGCTGCCTCCTACTCCAAAATCCCGCCTGTTAATACTGAATTCGCCATTGAAAACATATCCCCCATCTTTTGGCGTGGCAGAAAAACCAAATTTAACAGGCTTTGTAACCCCTTTGATGGTTACGTTGCTCGACATGAAAAACCTGCCTGCCACAGAGGAAAGGGCAACACCGGTACTTTTAAAATGAATTGTTTTATAAGTATCCACATCAAAATATTCAGCTTTACGCAAATGGCCGTCACGGGATTCATTGTCGGTGTCTATTGTACCGGCATCAACAGTTATATCAAACACAGAAGCCGCTAAACTGGCAGGATTAAATTTGATAGTTCCTTTTAAACCAGAAAAATCACCCCCGGTTTTTATGCCAAAATTTTTGATCACAAAATGCACTTTACTTGAAGCGCCAACGGGAGTTAACACAGCTTGTGCGGTTATAGTAACGCTGCAAATAATAAAAGCAATAAATAATGTGCTTATTTTTTTCATGCACTAAATTTACTTAAAATCTGAATTCTATTTCTTAAAATTATAAGTTATCCCAATCCCGCCACCTGCCATTTTTTTTCTGAACCTGTCATTTTTATCACTTGCCGGTGTTGTCTGCACCTGTGTATCTGTTGTATATTCGGCAAACAAAAACCCTAATGCCAGTTTAATACCCCAAGAATCGTTCCATTTATATTTTGCAAAGAACTCACTGTTCAATACGCCCCTGTCATTATCACTAACCAAAAAAATGTTAAACCCGGTTGGCTTTGCAGAAACAGGTACACCGGCCGCAAAATTATTGGCATAGTACACGCCGCTTTGTTTTTTACCAAAACTAAAACCAATAACATCAATATTCAATCCCAGTGAAAATCTCTTAGTAAAATTATAACCAAAATTAACAGACAGGTTTAAAGCATTCATTTGTGCTTTAGGAAACAGCACAGAATCTATATTGGGCAGAATATCATCTGCAAAAAAAACGCCGGGGCCGGTTTTACCGCTGGTTAATCTTGCAGGAGCGGTTTTAAAATACAGGTTTCTGCCAAAGTAGCTTGAAAATCTAAGGCCAAAACCTGTTTCAAATTTTTTACGTTTGCCAAATTTCCAATTGTAAATATAAGAACCTGCTGCAGTTACCTGTGAGGATCCAATGGCCAGGGTAAAATCTGCAAACTGGTCAACAGGCCTTTTCTTTTTTTGCTGGGCAATAACAATATTTGTTGCACAAATAAGCAACAGTGCAGATAAAAGGATTTTTTTCATATCGTTAATGGTTGAATTTACTTTAGTTCAGTATAGCCAAATTGTATCCGGTATTGGGCACACCAGATCATTACATATTTATAATTGGCCACGTCAGGAGAGGCCGTTAATTCATAATTAAAATTGCCGGTTCGGTATTTCAGAAATCCAAGATCCATATAATCAACGGGAGGTATGGCATTACTGCCAATTGTTTTTGAAAAATATACATGTATATCGGGACCGTTGTAAGATGTAAAATTTTTGAATTGCAGGTAAAACTTTGACCCAAGCTTCTCAACCGTAACATCGCCCCTGGCCTTATCCCCCATTTCGCCGCCAATTAATGTACCCTGGTACAAAACCACCACCTGGGTGTCTTCAGTTGGCAGGATGATCTCATTGCCATAAGCAGGCACATTATCTTTTTTACAACTAACCATAAACAAGCATGCAACAAAAAGTAAATAGGAACCTGTTTTCATAATATTATCTTTTAGCAACCTGAAATTAAATTATAGTTCTTTTAACTTTTGTCAGTTAAACGACAGCAAACTTTTTTTACAGTTCTTTGACTTTATAATACCTCTTATCAAAAAAAAATTATTATCCATTTTTTTTATTGTAAGCAGCTTACAAATTAATGTTCCTGCATCTTTTTGCACTAATTATGCGTTTATAAAATGCTTATACTCAAAAAAATGTTGAGTATAATGAGGGCGAAATAACGGAAGCATCTCCATACATCCAGGATTCAGATCATTCCAATATATTTGCTGCGGCATTTGCCCCCTACTAACCATGGAAAACCTTGTCGCATCGTATGATTAATCTTACAAACAGGTCGTATACAAAAGAGCTTTTAGACGGTGATGATATTTCTTTTGCCGATATCCGACAAAACATGCAGGAATTAAATACAATCAACAGTTTACTGGGCGGACATGCAATTACCACTTCAGGCATATACGAATGTATATCCAATAAAGTTTTCAATCAACCGGTTTGTATTTGCGAGATCGGCTGCGGAGGCGGCGATAATTTAAAAGCCATAGCAAAATACTGCCGCAAAAAAAACATCCCCGCAACTTTTATTGGTATTGATATTAAAGAAGACTGTACCGCATTTGCAAAACACCAGTATCCTGAACTCGATGCCGTATGGATGACCAGCGATTACCGCCTGGTCAATTTTGAAAAACAAAAGCCCGACATTATTTTTTCTTCGCTATTCTGCCATCATTTCAGGGAAGATGCATTAACCAATATGCTGCAATGGATGAAGGCAAATGCAACCCAAGGTTTTTTTATTAATGACCTGCACCGGCATCCACTTGCATATTACAGTATAAAATGGATGACAAAAATATGCTCCCGGTCTTACCTCGTAAAAAATGACGGCCCGCTTTCGGTAGCAAGGGGTTTTATAAAAAGCGAATGGAATGAAATTTTCAGATCAGCAGGTATCTCCCGTTTTTCCATCAAATGGAAATGGGCTTTCCGGTACTTAATCGTTTGCAAAAATGACTGAACAAAAAAAATATGATGTGTGTATCATTGGCGGCGGGCTTGCAGGCCTGGTGAGTGCCATTCATTTATCCAAAGCCGGTTTATCAGTTATACTCATTGAGAAAAATGAGTATCCAAAACACAAGGTATGCGGCGAATACATCTCCAACGAAGTATTGCCTTACCTGCAATGGCTGGAAGCTGACCCAATGTCGGCCGGCGCAAAAAAGATCAGCCGTTTTTTATTAAGCACCACCCGTGGTAAAACAATTGAAACCAAACTTCCGCTGGGTGGTTTTGGTATAAGCCGTTACACGCTTGACCATTTTTTGTTGCAGAAAGCATTGCAAAATAATTGCATACTGATGCAGGACAGCGTTACAGAAGTAATTTTTGCCGGAGATATGTTCAGCATAACAACCAAAACAGGAAATGAAGTGACTGCAAAAATGGTCATTGGTGCTTTTGGTAAAAGAAGCAATATGGATGTAAAGCTTGACAGGGCATTTATGAAAAATAAATCGCCCTTTATGGGCGTAAAAATACATTTGGAAGGCGATTTTCCGGAAGACCTGATAGCGCTTCACAATTTTAAAGGTGGCTACTGTGGCGTATCACAGGTGGAGAATGGCAACCTGAATGTTTGCTACCTGGCCAACTACAAAAGTTTTCAGCAGTATAAAAATATTGATACTTTCCAGGAGGAAGTATTATATAAAAACCCACATTTAAAAACCATTTTTAAAAATTCGGTCCCGGTATTTGAGCAACCATTAACCATCAGCCAAGTCTCTTTTTCTGATAAAACAAGGATAGAAAATCATATGATCATGTGTGGCGATGCGGCAGGCATGATCCATCCACTTTGTGGTAATGGCATGGCTATGGCCATACACAGTGCCAAAATTGCTTCCGAACTGTTGATTGATTTTTTCAATAAAAATATAACATCAAGACAGGAACTGGAAACCGCCTATACCGCTCAATGGAAAAAAGAATTCAGTAACCGAATAGCAACCGGAAGGCTGTTACAAGCGTTCTTTGGAAAGGATAACCTGGCCAGGCTGATGATGTATGGCGTAACACATATTCCGGGTGTATTGCCGGCCATTATCAGCAAAACCCATGGCAAGCCTTTAAACGTAAATGCATTATGTTAAAGATTATAACGTAAATTAAGCCCGTGAGCTATGGGTTCATTTTCCTGCTAAAAAAGTATGGAATGATATAAGTAAAAAGTATGAGTGTAAAAATAAAGGCCGTAGCAAAACAGGTACCCACCTATTCCCGGGCAACAGCAGACATATTGCCGTTCATCGAAACATGGCTCAGTGGCCAGGATGAAAGATTCATCAGGAAAGTGTTGAAGATCTTTGGTAATGCAGGTGTAGATAAAAGATATTCCATCATGTCGCCCGAAGAGGTTTTTACTGCTACTTCGTTTGAAGAGAAGAATAATATTTATATACGTGAATGTACAAAGCTGGCTCAGCAATCTTTGCAAAAAGCATTGGATAAAGCTGCGTGGAAAGCAACTGATATTGATTACCTGGTAACGGTAAGTTGTACAGGTATCATGATACCTTCGGTTGATGCTTACCTGGTGAACAGTTTAAAAATGAAACAGAACGTTGTCCGTTTACCGGTTACAGAAATGGGCTGTGCCGCGGGGGTTTCAGGTATCATTTATGCAAAGAATTTTTTAAAAGCGAACCCCGAAAAAAAAGCCGCCGTGGTTGCTGTTGAATCACCTACTGCAACTTTTCAGTTGAATGATTTTTCGATGGCCAATATTGTAAGTGCCGCCATATTTGGCGATGGGGCTGCTACCATATTATTGTCTTCCTGTGCTGAAGATCAAGGGCCGGAGATCATCGCAGAAGAAATGTATCATGTTTATGATGCCGAGTACATGATGGGTTTTAAATTGACCAATACAGGGCTACAGATGATACTGGATGAAACTGTACCGGAAACCATCTCTGAACATTTTCCAAAAATTGTATACCCATTTCTTCAGCGTAATAATTCAACCATTGATGAGGTAGATCACCTGATCTTTCATCCGGGAGGTAGAAAAATTGTGCAGACCGTGGAAGATATCTTTGGCTCGCTGGGAAAAAACATTGATGATACCAGGGAAGTTTTAAAACAATATGGAAATATGTCGAGTGTGACCGTACTTTACGTTTTGGAAAGATTCCTGGAAAGATCCATACCAAAAGGCGACAAAGGCCTGATGCTTAGTTTTGGGCCAGGCTTTTCTGCACAAACCATCTTATTACAATGGTAAAAGAATTTGAACATACAAATTACTGGGCAGTGATACTCGGGGGATCTAGCGGACTGGGATTGGCTTCTGCTAAAAAACTGGCAGCACATGGTTGCCATATTATTATTGTTCACCGCAATAGTAAACAGGATGCAGCAGCCATTGAAGCTGAATTTTCCCAGATAAGAGGGACAGGTGTTGAATTGCTGACGTTTAATAAAGATGCCATGTCTGCCGAAAAAAGAAAGGATATCATAGAAGTTATCAGGGCAAAACTGGGCGAAACCGGGAAAATAAGGATTCTGTTACACAGCATCGCAAAGGGGAATTTAAAACCAATGATCGATTTAGACAGTTCTTCATTGCAAAATGACGATTTTCATTTAACGCTGGAATCGATGGCCATAAGTTTGTATGACTGGACAAAATTGCTCTTTACAGAAAAATTATTTGCTGCCGATGCCCGGGTCATTAGTTTTACCAGTGAGGGAAACAGGATGGCCCTGAAAAATTATGCTGCTGTATCTGCCGCCAAAGCTGCATTGGAAGCCATCAGCCGCAATATTGCATTGGAATTTGCGCCTTACGGCATAAAAGCCAATTGTATACAGGCCGGCGTAACAGATACCGAATCGTTCAGAAAAATACCGGGATATGAGCAGATAAAAGAACATACCATTAACCGAAATCCATTTAAAAAACTAACAACTGCCAAAGATGTGGCAAATGTTGTTTATCTTTTGAGCAAAGATGAAGCTGCCTGGATAAATGGAAGCGTTATTATTGTTGATGGAGGTGAACATATTAATTAAACATGACTACAAAAGAAATCTTAGATCTACTACCTTACGCTACACCGTTTTTATTTGCAGATGAGCTGCATGAAGTATCGGAGAATGGTGCAAAGGGAAGTTATACTTACAAGCCGGATGAATTTTTTTACCAGGGGCATTTTAAAGGTTTCCCGATAACCCCCGGTGTTATTTTAACCGAAACCATGGCGCAGATCGGTCTTGTTTGCCTGGGCATTTATTTATGCAAAGATTACCTGACAGCATCCAATATACCTGAGATAGCACTTATATCATCAGAGATGAATTTTTTGGCACCTGTTTATCCCGGAGAAAAAGTAACTGTTACCTCGCAAAAAAATTATTTCAGGTTTAATAAACTTAAATGTGAAGTGGAAATGAGAAACAGCGAGAATAAGATAGTTTGCACCGGTACGATCGCAGGAATGATAAAATACAGCAAGTGAACAACAGGGTAGTTATTACAGGCCTGGGTGTTGTAGCGCCTAACGGTGTAGGTATACCCGCTTTTACCAATGCCATTAAGAACGGCATACCCGGTATCAGTTTTCACAAAGAACTGGAAGCACTGGGTTTTTCCTGTTGCATAGGCGGTATTCCCCTGGTGCCCGAATCATTACAACAACAATATTTATCGACCCTTCAATTAAAAAATTTTAATAGTCCGGGGATATTGTATGGCTGCATGGCCGGCATGGATGCCTGGAAAGATGCCGGTTTATCAATCTTACCGGTCGGCGAAAAAGAAACACCAGATTGGGACAGCGGAACAGTATTTGGCACGGGTACAACCAGCGTTAAAAAATTCAGGGAATCCATTTATAAAATAGATGCAGGCCAGGTAAGAACGCTTGGCAGTAATGCTGTTTTGCAAACCATGGCGAGTGGCGTTTCAGCTTACTTAAGCGGCATACTTGGATTGGGTAATTTAGTAACTACCAATTCATCTGCCTGCTGTACCGGAACAGAATCTATACTGATGGGATTTGAAAGGATACAATCAGGCAAAGCAAAACGCATGCTGGTTGGCGGTTGTAGCGATAGCGGCCCTTATATCTGGGGCGGTTTTGATGCCATGAAAGTGATGACCTATAAAAATAATGACAGGCCCGAAAAAGCATCCAGACCAATGAGCGCAACAGCCAGCGGTTTTGTACCTGGCAGCGGTGCCGGCGCTTTATTATTAGAATCATTAACCAGTGCTTTAGAAAGAGGCGCTAAAATTTATGGCGAAATTGCAGGCGGTGCTGTTAATGCAGGCGGACAGCGTGGCAGTGGCAGCATGACGACACCAAACGCAGCAGCCGTAAAACGCTGTATTACAAATGCTGTTGAAAATGCGGGCATTGATGTGGCAGAAATAGGCCTTATCAATGGCCATTTAACAGCAACAAGTAAAGATGCTGAAGAAGTAAATAACTGGGCAACGGCATTAAACAGGAAAGGAAAAAAATTTCCATACATACATTCCTTAAAAGCCATGACAGGCCATTGTTTGGGAGCTGCCGGTGCGATAGAATCTGTGGCTGCTGTATTGGGACTGGCCAATGATTTTATTTTCCCGTCTGTTAATTGCGAAGATGTGAACCCGGAAATTGCTGCTATTATTGATGTGGAAAAAATACCGCAAAAATTTATAGAAAATAATACATTGCAGGTGATCGCAAAAGCCAGTTTTGGTTTTGGCGATATTAATGCCTGCCTCATTTTTAAAAAATATAATGGATGAATACTGAAGAACTGATGGAATCGTTGAAAACAATTGTGAAGCCATACATTAAAAGCGAAGAAGGTTTTAAAAACATGACTGCCGATTCTGATTTTTTGAACGACCTTAAGATCAATTCTGCCAATTTGATCGATGTGATATTGGATATAGAAAATGAATTTGACATTGTGATAGACAATACCTCGATGGAGAAAATGCTCACCGTTGGATCTGCAATAGAAATTATTACAACTAAACTCGGCGAAAAATGACGGGCAATGATATTGTAGACCTAGCCACAGCCAGTGCTGGAAGTAACTGGAAGCGAAGAGGTTTTCTCGAAAAACTCTTCACACCACAGGAACAGCAATACATACACACAGCAGCTTTACCGGAAGAAATGGTTTGGAAACTCTGGAGTATGAAGGAAAGTACTTATAAAATTTACACCCGGCAGTATGGCGGGCGTTTTTTTGCGCCGCTGAAATTCAATTGTACAATAGTTGATGAATCAAATGGTACAGTTAATATCAACAATATTGTTTACCAAACAACAAGCTTCCTTACTGAAAATTATATCTATAGTACTGCAAAGCCAGTTGCAGTAAAGGATACATGCATTTCGAACCATTGTTTCCGTATTCCTGATCTACAGCAAATTAATCAGCAGGAATTTATTTACAAAAAACTAATTACATGCTATACCGAAATGACTCAGGTAGAAAAAACCGGTCTGCTTATTATTAAAAACGAAGCTGCTGTTCCTTTTTTATATTGCGAAAAAGACAAATCAACGATCCCCGTTTCTATAACGCATCATGGTAATTATGCAGGTTTTACTATAAATTAAAAGCACTATTTCATTTTAGCATCTGCTTGCCGTATCACTTTAAAATGCGCTTTTATCTGTGCCAGGAATTTTCTTCCTTTTTGAAATGGCCAGGGCTTAATACCTTGTTCGCTATTGTATTTACATATCTGGTATAATTCCCTCCAGTGTCTTAAAATTTCTTTATACGCACCCAATAAGGTATAGCCGGTATCATAAAAATGATTGGGCTCGGCACCGCAGCCATTGTATTCCAGTATGCTGAAATTTTTTCCGTTTTTCAAATCTTCCACATTACTGCACATGATATCATAACGCCCGTAAAAAAAATCATTGATGCCCAAACTTATCTCATCAAAAATGGCAACCAGTTTATCATCTATGTGTTCTTTCAAATCAATGAAATGTGCTCCCCTGTTGTGGTTGGCAGCATAGCTTAACATGTATTTTTCGCCCGCAGGAATAATTGTTTGCAAATGCTCCTTATGTTTACTAAACAACTCCCCCAGCCTTTTTTTAGCTTTTGGATGATGGCTGATCAATGTTTCCAGTGTATCTTTTCCGTTGCCGGTAACCTGCAAAGGTATCTTGTGTAAAAAGCCGGTGACTGTTCCTTTTTTTTGCTGCGGATGACGGATATAAAAAACACTCACTTCCATCGGGTAACTTACCAGCGACTGTACAATATATTCAACAGGTATTTTTGCATGATAGTTTTGTAATTCCGTTTCATCATCAATTTTACGAAACAAAATCCCCTGGCAACCTACTTCGGGTTTTACAATGAAGGGATATTGTATGCCGCTTTTTTGCAGGGCTTCTTTTACGGTATCAAAACTTTGTTGTGGTAAAATAGTAAAGGTAGCCGGGTATAGTGCAGTTGGCAACAGGTCGTACATTTCTTTTTTAGGTTCGCCATCCATGCCGCCAAAAGTAATTTTGGGGTTGCTGGGTGTAAAAAACCAAACCGACCAGGATCTTAGCATATACCAGCCCCACACCGGTGCAATAGGTGCGTACAATAATTTAAAAGGCCAGGCTTCCCAGTTTGTAATGCGGTTAAAGAGTTTGCTCACGACTTATTAATTACTGCGAAGATATTTAAAAGAACTGTGTTTCCCACAAAGCCGTTAAGGTCACAAAGTATTTTTTTTTGTGTGCTTCATGGCTTTGTGGGATATAGGCCAATACTTCATTCATATTAGTTAGACATGAATGACTTATTTTTGGACAATATTATTATTACTTTTTAAACTAACTTTCAGGCACAAAAATTTTTAGTATGCATGTTCCAACAATGGCAGAAATGATGGCGAAGGGAGAAAATCCTGAAGTTTTATTTTGGGTAGGCTGTGCCGGGAGTTTTGACCAGCGGGCACAAAAAATAACCAAGGCCTTTGTTACCATATTGGATAAAGTGGGTATCAATTATGCCATTTTGGGTAAGGAAGAAATGTGTACCGGCGACCCGGCCCGCCGTGCCGGCAACGAATTCATGTTCCAGATGATGGCTTATCAAAACATCCAGATTTTAAATGGATATGGCATTAAGAAAATTGTAACAGCCTGTCCGCATTGTTTTAATACATTGAAGAATGAATATCCTGAGCTGGGTGGTACTTATGAAGTCATTCACCACGCTCTCTTTTTACAGCAACTGATTGATGAAGGCAAAATAAAAATGACCGAAGGGGGTACATTTAAAGGCAAAAAAATAACTTACCACGATAGTTGTTACCTGGGGCGTGCCAATAATATTTATGAAGCACCCCGAAAGGTATTGGAAGCCCTGGATGTTTCGCTGGTAGAAATGAAACGCTGCCGCAGCAATGGTTTATGTTGCGGTGCAGGCGGCGCACAAATGTGGAAGGAAGAAGAAAAAGGCAATACCCGCATTAATATAGAACGTAGTAGTGAAGCCATTGAAACCGGTGCCAATATTATTGCAGCGGCCTGCCCGTTTTGCAATACCATGATGACAGATGGTGTTAAAAACAGTAATAAAGAAGACGAAGTGCAGGTACTGGATATTGCGGAGCTGGTGGCGGCATCGATGGTTTGAAAAAATAGAAACACCGATCACGCAGATAAAACTGATTCTCGCTGAGCCCCATCAACAAATCCGCTAATATCCGCTTAAATCTGTATCATCAACGTTTCTATCAGTATCCGTAACTTTACAATATGAACTTAGATATCACAGAACATATCCCCGACAATTTTAACGATAACTCCCGTGTGTGGATATATCAAAGCAGCCGCCTGTTCTTCATCAGCGAAGCGCTGGAAATGGAAGACATGCTTACTGATTTTGCTGCTAATTGGAAAAGCCACGGTGTTCCTGTAAAAGGATTTGCCAATTTATTTTTTGGCCATTTTATCATCCTGATGGCCGATGAATCTGCTACCGGCGTTAGTGGCTGCAGTACCGACAGTTCTGTTCACCTTATTAAATACATCGAAGAAAAATATAAAGTACAAATGTTCGACAGGCAAAACCTGGCTTTTATTGTAAAGGATAAAATTCAACTGCTACCACTTAACCAATTGGAGTATGCTGTTGAAAATAATTTCATTGATGCGAATACTTTGTATTTCAACAATACAGTTCTCTCTAAAAAAGAACTTGTAGAAAAATGGATCATCCCGGTAAAAGATAGCTGGCTTGCAAAGCGCATCGGGTTATTATCCTGATAGCGGAAATACCTCCAAATATGAAACATCTTTTAAGCCTTTTAATGCTCTGTGTTGCCCTCTTTGGCACTAGCCAGGCTCAAACAGATAGTAGTGAGTACCTTTTAAATAAGCTAAGATCCGGGATAATAACTGACAGTGAAAGAAAAGAATTAAAAACCCTTGCTTTTGGCTTACAAAATAGTGGACAATCTCTCGATGAATCTAAGCATGATTATACAGCCGCTTTAACATTAGTCAGCAAAGCCATTACAATATTCAATTCATTGGGAGATACCTTGAATGAAGCAAATAACAGAAAATTTAAAGGTTATTTATTGGGAAGGTTTGATAAGTTTGCTGAAGGAAAGGCTGAAATATGGCAAGCCATTAAATTATTTCACTTAAAAAATGCTGATTGGGGAGTTGCGGTTTCTCAATTTGATCTTTCAAGACTTTTTGAGTTTGAAAATAAATTAGACTCTGCCTTATTCTATTGCGATATTGCCATTAGTTACTGGAAAGGGAAAGGAAATTCTGCCCGCATTTTTCTTGATCAAAACATGCTGATCAATCTTTTAACAAAGTTGAATAGATTAGCCGAAGCAAAATCAGCACAATCCCAATCTTTTAAAATGGCTGAAAATCCTGAACAACATTGGCAAGGATTATTAGACTTCTATATGGTATCAGAAAATTTATATAAAGCCGCAAAAGAATTTAAATATGCTGATCTTTATCAAAAACTGTATTCAAATAAAATTTCGGACTTAAAAAAAGAAGGCTTCACCGCAATCTCTTATTTTCAGGAAGCCAAATAATAGTGTTGCTGCTTTTACTCCAATATAAATAATTATTTCTTCTGCAATTTTTTCAACAACGCTTCCCTGCCTGATTGTTTTGCCTTCTTCTTAAAAACATAACTCAGTACGAGTCGGTAATTACGGGTATTGGTAGTGCTGTAGCTTTCGAGGTTAAAATTACTACCATAAGTAAAATAAGTATTACGTTGCTGGCGAAAAGGATCAATTACATTAAACGTAACAATAATACGCTTCTGAAAAAATTTACGTTGTATTCCCATATTCATACTCAATGTACTGCTAACCCTGCCCTGCGGATTGGCAAAACGGTTGAATGTAAAACTGGCATTGGCATTCATCAGGTTTGAGAACTGGTAACTGCCGTTTAAGGTTGAATAGAATGAACCACCATTTCTGAAATACCGAACCGTACGGTCAAATGCACTGTACACATTATAAGCATATCCAAAGCTTAGATTTGCTTTTGCTTTTTTGCTCAATGTATATCCTCCCCATAAACTGGCTTCATATTCTTTGCGTCCACTTATATTTTGCCAGGTGGTAAACGTGCTGCCATCGGGTTGCAATATTCTTATGGAACTGTAAATATCCTGCAACGCATTATAACCAACTGATGCATTAATATTGTACAACCTGTTCCACTTGCCAAGGCTAAGGTCAAAATTATCGGCATAATAAGGTTGTAAATAAGGATTGCCCGACCTTGTGTTGTAAGGGTCTGCATAATCCAGGCTTGGGTTCAGTTCGTTAAGTCTTGGCCTTTGCACGGTTCTCCTGTAACTGAAATTAATGCTCACGTCATTCGCCCATTTCTTCATCAGCGTGGCAAAGGGTAAAAATGACCAGTAATTATTGATGTAATGATTGCTGTTGTTCTGTATATCAAAATTGGTTCCGGTGTATTCGGGCTGTAGCCCAATGCTGATAAAAAAACCGGGTACAAAATCATAACGTATCGCTGCCCGCAACCCGTAAATGGTTTGATGAAAAAGAAAATCATTGCTCAGCAATTCATTTTTTACAAAAATATTTTCCGGCTTTTTCATAAAAGCCGTGTTGAGCACATTGTGGTTATTGTAGCGGTTATAAGTGGCACCAAAATTCAGCGACAGTTTATTCCCTTTTAATGGCTGATCATAATTTATGCGCAGGCTGATGGTATTATTTTTGCTCGAGGTATTCTGCTCCTGTGTTGAGTCAATTCCCGTTGGCGTGGCATCCGGGTTAAGGTACTGCTGGTAAAAATCCCTGCCATTGTTGTTCGCATTAAAATTAAATCCCGAAATGATCCGCAACAGAGCTTTAGGGTTTTTCCCTTTGAGTGTGTAGGTTAGATTAAAGCCCGGGCTCCAATTTTCGTTTTCCGTTCCGGTAACACGGTTACTTAATTTATAAATCTCGTAAAAGCGATCTAAATTACTGTACCCGGTATTATTTTCATTGATTGAGTTGCTGCCATTGTATTGCGTGGTAAAGTTAAAACTCTGTCGCTTATCCAGGTCGTAATCCACGCTAAGCCTGAAATTTGGCCGATGGCTGTTATTATGACTCTCGCCCAGCGTATTAAAATAATTGGAAGAATCGGTGTAATAGTTTTGCCGGTTACTGTAGCTATTTCCGTTAAAAACACTGTATCCATAACCTGCTGCAAAATTGACCGCCATTTTATTTTTACGATAGGTTAAGTTACCGCTGATACCGCCTTCACCTCTTGTACCATAATTGATATTTATTTTTGAATTAAAACCAACCTTACCTTTCTTGGTAACAATATTAATTACGCCGCCACGCTCATTGGCATACTGCGGCGGCGGCGTTGTCATTACTTCTATCTTTTCTATCAAACTTCCCGGCATACTTTCCAACAGATCCTGCAGTTGTTTGGAGTCCAGTTCTACCGGCTTGTCATCTATCAAAATTTTTACTTCTTTACCTTTCAATAATATCTTACCGTCATTATCAACATTAACAAGTGGCGTTTGCTTTAATAATTCTGTAGTTGTGGCTCCCGAACTTAAAGCCGATTCACCGGTATTAAAAATGATCTTACTATCCTTGTTTTCTATTAATGGTTTTTCAGCATAAATGGTTACTTCATTCAGCAGGGCCGAATTTTTATTTAGTTTAATATCATTCAGGTCAAAATCAAATCTTTCGGCACGTAAATAAATGCTGTCGATTACCAGGTTGCTGTACCCAACTGCATTCACCCGCAGGCGGTAATAGCCAAAAACCAGTTTATCAAAAAGGAAATCGCCATCTTTAAGGCTTAGCTGATTATGCACTACGGAAGTATCTGAAAGCAATATCAATGCAAGACTGGCATCGGGAACGGCTTTGCCATTGTCTGCATCCAGGATGCTACCGATAACCAACCCGGGATTTGAATTGTTATTTTGTGCAGTAACAACTGTCGAAAAAAACAGCAGCAGGCAGAAGGTTATATATTTTATCAATAGGTTCAGTGTATAAACAGCAAAAATAATGATAGATGTCATTCCTATCTCTACTTTTATTTGAATGGATAAATACTTCTTTCATTGGATTTTATCAGCTTCATTTGCCATTGGCATATTTTCTTATGGCAGTTTATGGCAGGATACCTAATTTTATCCCTCAAAAAACATACATTTTATGAAGAGAATCTTGTTTGCTATTCTTTTATCGGGTGGTATCCTATTGCCAGCTGTAACCATGGCACAAACAGGTGTTGATCCTGATCCTGTTCAGAGTGCCAAAAACAGGCAAAAAGCTGCGGAGCAGGAAAAAGCAAGGGCTGCAGATGCTGCTAAAAATAGTATTGCACCGGTTAATTCCAAAAGCGGACCGGTTTCTGTTTCGGGGCCGGTTGTTGCTGTGCAGCCTACGAATCCATCAACCAGAAAATTCATCGATCCCGCTAATATGGACCTGTCGGTAAAGCCAGGCGATAATTTTTATCTCTATGCCAATGGCACCTGGATAAAAAACACACCCATTCCCGGTTCAAAAACCCGTTGGGGAAGTTTTGATGCACTGGCCGAAGAAAGTTCACTAGCCCTTAAAGGTTTACTGGAAGATGCTGCCAAAGACCCGGGCAATAATAATTTAATGAAACGTGTTGGCGATTTTTATGCCAGTGCCATGGATAGTGTGGCTATAGAAAGACTGGGATACACGCCTATCAAATCTTATTTAAATGCCATTACAGCACTTAGCTCCAAAGCAGAGGCGTTAAAATACATGAACACCCTGCGTGCGCAAACCATCAGCTCGCCCCTATACCGTATCGGCGTAGGCCAGGATGCCAAAGATGTAACCAAATATATAATCAGCATCGGCCAGGGCGGTACCACATTACCGGACCGTGATTATTATTTAAAGACAGATGCCCGTAGCCAGAAAATAAGAACCGATTACACACAGTACATTATTACCTTATTTAAACTTTGTGGCGAGAATACGGTAAAATCTATGGCCAATGCAGTAATCATTATGCAATTGGAAACTGCCATTGCACAGGCACAAATGAGCCGCGTTGAAATGCGTGACCCAACTAAATTATACAATAAATTTTCGGTGGATGGTTTAAGTGCCAAAACACCAAACTTAAACTGGCAAAAGATCTTGCCGGAGTTGGGATACAAAACAAAACAGGACAGCCTGGTGGTGAGCAATCCTAAATTCATGGTATTTATTGATTCGCTGTTGAACAAGGTTCCTTTGGATGACTGGAAAGTATATTTACAATGGGGTGTTATCAAAGATGCTGCACCCTATCTGAGCAAAGAGTTGGTAGATGCGAATTTTGCATATAACCAATCCTTAAGCGGACAAAAAGAACAAACCCCGCGCTGGCAGCGTATGAGCGGTTTAATTGACCGCCAGCTTGGTGAATTATTAGGGCAGCTTTACGTTGATAAATATTTTAACCAGGCCGCTAAAGTAAGAATGCTGGAACTGGTGAATAACCTGCAAACAACTTTCGACAGCAGGATAAAAAAATTAGACTGGATGAGCGAAGTAACCAAGCAAAGAGCACTGGGTAAATTACATGCTTTCACCAAAAAGATCGGCTTCCCTGATAAGTGGAAAAATTACGATGGACTTGAAATTAAACGCAATGATTTTTACGGCAACCTGCGCCGATGCAATCAATGGGCTTATGAAGATAATGTGAGCAAACTGGGTAAACCAATTGACAAAACCGAATGGGGTATGACACCTCCCACTGTAAATGCATATTACAGTCCGCAGAAAAACGAGATCGTTTTTCCTGCAGGTATTCTACGTTTCCCTTTCTTTGATTTTGAAGCCGATGATGCCATTAATTATGGTGGTATTGGCGCCGTTATAGGCCACGAAATGACGCATGGCTTTGATGACCAGGGCCGCCAGTTTGATGCAGATGGAAACCTGGATGACTGGTGGACAAAAGCCGATGCTGATGAATTTAAGAAACGTGCCGATGAAGTGGTGGAACAATATAATGGCTACACCGTTTTAGATACTATGCATGTAAACGGCAAACTAACACTTGGCGAAAACCTGGCCGATCTTGGGGGTTTAAGTATTGCTTACGAAGCATTTAAAAATACCAAACAAGGTAAAACTGATGTTAAGATCGATGGCTTTACACCCGACCAGCGTTTTTTCTTAAACTGGGCGCAGGTATGGCGCAATAATATTTTGCCCGAAACCGCAGCACAACGGATTGTAACCGATAATCACTCACCTGGTATGCACCGTGCCAATGGCCCGCTTACCAATATAGATGCTTTTTACAAAGCCTTTGATGTAAAGTTTGGTGATAAAATGTACAAAGCACCGGAGAAGCGTACGAAGATCTGGTAGCATAAATAATTTGATATTTTTCAAACCGTTCCACTTTGGTGGGGCGGTTTTTTTTATGGTTTGGAGAATAACCTAAAGTCGTATCATTGTGCTTTATATTAACTTACTTTGAAACTACATAAATGAAAATGATCAAACTTTTTTTCTTCTTACTGATTTCCCTGAAATCATCCGGACAGGATTCCTTATGGAAGAAAAATATATTCAATGAAGTGTTGACTTTTCAGCTTCCTGCCCAGGCAACATATGCTGTGTCTGATTATGTAAAGGCATTTGGAGGAGGTGTAAATTCAAACTACTATGGTTTTCAATATTATGATACCATATTTCTGCCAAATGATAATGAAGAAAAATTTCAGACTTCCATAACCAGCTTTATAAATGGACGAATAGCTGATCCAACTTTAAAAAAATATAATGTTACCGTTGTTGATACGGTATTGAATTCAACAAAAGGGTTACTGGCGAAATATACCACAACCGACATCTCCGAGGCTTATAAACAGATTTACTATTTTGTAACTATGGCCAATAGCCGGTTTTATGGTTTTTATGTTTACAGTCCATTTGCAACTGACAATGATGAAGAACTGAAATTCTTTTTCAGATCGATACGGTTCAATCCTGAAAAAATAAAGGAAAGATCATTCCGTCTAAAACCCGTTTATTTCACAAAAAAAGCAGGGCAATAAAACAGTATCAAGTTTTGGGTAACTTCTTCCGCCCGAGACTTACTGCATTACTTTGGATTATTTTACCATTCAGTTAATCTACATCTTCAAAGTTGGTAAAATGTCCAAATCAACAAACACAAAATAGCAGATGCAATAGAAGTATAGAAACAGAGGTTGCAAATTATTTTCATCTTTTTTAGATTGGGAGGAACTTTCTTTAAATACGGAAGAAATAAACTTAAACGAAAAGGAGTATAATTGTTTCCTTCGCTGTCAATCGGTGTTGAATAAGAGTCAAGAAAATATTGGATGATATTCTTTAATATTATGCTAGTTCCACAAATTATAGCAACGACTTTAAGAAACATATTTTAATAATGTTATTTAGTAAGGGTTAGCATATTGCATGCAACATCTGGGTTTGTGTACTTACAAGCCCAAAACCATATTTCCTTACTTCTCCTCTGTATTCAACTTCTTCACAAAACTGTAATTGTTATTACTAAAAGTAAAATGAAAGATGCGGTTGTAATCCTTATTAAAGTGTTCTTCATTATCGGTACCCACAATATTACTGATCACATTAAAGGCTTCTGTACGAAAACAGAGTAATACATTCTGCCTGCCATTCTCTTCCTTATTAATATCTTCAAATATCTTACTTAACTGCGTTTTATCAAATTCAGTCTTAACACCTTTTGTACCCCGTATGGTACTGCGGCAGCGGTTATAAGGGTCGGATGTTTTTACATCAATGGACTGGTACAGGATATGATCAAAATAAATGTCTTTAAAATAATTATCCAGGAACAGGCCAAAATCAAGCCCTTCTTTTGATAAATGCAGGTAATCAGGTTTGTTTCTTTCCTCAATTAGCATTTTACCGTGGCGAACGATATACAGGTTATTACTCATAAATTGACAGCTGAATTTGATTCTTCTAAATTCCTGGAACGCAGAATGGCGGAAATGAAAGATGTAAAGCAGGCAAATTTAAGCTATTAAATACAGAAAAGCCGGAATACATTATCTATAACCCAATTAATGAATAAATGGTTCTGCCATACTGTCACCGTTTCCACCCATTTAACTATCTTTGCTCTCTTGAAAAATGAAAACTTAATGTTGGACCTGGTGACAAATAAAGCACATGACGAAGCAAGACAGGGAGAAGCATTTGCTCCCTTTGTGAACGATACAAATATTTTTAAAAAACATTTCTACATAGAGAGTTATGGCTGTGCCATGAACTTTGCCGACAGTGAAGTGGTGGCTTCCATTTTACTGGAACATGGTTTTGGTGCTACAAATAATTACCAGGAGGCCGACCTCATTTTTTTAAACACCTGCTCAATTCGTGAAAAAGCTGAGATCACGGTAAGAAAACGCCTGACAGAATTCAGAAGCCTGAAAAGAGAAAAACCAGGTATGCTTGTGGGCGTGTTAGGCTGTATGGCCGAGCGTTTAAAAGAAAAATTTCTACAGGAAGAAAAGTTAGTTGATATCGTGGTTGGGCCCGATGCCTACCGGAGTTTACCCGGCCTTATTGAAGAAGCCGAGACCGGTCAAAAAGCAGTGAATGTATTATTAAGCCGCGATGAAACCTATGCCGATATTGCGCCCATCCGCCTCAACAGCAATGGCGTTAATGCTTTTGTAAGCATTATGCGTGGCTGCAACAATATGTGTTCGTTTTGTGTGGTGCCGTTTACAAGAGGCAGGGAAAGAAGCCGTGATGCCGCTTCCATCATCAACGAATGCAAAACCTTATTTGAAGATGGATATAGGGAAGTGACTTTACTGGGACAGAATGTAGATAGTTACTACCAAGCTCCCCCTTCAGGGGGCGGGGGGGGCTTGAGGGCCGTAACTTTTGCATTGTTACTCGAACAGGTTGCATTGATCTCTCCCCTGCTGCGTGTGCGTTTCTCCACTTCTCATCCAAAAGATATTACAGATGATGTGTTGTATACCATTGTGAAATACGAAAACATATGCAACTACATTCACCTGCCGGTACAAAGTGGCAGCAGTCGTGTTTTGCAGATGATGAACAGAACTTACAGCCGCGAATGGTATATCGCCAAAGTGAATCGCATCAGGGAACTGATCCCCGATTGCGGTATTTCAACCGATATGATCACCGGGTTTTGTACCGAAACCGAAGAAGACCACCAGGAATCTTTAAGCCTGATGGAATATTGCAAGTACGACCTCGCTTATATGTATTTTTATTCTGAAAGGCCGGGAACCCTTGCTGCAAGAAGGTTTGCTGATGATGTGCCGCTAAATATTAAAAAAAGAAGATTACAGGAAATGGTTGATCTGTATCGTGGACACTCTTTGATGGCCATGCAAAAGGAAGTTGGTAAAACACGTAAGGTATTGATTGAAGGGTTTTCTAAAAAAAGTGAGAACGATCTGTATGGAAGAACCGATCAGAATAAAGTGGTGGTATTTGCAAAAGGGAATTTAAAGGTTGGAGAATATGTAACTGTCAAAATAGATTCATGCACAGCTGGCACACTAATTGGCACCGTGCTTTAAATAATTTTTAAAAATACACTTGGTGCAACTTTGTGCCTTTGTGTCTTAGTGGTAAAACATGGAATTACAATCAATAAAAAATCGTTTCGGCATCATTGGCAATTCTCCCGGACTTAACCATGCGCTAAATGTTGCGGTACAGGTAGCCAATACCGACCTCAGTGTACTTATCAATGGAGAAAGCGGCGTAGGTAAAGAAGTTTTTTCGCAGATCATTCATTCTTTAAGTGCACGTAAACACAACCCTTTCATTGCGGTTAACTGTGGAGCTATTCCGGAAGGTACCATCGACTCGGAATTGTTTGGCCATGAAAAAGGTTCATTCACGGGTGCAGTTGATAGCCGCAAAGGTTATTTTGAAACCGTTAATGGCGGAACCATCTTTTTAGATGAGATCGGTGAATTGCCCCTGGGTACACAGGCCCGTTTGTTACGTGTGCTGGAGGCCGGCGAATACATTCGTGTAGGCAGCAGCAAAGTGCAAAAAACAGATGTACGTGTTATTGCAGCAACCAACAAAGAACTGATAGAATATACACAAACGAATAAGTTTCGTGAAGATCTTTACTACCGTTTAAACACAGTGCCCATCAGGGTTCCGGCGCTAAGAGACAGGAAAGAGGATATCTATTTACTGTTCCGGAAATTTGTTACTGATTTTTCTGACCGCTACAAAGGCACGCCGGTTCAATTAGATGAAGGGGCAAAAGATGTGTTAATTAACTATCCCTGGCCCGGTAATGTGCGTGAATTGAAGAATATTGCAGAACAGATATCGGTGCTTAGCCAGGATAAAAGCATTAATGCAAATACCATGAAGAGTTTTTTACCCGAACATAACTATTCACGTCTGCCGGTTCTTGCAGGTGGTGCAGGCTCGGTAAGCCAGTCGGAGTTTGCAAACGAAAGAGAGATCTTGTATAAACTTTTCTTCGACATGAAGAAAGATGTGAATGAACTGAAGAAAATGTTTTTCGACCTTTTACAGAATCCGAATATTGCTCAACATGCACCGGTTTATAATGACCAGTCTTTTGCAGAGATCAATAACAACGGTTCCAATATTCCCCAGTCGAAACCCGTTTTTCTGCCGCATAATAATGAGGTCATCGACCATCATGAAGACGTGGAAGAATCTTTAAGCATAGTTGATAAGGAAAAAGAACTCATCATTAAAGCATTAAAGAAACACAAGGGCAAACGTAAAGATGCATCGCTTGATCTGGGTATCAGTGAACGTACTTTGTACCGTAAATTAAAAGAGTATGATATTGAAGAATAGGAAGAAAGCTTTGAGCTATGGGTCTTTAGACATGGGCAAACAGCAATCTGCAATCTATAACCTGCAATCTAAAACAAGCAGCATGAAATTTCTTGCTATAGGACTTATATTGGTTGTTACGTGTAGCTTCGCCACCTGTAAATATGGCTTCAAAGATGTGAGCTTACCTCCCGAAGTAAAAACCTTTCGGGTAAATTATTTTGAGAACAGGGCCGATTATAAAAATCCTCAGTTGAGTCCGCAGTTAACCGAAAAACTGAAACAAAAGATCATCAGCACAACCAGGCTGCAGCAGGTAAATGGTGATGAAGCACATTATGATATCAGCGGTTATGTTTCTGCATACTACACCAGCACAACGGGTATCACCAATGGTAATACCAGCCTCAACCGGTTAACAGCCACCTTTCATATTATTTTTAAAAACACCCTGGATGAAAAAAAGAATTTTGAGGCTGATGTAACTTACAGCGTTGATTTTGACGCCAACTTAAGCCTGTCACAGATTGAGCAATCCAAGGGTGATGATATAGTAAAGAATTTAACAGACGCTATTTTTAACAAGATTTTTTCTAACTGGTAATCACGATTTAGATTTATACAATGCAGAATAACCAAGCAATTTTTGAATCGCTGTTTAACAGGAATTTTACCGGCCAACAGCATACTGATTTTCTAAAAGAA
>JBBRQF010000047.1:0-26243 GCA_038226715.1 Chitinophagales bacterium
ATAGGATCAAACGATCTAACACAATTAACGCTGGGGCTCGACAGGGATTCATCCCTTGTGGCACATTTGTATGATGAACGTGACCCGGCTGTAAAAGAATTGTTGCGTATGCTTATCAGCACCGCAAAACGGATGAATGTAAAAGTTGGTATCTGCGGCCAGGGCCCAAGTGATTTCCCTGATTTTGCACAATTTTTGGTGGAACTTGGTATTGACAGTATTTCGGTAACACCCGATTCAGTAATGAAAACGGTGAAGGCGATTGCAGCGGTGGAGAAACGAATAAATTGATTTGAATCTTTATTGATTTTATACCGCCAATGCCTGCATTGGCGGTTTTAGTTTGGGCAATGGCAAGGTTTACGGTATTTTTGCACCGCAATGAAACAACCCAAACGATATTTAATTACTTCGGCCCTGCCTTATGCCAACGGTCCCAAACATATTGGCCACCTGGCCGGGGCTTATTTACCGGCTGATATTTATGTGCGTTACCTGCGTGCTAAAAAAGAAGACGTGATATATGTATGCGGCAGCGATGAACATGGCGCTGCTATCACCATACAGGCCATGAAGGAAAATACAACGCCCCGTGAAATTGTAGATAAATACCACGGCATGCTTAAAAGCAATATGTCCGACCTGGGTATTTCTTTTGATATTTATCACCGTACATCATCACCGCTACATCACGAAACGGCGCAGGAGTTTTTTACAGCACTGAATAATAACGGCGACCTGGAGCAAAAAGAAACGGAACAGTTTTATGATGAAGCAGCTAAAACATTTTTAGCCGATCGTTACATTATTGGTACCTGCCCGGTTTGTGGAAACGAAAATTCTTATGGCGACCAATGCGAAAAATGTGGCACATCGCTTAGTCCCGATCAATTGATTAATCCACGAAGTACATTAAGCGGTAATCCTCCAATAAAAAAACTTACAACACATTGGTTTTTGCCTTTGGATAAACATGAAGCTTTTTTAAGAGAATGGATATTAACAGAACACAAAAACGATTGGAAAATAAATGTATTGGGGCAATGCAAGAGTTGGATGGACCTTGGTTTGCAGCCAAGAGCTGTGACAAGAGATTTGGATTGGGGTGTTCCTTTGCCTGCTGATGTAAAGGGAGGAGAAGGTAAAGTTTTATATGTTTGGTTTGACGCACCAATCGGTTATATAAGTGCAACAAAACAATGGGCCTTGGATAATAACAAAGACTGGAAACCTTACTGGTACAATGATGATACCAAACTTGTTCATTTTATAGGTAAGGATAATATCGTTTTTCACGCCATTATTTTTCCGGTGATGCTTAAGCTGCATGGAAATATTTTGCCCGATAATGTGCCCAGCAATGAGTTTATGAACCTGGAAGGCGATAAGATGAGCACCAGTCGTGGCTGGAGTATTGAGATGGAAGATTATATCAATGATTTTGTAAAGAAGGATAATGGCGGAGATCAAATGGTAGATGCCTTGCGCTACTACCTTACACAGATTGCCCCGGAAACAAAGGACAGTGAATTTACCTGGAAGGGTTTCCAGGATGCGGTTAACAGTGAACTGGTTTCTATCTTTGGTAATTTTGTGAACCGGGCATTTGTGCTGATGCATAAATTATGCAATGGTAAAGTGCCTGTCTTTCATGAAGATTTCAGTGACCATTTGGATGCTCAACTTAAAGGGCACATTGAGATCGCAAAACTGAAGATTGAGAGCCAAATCGAACAATATAAATTTCGAGATGCTTTATTCGATATAATTGATTTGGCGAGAAAAGGGAATAAGTATATTCAAGAAAAAGAGCCATGGATAAAGGCAAAGGAATTGCTTGCAGGGGAGTCTATAATAAATTTGGATGATAGAGAAAATTATTTGAAAAGATTACAGGCTCAAATTGATAATTGCCTTCATCTCAGTTTGCAATTAGCTGCAAATCTTGCCATATTTATAAATCCATTCTTACCAAATACTGCAAAAAAAATGTGCTATTTGATGAAAGTCGTTGATAAAATACTTGATTGGGAAAATGCTGGAAAATTCCGCTTGTTAAGCGTAGGTTACTCTTTACGGCCACCCGAATTGTTGTTTAGAAAAATCGAAGACGAAGAGGTAAAAGAGCAGGTTGAGAAATTAAAAATTAAAAGCGAAAAAATTAAAATGGAAGAAAAAAAATCTGAAACGGAAACAGTCAAAACTGAAATCGTAAATCTTAAATCTGAAATTGGTTTCGACGACTTTGCAAAAATTGATTTAAAAGTTGCTACCATACTTTCTGCAGAAAAAGTCGAAACGGCAGATAAACTCTTAAAGCTGGAAGTTGACCTGGGTTTTGAAAAAAGAACCATCGTAAGTGGTATAGCTTTGCATTTTAATCCCGAAGATATCATTGGCAAACAGGTTGTTGTTGTGGCCAATTTGGCTCCCCGTAAAATGAGAGGTATCGAAAGCCAGGGTATGATCTTAATGGCCGAGGACAAAGCCGGAAAACTGTATTTTGTGAATCCGGATACCCTGATTGATGCGGGAAGTGGGGTAAGTTGATATTAGAGATAATTGGATTAGGTTTATTTAAAATATAATTTTTATATCCCTAATTATAAGGCGGTTACAATTTAATTTTGTAAATTAAATCGTTTTGGACTAATTTTTGATTATAGCAAGAAAATAAAACTCATCATTATGACAAGCAAAAAATTATTAATCATTTTATTCCTCGCATTTACATTACCCGTATTTGCCCAGCAACCCGATATGTCTCTAATACCTTATCGCCAGGGCGATCTTTGGGGGTACGCCGCTGCGGATAAAAGTATTGTCATTAATCCACAGTTTGAGGACGCAGAATTTTTTCACGAAGGTTTTGCCGTTGTTAAAAAAGCGGGTAAGTATGGCTATATCAACAAGACAGGTAAGGTAGTTATTCCCATTAAATACCTGGTTGCAAAACCTTTCCGCTTAGGTTTTTTTGAAAAAGCAGGTGCCAAAGCCGGTGACTTAAATGCACAGAAAGCAGTTTTATTTGCCGGGGCATCTTTACAGGCCAGTGGTTATGAAATATGTATTGATAGCAAAGGAACCGTATTGCCTAAATGTCCGGCCATCAGTGACCAAAGTGCTGCAGACCTGAATAAACCAAGTACAGTAACTACTACATCAAATTACAGCACTATTCAAAAAAGTGATTTGTTTGATAAGATAACCGGTGATTATAAAATCATTGCCGGTGCAGATGAAACCTATTATATCGCCACCAGGAATAACAACTACGGTGTATTCAATAATAAATTTGAAGTAATTGTACCCTTTGAATATTCAATGATCGAAAAAATAAACGTCGGCCCCATGGTTTACCTGAAAGCCGAAAAAGCCGGTATGAAAGGTATATTGTTTGGTACCGGTTCGCCTTACCTGGCTGTAGAAAACAGCAGGTTGGACAAGGTGCAGGCTAAAGACGGCAGTAATTATTTTATTTTCACTAAAGATGGGAAAACGGGTGTGAGAAATACGAAGTATGAAAATGTAATAGAGGCGCAGTATAACGATGTGACATTTGCAGATAACGGGTTTGGATTTATAACTACAGGCGATGATAACCTGAAAGGATTTTATTTTTTAAATGGTGAAACAATTAAACCTGTATATAAAGAAGTAAAAGCAATCACTGGCGGGGAATATATTAAAGTAAAAAACCAGGATGGTAAATCAGGCTATATAAGTAATAAGCATCTTGAATTTTTTGCAAATTAATTTTTTATAAATAAATTTTTTGAGGGTAAGACTGCTGTTTTAAACAGCAGTCTTATTTATTTAAACAAGGCCCCGCTGCTTTGCATTTTTGCTTTTTGGAGAAATGCTTTTATTTTAAGTTCCAGGTATGCTGATTTTGGCCGGGCATTGGGATCATTAACCAGGTTCCTGCTCAAAGTTTTATCCAGTTTATAATTGTAGAGGAATTCTGTTTCATTATTACTGCTGTTGTAACCCAATATATAAGAACTGTCAATTGCCTGGAACAGGTTGGCATTGGCTTTTGTAAAAACAACTTCATCGGCAAGGCTACTGTCAATTAAATTATTGCCAAAACTGATGATACTGTCACGGTATCCTGCAATTGCCAATACTGTTCCCAATAGATCAAATTGACTTACTGTTTTGCTGATCACTTTCTTTTTTTGCAGGGACGGATCGTAGATGATAATCGGGATCCTGTAAGCCGAAAGATCTTCATAGGCAGCTTTTTTTCCTTGCGGGAACATCCAGTGATCGGAGCAAAAAATAAAACTGGTATTGTTAAACCAGGGCTCTTTCTTCGCAGCGTTAAAAAACATTTCAAGACTGTGATCATAGTAGCGCATGGCTTTCATAGGTGCCGTATAATTATTGGGCAGTCCTGCCGAAAATTCTACAGGAATATCGTAAGGATAATGTGTTGATATATTATAATGAACGGCAAAAAACGGACTTTGCTGCTGGTTTATTTTTTTTCGAAAAAAGTCAAGCACATATTCATCCTGTAAACCCATACTGTGGGCAGGAATTTTTTTATAGCCCGGAATATCTTCTTCACTGTAGTATTGATCAATACCCAGCCAGTTCATACACTTGGCAAATCCAAAATTGTCATACTCATCACCAATGCAAAAAAGTGTCTGGTAGTTTAATTTTTTAAGTTCAGTACCTATGGCAGTAAAGGGCATATTAATATAAGCTGAATGGTAAACAGGGATATCTGCAATGGTGGGAATGCCAGCCAGTATTGCGGTAATGCCTTTATTAGATTCGTGGGCATAACAAAATGCATTGTTGTAAAAACTGCTTTTTTCAACCAGTGAATCAAAAAAAGGCATACTTACTTTAAAACCGGACGCCGTATCAAAAAAATCATAAGGCACACTTTCCATAATAAACAAAACGATGTTTTTTCGGTTGCTGTCAGCCGGGTTGCTGTTTATTTTTTTTCTGATGGGCATTAAGGAGTCGGCTTCAGTATTGTTCATGTAGGTTTTTAGCAGGCTGCCTTCTCCTTTCCTGAAAATTGAATACAAAAATGTGTGAAAAGAATTTTGCGCAAATGGTAACTGTTTACTTTGCAGTTGCACCATTGGATGCGTGGGCAACAGTATTTTGGAAAAGTTGGTTTTGAAAATCACTGCAGCAACAAAACATACAAAAAGCAGTGCCGTTATCAATCGGGGCCGGTTGCCTTTTAAATAAGCGGCCCATAATTTTTTATGCAATACCCACACCAGGCTGATGATGGCGATAATGCAAATAAAAAAGACCAGTATAATAAAAAAATTTTGTTGCAGCAGGCGGTTAAGCGGATGGTCCAGCACGTACAGGAGGTCTGCATTTGCTCTTTGAAAATGAAAACGGTAATAAAAAATATCTGCAAGATTGATGATAACTGCAAAACTGTTTATCAAAGCAAAGAGCGGGATAATAAACCAGGTTGATATTTTTTTCGGTAAAAAACTACCTGCGGTTAGGGAAAACAGGAAGAAAGCATTTATCATCAATACAGTTAATGTATCTTCAGCCAGCGACCAGTAAACTAATTGTAGTTTGTCTTTTACGGGTATGCCGGTTTCACCACCGGTAAATAATAATTGATGGTTGTACTGATAAAATATTATTTTTAAAATGGAATAGATCGCCAGCAAACTCAGCATAAACCAAGTGAAGGGTTTGTTATTTTGCCAAACTGCCTTACCGGAAAATGGTAAAAGTCTAAATATCATAAAACAGGAATGTACATGCTGAAGTTGATTGCACAAAACAAATATAAGCTAATGGTATTTATCATTGGCCTGTACCTGTTGGTGGATGTGTGGCAGCATAAAGGGCTTACCCGGGTTTTGTTACCCCAAAAAATTCCTGTATTTACAAATGGCGCAAAATTTCAGGAAACACACTTCATAATTAACAAAGACAAAAGCTGGGTAAAGGGGGTAAATACTATTGAGAGGATGAAGAACAAACTCAATAAAAATAGTGGTGGAATGGAATGTGATGTATATTTTGATACGCTAAAGATGATATTCGATGTACACCACGATGTAGATAAGTCAACAGGCCTGGATCTGGAGAGTTTATTAAAGGAATATCAACGACTGAATTTGCAGGCAAGTATCTGGCTTGATTTTAAGAACCTGAATGATTTTACTGCTGTTCCTGCCCTTAATAAGCTTAGACAACTAAGAGATAAGTATCAGCTTCAAAATAAAATATTAGTGGAATCCGGGCAACCCGATCTTTTAAATAAATTCAATGTAAACGAATTTTATACATCTTATTACGTCCCTGTGTTTAATCCGTATTTGCTTGATGATCGGTCATTGAAATTTTATACAGATAGCATTTACAAAGTAATAAGAAACTCATCCGTAAATGCACTGTCAGGATATTATTTCCAATACAGTTTCCTGGCAAAAAATTTTCCCGGATATGATATTTTGCTTTGGGCACCTGATGACCGATTCAGCCTTGTAAATTGGCTGTTCAAAAAGAAGATTGCCGCTGACCGGGACGCATATATTGTGTTATACCCCTGATAATTCCCAGGAATGCTTTTTATTTTCGGCTTAATTACAAAAGTCTTAATTTCGATTTATCAAATAGTTGTTTAACTAACTAATTTTAAGTCATGTCAAAAAGAATCATAAAAAAAGTAGCTGTTTTAGGTAGTGGTGTAATGGGCAGCCGTATTGCCTGTCATTTTGCAGGCGTAGGCCTGCAGGTATTATTGATGGATATACAACCAAAGGATTTGCCTGCTGATGCAAAACCTGCTGAAAAAAATAAAATTGTAAATGATGCGTTGGCTGCAGCCATCAAATCTAACCCATCACCGGTGTATACAAAAGATGTGGTCAAGAAAATTAAGACTGGCAACTTCACCGATAATATGAAAGATATTACTGATTGTGATTGGGTGATTGAAGTGGTGGTTGAAAGACTGGATATAAAGCAACTGGTTTTTACTGATGTTGAAAAATACCGCAGGCCCGGAACCCTAATCACATCTAATACTTCAGGCATTCCCATTCACCTGATGACAGAAGGCAGAAGCGATGATTTTAAAAAGCATTTCTGCGGAACACATTTTTTTAATCCACCCAGGTATTTACGCCTGCTGGAAATTATTCCTACACCACATACCGATCCGGACATCGTGGATTTTTTAATGAATTATGGAGATATTATCCTCGGCAAAACAACCGTGTTGTGTAAAGATACTCCTGCTTTTATCGCCAACCGTGTTGGTGTTTTTGGTATGATGGCCATTATGAACGCCATGGAAAAACTGGGTTTATCCATTGATGAAATTGATGCATTAACAGGCCCGGTTATTGGCCGGCCAAAGTCAGCTACATTCCGCACTGCTGATGTGGTGGGTATTGATACGCTGGTAAAAGTGGCCAATGGTGTAAGGGATAATTGTCCGGATGATGAAGCAAGAGACCAGTTTGTAATACCGGCCTGGTTAAATAAAATGGTGGAGAATAACTGGCTGGGCGATAAAACCGGGCAGGGCTTTTTCAAGAAAATGCCCCCATCCCCTAAAGGGGAGAAAGAGATTCAGGTTTTAAATCTTTCTACACTGGAATATGGTCCGAGACAAAAACCAAAGTTTGCCACTTTAGAAACGGCCAGGCCCATTGAAGATCTGAAAACAAGAATTAAAGTTTTGTGTGCAGGCACTGATAAGGCAGGGGAATTTTATCGCCTCTTTCATTATAATCTCTTTTCTTATATCTCTCACCGTATTCCCGAAATAAGTGATGAACTGTATCGTGTTGATGATGGTATGATGGCCGGATTTGGCTGGGAAATAGGAGCTTTTGAAAGCTGGGATGTATTGGGTGTTTCCAAAACCATTGAAGCCATGAAAGCCGCAGGGCATAAAGTTGCAGCCTGGGTTGATGAGATGATCGCAAGCGGCGCTACTTCATTTTATAAAGTAGAAAATGGGAAGCGGTTTTATTATGACGTTAGCAGTAAATCTTACAAAATAATGCCGGGTGCCGATGCCTTTATTGTGATGAAAAATTTTGAGAATGAAACCGTTTGGAAAAATTCTGCCTGTCGCACTTATCATTTGGGTAACGATGTTTTAGGTTTGGAATGGTACACCAAAATGGGTAGCATTGGCGGTGAAGTACTGGAAGGTATTCAACGTTCTATTGCATTGGCAGAGGATAAATACAAAGGATTGGTTATTGCCAATGAAGGTCCGAATTTTAGCGCAGGTGCCAATGTGGGCATGATATTTATGATGGCCATTGAACAGGATTATGATGAAATTGATATGGCGATACGACAGTTTCAAAATACCATGATGCGGGTGCGTTATTCAGGAATTCCTGTCGTTGTAGCACCACACGGACTTGCACTAGGTGGCGCCTGCGAAATGAGTTTGCATGCCGATAAAGTTATTGCTGCTGCAGAAACATATACCGGGCTTGTAGAAGTGGGTATTGGTGTAATACCCGGTGGTGGTGGTACCAAAGAATTTGTTTTGCGTGCTGCTGATGAAGTGCATTACGGCGAGCCTGATACCATTCCTTTACAGAACCGTTTCTTAACCATTGCCACAGCAAAAGTGGCCACCTCGGCACAGGAAGGTTATGAGATGGGTGTTTATAGAAAGGGTAATGACCTGGTGAGTATGAACCTGGGCCGCAGGATCGCAGAAGCCAAACAGGCAGTTATAGAACTATATGATGACGGTTATGTAATGCCCGTAGAACGTACAGATATCAATGTGCTGGGCCGCTCCATGCTGGGTGCTATGCACGCCGGTATCAATGGTATGTGGCGTGGCAAATATGCAACCGACCATGATGTTACTGTTGCTAAAAAATTAGCCTATGTTATGTGTGGTGGCGATCTGAGTGCACCAACATTGGTTAGCGAACAATATTTACTCGACCTGGAAAGAGAAGCATTCTTAAGCTTAACCGGTGAGAAAAAAACATTGGAAAGAATTCAATCGATATTGAAAAGCGGTAAGCCATTGCGGAATTAGCATATGGTCTGACGCCCACGTCTGACCATGTGCTAATTCTGATGAAATGTTAACTTTATTTAACAAAAGTTAAAAAATGAAATTCATCCCTGAAAATATTTATCATGTTTACAACCAGGGAAATAATAAACAGACTGTTTTTATTGAGGATTTTCAATTCAGGTATTTTCTTCAGTTATATAAAGAACACATTTTCCCGCATTGCGAAACATTGGCATGGTGCTTAATGAATAATCATTTTCATTTCATGATCTATGCTGATAGCCGATGCCTCGAAATAAAAAAGCAGGGAGGATTATTACTGGATCCTGTTACAAATGGATTTAGAAAATTATTAAGTACTTACGCACATGAATTCAATATTCAAAATAACAGGAGTGGCTCCTTGTTCAGGCCAAAAACAAAATCTGTTTGTTTAAATGATGAAACTGAATTGAATAGTATGTATGGATCAAAGCAGGATTACTATCTGAATACCTTCAACTATATTCATAATCAGGCACTGGAGGCCGGGATTGTGGAAAGGCCGGAAATGTGGAAATGGTCTTCACTTAGGTTTTATCTTGGCTTTCGTTCAAACTCAATATGTAATAAAAAACTTGCGATGGAGATCTGTGGATTGGTCTGACGTCCACGTCTGACCAATCCACAGATAATTTGTACACACGTACTACATGTTTTTACATGGTCAGACGAGGACGTCAGACCATGTAAAAACTCTACATTTGTTGTCTAAATAAATTTCAATGAAAAGAATTGTTATCCTTTTATTAGTTTTTGCACAGCTATCAGCATTTGCTCAAAACAAGTGGCTTAGTATGGAAGATGCGATGGTTAAAAACCGCTCCACGCTTGCACCTGAAAATCTAAAACAATTGCAGTTTGTTTATGGCACGGCAGATTATGTCTATATAAAGAAAATAAATGATGAAGATGTCTGGGTAAAAGGTAATTTAAAATCGAAGGAAGATATGCCGATGCTTTCTCTTACACAATTGAATGCAAAAGTAAAAGCAGCCGGTTATGCCGAATTTAAATCAATGCCGGCTATCCAGTTTAATAAATCAGCAGACTGGATATTTAGTGTTGACGGCAATAAGGTTTCCATGAACCCGGTAAGTGGAGCGGTAAAAATGCTCGTTCCCAAATATTATACTGGTAAAGAAAATGTGGAAGAAAGTACAGCCGGTTATATCGCTTACCTGGATAATTACAATTTATTTGTTGCCAGCGCAAGTGAAGAAAAAAACCAGGTAACAACAGATGGCAGTAAAGATATTGTGTATGCATCTTCGGTTCACCGGGATGAATTTGGTATCAGCAAGGGAACATTCTGGAGCAATAATGGGAAACTGCTTGCTTTTTACAGGATGGACCAAAGCATGGTTACTGATTATCCAATTATTGACTGGACAACCCGCCCGGCAAAAAGTATAAATATAAAATACCCGATGGCGGGCGATAAAAGCCACCAGGTAACGGTTGGGGTTTATAATGCCGAAACTAAAAAAACAATTTATTTAAAAACAGGAGAACCTGCAGAACAATATCTTACCAACATAGCCTGGAGTCCGGATGATAAATATGTGTATATAGCTGTGCTCAACAGGGGACAAAATGATATGAAGCTGAACCAGTACGATGCAACAACGGGTGCTTTTATCAAAACATTATTTGAGGAAAAAGATGAAAGATATGTTGAGCCATTGGTGCCCATGCTGTTTTTAAAAAATGCCCCAGGCCAATTTATATGGCAAAGCAACCGTGATGGCTGGAATCACCTGTACCTGTATGATGTAAACGGAACTTTGATCAAACAATTAACCAAAGGCAATTGGGAAGTATTGGAAGTAAAAGACTTTGATGCGGCCGGTGAGAACCTGTTCTATGTTTCTACAGAAGAGTCTGCTATTACAAAAAATTTATACCAACTGAATTTAAAAACAGGATCATCAAAAAAGATCACAACTGTGTCAGGTGTGCATAATACGCAAATAAGTACAGATGGCATTAATGTTATTGATAGTTATAGCAGTAATGGTATTGCCAGGTTGGTACAACTTATTGAAACCAAAACGGCGAGATCAAAATTATTGTTGCAGGCCGGCAATCCAATTGCAGACTATGCTTTGGGAACGCTCAATATCTTTACTATAAAAAATAATACTGGTATTGATCTGTACTGCAGAATGTTTAAGCCGGTAAATTTCGACAGCACAAAGAAATATCCGGTCATTGTATATTGGTACGGAGGTCCGCATGCACAAATGATTTTAAACGCCTGGAATGGCGGCGCAGGCGATTACTGGTTTCAATACATGACAGAGCGTGGTTTTATTGTTTTTACCTTAGATCCAAGGGGCAGCGATAACCGGGGTAAAGCTTTTGAGCAATCCATTTTTCGTCATGCCGGCGAACCACAAATGGAGGACATGATGAATGGTATTAATTATTTAACTGCTTTGCCTTATGTAGATAAAAGCAGGATGGGTTTGTTTGGCTGGAGTTACGGTGGATTCATGACAACAGATTTTGTGCTTAATCACCCGGGTGTTTTTAAAGCGGCTGTTGCCGGCGGACCGGTTATGAACTGGCAGTTTTATGAGATCATGTATGGTGAGCGGTACATGGATACGCCGCAGGAAAACCCTGAAGGTTATGAAGCAACAAATTTAATTAAGCAGGCAGGCAAGTTAAAGGATAAGTTATTGCTGATACATGGTTTGCAGGATCCGGTGGTAGTACAGCAAAATTCTGTGGATTTTGTGAAAGCCTGTGTTGATGCAGGTGTTCAGGTAGATTATATGATCTATCCCGGCCACGAACATAATGTGCTGGGTAAAGACCGTGTGCATTTGTACCAGAAAGTAACCGATTATTTTATGCAGAATCTGAAATAAAATGGGAGAAGCAGAATTGCAACCGGGAAACAGATTGCTCATTATTCATGCTGTAATTATTATTTACGGCGATGAGGCCAATGATGATCTGGGTTACCAGGTCGCAAAGGATATAGAAAATTTTTGGAATGAAGCGGAAGGTACGGTTAAGCTAAAAGAAGACTGGTTCGCTAAAAAAGAATACCGGGTTAAGTTTGATATGGCAGGGCGTTACGATAATACCCTTACGCCGCAAATGGTTTTTGATAATACCGATCCCCGCAATAATTATTTCCGTGTTGAAGCGTTTGCACCAGGTGATGATATTTCTTTTGTAGACCAGATTAACTCCAATACCGGCTATTTTAAATTGCAAAACATTCTGGATAACTCAACAACTGCGGCTCATGAATTTGGCCATACCCTCGGTTTGGTACACCCACATGATTTGGATATCAGGGGTAAGGGCACACCAGGCATTATGTATCCACGTGGCACTTTAGTAGATGCGCATTTTCAATATTATCCCGAAGTTGCGGCTGGTGCAAAAGGTGGTACTTTAAACCCTTTCACCCGCAAGGTTTTGCAGAAAGATATTGATAACCTTCATCTCGATGATCTTAATTTCAATGAAAATGGTTTGGCCATTCTGGGCGGTTTCAGTTCTGTATGGCACGAAAAATATTTGCCTGGCAACGATTAAGAAAATTCAATTATCTTCATTGCCATTTATATTTTACCCATGGCAATACTCAGTATTAATAATCTTTCAAAAAATTATAAGTCCATCAAAGCACTCAATGATGTGAGTTTTTCTGTGCCACCCAAAACTGTTTTCGGCATCCTGGGTCCTAATGGCAGCGGTAAAACCACGCTGTTGGGTATTGTAATGGATGTAATAAAAGCATCGGGTGGAACGTACACCTGGACAGGCAATGACCAACCCGCAAATGACCTGCGGAAAAAGATAGGAACGCTGTTAGAAACACCCAATTTTTATCATTACCTGAGTGCAGAAAAAAATTTAATGATAGCTGCCAGGATCAAGGGCAGGGGAGTGGAAGATATAGAGAAGGTTTTAAAAATCGTAAATCTCTATGAGCGCAAGGATTCTAAATTCCATACCTATTCGCTGGGAATGAAACAGCGCCTGGCCATTGCTGCAGCCCTGCTTGGTGATCCGGAGATACTGGTTTTTGATGAACCCACCAACGGGCTCGATCCTGCAGGTATTGCAGAGATACGGGAACTGATCAAAGAATTAAACAGGCAGGGAAAGACGATTATTATGGCAAGCCATATTCTTGATGAGGTTGAAAAAGTTTGTACACATGTTGCCATTATTCAAAAAGGAGTTTTAAAAACGGTTGGTTCAGTTGCCGAACTGATGAGTGGCACATCAGGAAATGTGGTGGCCAATGTTTTGATAGAAGTTAGTGCTGCAGATAATGGGGCATTAAAAAATATTTTACAGCAGATGAATGGGGTAGAGTCTGTAACAGCCGTTGATAACGATTTGAATTTGGTATGTACCGAAAATGTTACCGGCGAAGCCCTCAACCGGTTTTGTTTTGATAAAGGGATTGTGCTGAATAAATTAAATGTGAAAAAGAAATCCCTGGAGACCAGGTTCCTGGAAATTACCGGCAGGCAAAGCGATAAATAAAATTCTTTACAATTATATTCTTTACAATGATCAATCTGTTAAAAATAGAGTGGCTTAAAATAAAAAATTATACGGCATTTAAGGTAATGACCATCTTTTTTATCGTTGGGGTCTTCGCACTTAATTATATCGTTTTTATTGTCAACAAAAATATAGTTAAGAATGTACCCGGTGCAGGCCTGGTATCTTTCTCGCCATATGATTTTGCGAATACCTGGCAATCTACCAGCTATGCAACAGGCTATATTTTGCTTTTGCCTGCACTACTGCTGCTTATGCTTTTTACAAATGAGTATACATTTAAAACGCACCGCCAAAATATTATTGATGGCTTAAGCAGGCAGCAGTTTATAAGTGTAAAAATTATGATGGCTTTAATTTTTGCAGTGGTGGCTACGTTGATCGTTATGATCTCGGCTCTTATTTTTGGCTTTGCATCCGGTACTTCATTCTCCTTTCATGGAATATTGTTTGTTGGCTATTTTTTCCTGAAAGCAATAACCTATAATTTAATTGCCATCTTATTTTCTGTTCTGGTAAAACGAACAGGCTTTGCCATCGGTATCTTTTTCATATACCTGGGTTCTGAAAATATTATTTCCCAGTTGTTGAATGTGTTAAGCATGAAAATGAAAGCAGATAGTGGTACCGACCTGGGTAACCTGGGAGATTATCTGCCCATGAATGCGGCAGATGGTTTACTGGAGTTTCCTGATAACCCGATTAAAGCCATGAGCAAGGCAATAATGCCTGCGGATTATACCTGGCTGGTATTTGCATTGGCCATAGCATACCTGCTTATCTTTTATATTTGGGCACGGCGTAAATTTATTAATGTAGACCTGTAGTTTTTACCAGGCTTTCCAATGCCGGCTCAATAGAATTGAAATTGAAAGTAAAACCGGTGTCCAGTATTTTTTTACAACTCACGGTTGCACTTTTTAAAACTTCAATACTTCTTTGTCCCATCATTATTTTTAAAATGAATGCAGGTACATGAACCCGGATAAAAAATTTCCCGTTCATAAGTTTTGCCAATGTTAGTGTGAGTATTTTATTGCTGACAGGTAAAGGAGCCACCGCATTATAACTTCCCTGCATGTGCTCATTTTCAATGGCTGCCATAAAGATCCTGCACAGATCATCAATATGTATCCAGCTTACGGTTTGTTTGCCATTACCTAAAATAGCCGCTGCACCAAGCCGGATGGGTTTTTTAAATTCGGTCAGCGCACCGCCTTCATTGCTGAGTACAATGCCAATGCGTAACTTAACTAATCGTTTGCCCAGGTTGGTAACCGGCTCCACACTTTCCTCCCATAGCTTGCAGGTTTGTCCTAAAAAAGCAGCATCAGCAGCATCATTTTCTGTAAAGGGTTTAGCAGGCAGTGTATCGGCACCATACCAGCCAATAGCACTTGCGCTAACCACAGTTTGTACTTTATTTGCATTTTCTTTTAAGGTATTTATTAACAACCGGCTGCTTTCAGTACGGCTTTCCACTATTTCTTTTTTGTAGGCATCAGTCCATTTTTTATCAACCACGCCGGCACCGGCCAGGTGAATAATATAATCTGCCTGTTGAATAGCTGCCACATCAATTTCCTGTTTTTCTACATTCCACAGGGCATAACCCAGGTTTGGATTTTCGTTTTTTGATTTAAAGTCCGGCTGAGAATGATGACTTTATATCCAGCTTCCAGCAAGCTATTGGTAAGTGCTTTACCAACCATACCGGTACCACCTGTTATTAAAACTGTCTGCATTGTATAAAAAATTTAATTCAGTTATGTAAAAACAAATATCTGCACATCTTGTTCACTGTAATGTACAGTCATTGGTTTTTAAATCGTAATTTTAATACAAAAGCTTCTTAGCATGAATCGTATTTTTCAAATCCTGGTAGTTATTTTTTTGATAATACCCGAAATGTTTTTTGCGCAATCGGTAGCAGTTTCTGATTATGACAGGGAAGATACCCGGGATATGAATTTTGAGATCATCGGAAAAATGAACAGCAATATCCTGGTATATAAAAACACCCGCTTTAAACATAAGGTCAGTATTTTCGACAACGACATGAATACCCTGGAAACAGTGCAATTGGATTTTATACCCGAAAAAACCTTTAACATAGATTTTGTTGCCTACCCCGATCATTTTTACATGATCTACCAATACCAGAAAGGAAATATTGTACACTGTATGGGCGTTAAAATGGATGCAAAAGCACAAAAACTAAGTGAACCGGTTGAACTCGATACTACCCGGATATCTGTATTTACCGATAACAAGATATACAGTACCATCCTTAGTGAAGATCACCAGAAGATCATGATCTTTAAAATTCAAACCCGCAACCAGAAATTTAACCTGCAAACCCTGCTGCTGGATAATAATATGAAGCCCATCAACAGGACACAATACGTGGTTGATTATAATGAAAGAAAAGAAAGCTATGATAATTTCCTGCTTGCCAATGATGGTAATTTCATTTTTACCCATGCCAAACAAGCCGTTAACTGGGATAACAGTAATGCACTGGCACTTGTGATGAAAGCGCCGCTGCAGGATACATTTTCATACAGGCCAATTGATCTGAAAGAAAAATATGTTGACCAGGTAAAACTGAAAATTGATAATCGCAACGGCCGTTACATCATCAACACTTTTTATTTAAAAAAGAGCCGGGGTAATATTGAAGGATTGTTTACCTGCTTATGGGATAAAACAAATGATAAAACCATAGCAACACAACTTACAGCTTTTGATGATTCTTTGCGTGATGAAGCCAAGACAAACGGGATGCTGCGCTTTGCGTTTGATAACTTCTTTATCCGCCAGGTTATTGTAAAAGCTGATGGCGGATTTATTTTGACTGCAGAAGATTATAGCAGCGACAGCCGGGGAAATAATAATTTTAACCGCTATAATTACCTGTATAATCCTTATACCTTTTCTTCAGGAAATTATTACTATTATAACCCATACAATAATTTTTACAGGCCACTCGGCAGTACCAATTTGCAGAGCGTGCGTTATTATTACGACAATATTGTAGTAATGAGTTTTAGCAAAACGGGCAGCAAGGAATGGAATAAAGTGATTCACAAAAGCCAGTTTGATGATAATGAAGAGAATTTCCTGTCTTTTTCAACCATGACTTCCGGTGCCGAGATACATTTTTTATTTAATGAGGATAAAAAATTCCAGATAGTTTCTGATCAGAGCCTTTCACCGGACGGAACAAATAAAAGATATCCTACATTAAGAAGCCAGCAAAAAGGTTATGAGTTCATGCCAAGCCTGAGCAAGCAAACAGGATCTAACCAGATCATCATACCCTGTGCCTATCGTGCCAATATGTGTTTTGCCAAAATTGATTTTTAAAGGATAGGTTTAACCTGTTCAATCAATTGTAAACAGTTTTCGCCGGTTGGCAATAATTGCTCATTTTTGCACGTGTAATTATTTAAGTAAATACAACCAATTTTTCTGTGACCGGAACTTTTAAAAACAATAATTCACTTAACAATTTTTTATTGTTGCTATATGGGTTATTGCTGAAACTGCCCATGTTCCTGTATCCGCAGGTGCCACAGCCGCAACAAATTGATGGATTTTTATACAAAAAGTTATTAACTCAGTTGCTGCACGTTGGAAAAGACACACCGGTTATTTATTCTATAATAGCTTTTATTTTACTGTATAGCCAGGCCATAGCTTTTAATAAACTGGTGAACGACCAACGCATCATGCAACGCCCGAATTACCTCACGGGCATGAGCTACCTGCTTATTACTTCCTTGTTCATGGAGTGGAATGTTTTATCCTCCCCACTTATCATCAATAGCTTATTGATCTGGGTATGGTCAAAAATGAGCGGGCTCTACAGTAACCCGAAACCAAAAACGGCATTATTCAACATTGGTATAGCCATTGGCATCTGTACATTTTTTTATTTTCCATCCCTTGCATTTGCAGCATTGATCATTTTTGGCTTAGCCATCACCAGGCCTTTTAAACTGGCGGAATGGCTTATTGCTTTACTGGGCATCATTACGCCGTATTATTTTTTATTGTCTGCATTTTTTTTAACCGATAAATGGAAAGAAGGGTACACATTTCCGGGCTTTGCCGTTACAACGCCGGTCTTTCATCAATCTCAATGGGCTTATGCAGCTATTATGATCGTTTTACTAAGTTCTATCATCGGTATTTTTTATATCCAGCAAAATTTCAGGCGCCAGCTCATACAGGCACGAAAAAGCTGGAACCTTACTTTCCTGTATTTACTGGTAGCCGTTTTTGTACCTTTTATAAATGCAACACATACGTTTGAATACTGGATACTCTGTGCGGTACCTTTATCTGCATTTGTGGCGGCTACATTTTTGTACCCGGCCAAAACATGGATACCGGCGCTGCTACACTGGTTAATGGTAGCTTTTGTTATAGTTATCAGCTACATCGTCTGAATATTGAAATCGGAATTGTACCTTTACATTGCAAACGTAATAGCGGGGCCAAACGACGAAGCTATCTCCCAAAACAGCGGTTGAAATTATTTTTTACCGGCGACTGGAAATATTTTCATCATAGTTATCCCGAAGCTTCCCGTTTAACAACCCAACATCAACTTATAAAAAATAGTACATGAAATTTGGCGTAGTAATTTTCCCGGGCAGTAATTGCGACAGAGACATGATTGAAGCCCTGCAACATGACTTGCAACAGGAAGTTATTCAACTTTGGCATAAGGACAAAGATCTGAGTATGTTTAACACAGAAGACTGTATTGTTTTACCCGGGGGATTCAGTTATGGCGATTACCTGCGGTGTGGTGCTATTGCCCGGTTTAGCCCCATGATGCAAAGTGTTATTGAATTTGCTAATAAAGGAGGCAAGGTACTCGGCATATGTAACGGTTTCCAGATCTTATGCGAAAGTGGTTTACTGCCGGGTGTTTTATTACGCAACAGCCAGCAGCAATTTGTTTGTAATAATATTTTTATGAAAGAAGCTGCCTCCGAAACCTGCGAAGCACTCAAAATACCGGTAGCTCATGGGGAAGGTCGGTTTTTTGCAAATGAGGCCAAGCTGGAAGAAATGGAAATGCATCGCCAGATCATTTACCGCTACTGCGATGAAAAAGGAAATATCAATGCAGCCGCCAATCCTAATGGCGCTATTCACAATATTGCCGGTATTTGTAATAAAGAAAGAAATGTGTTTGGAATGATGCCACATCCCGAAAGAGCCTGCAATATGGCATTGGGTAATATTGATGGCAGAAATGTATTCAATCACCTGTTTGGAATAAATTAACAATAATTAGGGATAACCGGTCGTTAAGCCGACAACTATACAAGTTGTAATTTCGTAAATTTGTACATGAATAAAATATACATGAAGAAGATAATAATAGGGATTTTTTTGACCGGCTTTGCTGGTTTTGCAAATGCACAGATCAATAACCCCGTTACCTGGGTTTATACCGCTAAGAAAATAGCCGATAAAACGTACGAACTACACATGACAGCCACCATTGACGGTAACTGGCATTTGTATGCACAGGATGCAGGGACGGGTCCCGAACCTACAACATTTGCATTTACAAAAAATCCATTGATAAGTTTCGACGGAAAGATCATAGAAGTAGGTAAACTCGAAAAATCATTCGACAAGAATTTCAATTCTGTTTTAAAATATTACGGTAAAAAAGTTGACTTTGTACAAACAGTAAAAGTTAAATCTGCTATTGCCACCGTGGTTAAAGGAACGGTAAATTTTATGGTTTGTAACGACAGGCAATGCCTGCCTCCAAGAGATGTACCCTTTACCATTAATGTTGGGGAAAAATAAAATCCTTTGCAAAATTCCCGGCCGTTCTGTCGGGATTTTTTATAAATAAAACATGATGCAGCGTAAAAAGATATTCTCATTACTCACTGTAATTCTTGTGCTGTTCCAGTTTTCATTGAGCGCACAGGATTCAGCTATTGTACAATGGCAGGCAACGGGTAAAAAGATTGCTGCAGGTCAGTACGAGATCAGGCTTGCAGGCACCATTAAAACCGGCTGGCATGTATATGCAAAGCCCAATGCAACAGCTGGTTTGGAAGGTATTAGTATAAGCTTTACAGATTCTTCTATACAAAAGAAAGGCGATAAAGAGATAACGGGAGATGCTAAAAATATTGAGGATAAGATATTTGGAACCCAGACAGAAGTAGTATCAGGTAATTTTGTAGTTATCCAAAAAATTAATATAACCGGTGCTGTACCGGCACAATTGAAAGCCATGTTGCTTTATAATGCGGCCAATACGGAATCGTTTATTCCCGAAGAAAAAAAGATTGAAATTGAAATGGAAGGAGGGGTGGATATGTCTGCCTCCAACAGGATCTTAATACCAACCATTGATCTGAAAAACCCGGTGAATGCATGTGGTGATACAGGTATTAGTGCAGAAAAGACAGCCTCAAAGGGCTTACTGTCAATTTTTGTACTTGGATTTCTAGGCGGATTGGTCGCTTTGATTCTGCCTTGCCTTTTTCCGATGATACCACTAACAGTATCTTTTTTTACTAAGAAAGCAACAACAAAAAAGAAAGGTATTGCAAATGCCTTCTTATATGGGTTCTTTATATTTCTTATTTACATTTTACTCAGCCTACCATTTCATTTCCTGGATAAATTAAATCCGGATATTTTGAATAATATATCAACTAATGTTTACCTGAATGTCATTTTCTTTGTAGTGTTCCTGTTTTTTGCATTTTCTTTTTTTGGGTATTATGAAATTACTTTGCCTTCATGGATTTCTAACAAAGCTGATAGTAAGGCTGGAACGGGCAACGTGCTTGGTATATTTTTTATGGCACTTACACTTGCATTGATTTCATTTTCCTGCACTGGTCCAATACTGGGTTCGCTGCTTGCAGGCTCACTAACACGTAACGGAGGAGCCATGCAACTAACCTTTGGTATGGGAGGCTTTGGATTGGCATTGGCATTGCCATTTGCCTTATTTGCTTTATTTCCAAATTGGTTAAACTCATTGCCTAAATCGGGTGGCTGGTTAAACTCGGTAAAAGTTGTTTTAGGTTTTATAGAAGTTGCACTCTCCATTAAATTTTTATCTAATGCAGACCTGGTAACGCATTGGGGGATTTTAAAAAGGGAATTATTTATAGGGATATGGATACTTTGTGGTGCAGGAATTACTTTGTATTTGCTTGGTAAAATTAAGTTTCCACATGATAGCCCTATAAAAAAACTCAGCAGGTCAAGAATTACACTGGCGGTTATTTTTGGAGTTTTCACCATTTATTTAATACCCGGTTTAACAAATACTAAACAGGCAAACCTTAAACTTATTAGTGGATTTCCACCTCCTTTATATTATAGCTTATATCAAAGCGGAGAGTGTATTTTAAATTTAAACTGCTCTCATGATTATGAAGAAGGGCTAAAAATGTCAAAAGCAGAAAATAAACCCATGTTGCTGGATTTTACCGGTTATGCCTGTGTAAACTGCCGGCGCATGGAAGAAAATGTATGGAGCGATCCGGAGGTATATAAAATCATGAAAGAGAAATTTATTATTGTTTCTCTCTATGTAGATGATAAGAAAAAATTACCTGCAGCAAAGCAATTTACTTATAAAACAAAAGAAGGTGTAGAACGGGAAATTATTTCAGTAGGTGATAGGTGGGCAACATTTGAAACCGAAAACTTTAAAAATAATGCCCAGCCTTTGTATGCTATTGTAAACGGAGATGAAAAATTAATGAATAATCCAGTTGGTTACACTCCAGGCATTAAAGAATATAAAGCATGGTTGCTTTGCGGATTGGATGCATTTGAAAAATCAAAAAAATAATGAAATATTTAAAGTTTTAAAAAACCTCCGCACAAAACGGAGGTTTTTTATTTGGGAGTTACAGATATTTACTTCTCTTTGGGAAAAGGAGTGTTTTAATTTATAAAGCGATTTGTTTTTCGGTCATCATCTTACGCAGGTTAATTAAACCATAACGCATGCGGCCTAAAGCAGTGTTGATGCTGCAACTGGTTAAGTCTGCAATTTCTTTAAAGCTCAGATCAGCATAATGGCGAAGGATGATCACCTCACGCTGGTCTTCGGGCAACAGGTCAACCATTAATCTAACCCTGTCATGGCTCTGTCCGTTCATCATTTTATGATCGGCACCGGGTTCCGAGAAGTTCAACACTTCAAAGATGTCACGGTCATCACTGGTTTTAATTGTTGGGGTACGTTTAACTTTTCTGAAATGGTCAACACACATGTTATGTGCAATACGCATGGCCCATGGTAAAAATTTCCCTTCATCGGTATAGCGGCCACCTTTTAAAGTGTCGATAATACGGATAAAAACATCCTGGAAAATGTCTTCAGTCAGGTACCTGTCTTTCACCAATAAATAGATAGAGGTGTAAATCTTGTCCTTGTAACGGGTTATAATGGTTGCAAGGGCATTGGCATCGCCTTCCATATATAAATGGATAAGCTGCTGGTCAGTAAGGTTGGTTAAGAATTTCATAAACTTCTACAGTTTTAGATTGTTAGGATATTATTAGTAACAGGGTCCAAAATGGTGAAAAAAAACGTAGAAGTCTTTTAGATAGGCTTTAACGGCTTTTCATTTTTTGGATATTGGAAAGTAAAAGTAGAAGGTTATTTATGAATTATTATGGGTACAAACGCTCAAATTTTTGAGTTTTTCTACTAAGTAAAAATACTAAAGTACAGTTCACAGCAAAATGCCGGACAGTTCTTTAAGAAAAGTTTCACATATTGAATGTAACGGAAATAATGTACCTAATTTTGAGTATGGCTACGGTAAAAACGAAAAATAAAGCGCTTGTTATAGCAAAACAAAATGATATATATATTAAGGGGGCAAGGGTTCATAACCTTAAAAATATATCTGTAACCATTCCCAGGGATAAATTAATTGTGGTTACCGGTGTTTCGGGATCAGGTAAATCTTCCTTAACGATTGATACCTTATTTGCTGAAGGACAGCGCCGTTACGCCGAAAGCCTGAGTGCTTATGCCCGCCAGTTTATGCAACGCATGAATAAACCCGATGTGGATTATATCAAAGGTTTGTGCCCTGCCATCGCTATTGAGCAGAAAGTGATCACCCGAACTCCACGCAGTACCGTGGGCAGTATGACAGAGATCTATGATTACCTGCGGTTACTTTTTGCCAGGGCGGGTAAAACTATTTCGCCGGTTAGTGGCAAAGAAGTTAAGAAAGATGATGTAGCAGATGTGGTTAAGGCTATTGAAAATTTACCAGCAGAGGATAAAATAGTATTGCTGGTAACTTTTAAACAGCACGCAAAAAGAAATGTGCAGGAAGAGTTAAATATATTATTGCAGAAAGGTTTTAGCAGGCTATATATTAACCAGGAAGTAGTAAGGATTGAAGACTTGCTGGAAATGAAAGAGGCTGATCTCAAAAAGCAATTTAAAAACCCAGGCTCCAAAACTGCTTCCCATGTCAGCGGAGACGGTGGGGCTTTTCTTTTGGTTGACAGGTTGGTTGCCAAAAATTTTGATGAGGATGATAAGCACCGCATTGGTGATTCTGTTAACACTGCTTTTTATGAAGGAGAAGGAGAAATGTACCTGGAAATAAATAAAGACAAACTATTACATTTTTCGAATAAGTTTGAGGCCGATGGCATTGTATTTGAAGAACCGGTACCTAATTTATTTTCATTCAATAATCCATTTGGCGCCTGCCCGGTTTGTGAAGGGTTTTCGCAGATACTGGGCATCGACCCGGACCTCATCATTCCCGATAAAAGTTTAAGTGTTTATGAAGGTGCCGTTGCACCCTGGAAAGGTGAGAAGCTTGGTTTATGGAAAGAATCCTTTGTAAAGGCCGCAAAGAAATTTGACTTTCCCATTCATAAAGCCATCATTGATCTTACAGAAAAACAACTGGCAGATCTTTGGGAAGGGAATGAATATGTACATGGCATCAATGATTTTTTTAAAGAAGTGCAACAGAACTTGTACAAGGTACAGTACCGTGTTTTACTAAGCCGTTATCGGGGACGCACTTTGTGTACAGCCTGCAAAGGTTACCGGCTTCGTAATGAAGCCTTGTATGTACAGGTAGGTGGCAAGCATATTGGACAGTTATGCGAATTACCCGTTAAAGATTTATTTACCTGGTTTCAAAAATTAAAGTTGAGTGAATATGATCAGCAGGTTGCAAAGAGAATTTTAATTGAAATTCATCATCGCACTAAAACTTTGCTGGATGTGGGTCTTGGCTACCTTACCTTAAACCGGTTGGCAAATTCTTTAAGTGGCGGCGAAAGCCAGCGTATTCAACTCACCCGAAGCCTGGGCAGTAATTTAACCAACTCCTTGTATATCCTGGATGAGCCTTCCATTGGTTTACACAGCCGTGATACAGAAAGATTAATAAGTGTTTTAAAAGAATTGCGTGACCTTGGCAATACGGTTGTGGTTGTTGAACATGATGAAATGATGATGCGTGAAGCCGATCATATTATTGATATGGGGCCGCTTGCCAGTCATTTGGGTGGCGAAGTGGTTGCCGAAGGAGACTATGATGAGATCATTAACAATCCGGAAAGTCTTACCGGTAAATATTTATCTGGTAAATTAAAAATTGAACCGCCAAAGCAGATGCGTACATGGAACCGTTCGGTTAAACTTACAGGCGCCAAACAGAATAACTTAAAAAATATTTCGGTTGAATTTCCATTGCAGATTTTTTGTGTAGTTACCGGTGTAAGTGGCAGTGGTAAAACAACTTTGGTAAAACAAATATTATATCCTGCGTTACAAAAATTAAAAGGGGAGCTGGTTGAAAAAGCAGGATTGCATAAAGCCATCAGCGGCGATGTTGATTTTATTGCACAGGTAGAAATGGTTGATCAGAACCCGATCGGCAAATCATCGCGGAGCAACCCGGTAACCTATATTAAAGCTTATGATGAGATCAGGGACCTGTACAGCAAACAACCGTTAAGTAAAATGCGAGGCTTTCAACCCAAACATTTTTCTTTTAATGTGGATGGTGGCAGGTGCGATGCCTGTAAGGGTGAAGGTGAACAAACAATTGAAATGCAGTTCCTGGCCGATGTACACCTTACCTGCGATGTTTGTGCTGGTAAACGTTTTAAAGAAGAAGTGCTGGAAGTAAAATATAAGGATAAAAGTATTTACGATGTGCTGGACATGAGTGTTGATGAAGCGATCGGGTTTTTTGGTGCGTCATTCGGTGCTGATAAAGATGCGATGGATGTTGCAAAAAAAATACAACCACTCAGCGATGTTGGCTTGGGTTATATAAAACTCGGCCAGTCATCCGATACCTTATCGGGTGGTGAGGCACAACGGGTAAAACTGGCTTCATTCCTGGGTAAGGGCAGAACGCAGGGAAGTATCCTGTTTATTTTTGATGAACCTACTACGGGGCTTCATTTCCAGGATATAAAAAAACTACTGGCATCTTTTAATGCACTGATAGAGCAGGGGCATACCATACTCGTTATTGAACATAATACCGATGTAATAAAAAGTGCCGATTGGGTAATTGACCTTGGCCCCGAAGCCGGCGAGGCAGGTGGAAATTTGGTATTTGCAGGTAAGCCTGCAGAATTAAAAAAATGCAAGGAAAGTTATACCGGGAAGTTTTTATAGTTGTCTGGCCATTATGTAGACCCTATAAACAAAAACACTGTTTGTGTATATTAGAGAATTAAAAATGTAAGAATGTTTGTAGTGGCCTGACAACTACCTTAGCCTGTCGCTGTCTTTCACCATTTTTGAATCTTTATTGATACTTCTTGCGGCGAGTACAAATGCCAAAACAATAATGCTGTGTAAAATAGCAGTTAAAGAATACGTACCCTGCGTAAAAGTTGTTGTTTCACGGTAGTATAAAAATATAAGCACTGCTTCCAGTAAAATACCCAGGAAACATAACCTTAATTGTAACGTACGCTGTTTAAAAAGAAAGATGGTTATTAAAGCCAGCACACCCACAGCAATAGTAGTTATCATCAGCAACAAAGTAGAGGTTGCATTCAATTGGTAAAGTGTGGTATCGGCTGCTTTGGTACCGGTGTAATACGAAAATTTAAAACCGGCAAAGGCACAGGCTGCAGCCAATAATAACCAGAGTGATTGAATGCGTTGTATCATGCTGAAATATTTGAACGAAATTAATTGAAATAGATATAATACCAATTAGACTTTTAATTTTCCTTGTCATTTCGATCCCGATGGTTTCGGGAAAGAAATCTATTACACAAACATACAGTGCCTGAAGTAGCTTACATATGGATATCTACTGAGAATTTAAATAATGACTGCACAAAAAACTCCCGTCTGGCGGAAGTTCTTTTAGATAAAGAAGATTTATTATTTTAATTATTGCTTTACTGTGCCTGTGTTTTGCACAGCTACGGGTTTTGATTGTGTTACAGCCGGAGCTGTTTTAAAAACCGGCATTTCGGACATGGTAGCCTTTGGCTCCACATATTGCTTATTTTAAACAGGTGCTTTTAAATCAGCAGTATTTGCGGGTTTAAGCTCACCGCCCGGTACTATTGGTTTGGGCTGTTCAGTTAG
>JBBRQF010000048.1:0-26172 GCA_038226715.1 Chitinophagales bacterium
TGTACCGCCATCTTCCTGCATTTGTTTTTGAAGAGATGCAGGACTGTACATTTTGTCCAGCATATAATCGATCTGGTCTTTGGAAATGATGTTGCTGTAGGTCTGTGGCCAGGTAGCAAAGGTTAATGTTCTTAACAGGAGAATATCCTCAAGGCCTGCTTTTCTGATCTGCCGCATTATTTAATTTTTATCCTCAGTTCGGGTGCAAACATCAAACGGCCCTGGGCGTCTTTGGCTACAATATCAAAAAAATACAATTCTTCGCCGGCACGCATTTCTTCAATTAATATTTTTGTCCAGAGTGCCGGTAACGGCGTTTCCTTGAAAAGGTCTGATGCATTACTCATGATAGGAGTTACCTTACCGGTTTGTTCGTCCTCAGTTACTCCTTTTCTTTTGTACATGAACTGGTAAGAGGTGATCGTGTAGGTATTTTTTTTATCATCTGTAACTTTAAGCGGCAGCTTTACTAATTGAACAGCTTCTTCTGTTAAAACCGTGCTACTGTCGGTTCTTATACCCAACATGCTTGTTAACTTTGGCGGTTTAAATTTTTGAAAAACAGGAGGTTTAGCCGGAGCAGGTTTTGGCTTTTGGGCCATGACCGTGGTTAAGCTGAATGCTAAAACAACCGTTACTGTAAATTTTACAACTGTTACCATGGTTTCTGCTTGTTATATGAAAACGAAAATACACAACAATTAGTATCCCTTTTAAGTTTTAACTATTTGTTGTTGAATAAACACCTGGAGGGTTTTAAACCCTCCAAGTGTTATTCAAACCCTCCAGGTGGTCGGTATTGCGAGTTTTAACTGATCGTTGCCAGGCTCTCCTCAATGGTCTGTATGCGGGCTTCGGCATCGGCTTTCTTTTTCTGTTCAAGTGCCAACACTTCGGGTTTGGCATTTTGCACAAACTTTTCGTTGCTTAATTTTTTATCTACAGATGTTAAAAAGCTTTTTTGATGTTCAAGATCTTTCAAAAGGTCGTCTTTTAATGTGGCGGTATCCAGTTCCTTATCTGTTTTAATATAGAACTTGTCTTTTTCAACAGTTACTACAATTGTACCGGCAACAGCTTCTCTTGTAAAAGAAAGTTCATCTGCATTAACCTGTTTGCAAATGATGTTTTCAATGTCGCTATAACTTTCTTTTGAATCAGTTTCAATAAAAAGTTTGATGGACTCTTTTGGTTTCAATTGGTTTTTATTTCTGCCATCACGTATGTTAGTTATTACCTGTTTCAGCAATTCAGCATCTGCCAGTATTTTTTCATCAACTTTATTTGCAGCAGTGAATTGTTTTACACACAGATCGTCTGTTTGTGTTTTCAAAAGATGGTAAATTTCTTCTGTTACAAAAGGCATAAAAGGATGTAGCAGTTGCATCAATTCTTCAAAATAACTTATCGTTTTATTGTAAACTGAAGGATCAATAGGTTGTTCAAAACCCGGCTTGATCCATTCCAGGTACCAGCTACAGAAATCATCCCATATTAATGAGTAGATTGTTTTTAAAGCTTCGCTAAGGCGGAATTGGTTCATTAACGAATCGACTTCTGATCGTACTTTGTTTAAGCGGTTTTCAAACCAGGCAATAGCAAACTTGTTCGTTGTCAGTTGTTCGTTGTACGTTGGGGAATCCTGAGCTTGTCGAAGGGCCCACATCTTCAAAAGCTTCAACGCATTCCATATTTTGTTGTTGAAATTTCTTCCCTGCTCCAAACTGTTTTCATCAAACATCAGGTCATTTCCTGCGGGAGAAGAAACCATGATGCCAAAGCGTACTGCATCTGCCCCATATTTATCAATCAGGTCTAACAGGTCAGGACTATTACCTAAACTCTTACTCATTTTGCGGCCAAGTTTATCCCGTACCATACCGGTAAAATAAACATCCTTGAATGGTATCTGTTTTTCATATTCCATACCAGCCATTACCATACGTGCCACCCAAAAGAAAATAATATCCTGGCCGGTCACCAACACGGAACCAGGATAATAATATGTTGCTTCTTCGTTTCCGGGTGCTGTGATGCCTTTAAAAACTTCCATTGGCCAAAGCCAGGAGGAGAACCAGGTATCAAGTACATCAGCATCCTGAGTAAGCTGTGAGTTTTGAGCTGTGAGTTGTGAGCTGGGGCTCATAGCTCTAAGCTTTTGGGTCATAGCTTCTTCTTCTGTTTCTGCAACAAAGAGATTCCCGTTCTCATCATACCACGCCGGTATCTGTTGTCCCCACCAAAGTTGGCGGCTGATGCACCAATCTTTTACGTTCTCTAACCAATATTTATAAGTTGCTAAAAATTTATCGCCGGGATGAATTTTTATATCGCCATCAACAACAGCTTTTAGCGCAGGTTCAGCCAGTTCCTTCATTTTTACAAACCACTGGGTACTTATTCTTGGTTCTACCACAACACCCGTACGCTGACTATAACCCAATCTTGTTGTGTATTCTTCCTCTTTGGTTAAGAAACCTTTTTCCAAAAGTTCTTTAATAATTTTTTTGCGTGCAGTAAAGCGGTCTTCACCAACATAAATTTGTGCAGCAGCACTCATGGTTCCATCTTCGTTAATGGTATCAATAACTTCCAGGTTATGTTTTAATCCCAGATTATAATCATTGATATCGTGTGCAGGCGTAACTTTTAAAGCACCGGTTCCAAATGCAGGATCAACATAATCATCAAAAATGATTGGTATGCGGCGGTTGATCAATGGTACAAAAGCAAATGCTCCTTTTAAATGGGCATAGCGTTCATCAGCCGGGTTTACACAAATTGCAGTATCACCCATGATTGTTTCGGGGCGTTGTGTTGCAATGCTGATACCCCCAACCCCTTGCGCAGCATCCTGCGGAGAAGGGGAGCCGAGCTCATTGCCATCGGCATCTGTTACTTTATAGGTAAGATAATATAGCTTACCAGTGAGGTCTTTGTACTCCACTTCTTCATCACTCAAGGCAGTCTTTGCTGATGAATCCCAGTTTATCATTCTTGCACCACGATAGATCAGGCCTTTATTATAGAGATCAATAAATACTTTTATTACGGCTTTATAATAATGATCATCCATGGTAAAGGTTGTACGGTCCCAATCCACACTGCAACCCAGCCTTTCTATCTGATTGTAGATGATGCCACCATATTTATCCTTCCACTCAAAAGCATATTTCAAAAACTCCTCCCTGGTTAAACTATTTTTGTCAATACCTTTTTCTTTAAGCATACCAACAACTTTTGCTTCGGTAGCAATAGAAGCATGGTCACTGCCGGGAACCCAGCAGGTATTAAAGCCGCTCATGCGGGCTTTACGAACAAGGATGTCCTGCACGGTTTCATTGAGCGTATGTCCCATATGTAACACACCGGTAACATTAGGCGGCGGTATCACCACGGTAAAAGCCGGCCTGCCATCAGGCTTACTGTTAAAATAACGCTGGCTCAGCCAATGTTTATACCATTTACTTTCAACTGCTGCGGGCTCAAAATTTTTAGTCAATTCCATTTTTTCTTTTCCTCTTTATGTTGGATGGCAAAAATACAAAAAAGCGGGGACGTTACGTTAAGTGAAAGCAGTATAGCGTTTGAGCATTAAACAGATATAAATACCCACTGCACGGGATTGTGGTAAAAAGGCCGCCTTTCTATCTTTATACATAATTTTTACTTAACCATCAATCACCGGCTATGACCAAGTTTAAGCCTGCAGCATTTTTAATGCTGCTGTTTTTTAGTTGTTTACTGCAAGTTGGCAATGCGCAGGATTGTGCGCCACTTACCCGTCCTCAATTGAAAGATTTACTGGTACAGATGGGCTTTACGGTAAAGGATGTTGTAAAAACCGAAGGGAAGGAAAAGTACGAGGTTTCTCATCCTGGATCGGGCTTTAATGTGCCGCTTGGATATAAAATAAGCGTAAGCACAAACTTTATTTGGCTTACTGCTTTTCTTGGTAAACCAGAAACTATTACTGCAGAAAAAAGTATGGCGTTGATAAAGAAAAATACCGATATACAACCCAGTTTTTTCTGTAACTGCAACAGGAAATATAATGATGGCAGTAGCTGTAGAAAACCGGGGCATTACAAGTGCCATATTGCGCAGGCATATTGATAAAATTGTTTCTGATGTATCAAATAATGCATCCATCTGGCAATAAAGGAGCTAAGGTTTTGCCTACGGCAAAAAAGAATTTGCCACTGAGCCACAGAAACACAGATTTTTTTTAGTGTTTTTCCGCAGAATGCTGCGCATGTGTTTCAGTGACAAGATCAAATTTTACCAAGTGAATTTCCTGCTGTTTGTAGATAGATTTTTTCTGCTGCCAGATAAAAATTAAAACAACCCGTTTTCCTTTATTTTTTTACTGTCCCTTGTATTTTTTTGCACGGCTATGGCTGCAAATAAACTCAGTACAAAACTCATGGCATAAAATCCTTTTTCACTTTTTTCCAGGTCGGCATTCCATAAGCCAACGGTGAGTAATACAATAGACAACAATGTGGTAAACCAGGCAATACCGTAATACAGGTTTGTTACGGGTATACCTTCCAACTGGTCGCGTACTGCTTTTTGAACAGAGATGGCAGAGAAAAGTCCAAACATTAATACGGTGAAATAATATCCCTTTTCATTCAATTCCATATTGGCATTCCATAGTCCTATAATAAAAGCGATAGTACCAATTAAAAAAGCTGTCCACGAAGCTGCGATAAAAGCTGCTGACGGTTGGTGAATTTGTTTTTGTTCCATAATTAGTTATTTTTTTATGAAACAAAACTATCCGTATCCGGGATATTGATTTTTGACATTTATCAAAAACCCTAAAAGCAAATGTTAAAACTTACTTCTTGTCCTGCTGAGTGTTTCCTGGCTGATACCGAGGTACGAAGCAATAAAACCAAGCGGTACTCTTTCTAAAATATAAGGAGTTTCCTGCAACAGGTTTTCGTAGCGTTCTTTGGCTGATTTGAATTGTGCATTTACATACCGCTCTTCCAGCCTGATATAATATTTTTCGTAAGTTATTCTTACAAGCCTTTCAATATCGTGATACCGGTTGAGTAAATCTGCCAGGGTTTCTTTTGAAATGGCCCACAATGTACAGCCTTCGATCAATTGAATATTTTCTACAGCCGGTTCGCCGGTTATAAAACTGTGAAAAGATGTAACAAAATCTTTTTCAAAACCAAACCAATGTGTTATTTCTTTTCCATCAAGATTGTAAAACCCTCTCAGTGCTCCTTTTTCCAAAAAATATAAATGCCTGCAAACCTTTCCTTCATTAAGTAAATAATCATTTTTAGCCAGGGTTATTTTTGTAAAACAATCCTGCAGGGCATTTTCGGCTTCGCTACTCAGCGGGTGAAAGGCAGTTATATGATTCAGGAGTTCCTGCATGGATGTAGTAATATGTTGAGGTTGATAAAGATAATACAGTAAGTATTATAAACGTAAACCGTTAGTACCATTACAACAACCTACATTTGAAAAATGAAAAAGATATCGCTTTATATAATGGTACTCTTTTATGCAGGTGCAGGCATCAACCATTTTATCAGCCCGGCATTTTATATACGGATAATGCCGCCCTGGCTTCCCTGGCACAACGGGCTTGTTTTTATAAGTGGCATTGCCGAAATAATATGTGCCATGCTTTTATTATTTACGGCCACCAGGCGTATGGGCGCTATCTGTACCATTGCCTTGCTGGTTGCCGTTTTTCCGGCCAATGTGCAAATGTTGATTGATTATTACCGGGATAATAACCCGATGCTGTGGGTTGCCATTATACGATTGCCTGTACAATTGCTGTTGATCTGGTGGGCATATACTTTTACAAAACCAACTCTAAGTAAAAACTAATTATTTTTTTGGTCATAAGGAATATAATTTTCCCACTGCCAGGGTGTATAGTTATCAGCAATGGCAAAAGACAATAGTTCTTTAAAAATGCTTTCCCCATTGTCATTATTTGTCATAATTACTATAGCAATCTTTTTGCCGGGAAAGCATACGGAATAATGTCCCCAGCCATCGTCGTGCCCTTCTTTAAAAAAAGCTTTGCCATAAGGTGTTTTAAAAACACCAACACCCAAACCATAGCCTAATTCAATTTTGTCATTATCGGCACTGTCAATTTTGGCAAGCGGCCCAAACTGGCTTCTGGACCTGATCCGTACCTGTGTACGGGTCATTTCTGTAAAACTTTGTTTAGTTAACATACTGCTTGATATTAAAGCTGTATAAAATTTTGTAAAGTCTTCCAACGTTGTACTCATCGATCCGCCTGCACTTGCTTCTTTCCATTTCATTAGTTCATAAGGTTCGCCTGCAGCATTATGTCCATAACAAATATTGTCATTAAAACGGTCTTGCCAAACCTGGCTGGTATTTACCATTCCATATGGTTTAAAGAGCCGTTCCTTTGATATGGTTTCGTAATCTTTCCCTGTTATTTGTTCAATTACAAACTGCAGTAAATAAAGCCCTTCGCCCGAATAACTGTACCTGCTGCCCGGCTCAAACTTAATTTTAAGTTTTTTGTCGGCTTCAAACCATCGCCAGTTTGGAAAACCTGTTGTATGAGACAGGCACATGCGGCCCGTAATTTTTTTGTAACGCTCATCATTTTTCAGATCCTGGTAGCCCCGGTTCCAGCCATTTATTTTATAATCAACCAGGGGTTTGTTAAGATATTCAATAAGGGGTTTATCCAGGTCCAATACTTTTTCCTGCACATATTGCATGGCGATGGCGGCAAATACTATCTTGGAAAATGAAGCACCATACAGGATAGATGTTTGCAGCAGTGGTTCATTTTTTTGCACACTTGCCAAACCAAAAGTTTTACTGAACACCGGCTTATTGTTATTGAAAACAGATACGGCTACACCCGAAACATTTGCTCTTTTCATCAGGTATTCAATTTTTTCCTGCAGGCTGTCTGCTGTTATTTTTGTTCCGTCGATCCTTTTAATAACCTGGCTAAAAGTTAATAAGGCAAAGGAGAAAAATAAAAAAGTAAGAAAGATTTTTTGTTTCATCTGTAACATTTATTCTTTTGATAAGTGCTGGATTTTTCATCTTACCACTTTCATGTTTAAAAGATAAATATACCTTGGATTTGTTTTATAAAAACAGGTGGAGAATGAAAATAATAAAATAAATGAACAATTATGTAATGGGTATGAACGGAACTGTTAGTATCAGTATGCCTGTAATGCAAAAAACCTCCATCGCTGAAGGTTTTGCATAGGGTAAATTTAATTAGGGGTCATTGATTTTTCATGAAAGGATATTGGTTTTACTGTAGTTTTCAAAGGTTAAAAGACAGTCCTATGATATGGATATGTAGATATTTAACAGTGCAAAGATGCGGCTTTGTTAAATTGCTATTTGTAAAACGGCGTAGCAATCTTTTGTAGAAATTTTACTAAAGGCTGTATAAAATAAACTATGACAGGTATTGGCATCCAAAGTAATACCTGGATCTATTGCCCATCCAGGAATTTCTTTTTCTGAGCCTCATACTCTTCTTTAGTTAAAATACCATCCAGGTAGAGTTTATTTAGCTTTTTAAGTTCATCCGCAACACTTGCAATGGCTTTGTTCCTGTATTCATCAGCTACGATCAATTCGCTGGGCAGGTTTGGTGAATTTTCTATTGCCCTGTCAAAAGCCATGTGAATATCAACATAACCTTTTGATCCATCTGTAAAAACGATGCGGCCGTATATTTCTATATAGGCATTGCCAAGCGCCGAGATGCCGAAGTTCTTCATCTTTTTAATAACAATGCTTTTATTAGTGAGTGCTTCACTCGTGGTTTCACTCTTGATATTAATATACCTGAACTTTCCATCTGGGCGTGTGCCTTTACCAAACTGTATGGTCTGGCCCTTGTACATCTTAAAACCGCTGCTGGTATAAAGCGTGTCGTTTTCGTATCGGGGCACCATGTTTTGAGCAAGTGATAATAAAGGACAAAACAACAGTACAATTAATAATCTCTTCATGATCTATTTTGATAAGGTATGGCAAAGATAGCTAACATACTCCTTTTTAATAATTAAACAGTGTTGCCTTTAAAATTTTTAGGGGAGCCCGTTTTATTGCAAAACATTTTTACCGGCAGCAAACTGCTTTTGCCAGGCGGGATATTTGTTTAACACTTTTTGTGGACCATAGGTATACCAACCGTATCCGTCCCTTCTTTCTCTTTCTACTTCTGCAAGGCTGTAAACTACTTTACTGTCGCGGTTGCAAAACAGCGGGCGGTGTGTTTTTAATTCGTAATAACGTGTCCAGATGGGCAAAGCCAGCGAATCGCTTATCACCCGTTTATCAGTTTTGGATAAGCGGTAAGGGGTAGGCAGGTCGGGGGCCGTAAATATTTCTACCCGTATACCTTTGATCATTGAAGCTTTAAACCAGGTTACCGCATTTTGTACCGCATCAACAACATTTGCAGCAGGCTTTTTGATACTCATTAATAACAATACAATATCCACACTATCACCATTACAAATACTTGGGGGTTCAAATTTTCTTGCCCAGGCAGGTTGAAGATTTACTTCATCATATTGCTGGCACCAGGCGGTTGGAACGCCGGCATCATTTATCTGTGTTTTTAAAATGCAGTCTAATCCCTTTTCGTATGCAGCCTGTATTTTTAACCTGCTACCCCTATCAATAAAAGCATAATCAGGTTTGTTTTCGGTAATATCTTTCAGCAGCCACATGATGCCACACATGGCATCATCATTAAAAGTAACATAGCGGCTGTAATTATTTTCCAGCGGATCATATTGTGGCCACCCGCCATTGGCATATTGTGCAGAGAGGATAAAATCAAGTCCTTTTAATGCAGCGGCTTTGTATTTTTCTGTCTTTGTATTACTGTATACCTGGGCCAGGTACACAACCTGTGGGTAAGTGGTGCCATTATCAAAAGTGGTATTTGTCAATTGCTTTGCCTTCAGCAGACTGTCTTTTTGATCTGTTGTAAGTATGGCCTGCACATCATAATTTTTTGGCCATCCGCCATTATCCTTCTGGAATAATAAAATATTATCGGCAATGGCAGTAATGTTGGTTGGTTCATAACGTGGGTGACCGTGCGTGGATGTCACTATCGTACCCTTTTCATTTATATCATACCAATGATGTGCCGCGTCAGCAAAGCCGGAGAGGCTGAAGCTTACCATGTTTTTATTGGTAATATCCTGCTGAGCAGCAGCAGAAAACTTATAAAAGCAACAAACAGGAAAATGGGATGGCGCATAAAATTAATTTACACCATAAATATAAGCACGATGTGTTAACTGCCGTACGTACCCCTGTTGGTTAACATTTGCTTATTTATGGATGAAATATATTTGCTGCGTTCGGGTTTAACTGCGCTATGATTCTGTTTAATTTTTATTTTTACCAACCCGCATGGCAATAAAAATAACTAGCGCCACAACTGCAAGCACTATAAAAATGCCGAAGCCCATGCCTGCTTTAAAAATGCCGGCGATGGCCTGGCAAGAGCTTAAGCTTACGGAAAGAAAGAACAAAATAATCGGGCTAAGAAAATTTACTTTTTTCATGTTATATGATTTTATGGTTTAGTTTAAATATGAATAATTAAAACCGTGCCAATAATTGTTTTAATTATTCTGACTGGTAAAATTGTTAAATTGCCAACTTACTTTAGCAACATAAGAATAAGACGGGGTAATTTTACCACACATACGCAACACAAACTATTTATGCATTGGACCTGGATTGTGATCATCAGCTACACGGTTATTATGTTACTGGTATGTTTAAGGGTGATATTTGAAACGCATAGCAGTACCAAAACATTAGCTTACCTGCTCTTTTGCATTTTTGTACCTGTAATTGGGATTGTTTTTTACCTCACATTCGGGATCAATTACTGGAAGATAAAACGGTACTCAAAAAAGGCAGCGCAGGATGAAAAACTGTTGCAGCAATTAAAGAAAAATATTCCAAATTACAGTAAATCAATAGTTACACCGCCCGAAGCTTCGGCTATGCAAAATGCAGAATTGGCGGCCATGCTGATAAAGGATTTAAGAAGCCCGTTAACCCGTTATAATAAAGTGAAACTATTGCTGAATGGAGAAGAAAAGTTTCCTGAATTGATAGCCTGCCTGGAAAAGGCAAAGCACCACATTCACATGGAATATTATATTTACGAAGAGGATGAGATTGGCAGCAGGATCATTGAACTGCTGATAAAAAAAGCAAAAGAAGGGGTTGAGGTAAGATTTATTTATGATGACTTCGGAAGTCCTACAATAAAAAAGAAAATTGAAAAACGTATGCAGGAAGCAGGTATAGAAATATACCCATTCTCTAAAGTACATTTTTACCTGCTGGCAAACCGCATCAACTACCGTAATCACCGTAAAATTGTTGTGGTCGATGGTCTGACTGGTTTTACGGGCGGCATTAATGTAAGTGATAAATACATCAATAACAAAAAAGGGCAATTGTTCTGGCGTGATACCCATCTCCGCATTGACGGTCCCGGTGTATATTACCTGCAGTACTTGTTTTTGTCCGATTGGAATTTTTGTTGTGGCCGGAATGTGAAAGCAGATCAACTTTATTTTGCAGAGCAGGTGCTACAACAAGGCGATACGTATGTTCAGATCGTTGGCAGCGGCCCCGATTCGGAACAACCCGCTGTATTATTTTCGATCTTACAGGCAATATACCTTGCAAAAGAAGAGATACTTATTACTACGCCTTATTTTATACCCGGCGATAATATTATAGATGCACTCAGGATAGCTGCATCCAGCGGACTTTCGGTAAAATTACTGGTGCCCGGAAAAAGTGATTCCAGGTTGGTAAATTCTGCATCAAAAGCTAACTATGAAGCACTGCTAAAAGCCGGCGTGGAAATTTATTTGTACGAAAAAGGATTTGTGCATGCTAAAACCATGATAACTGATGGTAAATTATCTATGGTAGGAACAGCCAATATGGATTACCGCAGCTTTGACCTGAATTTTGAAGTTAACGCCATTGTGTATGATGTGGCATTTGCTGAAAAACTGAGAAAGATATTTTTTGATGATATAAAACATGCCAAAAAAATAAATGAAAAACTGTGGAATAACCGTGCATTTTATTTTAGACTGGCCGACAGGCTCGCCAGGCTTTTTTCACCGGCATTGTAATTATTTTACTTCATCTCCTTTTATACGTTTCCAGAATGTATTAAATGAATGGCGGTTCCATTTTGCAAAACGCCCACGCTGTACAACCAAGGTATTATCTATAGCAGGTTGTAAATAATAATGAAAAGCAAATTCTTCTTTTGGGTTTTCCCATCCCACAACCTGGCCAAACCTGAGGTCGTTAAAAACCAGGGTATCCTTTCTTTGCTCAACGGTATAATAACCTTGCGAAAAACGGGTAAGTTCCTGTACTTCTTTTTTATTTACAACAGCGTTCAATAAAGATATATTGCGGGGAAAGTATTGCAGGTTTAATTTGTCGCTTTTATCAAAAACAGAGCGGTAGCCCACATAGTAACCACTGTCGGTGCCGGCTGCAACAAACCATAGCCAGTTTTGCAGTGGTGCGGGGGTTGTAAAATAGCTGTTGTATTGTATATCCTGTTTATGCAGCAGTTGCTTTACATCATTGTTGATAATAATTTTATTTACCACACAGTAACTTAAATACAAAAAGCAAAAACCAAGGCCTGTCTTCCACCAGAATTTTCTTTTTTTGCTGAATGATCTTAGTAACAGCAACATCAGCAATGCAATCCCGGGCATAACCGAAAAAAACGGATCGGCAACATATATCACATTAAAACTGATGCGGTAATGACTGAAGGGTTCAAACCAACCAACACCATAATTATTAAAAGCATCTATAAAAATATGGGTGAGTATTGCAGCAGCAAAAAAAGCCAGCCAGCGCTTAAAAGAAATATTGTGCGGCCTGTGCCATTTTTCTGCAAAAAAAGCAAATAAAAAAGCCATGGCTGTGCCAAATAAAATGGAATGGGTAAATCCTCTGTGGGCCAGTAAATTTTCGCTGGTATTTAGCCAGGTTGCTGACACAAAATCTATATCCGGTATACTTTGTGCCAGCGCACCCCAAAGCATCGCTTTTTTACCAACCTTGCCACCCGCAAATGCTTCGCCCATACAGGCGCCCAATGCAATATGTGTTAGTGAATCCAATAGTAATTTAATTTAAAAACTTACTTCGTTAACCCGGCAATTAAGTTAATAGTAAGCGCCACAACAAACGTATTTAAAGCAAAAGCCAGCAAACTATGCGCCAGGGCGGTTCGCCTGATAAGGCGGCTGTTGATGGTTACATCCGAAACCTGGAAAGTCATACCAATGATAAAAGAGAAATAGGCAAAGTCAATATAATCAGGTTTTTTTTCTGAAGGGAAATCAAGGCCGGATATGGTTGGATTTCCTTTTGTTTTTGAATAATACAGGTGGGCATAATGCAGGGTGAAAATGGTATGCAGCATTATCCAGGAGGTCATGATACCGGTTATTGACAAAACAATATTTCCGGAACCTTGTCCCGATGATTCCCCTGCAGATAGCATCAGCAACAATACGGTAAACATACTTGCGAACGAACATACCAGCACACTGATCAGCACAAAGATCCTGCTTCCATCTTCTTTGTTTGCAAGTTTTTCAATGTCCTCCACGGACCTTGTATAAAAAATGATCCAACTGGTAATTATATAAGAGATGGAAAATACATTCCATAATACGGCGCATATAATGATGCCGCTGAGCCGGTAACCCCGTATCACGAAGAAAGCAACAATGACCATTCCCATGCTTAGCAAAACCCGTTGCAGTGGATGCATTCGTAAAAAAATGTTTCCTTTATGTTTACTTTTTTGTGTAGTTGCCATCAAACAGCATTTTTATAAATTGAAATATACAACCTATTTGTATAAACCGGGCTAACAGAAAACGGGATAGGTATAGAAAAGCATGTTGGTTAGGGGTGCCTTTTAGTAGATAACTAACACATTTATTTTATTAAAGAAAAAGTGGAAGAATCGGTTTGTCTTATTGAAATTCTCTCAATTACTGCCGTTTTTTTTACTTTACTAAAGAATGATATTAATGCAATGGCCATTAATGAACCGAAAACCAATATTACATTCTTAACGCCAATGGATGCTATTGCCAGAACAATTCCGGCAATTGAATGATATTCCTGTCCGGGTACATCATATTGGTTTCCAGATTGTATACCGAACGCTACATAGAGTGTCCATCCAAAAAGAACAGCAACAACAAAAAAAGCGATCAATGGTTTTTTACCAGACTGCATAGCGGTTAGTTTATAAACTGAATATACTGAACCTGGAATATTGGCTTTAAAATATTCGAAAATATCCTTTCTCCGGTCGTTATCTGTTATCTTTAAGTCTTCACTTGAATCCTTGCCAAATAAAAGTTCAATATGACTTTTCCCTTCAGCAAGATTTATTTCTCTTATATAAGATAATGGAAATCCTGCGAGGCCGGTGGGAATTCCATGTTTCATGTTTAATTCAAAAACAACTGAATCAATATCATTTATTTTTGGATTGCCTTTATAAATGGTCTGATTTGCAAACGCAATTATTTTGTCATCAGCTTTTTCTTTACTTGCCCAGACCTTCATAAAATATATTGTAGTTATTACTAAAGAAAGAATTTTAAATTTACTATTTCGTCAATTTCCAATTGTCAAGTGCTAATGAAATTATAACGTCGCTCCAGGTTTCATAACCAACAAGATCTGGCTCAACGGGTATAATACTGGTAGTTAACCATTTGTTGTGTCCAACAATATACATGTTGGCTGTATATGTTAATTTTTTATTGAAAGGGTTTTTTACCATAAGTATCATCATCTCACTTTTTCCGTCTTTAATTTTTTGCGAAAATTCAATTTCAATGGTGTTCTTCGGATCCAGGTTTTCTTCCACAGTTTTCATGGAGAAGATGGTATCATTTTTTAATTCAACCGCTATTTTTATTTTTTCAGATGGGTAGATCTGAAGTGCATTTTTATAAACAAAATATGGACCGCTTTTAATTTCCTGTTCATAATAATTAACCGTATCAACCGCTAATTTTAACGTGAATGCATCCCGTTCCGGCTTTAAATTTTGTGCAATACCAACCTGGTAAGTAAGCACGGTCAAAAGGGTTAATAATATTTTCATGTGTATCTTTTATAGATTTAAGGCAAAGCAATCCTATTTATTGCTGTTTTAGTAAAGTTTCTTTCATTGCCTTATAGACTGCTTTACTGATCAGTTTATCCTGGTAAAGGTTATAGGCTGTGACCAGTTCTGTTTTAATATTTCTTGTGTACTTACTCCTGTATTCATCGGGTACTTTTATTTCACTTGGCAGATCGGGCGAATTTTCTATAGCACGGTCAAATGCCATTTGTAAAACGATGTAATCGTTGGAACCATCTTTTCTGTGTAAGTATCCGTCAAAAACAATATACCCATTGTGAAGACCGGCGGAGACCCAGTATTTCTTGAATGCTTTAACGGTAACTGAACAGTTGGTTAATGAAGTAGATAGAAGATTATTTTTAACCGAGACATATTTGAACCGGTCATATCTTTCAAGGCCATTTGCAAATTCTATCGTTTTGCCGGGGTAGATCTTATAGCCACTTGAAGTGTAGAGCGTGTCATGTTCAAATTTCTGATTACGTTCCTGTGCTGTTGACAGGAAAGGGCAGAGGAGAAGGGCGATTAATAATTTCATCTTGAAATAAGTTAGGGTTAAAGAAACGGATTTTTATTTAAACAAAGTCACACCGGCCAGGAGAAAAATGTCAGATAGTAAGCTTACGGTCCCTGGCGATATTTTTCCATTCAGCAATACAAGCTTCGTTCTCTATGATTTTTACACTATCATACAAAGCAACAGTAGGACAAATATGCCAGGGGATACCATACAATATATCGCCGGGGACAAACTGAATGGATGATTCGTTTTCCAAAACCAGGTGTTCTTCACTTTGTGCAATGGCATGTAAAAACTCCAAGCCGGGAAAGAAAACCCTTTTTGAAATGTCATTTTCAGCGGCAACGGATTTGTGCCCCAGATCGGTGCATATTCTTTCTCCTGCCGGTGAGGAGATCACCCTGGTAAGCAATATGGCTGCAACAATAAATTCCTGTTCGGGACAGAGTAAAGAATAACTTCTATCCCAATAAATAAAGGTACCGGGACTGCATTCTATTTCTTTTCTTTTACAATGAACAGAAAAAGTGGGAGAGCCGCCTGCAATAATAATTGGTTTGGCAAATCCCATGCGGGTGATCCTGTCACTCAGGTCTTCCACTAGGGCGAAAGCATCATCACATTTCTTTTTCTTTTCTGAAAAATCAATATCCACAATATGTCCATCATAGGCATGCAGGCCCTTTATGATGATGCCCGATGCGGTTGAACAATAGTTATATAATTCCAGGGCTTCATCTCCGGGCTGAATACCGGTTCTGTTCATGCCGATATCGAGGTCAATATAAACCGGCACTTGTAAACCTGCCTGAGTAAATGCTTTTGATTGTGCGGCAGCAGAAACTAAATTATCTGTAAGACAGGAAAATTGGGTGGCCGGGTATTTTTTTATTAATGCAATGAAGCGTTGCAACTTGGGACCAACCGGTTGATAGGCCAGCAAAACATCAGTTGCTTTTTGCATGCCAAGCATTTCTGCTTCGGCAATAGTGGCACATTTAAATTTAAATATCCCCGCATCCATCATCAGCTTTACCACTTCGGCGCATTTATGTGTTTTAACATGCGGACGAAGCCTGTTAATATCGCCGGTCATTTTTATAGCTGTAAGTATATTGGCTTTTACCCGCCGGGGATAAACCAATAAGGCAGGCGAATCAATTTCGTTGGCGTTGGTGATATGGAACCAGTTATTTTCTGTCATGGGTTTGGTTGTGCCTTAATGATCCTTGTAATTTAAGCAAGTTTGATTTCTTGGCAAAAGACCTTTGGCAGAGCGGGTATATGCTCAACATTTATTTTTTCCGGAGGATTCTAAAGTTAGAAAATGCAATACTGCATACAGGCACCTGCTTTGGAATTGACTAGGTTCCGGTCTGCACCGGCGAGTGAAAAGAAAACTCAGGCTTTTTCTTAAATGGTTAGACGGGGGCGTCAGACCATTTCCTCCGCCCATTTATCCCTGTCATCCGGACTAAACTTCCAGGGCGCAAAATTGTTTTCAATATTGCCAAACATTACATTCCATTCCTGGGGGGCGTTGCTGTCTTCCATAATGAGGGAACGGCGTAATTCTAAAATAATATCAAGCGGAGAGATGGAAACAGGGCATTCCTGTACACAGGCATTGCAGGTGGTACAGGCACGCAGTTCCTCAACAGTTATATGGGAGAAAAGATTTTTACCGTCGTCTTTAAATTCGCCGTTTACTTTTATATTCTTACCCACAGTTTCCAGGCGGTCGCGGGTGTCCATCATAATTTTACGTGGACTTAATAATTTGCCGGTCATGTTTGCCGGGCAGGCGGCAGAGCAGCGGCCACATTCGGTGCAGCTATAGGCGTCTAATAAATTTTTCCAACTCAGGTCAAATACATCTGTGGCGCCAAATTTCATGGGTGCCGATTCGCCGGTAGGGGCAAGCTCGGGCTGCATCATATATTTAACTTCATTCTGCACACTTTCCATATTGTGCATTTCGCCAACAACATCCAATCTTGCGTAATACGCATTGGGAAAGGCAAGTAAGATATGCAGATGTTTACTGTAAGGCAGGTAATTTAAAAAGGCAAATATGCCGATGATGTGCAGCCACCAGCAGGTACGTTCTATACCCATTAAAGTAGTTGCAGAAAAATTACTGAATACCGGTGCGATGATGCCGGAGAAAATAAAATTACCGGTGTCGTGATAATGTTCGGCTCCCTGTAATTGTAAAGCACGGTCTGCACTGTTCATGGTGAGGAAGAGCGTCATTAAAACGATCTCGGTTATTAAGATATAATTGGCATCGCTGTGTGGCCAGCCATCCAGGTCTTTGCTGATGAAGCGTTTTAGTTTGATGACATTTCTTCTTGCCAGAAAAATAACACAAACGGTAATTACGCCTACGGCCAGTATTTCAAAAAAGTTGATCAGGAATGTATAGAAACTACCCAGGTAAGGGAAGAATAAACGGTGTGTGCCCAGTATGCCATCCAGTACAATTTCCAATACTTCTGCATTGATGATGATGAAACCTGCATAAATAACCAAATGCATAACAGCTACCAGCGGATTGCGGAACATTTTTTTTTGTCCGAAGGCGAGGAGGATCAGGTTTCGCCAGCGTTTGGAAGGGTTGTCAGTAAGGTCTTCATCCTTACCTAAAAAAATATTGCGGCGTATGCTGCTGATGTTTTTGGCAAAGAACAAGGTGGCGAAAGCAGCAAGCGCTATGAAAAGTATCTGTTGTACAAGTTGCATGTTGGAAATTGTGCTGCTAAGGTAATTATATGACACGAATTATACGAATTACACTAATTACACGAATGGGTTTACTACGGATTGTTTAATAATTCTGCCTGCGGCAGAAAGGATTTGCCACAGAGACACGGAAACACAGAAACATGGTTTGTATTTTTTCAGTGCTTCAGTGCTTCCGTGGCAATAAATATTTGCCGAAGGCAAACAATGATAGAGTCTGCGGAAGAAAGGTTTGCAATTGGATACAAAAATACACAAATGTTACCCACGGATTAACCAATTAACGGATTAACTGATTAACGGTTTCACCTTTTTCAATTAAATTCGTGTCATGATGCAGAACAGCAAACAAATACTTATCGCCGAAGTAGCCGATAAAAAACTGCGGCGTATGGCATTGCAGGTAGTTGAACAAAACTATACTGAAACAAAGTTGATACTGATCGGGATTAAGAACAACGGTACAATCATTGCAGAGAAGATAAGCCAGTATATAAAGGAAGTGTTCAGCGGTGAAGTGCTGGTGCTTGAACTGAGTATGGATAAAAAAAATCCACTAACCATAAGTTTAGATGCCGGGTTAGATTTTAATGATAAAACAATTGTGCTGATTGATGATGTGGCCAACAGCGGCCGTACTATGCTGTATGCTTTAAAACCTTTGCTGGAGCAGCTTCCACGAAAAATACAAACACTGGCCCTCGTGGAAAGAACGCACAAGAGTTTCCCGGTTGATGTTGATTATGTTGGCTTTTCGGTTTCTACTACTGCTGATGAGCATATCAGGGTGGAAGTGGAAAACGGGGAAGTTACGGGAGCCTGGATCGATTGACCTCACCGCAGCCCTCTCCAAGGGGAGAGGGAGGATAATTCCGTTTTGTATTATATTTTCATTTTAATATTTTAATCACAGAAAAAAATCGCTTAAATCTTCTTCAGTTACCCCTTCAGGGGATAGGGGCATTAAAAGCCAATCGCCTTTACCTTAAAACTTCCGTTTGAAAATTCTAAAGCCGGCATGGGGATCTTTACAATGTTGAGTAAACGGAAAGCCATTTGCAAACCTTTTTTATTGGTTTTAATTTTAGTAAGGTCAATATCCGGTGAGAGGTACCATTGCCGGTAACGCTTTATATCGGTGCGGTTAAAATTGATATTACCGTTATTATCCTTACCAATATTTTCACTGGCTCCAAACATGCCTTCGGCACCGGTACCAACGGCTATATTAAGCCATTTGGGCCATTTACTTTCAGGGAAAAAGGAATGCACATTAGCACTAAGCCAATAGGTTTGTCCGTTGTAATCTTTTAAAAAACGTTCGGCTGTACTTTTGCCAAAAATCTTATCGCTTCGTTGGTTTAATGTGGGATCGTTGTATGATTTGCGGTGAAAAGAAAATTTAACTTGAATGCGTTGTTCATCCCAGGCCAGTTCCTGTGCCACCAGCATACCGCTGCCTGCAATATTGGCTCCAAAATCCCCCCAACTCCAGCCCCATTCCGAGCTAAAGCCATCCAGCGTTTCAATAACAGTCTGGTAAAAAGCACCACTCATGCCACCGATCCATATTTGTTTTTTGCGGCTCATACCCGTCCAGCGCCAGAGTTCCATGCTGGCCTTGCTTTCGGCATAAGCACTAAAAGCATGCCCGATCTTATCAATGCCTTTCCATTCGGGTATATCGTTAAAAAAATGGAATTTGCTTTGCGGATAGTTTTTGTACCAGGCAGCGTAAAGGCCAACCATAGCAGTACCGTAGCCAACAACGTTTGTGGCAGCGATGATTTTTATGCGGCGGTTGATTTGTTTATGGGTTAATCCGTTAATCGGTTGAACCGTTGATCCGTAGGTTGATTTTATGCTGTTGGCTGATGAGTCCTGTGCAAAAGTTGACGTGAAGAATAACATACCGATAAAAAAACTCAGTAAAATTGATCTATGTGCAGCGGTTGGGTTCATAAAGTACAAAAATACAGATAACAGCCCTTTGTTATTGTATTGGCTAAGATTTACGGAAAAGATAATGGGGGAGTTTTAAAACTTAGGAACTGCAGCGGGGGCAACCTTACGGCCATATATAAGTTTATTAACATTGCTCTTAATAATATCGCTGGCTATTTGTTCACCAATGCTTTGCTTGTTCCTTCTCTGCCATTCCTCCTCCCTGGCTATTATTTGACCCGTTGTTAAAGGATAGCTTGGCCAATGCATTAATTCCCCGCCTCTACTTAAAATGTAGGGTTTGTAGGCAGGGTTAGTATACAGTGTCATCAGCCGGACAGGTTTTTTATAAGCAGCAATAAACAGTGGATTAAGTGAGCCCGAAGGTAAGCTGTCCAGCTGCAGCAGCGTATTTTGTGCACGTGCAAAAGTGGAAAAAAACATCAGCAAAACAATGCCAACGATTTTTTTATGTAAGAAATGATACAAATATTTATTACAGCATAAAAGCATATAACAAATCTAATTATTTATTTTTATGAAGGTTGAATAATTTATTTTTGAAAGTATAAACAGATAACTATGGATGTGGCAACTCAACAAAAGATAGACAAGTGGCTTACCGGTAATTATGACCAGGCTGTTAAAGACGAAATAACTGCTTTGCAAAAGAATGATCCTTCAGCATTGGAAGATGCTTTTTATAAGAACCTGGAGTTTGGTACGGGTGGCCTGCGTGGCATTATGGGGATTGGTACCAACCGCATGAATAAATATACCGTGGGTATGGCTACGCAGGGTTATGCCAATTATTTAAAGCAGTGTTTTACCGGCGAAGTAAGTGTTGCTATTGCACACGATTGCCGGAATAACAGCCGCTTTTTTGCAGAGATAACAGCCCATGTGTTTGCAGCCAACGGTATTATAGTGTATTTGTTTGAATCCCTGCGGCCGACACCTGAACTGAGTTTTGCTATTCGTAAAAATGGTTGTAAGGGTGGGGTGGTTTGTACTGCATCGCATAATCCCAAAGAATACAATGGCTACAAAGCTTACTGGGATGATGGCGCACAGATGGTGCCGCCGCATGATAAAAATGTAATTACCGAAGTCGAAAAAATTGCTACGGTAGATGATGTGAAATGGAATGGCGGAGAAGAAAATATTACCAGCATCGGCGAAGCCATGGATGCCGGATACCTGCAAATGGTAAAAGGTTTAAGTATTTACCCGGATATATGTACGGCACAATCTGATCTTAAAATTGTGTACACGCCCATACATGGTACGGGTATTGTGCTGGTACCAAAAGCATTGCAGCTATTTGGTTTCACCAATGTACATATTGTGGAAGAACAAAGCACGCCTGATGGAAATTTTCCTACGGTCATCTATCCCAATCCCGAAGAAACAGAAGCGATGAGCATGGGACTTAAAAAAGCCGAAGCCCTGGATGCAGATATTTTATTGGGAACCGATCCGGATGCTGACCGGGTAGCCATTGGGGTTAAAAATAAAAAAGGCGAATGGGTTTTATTAAATGGAAACCAGACAGCCCTGCTGGCTTTTAATTACATGATAGAAGCCCGCAAAGCCAAAGGTATTGCACAGCCAAACGATATGGTTATTAAAACCATTGTTACCAGCGATATGATCGATGTAGTAGCCAAAGCCAATGGGGTAGCCTGTTACAATGTGCTTACCGGTTTTAAATGGATCAGTAAACTTATCAAAGAAAAAGAAGGCAAAGAAAATTATATCATTGGCGGCGAAGAAAGTTTTGGTTTGATGATCGGCGATAAGATCAGGGATAAAGATGCCATAAGTGCCGTAGCACTCAGTTGCGAAATGGCAGCTTACGAAAAAAATAAGGGCCGTACGCTGTATGATAAATTGCTTGACCTTTACCTGCAATACGGTTTTTATAAAGAGAGTTTAGTGAGTGTGACTAAAAAAGGTATGAACGGTGCAGCAGAAATTGCAACGATGATGGAAGGCTACCGGAACAATCCACCGCTTACTATTGATGGGGCTGCGGTTATACAATTACTGGATTACGAATTACAACTCGGTAAGAATATTAGCAGCAGTGAAACCTGGACTATTGACCTGCCAAAAAGTAATGTACTGCAGTTTGTACTGGCTGATGGAACAAAGATATCTGCCCGGCCAAGCGGAACCGAGCCCAAGATAAAATTTTATTTTAGTGTAAATGCAAAACTTGCCGATGCTGCAGCTTTTAATGCAACAGAAAAATTGCTGGATGAAAAGATTGCACGGATAATAGAAGAAATGGGATTGAAATAATATGGATAAAGGTTTTGCAAAATATACCCGGTACCCAAAGCATTTTATGAAAATAGTTTACCAGTTCTTGCTGATCTTTTTTTCATGGCAGCTTCATGCACAACAGCCGGCTGCAACATCCTTACGCAGCAAAGTAATTACGCTGCAGCGTTTCCTGCAACAAAATCATTATCTCCCTGTAAAATGGAATGATACTTCATCAGCCATGCTGTATAATAAATGGATGGAAAAACTGGATGATGATAAATTGTTCTTTACCCAAAATGAAATAACTATATTGGATGCATACAAAACAAAACTGGATGATGAGCTTTTGGGAAACGGGTGGGAGTTCTACAACAGGTCAATTACCATGTATAAAGCAAGTTTAAAAAGAGCCGATAGTTTACTCAAAATATCTTTGGCTAAACCTTTTGATTTTTCCAAACCGGATAATGTTTACTGGCCTTTTACAAGCTACGCTTCATCAGTGGCCGATCTCAGCCTGCGCTGGCAAAAGTTCTTAAAATGGCGGGTACTTGAAAACATTGCCGATAAACTGGGAGATGGCGGTAAAACAATTTCAGAAACCTTACCGGCAGATTTTGCACAACTGGAAAAAGATGCCCGTGAAAAAACAAAAAAACAGGAAGGTTCATTTATGGATGAACTGCTTAAAACACCGGCTCAATTTAATATAGAAAAAGAAGACGACTACCTGAATACCATTGCCTGGTGCTACGATCCGCATACCAATTACATGAGTGTTGCTGCCAAAAAAGAATTTGATACCGAAATGAGTGCTACCGAATTCAGTGCGGGGTTTGAAGTGGAGGATAATGACAAAGGCGACCTGGCCATCAGTTTTTTACAGCCCGGTGGCAGTGCCTGGCGCAGCGGGCAATTGCATACCGGCGATCAGCTCATCAAACTAAAAAGCGAAGGCATTGAAAAAGAAATTACTGAAATAACTGATGATGCTGAACTGGATAAAATGCTCGGTGGTAATAACCCGGCCGACCTGGAAGTAACGGTAAAAACAGCAGCGGGCGAATTAAAAACAGTAAACCTGCGCAAAGAAAAAATTGATGATGAAGAAGGGATCGTAAAAAGTTATGTGTTGCACGGCGCTAAAAATATCGGCTACATTAACCTGCCCGGTTTTTACAGCCGCGAAGATGAATCAATCACCGATGAAAAGGATATTAAGTACGACGGATCGGCCAATGATGTAAGTAAGGAAATTGTAAAGCTGCGCAAAGATACTATTGCCGGCCTCATCCTCGACCTGCGTTACAATGGCGGTGGCAGCATGTGGGAAGCTATGCAACTGGCAGGCATCTTCATCGATATTGGCCCCGTGGCTTCGGTAAAAGAAAAAGATGGCAAGGTCCGGTTTTTAAAAGACCCAAACAGGGGAACTATTTATGATGGTCCGCTGATGGTTTTAATAAATGGTGCCAGCGCCAGCGCCAGCGAATTTGTGAGTGCCGTGTTGCAGGATTATAACCGGGCATTGATCGTTGGTGGAACCACTTATGGAAAAGGAACGGCGCAGGTGGTATTGCCCATGGATACACTTCCTTTTGTAAAAGGGAAGAATTACGAAGACTTTGTAAAAGTTACCCAACGTAAATTTTACCGGGTTAATGGCGGTACCACACAATGGACCGGTGTTAAACCCGATATTGAACTGCCCGACCTGTATTCGGATGAATCGTACCGCGAAAAGGCCAACAGCAGTGCTTTACAGCCCGATAACAGTAAGGCAGGCATTTACCAGGCGGGTGCTGCATTACCGGTGCAAAGCCTGCAATTAGAAAGCGAAAAAAGAATTTCGGGTGATGCTTATTTTAATACTATCCTCGCATTTAATAAATGGCTGAAGGAATACAAAACCGGGAGAACCATTCCGCTGCAATGGAACACCTATGTACCGCATTATAAAAAAATACAGGGCATGTTTAAAGAATTAAGTAATGATGAAGTTGCTGAAAAAACGGCTTTAGTTGTAACTAATAATGAGTTTGACAGGCAGCGGATAAATGCATCTACACAGCACAGCCAGGAAAATAATGCGGCTTATGTAAAGCATGTGCAGCAGGATATAACACTGGCCGAGGCATCTAAAATTATGATGGATTGGATAAATAAATAATTTTGACTTCGCAGGCGAGTTTCCGAGTTCTCAGGCGAGTCTCTGGCCGGGCAATGTGTTAAGCCCAGGACTCGCCGCCCATCATATTAGGATGCTAGAATTTGTATAGTCGCTCCGTATCAAGGCGAGTCCTGCGGTTCAGCGCACAAAATCCTGGCAGAGACTCGCCTGAAAAAAAAATTGTTGCCCCTATTTCGGTCGATGGGGACACCGACCGAGGGTGGCCGTGGTTGGTGGGGACACCAACCACTTGTTAGATAAATAAATATTTTTTTATACTGTAGCGGGGAAAGAAAAATATTTTACTTTTAAATAAAATTCGATGTATGAAGCAGGTAGTTGGAATAGTGCTGTTTTTTAATTTTTTATGCCTTGCTGCAGCTGCACAGGATTATGATAATCCTGTGGACTATATGAATGTGATCAGCAAGCAGCGTGAAAATGTTTCTAAAAAATTCATGAGTTATGCCAGTGCATCTGCCCATGGTAAAAAAGCAAAAAAGGTAGATAACCTGCGTACCAAACTGCTGGATGAAGTGCAGGAAGCCCGGATGAATATTGCCGGTATGCCGGGTTTTAAGGGCGATAAAAGTTTTCGTGACTCTACTGTGGTGTTTATTAAGTTGTACTACAATGTGCTTAATGAAGATTACAGCAAGATCGTAAATATGGAAGAGATAGCTGAGCAAAGTTATGATGATATGGAAGCCTATATGATGGCGCAGGAATTGGTAGATAAAAAACTGGAAGAAGGGAATCAGAAAATGACACTGGCTACCGAAACCTTTGCGACAAAAAACAATATCACTTTAAATAAGGATAATACCGAGCTGGGGGAGAAGACAAAACAGGTGCATGAAATAAATGCCTATTATAATGTTTTCTACCTCACTTTTTTTAAAGCTTACAAACAGGAAGGTTACCTGATGGAAGCGGTTGAAAAAAATAATATCACGGGTATTGAACAGAATAAAAATTCATTACTGCGTTACGCCAGGGAAGGGCAGGAGAAAATAAAAACGATAACCCCATTTCAGGGAGATAACAGCCTGGTTACTGCCTGTAAAACAGTAATGGCTTTTTATGAAAAGGAAGTGAATGAAAAGCTGAATGCCATCAGTGAATTTTATCTTACACAGGAAAGGTTTACAACTATTAAAAAAGAATTTGAAAGAAAAAGCAGCCCCCCAAAATCAGAAGTGGATATGTATAATAAGGCCGTGAAGGATATTAACGCTGCAACGAATGCTTTTAACGATGCCAACCAATCACTTAACAAAGAACGTAATAATGTATTGGCCGATTGGGATAAAACGGTTAAAGTGTTCTTTGATGAGCATACACCACGGTACAAATAAAACGGATACGTAAATTAAAAATAATGAGTGCGGCTTTTACCCGCACATTTTTTTATCTTGCAAACAAATTGTATTGAATTGTTTCAATATCAAAAATTACTAAAAATTATTTTACACCTTAAATTCCCCTTCAGGGGTTAGGGCCCCATGAGAAAATATGAAGATAGTTACCAGCATAAAGGCCTTCGCAAAAAGTTAATGGACCTGTTACGTGAAAAAGGCATTACCGATGAAAATGTGTTGCAGGCCATGAATAATATTCCCCGGCATTATTTTCTCGACAGCGCTTTTGATAAGATCGCTTACGAAGACCGCGCCTTTCCCATTAGTGAAGGACAAACCATTTCGCAGCCATATACAGTAGCATACCAAACCCAGTTGCTGCAGGTAAAGCCAAATGAAAAAATACTGGAAATTGGCACCGGCAGTATTTACCAGGCAACCGTGCTGGCAGAGATGGGCGTAAAACTGTTTACCATTGAGCGGCAAAAAAATCTCTTTGAAAAAACAAAGCAGTTCATTTTTAAAAGCCGCTACCCCAACCTTAAATTCTTTTATGGTGATGGATACGAGGGACTGCCAACTTATGCGCCTTTTGATAAAGTGATCATCACAGCAGCAGCACCTTTTATTCCGCCTAAATTAATTGCACAGTTAAAAACCGGTGGTAAAATGATCATACCGGTTGATGAGGGCGATCAGCAGCGCATGTTACGCATAACAAAGCAGGAAGACGGAATAACCACCGAGGAAGCATTTGAAAACTTTAGCTTTGTGCCGATGTTGAGCGGGAGGAACAGGTGAGGAATTAGGAATTAGGAATTAGGAATTAGGAATTAGGAATTAGGAATTAGGAATTAGGAATTAGGAATTAGGAATTAGGAATTAGGAA
>JBBRQF010000049.1:0-25450 GCA_038226715.1 Chitinophagales bacterium
AAATATCTGCATACGCCTGCTGTCTATATCTGCAATTTTTAAATTCACAATTTCACTTACCCGCAAACCGGCACTATAGGCTGTAAATAACATGGCTTTGTGTTTTTTATTGGTAAGGGCATTAAAAAGTCTGCGTATCTCTGTTTCATTCAGTAATTTGGGAATGATCAATTGTTTTTTGGGCCGCGGTATCTCCCAAAAAAATTTTTCCCTGCCCAGCACCTGCTCAAAATAAAACTTCATTGCATTCAAACGGCTATGTGCCGTGTTTTCTTTTATGCCTTCTGTCTGCATGGCATAAACCATATACCGTTTCAGGTCTTCAGCAGTTAACGCATCAACGGCTTTCTTTTTTAATAGTTTAAGCAGTTGCATAAACTCGGTGCGGTAGGTGTTGATGGTAGATGCACTGTACGCTTTTAACTGCAGCATCTGCACAAAACTTTCCAGCGCTTTTCCATTTGCGGTACTTAGCTGCCATGCCGTTGTTAGTGAAACCGGTTTTGTATAGGTAATTTTTTCAGCTGCCACTTGCTTTTGCTGTGGTAACAAAGCCTGTACCGTTTTCTTCTTTTCCAGGTACCCCTTCAATGCAATTTTGTTAATGAGGGCTTTGCCCTCTAAATTAGTGCTTAGTAAAAGCCAGGCTTCCTGCGTAAGCGGTATATACCAGCATTTGTTGGTTTGGCTCCATCTTGCTGCGGGCTGTTTGCGTATTAGTTTTTCAATAGCCGGGGTTTTATCGAAATAAATGCCAATATATTCGCTATTGCGGTGCAACAACGGTTTTAAGGTTATGGTTTGCATGTTACATATTTGATGGGATAAAAACTGTTAAGGGTTTTCCGGCATAACATAATTTTATGTGTACCCATTACCTGGTTAAAAAACTGTACTGAAAAAATGCAAATAATAGTTGAGAAAAATACGTGAAAAACATCCGAAAATCGGGGAAAATTCTCCCAGTGGCGAAAATTAAAGCATGAAGCCCAGGCTTCCATCAATAAAAATAAATTTCTCTTTAATGGAAGGAATGACGGCTACCCAGATGCCAAAAACCAGGCTCGATACGCCAAATAAAAAACCTGGCCAGTACAGGTTTTAATAGCAATAAATTTCTGAAATTTTTAAACAGCACCCGGCAAAATTAACGGATTGTCTTTTTTAAGACATAAATAAAGCAGGAGCTTAGTAACCGGTTTATTAAAACTAAATACCAACTGCGTCTTGTGATTCTATGTCCTTGAGTATCCGTTTGTATTTTCCTTTTTTTGAAAAGGAAGAAAAGGCCCTGACCACACCTAAAATCAATGCTCCGTAGGCCACATAATAGTATCCCCCAGTTGTTAAAGCAGTACTGTAGGTGAATAAGGTTACAAAAATACCAATGATGCAAACTGCAATACCAATCCAAATGCCGTTATCGAATTCATGTATTGTCTTTTTGATCCCGTCTTTCAATCCGGATAACATCAGTAAGGATGTTGTTGCATCAAGGCCACGTTCCTGTAATCCTGACAGGATATCCTTGTCAGGGGTTCTGTTCTCTTTCTCTTCTATAATATATTTCCAGATGGCTTTATTAAAGTCATCATCATTACTGTTTTTTACCTGTTGAATTTTTTCCTGGTGGATCGAGATCTTCTTTTGCCCGGCTGATTCGATATGGCTTTGATCGAGGTTACGTTTTTTAAATTCTGCTTTTAATATGTCAAAAGCTGCTGTTGTTAAATGATGTCCGTCCTCATGCATGGTACGGATCAACTGGCCATCACTCATGTGAGCATAGTTGTCCCTGATTATTTCGTTATCTATCATATTCTCAAATATTAGGCGCAGTTAAATAGCGTTGATTCATGTAAAATGCCGGCGAATGCCCTGGTTATTTATTTTGAAGCCAGTTTGCGTGCCTCGTAACAACCTGCCAGTTTTCACTTTTCTTAACCCAAACATCAGTTATTAAAAAATCGCCACTCCAGTCTTTCCCGTTTGCAGTTGCATCCTGGTGAAACCAACTTTTTACAACTGCAGTATTTTCATATACCCGTACCTGGATCTTGTCGAAACGAAATGCGGTACAATGATATACTGAAAGTTTAGCGATCCAGTCTTCTTTGTTAACCAAACTGCCACTTGATAAAGAACTGGTAAGCGTAAAATCATCAGCAAGTATTTCTCTTACTGTTGCAACATCTTTATTTTTCCAGGCAGTCATCCACCGGGTCTCGAGATCAAGAAATAGCTTTTCCATTTTTACTGATTTTAATTATTGTTGTCCGATTAAATGCATCAAACCCTTATCAGGCCTGTATGACCTCACCCCAACCCCTCTCCAAAGGAGAGGGGCCAGAATCTGCTACTGTAAGGGCTTCCATTAAATGAACTAAAATTAACCCGGACAATAGTGGATTTGAATTATTAAGTTCTTTACAGATAGCTGCTAATTCTTTGCTGTTTTCTCCCTTGCCTCCAGCACTTCCACATCAAATACCAAAGTACTGTTAGGCGGAATGTCAGTTGAAAATGTGCGTATGCCATACGCAATGCCTGAAGGAATGTACATCCTTATTTTACCACCCACGCGGCATTGCGTAAGGCCAAGCTGCCATCCTTTTATTAACCTGCTTAAAGAAAAGGTTGCCGGCTTTTCTTTGGTTTGATCAAATATACTGCCATCGCTGAAGAGCCAGCCTTTGTAGTTAACCACAACGGTATCTGTAACATTTACTAATCTTCCGCTGCCTTCTTTTATGGATTGAAAAAAAATACCTTCTTTATACACAACACTTTCTTTGGGTAGTTTGGCAAGTAAACTATCTTCTTCAACTTTTTGCTGATACAGGCTGTCAATATTACGCATGGGGCGCAGTACGGGGTTGGATATTGTTTGCTCATCAAGGGCCTTCCAGGTATTATTGCTGCGTAACAACCAGCGGTTGCTGTAAGTTGCACTGGATTTTCGCTCGCTTATAAAGCCTGGCCAAATGTAATTCACGCCAATCAGATCATTGTAGAGCCTGCTGCTGAGCAGCTTCCATTTCTTTTGGGAGTTAAGATAAATATAGCCGGAATAAAGTGTTTTTTTTGTTGCAGAATCGCTGGCTGTTAATATCAGCAACGGATAGGTTTCATTGTATTGCCATTCATAATTCCATGCATTACCAATACCATATGGATAAAGTCCTGACCCAAATGCAACGTCTTTTCCCTTATTGTCAAAAAAAAGAAATTCAACTAATTTCTCTTTTTTATTATTCTCCATCCTTACGGCTGCCTCATTTATACATATTCCCGAAATATTTTTTTTTGAATTGCTGCTGTCTGTAATAGTTACTTCTGCATAAAATCCTGATGCTTTAATAGAATCAGGAATATTGTAAATTCTGGTTATGTGGTTTTGGCTAAACCCACCAATACAAATAATATGCAGGAGCATAAGTAAACCGGTCTGTCTCATAAAAACTTGGTTGCTTAAAAATAATATTTTAAAAATTTCCTGTTCGTATTTTATTGTGCCGCTTCAAAATGATATTTACCCAGGCCGATTTTCGAAACTGCATAATCAGCTACAAGTTAAACGGCTGTGGATATAATGTTTATTAAAGAAACGGCTTTTTATTTAGAAAACTAAAGAGAATATTCCGGCAGGGTTTCTATTGGGAAGTACTGATTTTAAGTAAAGTAGTAGTGTATCATTTTGAAAAGTTGTCAGGTTGAGCTTGTCGAAACCGGGACTTATTAAACTAACCCGTCTTGGACAACACTTCGACAAGCTCAGTACAGACTGAGAGTAAAATTATTACCTAAGATTTCAAACTGATACAGTACCAGTAAGTTGTTATTTTCTTTTTATTCCTTTTGACAGTAAAGTTTTTTCAACAGCAGCAATACCGCCCGCAAAGGGATTCCCCTCAACAACAACCAGTTCATTTTTATTCCAGGTTAATAGCAGTTGAGGCGAACTGGATGTGAATTGCATTTTACGCAACAGTTGTACATCGGTAAGCGGGGCCAGTAAATTTTGTTGTGCATCAAGCAGGCTATTGGTAGTGAGGTCAATAATGCAAATGTATTTTAATGCTGCAGGTGGAAGAGCATTCATTTTTTTTCTGTATACTGTAATTCTCCAAAAAATTAATGCGAATATAATGCCGGTGGCAAGAAGAATACCTCCCAGTGGTGCTGTAGTGCGTGACTGTATGTCAAGCAAAAATAATTGCACTAAACCATTTATTAAAAGTGTTAAAGCAAGCAGGCCGGTTACAAAGAGAAAAGTGCCTGTCCAGGGTGCAGGTCTTTTGGTTACGTATAATTTATTTTCGTTTTCATAAATTACGGTACCGGAAGATGCTGCAAGTTTTGTCATAAGTGATAGTTATCAATTAGGTTTAATAAAGCTGATCTCTTTTTTGACCTAGCGTTTCATGTATCGACGCAGGGTTATTTTTAAAATTACTGTTTTTTGTTTCATTTTATTTGCAACTCCTACGCCAGTATAAAGAAAAGAAAATAAGGGTATGCAGTACAAGTGAGACGCTTCGTCTCTTTAATTAAAAAAATGAAGAACAGAAAAGGTTCAAAACGATATTAAATAGAATTGCCTAAGCGGGTGCTACAAAACTGTCTTTCATCTTACCCAAAAGGTCAGTCTCCAGCATACGTTGCGCAATGCTGATCATATTTTTAAATGCCCTGGCATGAGAGATGCCGTGGCCTATGATGACAGGCTTGGATACACCAAGAACGGGAACACCACCATACTGTTCAAAATTAAAACGGTTAAAATGTTCATCATCAATATTGCGGCGTTTGGCAATATCGTAAATGCTTTCGGCGAGTTTTAAAACCACGTTACCGGTGTAACCATTACAAACAAAAACATCTGCTTTAGTGGTTAAAATATCGCGGCCTTCCACATTGCCAATAAAATTTACCTGTGTATTTTCTTTAAGCAGGGGATAAGTAGCCAGCGTAAGTATATTGCCCTTGCCTTCTTCTTCGCCCAGGTTTATTAAACCAACTTTTGGGTCGGGGAAATTTAAAATGTATTTGGCAAACAGTGAACCAAGAATGGCAAACTGGTTCAGGTTTTCGGGTTTGCAATCTGCATTTAAACCGGCATCAACCAGTAAGCCAAGTGTGCCATCTTCACGGGGCATGTAAGCACCAATAGTTGGCCGCAGCACCCCTTCAATGGCTTTAATGCTGAACAATGAACCTACCATCATAGCGCCGGTATTGCCTGCACTGATGAAGGCCTCTGTTTTACCGCTTGCCAATAACTGAAAACCTATCGCAATGGAGGAATCCTGTTTTTCTTTTAATGCTTTGGTAGGGTGTTCGTCCATTTCAATAACCGAGGCGGCATGAACGATGGTATATTTTTCTGCAGGGATGGGGTGATTGGCGAGATGAGTTTTTATCTGGGCTTCGTCGCCAATTAAAGTAAGTTGTATATCGGCTGTAGTACTGGATAAAAATCCGGCAGCGCCCTTAACCGTTTCCAGCGGTGCAAAATCGCCACCCATCATGTCCAGCCCTATATTCATTTCAGTAACTTTTTGTTAAGAAAGCTTCAATTCAAAATTTGCAATTGATATTCTTAGGGTGTCAGGGTGAGCCTGTCGAACCCGGCGCTTTCAAAAGGAACCCGCCTTCGACAAGCTCAGGCTGACAGCTTTTTCAAATTAGCAATTACCTTAAATGCAAAATTCTAAGTCAGAAACTCGTTTAACGAATTTCGGACTTAGAATTGATACTTTGAAAAATATTATGCTTTTAGCGGAGCTTTCTCTGCTACTAATTTTCCTTTGTAGAATAATTTGCCTTCGCTAACATGTGCACGGTGACGTACATGTGTTTCGCCGGTTGTTTTGTCAACACTCAATGTTGGCTCGCTTGCCTTATAATGTGTTCTTCTTTTTGCACTGCGTTGTTGTGAGTGGCGCCTTTTTGGATTTGGCATAGCTTTATTTTTTTATTTTTAAACTTGAAAATCAGATTTATAGTATTTATTATATAGTACCGAGACCGTAGTTCTCAACTTTTAGTACTTTATACTCAATACTTTATTTACTCTTCTTACTTCTTTCTTTCTTTTCTTTTTTAAACTGTTCCAATCCTTTCCAGATCTGGTTGGCATTGGGCAGTTCTTCTTTTACTTCCATGGCCTTCAGTTTCTCCAGCACTTCCTTATTGCATTGCGGGCCACCTATTTCTTCGTCACTGCACATTTTCTGTAAAGGAAAACTCAGCAGTACAAATTCGTAGATCCAGTTGCCAACATCAAGATGGCTTTCGTTCCTGGAAATATAATATACATCCGGATCTTCTTCCTGTGCATTCATCTCATCGGGGTTCTCAACCAGTTTAACCAACATGTTAAACTCGTCCCAGATGTCCATGGCCAGTGGGTTTCCACACCTGTCACAACTGATATCTGCCTTACCGCCAATTTCAAACTTTAGCAACATAAAACTGCTCTTTTTATCGAGCTGTAATTTTATATTTGCCTGGCAATTGGTAAAATCAGGTTCACCTTTTTCAACAAAGAACTTGTCATCCACTACGTAATTAAACTCATGAACTCCCTGCTTTAACCCTACAAATGCTATCTCAAATGTTCGCTTATTGGCCATACGTATGGTTTAAAGGACGGCAAAGGTAAGGTAAAATTTGCAATTTTTAAGTTCAAAAATAGATTTTATTGGCACGGCAGCTATTGATTACTTTTATAGCCAATATGAAACTCAAAAAATCGCTGATTTTTCTGCTTATTTTAGTGCTGATCGCTGTGTTGATCCATTGGTATTCAAACAACACCACCCGTGTGGAAAATTCTTACGCCACCGGTATTTACCCCACTTTCAGTAGCTTATTACGCTATTTATTTGGCTGGCTGCCGGTTAGTATTGGCGATATGTTGTATGGAGCGGCGATTGTATGGCTAATCTGGAAGTTGATAAAAGGAATAAAAGCAATATTTAAAAGGCGGGTTAACTGGCAAAATTTTGTTGCCGCTACCCTAAAGGCAGCCCGTATCTTACTTAGTGTTTATATAATTTTCAACGCTTTTTGGGGTATTAATTACAACCGGGTTGGTATTGCGGCTCAACTGCAGTTAAAAATGGATAAGTATACTGCAGCAGACCTGCAAACGATAAACGGGCTGCTGGTTGAAAAGGTAAATACAGCCAAACGGTCGCTGGTTGAGCAGCAAATAAAATATCCGTCAAACAAACAATTGTTTGTAAAAGTAGGGGAGGCTTATCAGCAGGCTGCGGTGGTTTACCCTTTCTTAAAATATCAGCCGGTTTCGGTAAAGCCTTCCATCTGGAGCTGGGTGGGAAATTATATGGGCTTCACTGGTTATTATAATCCCTTTACCGGCGAGGCACAGGTGAACACCTTAGTGCCCAAATTTTTACAGCCATTTACAAGCTGTCATGAAGTGGCCCATCAATTAGGTTATGCCAAAGAAATGGAAGCAAATTTTGTGGGATACCTGTCTGCAGCAGCCTCCAAGGATACTTTACTGCATTACTCTGTTTATCTGGACCTGTTCATTTACAGTAACCGGAATTTGTTTGAAACAGATTCTGTATCTGCAAAGCAATTCCGGGATCAACTTTCGCCCGACGTGATCACAGATCTGAAAGAATGGCGCTCATTCAATAAAAAATACCGAAACCCTATTGAGCCTGTATTCAGGTGGGTGTATGGTGTGTACCTGAAACAAAACCAACAGCCACAAGGCGTTTTAAGTTATGATGAAGTAACCGCATTTATCATTGCGTATTATAAAAAATATGGGAAGATATAAATGCAGGACAAAGCTTAAAACAAACTGGTTCCATTTTTGTTAGGTAAAATATAGCAGGACTTTTAAAATAACCCGTCTTCGACAACACTTCGACAAGCTCAATACAGACTGACAGTAAAATTATTATCTAAGATCTCAAACTAATAGATTACCAAAAAATGAAATTTTTTATTTCGATATTGATCCCCGTTTTGGTTGGCGTGGTTTCAGGTTTGTTTACTTCCTCTGCAGTTAAAGGCTGGTACGCTGTTGCCAATAAACCCTGGTTTAATCCACCCAACTGGATATTTGCGCCGGTATGGACGGCACTTTATGTAATGATGGGTATCGCTTTGTTTTTAGTGTGGAAAGCCGAAGCAGATAAAACAATAAAACAAACAGCCATTATTTTATTTATTGTTCAGCTAACACTTAATTTTTTCTGGTCTTTTATTTTCTTTAAACTGCAACAACCGGGTTGGGCATTTGCAGAAATATGTTTGATGTGGCTGATGATCTTAATAACCATAATTTGGTTTGGAAAAATATCTCCTGCCGCAGCCTGGCTTCTGGTGCCGTATATCTGTTGGGTAAGTTTTGCTTCGGTATTAAATTACAGTATCTGGAAACTGAATTAGAATTTCACTTTAAGCCTGAATGCAGGATCGGCTATCAGTTGTTCATTAAATGAACCAGACCACGCTTCAAGTTGTTTTACTTCTGCAGGCAACAGGTTATTAAAAAAGACCGCCGCTTCCATTTTAGTTTTATCTTTTGCAGTAAGGTAGAACACCTGCGTAAATACAAAAGACGTACTGCCAATTTTTATACCGTAATGTTTGTATTTACTTTGATATGCTTTGCTTTCCATGGGATATTCAACAATTTCTCCAATAGGAAAAAAAGCTTCTTCATCAAGCAGCTCCCTGCTATTTAATGCCCGGGCAATATCCACATATTCCTTTGCAGTGGAAGCAGGTAACTTCTCACTCCACATTTTCTTCATGCTACCGGTAAACTGTTCGGGCTTAAAAGTTGCTTTAAAATTGCTGTCTTCTTTCAGGTCAACATGGTTGTAATAGGCATCCATACTGTATTTCTTGTCAGAGTATTTAGCCAGCGACTTGATCAGTTTATCTTCTGAAGATTTTTTTGGTATCTGGTAAATGAACATAGAACCCGCCAGAGGAAAAATGGCTGTATGTTGTTTTAATTTAAACAGGGTGATATTATCTTTCACATTATCGAAACCTAAAATGTCCATTAAATAATCGGCATTGGCATTACAGCCAAACATCATCATGCCACGTGCTATGTCAACCAGTTTTACACTTCCGTTCTTTATTTCGTTATTGGCTTTTAAATATTCCCGCCAGGTACTATCCGCATTACCCGTAGAATCCTCCATATAGAAGTTCTCGATGTCTTCCAGTTTTACATACGTGTTCTCGTTGATCAGTTCGTGTGCCGACTGCTGTGCAAACTCAACGGCAACCAACAGTTCAAAAGTACTTGCCAGGGGCATTAATTTATTTTCATTCAGGTGTGCTATAACCGTATCGTTACGGGTAATATAAACTGCGGCCCTGGTTGGATTGTACTTAATAAAATTAAAAAAAGAATCGGCAAGTGCAGGCTCTGATTGTGCTGCAGCAAAGTTGCTGAATAAAAAACTAAATAGAAAAATGAGGCCAGCCTGTTTGGTACGAAGCAAAAGGATATTTGTCATTGTACTTTGTTTGTACAGCAAAATACAAAATATTTCAGGCTATTAAAATTTATTCTTCCACATCATGCTTTCAACGGGCTTATTATGCTGGCCGCTGTACTTGGCATTTTTCTTTTCATTGTATTTTACTTCTATCTCACCATCAACGGGGAAATAGATCAGCTGACCGATGGGCATACCTGCATACACTTTAACAGGCTGCTTAACGGATATCTCTAAAGTCCAGTTACCGCAAAATCCAACGTCACCCTTGCCGGCAGTAGCATGTATATCAATACCCAGGCGGCCGGTGCTAGATTTGCCTTCCAAAAAAGGAACGTGGGCATGGGTTTCGGTGTATTCTTCCGTTACGCCCAGATAGAATTCGTGCGGGTATAAAACAATGCCTTCTTCGGGTATATCAAAATGTTCAATAGTATTATGGGCTTTGGCATCCAGTTCTTTGTTTACATATTTGGCAAGATGTTTACCCAAATGCACATCATAACTGTTACTGCCCAGGCATTCTCTGTCGTAGGGTTCAATTTTTATTGTTCCTTTTCCTATTTCTTCTAATATCCGGGTATCGCTTAAGATCATGTTTATTGGTTAATACGTTAATTAGTTAACTGGTTAATTCGTTAATTTGTTAATTTGTAGTAATAATTTCAATAGCCTGCAATCTAAAATCTAAAATCGTTTTAATGCCCCTCGTTTATCAACAAAATATTAACGCTGTAACAAAGATGGCTGTCTGGCATATTGCAGAACCCGAAGATTTTTTTCTTAAGACCGTGTCCGTGCAGCGGGAGATCAGGCATTGGCATAAACGTTTGCAGCATTTGGCGGGCAGGTTATTGCTTAAGGAAATGTATCCAGAGTTTCCTGTTAAGCTGATACAGGTGGCAGATACCAAAAAACCTTTTTTGGAAAATGAGCCTTTTCATTTTTCAATATCACATTGCGGTGATTATGCTGCGGCCATGGTTAGTAAGGCATACAGGGTAGGAGTGGATGTGGAATTGCTGAATGAAAAAATTGAGCAGATACAGCACAAGTTTATTTATGCTGAAGAATTGAAAATGCTCCAGGCGCAATGTACCCTGAACAATATGCATGCTTTAACACTTTACTGGAGTGTAAAGGAATCTGTTTTTAAATGGTGGGGTAAAGGGGCTGTGGATTTTAAAGATGATATTAGCATAAGATCAATACAGGGAGATACCGGCCAGGGAACAGTGCATTGTATTTTTAGAAATGAATTTGTGCTGGATGTACAGTATTTATTTTTCAATAATAATTTTCTTACCTGGGTATTAACCCCGCATTAGGTATGCTTTGGCAGCCGGATACTGGTTAAGCAATGAGCTCATGGTTTGATACAGTTGCGGGTAACAAGACATCATCTCAACCGGTTTTTCAAAAAAAAGCGCTACGCTTTCGGCCCAAAATTCCTGGAAATTCTTTTCGGCGTATTCAGAATATAAACCACCCCCGGAACTTTTTTCTGTATGGTAGGCTTTGTTGCCATCAAGATTAAAATTATCATACTGGTTCCTGAAATTTGTATCTATATTTTCTGCTGCTTCAAAGGTTTGATAATACAATGCATGCGCAAGTTCATGCAACCCTACATTTTGTCCATCAGTAGGGTTGTCATAACCATCCAGGAAATGCTTCCAGCTCAGGTTTATCGAGTGGCCCGAAACATTGCCTTCCAGAAAACAGAGGATGGGCTTTACCCGTACGAATTCCTGTGGATGAATATGAATGAATTCGAAATACGGTAGCATGTATTTTTTTAAACCAAAAGTGAGTTGTATGGCTGCAGCACTGACCAATACCGGCATTTCCTTAAATCCCTTTGCGCCGTGGATCTTAAATGTTTTATCAGTAATGAATTTTTGCAGGCGGCTTACGAAGATTGTTCTTTCCACTGCTGTAAGTGCATTGTAATATGGAAAACGTTTGGTTAATATTGCGATGAGCTGCTCATCAGAAAAATTCAATTCATCACCATAATATGCGAGTAATTTTTTTGCTTTTTGTGTAGTTGTATTAGTAAATATCGTTTGGCTGTACGTTTCGTCAACTGCTGATCTTTTCCAGAATCTATAAATAATATATGAAAATATGGCCAGGAAAATAAAAATGAATGCTGCACCAGGCGTATATGGTTTGGAAGTATCCGGTTTAAAAGAACTTTCATCTTTTAGTACTTGCTGGAATACCTGCCTGGCAACACTATCGGCTGCCGAAAACATGGAATCTATATCAGAAGGCACCTGTCCCGGTTTTAAATATATTGACGTATCCGCACCTCCGGAAATAATAAATTCCCCGCTTACAGACCTGTTTTGGTTAATAAAAAAGTAAGTGGTATCAAATGGCATCAATCAGCTTATTCAATTATCAATTTCTGTTGTATCTCCATCCAGCAGTGGTATATCAGCGATAGATGCCCCCGCAATTCCTTTAACCGAACCATACATGCCGCTGGTGTTCAGTAGAACTTTTTCGAGTTGTTTTTCACGCTCACTCCATATTTTGTGCATTTGCATCTTTTCTTTGGCAATGCCCTGTTTCATGGCCATAAAACCTTCCATGATTGCATCCACCTGTCCACGAAATTCGTTACCAGTGAGAAAATCATACAGCATCTGCATTTTATCGCCTTTGCCTTCCTGTGCTTTTTGTGCTTCGTATACTTTTATAATGCCGTTACGAAGTAAATGTGCCACGCTGTTCACTTCAGTGAAACCACATAGCCAGATGCCATCTTTCTCGCCAAAGCGGTCCATATCTTTTGGAAAAGCCTGTGTTACCAGTATGGCTGCATCGGCAGCCTGGTTGCGTTTATCAGCTTTTAATTTATCTATCCAGTTGTTGCTCCAGGCTTTTGTTCTTTTGCTTTCGTAAATAATTTTACCGCAAACGGTGCCGGCGCTGTTACGTATTATCTGCATGCAATCGGCACCTTCCACACCTTTGCCAACTTCTTCAATAATATCAAACGGAAAATTTTCTTTTAAGATCTCTTCCAGTAAAATTTCCTGGCTTTCGCCCTGGCGCTGCATAGAACTTTGTTCTGCCCTTCGCCTCATTTCATCGGCCAGTTTTTTCTGCTCATCGAGTTGTAATTCCAGTTCTTTCAATTTAAACTGGTAAGCAGTTTCTTTTAAATTATTTTTTTCGGTCTCCTGGGTTCTTACCTGTTCAGTTATCTGGGTGCGTTCTTCCTGTATCTTCTTCTGCAGCGTTATGTCAAGTTCGGCTTCTTTATTTTTTAATTGTTGTTCTTTTTGTAAAAATTCCAGTTCTTTTTTTCTTGCTTCTTTCAGTTTTTCTTCCGTTTCTGCATTGTTATCCTGCAGCATCCGGAGTTTATTTTCGTAATCAGACGAAATACTTTTTCTCAGTTGTTCCTGAATCTCTGTTTCCAGTTTTTGTTTTTCCTGCTGAATTTTTTGAGCAAATATTTCGTTTTCGTTCTTCTTTTTTTCTTCAAACAAAACCTGGTCGGCCAGTAATTTTCTTTTGTCTTCTTCAATCTTATTTAAGGATTGCTGTAATTTATCCTGGTATTGCTGTTGCAATTTTTGCTCAATATCTGCAGCCAGTACATTTTCCACATCTATTATTGTTCCGCAATTGGGACATTTAATGTCGTTTACCATTATTTATTTTTTTACAAGATAATTAAAATTGAAACCCTTGCCGGGTGTATTTTTAAGAAATTTACCTGGCAAATATCCAATCAATTTATGTATGACTTAAAAATAATTTTTAGATGTTAAGCAAAAAGCTACGTTTTGTTTTCAAGGGTTTTACTTTTTCCTTCATTTAGGATCCTCCACTCATACACTACATACACAAACAGCAATGAATATTCCAGCAATATGATGTACATATTTTCATCGTATTCTTTTAACCAGTAAGGAAAATAAGATAAGGGGATAAGCAGAGAAAAAATAACAGGAAACCTGAACCTGCTAAATACACTTAATGCCACCAGGGTTGTAATATACCATGGATGAACCATGGCCGCACTCAGGAAATAGATGAAGAATATCCACAGTGCTTTTTCATAAAGCAGGCTCCGTTTAAATTTTACAAAAGAAATAGACAGAATTATACAGAGAGCAGCTACGCCTAAAATAAAAGCAATCTGTTCAGTATAATCTATGTCTGAAAAAAGTTCGCTGATACGTGCAAAAAGGTAATAAAAACTTGCATTGAATTCGAAGAGATTATAGTATTTACCTACACTGTCGCCTAAATGAGCAAGTAAGTCGGCATCAATTAGCGGAATGAAAAGTACAAAGGAAAATAGCAATGTTAACAATCCTGTTTTAAGAAAACGCCAGAATCCAAGCTGCATCAAAAACAGCGGTGCCAGCATAACCGGTAATAATTTAGAGCAAATGGCCAATGCCCAGAACAAAGCAGCCATCAGTATTTTATTCTTTTCTAAAAAGTAAAAAGTAAATACAAGAAAACAGATCATTAAAGCCTCGAAATGTACATTGCCGGTTAGTTCTACAATAACCAGCGGATTTAGTGCGTATACTAAAATATTTCTCTGTGGTATTTTTTTTAGCCTTGATAAAAGAAATAATCCATATAATGTAAAGCACTCGGCAGAAAAAATAAAAAGTTTCATTATTACCGAGGCACCATAGGGATTGCCTGGAAACAGTTTTGCGGCTATTGCAAAAATATATTGAAGCACAGCAGGGTAAATGGTATAAGATTCCTGGGATTCCGGTATCAGGTTGTTATAAAGGAATTGTAACTGATTATCTGTATGCGTTAACAAATATTCCTTTGGTGTAAATGAAAATGGATTAACATGATACAGAAACATTTTTCCATCCCATATAAAACGAAAATAGTCGTCAGACAATACCGGCAGACTGAATACTGCAATTAACCTTAAGAGGACTGCCAGGCCAATACAAAATTGAAAAGAAAATAACTTTTGCTCTTTTACAATGAAAAAATATGCCGCAAATAATAAAATGAATGTGGAGTAAGTGCTCAAAAAATTACTGCGGGGAATAAAATACAAAAGTATAAATTCAACAGCAATGAGCATAACAGGTAAAGCCCAAAACACAAGCTTACCATATCGTTGCGAAGAATACATTTTCATAAATACCTGAAAATAGTGGTAATTATTTTATAGCCAGCCATTATTGTTCCTTTTATAGTGCCGCTTACTTTTGAAATGCCAATACGGTTTCTGTAATTTACCGGCACTTCACAGGTTTTCATCTTTAATTTTGCGGCTTTCAATTGCATTTCTACGGTCCAGCCATAATTCCGGTCCTGCATATTTATTTTTATGAGTGAATCGTATTTTATAGCCCGGAAGGGGCCCAGGTCAGTGTAATTAATTTTATAAAACCATCTCATCAATGTTGTTGCCAGCCAGTTGCCAAAAATCTGCTGAGGTGTCATAGCTCCTTTTTCTCTTACACCTAAATCCCTCGACCCAATTACCATATCATACCCTTCTTCTATTACCGGCTTAATCAGTGCGGGTAATTGTTCGGGATAATCTGAATAATCACCATCAATAAAAACAACTATTGCGGGAGCTACTTCCATTTTTTTTATGTATTCAATACCCATCAAACAGGCATTGCCATAGCCTTTTAATGGTTGAAATAAAACGGTAGCACCGGCATTTTTTGCATTATCAGAAGTTTTATCCGTTGAATTATTATCAACAACAATCACTTCTGAAATTATATTTACGGGTAACTCTTTTATTACTTTTGCGATAGAATCTTCTTCATTATATGCAGGTATGATAACAACGATCTTATTATTCAAAAGCGGATTTTTATAAATTTACTTTAATGCTGTTATTTCCGATAATTATCGGATCATTATTGATGCGGTTTGTTGTACTTCCATTTTCCAGTTTTAAAACCCCCCTGGGACAAACCTCTGCACATATACCGCAACCCACGCAGGATGCTCTTACAATATTCTGCCCTTTCTGTGCGTATGATCTTACGTCAATACCCATTTCGCAATAGGTAGAACAGTTGCCGCAGGAAATACACTGTCCTCCATTTGTGGTAATTCTGAAACGGCTTTTAAACCGCTGAATTATTCCGAATATGGCAGACAGCGGACAGCCAAACCTGCACCAGACGCGGCTTCCCATAAAAGGATATAAACCGGTGCCGATTACTCCTGCAAAAACAGACCCAATTAAAAAGCCATACCACTCCTGAACAAATTCAGTTGCAGAACCTAATAGCCTGCCATTGCTGAAATAATTTACCAGCGTAATTATGGTAATTGCTGTAATAATAAACAGAATACTGTAAATAAGAATTCTTTCAATTTTCCATGCTGTAATTTTTTTGCTTGATAGTTGACGGAACGGATCACCGGCAGTTTCTGCAAGGCCGCCACAACCGCACACCCAACTGCAATACCATCGTTTACCAAAAAAATACGTAAACAACGGAACGATAATTATTAATAACGCCAGTCCCCACACCAGCATAAATATGCCCAGTTTGCCGTTCTGCATCAATTCAGAAATATTTTCGTTCCAGAAAAAAGAGTAATCAAGTGGCCAGATATTTTTAAGGTCTAGGGCGGGCTTTTTAAGCGCTCTTAATATTTCTGGAATAATAAATGCAAAACTCAATTGAAAAAATGTAACTGATAATGTTCTTATTTTTTGATAGGTGCTGTGCCTGTATTTTAAAAACATTTTAATGCCCAGCAGCAAAACTGCCAGACTGTAAATGGTGCCGTATAAAAAACCATCATCAGCCCCATAGCCGCTAATGGCATAGCTCAATGGGTCAACAAGTTTAATCAGATCAGCGAGTAAATATGGATACCAGTACAGCACACAATAAAATGCAATCAGGCCAAAGCCAACAATTACTGCAACAACACCTTTGGATGAAATTGATTTTTTAAAAACATTATTATTGCTGATGCCGGCAGGTTTAGATAAATAAAGGGCAAAAGAAAACAGGATGCTGCCCAATGAAAACAGCACAATAGTTAACCACAGGAATAGGGAATTATTTTTTTCTAAAGGACCCTGAATTGAGTTTTTTACAAGCAAAGTAACAATATCCGTATCTATTGCATCCACTGCATTGTCTTCCTGGTTTACCATAGCAGCGCTATCAGCATTCGCATTGGCCGTATCGGTAGTGTTGCCTGCGATATTTGCTGTGTCTTTTTCATCCGCTGTATCAAAACTATCGGCTTCATTACTTTTTGCAGAAATAGCTGTTTTATTTTCTTCGGTATCTCCGCTATTTGATGCTTCTATTTTTTCATTTGCTTTGGCAATAGATTCATTCAATACTTTGGCAAATGAAAATTTAGAATCATAATTCTTGTTTAATAATTTACTGGAAGCCGATAATAAAGCATCGGCCTGTGTACTATCTTTAATGGTTGTTCTGACTGATTTTTCTGTAAGGCTGTAATGATTGATGTTTAACAATAAGATCAACAAACCTAAACCACAAAAAACCAATGCCATACCTGTTTGGCGTAGTATTTTCATAAATTATTTAAAGTTTAAGAATGAAAATGATTTCTTTTTCACTGACATTTGTACAGCAGAACCGGTTTGGGTATTAAAAGAGTCTATGATGTCTGATACATAACTCCTGGAAAATTCTTTATCAAAAAAAGCAACCTGAAGGTTAGATAATACATACTCAATAGAAACTTTATCCTGTAACCATTTATCCAGGTATTCATGCCTTAATTTTAAACCAAAAACATTTACACCTATAAACTCTTTTGATGCATTGTTATACACGGCTGTAAAGGCAATGTCTTTGCCAGCATACTGCCAGTGAAAGAACGTTTCTTCCTTTTTTAATTTTGCAGAAACAGTACCATAAGTCTGGTATTCTAAATTTAAAAATTTAGCAGAATTAAACCACGGGCCGGGATTGTATGCAGTTTTACCAACTGCAATGGTTTGCGCAAGCGTTTCTCCATGCATTCTGCCGGTGTACCAAACCTGCTCAATAGTTTTTCTGCCATTAACCGGCTCTTTGAATTCTGCGCAGTCGCCAATTGCATATACATCAGCAATATTGGTTTCAAAAAAATTATTTACCAATACGCCTTTATCCGTTTCAATTCCCGAATCTTTAAGAAAACTGATATTGGGTGTAACGCCTGTGGTAATTCCTATTAGGTGACACTTAATTGTTTTACCGGTTGTAGTTGTGATAGATTGAACATTTCCTGAAGCATCACCGGCTATTTCCTTTAACCCGGTTTCATACATTACCTCAATACCATGTACATTAATATGTTTGCCAACCAATTCAGCATCGCTTTGGGGTAATACAGCATTCCAGTAATATTTTTCAGTTACCAGCATGGTTACTTCAATGCCTCTTGAGTGCAGCATTTCGGCAAGTTCAATACCTATGAGGCCGCCGCCCACAATTACAGAATTGCTGATATTTTTTGTTCTTGTTTCTAATTCTTCGAGATCCTGGAAACTATACAGGCTTACTACGCCTTTCAGATCCTGTCCGGGCCAATCAAATTTTTTTGTAACCGAGCCACTGGCAATAATCAAAATGTCAAAAGGGATTATTTTGTTATTTTTTGTATGAAGTGTTTTGTTTTTTGTGTCAACAGAACTTACATAATCCTGTAGCAATGTTATCCTGTTTTTAGCCCAAAACCAATCTTCGTAAGGCTTTGTATGTTCGTATTTCATGTGACCCATGTATATGTACATCAAAGCTGTTCTGGAAAAAAAATGTTCAGTTTCGCCGGAGATGATGGTAAGCTCATCATCAGATTTTTTTCTGATGTTACGGGCGCAGGTAACTCCTGAAATTCCATTGCCGACTATTACAATTTTCCTCATTGATAAATTGTCTTATTTTTTCTCATTTAAATTCCAGTTATAATCAAGATAATCTATTTCTGCATCTGCTGCAATTTTAACGGGTGCATATTGATTAATAAATTCTATTAAAGATTTGCCACTCCATTTTGTAATGTCCTTACCATAAAAATCAAAAATGGAAGATAACTTTGGCGTTTTTGCATTTATTTCATTTCTGCTTTTATCGTTTAAAAAAGTTTTAGCCTGGTCTGTTAGCTGCTCATCTAACCTGCTGCCATCGTAGGCTTCACGCCTTAATTCTGGGCAACTGAGTGATGCACAGTTCAAAGCAAAATGTATCCTTGGTTCTCTAAATTCTCTACGCAAAATTCTGTGCTCAATCCTGTTCAAAGTCATTGTTCTGCCACCTATCTCAAAAAACTTTCTATCCCAGGGAGTATTTATAAAAATTACCTGGTGTTTGCCGCCGAGGTCTTTAATGCTTTTTACCGGATAATGGTCAACTATTAATTTTATTGTAAAAGCATTGTATGCATTTAACCAATAAGCAATCTTATCATTATCCGGCCAGTTTTTATCCGGCGGGTTAGCAGATAATACATCTAAATATTGCTGTAATTTATCTTTATCCGCAATAAAGCCTTTATAATCCACCAGTCCATCGGTTCCTACATATTTTTTTACGAGGGTGGTCCATAGTTCATCTTTTTTAACCGGGTTTTTTCCACTAATGTGAATACCACAGCTTGTAGTGAATAACAGAACAACCGTTATTATTGTGGCAATAGGTAAATAAGTGACAATTCTTTTGAAATTATACATTGGTAATATTTTTTATTAAAACATAATATACTACAAAAAGCAAAAAAAAGATTTTAGAAAGAGCTGCTTTTAATAAAAAGTGATTATTATGCAAAGTATACACAAAGAGATATAAAAAAAGCTCCTTTAAAGAAGCTTTTTTTGAGTGCCCGAGACTGGATTCGAACCAGCACGCCGTTTCCAGCGCCACCACCTCAAGGTGGTGCGTCTACCAATTTCGCCACCCGGGCTTTTGGGATTGCAAATGTAAAATTTTATAAGCCATAAAAAACCAAATGCTGCATGTTTTTAAAAATCCCTGGCTTGTAGCTATTTCCTCAATACAATTCTAAACGTAGTTCCTTTCCCCGGCTCCGATTGTTTTACAAACAACTCGCCTTTATGATACTGTTCAATGATACGTTTGCATAAAGTTAAGCCAAGTCCCCAACCTCTTTTTTTAGTGGTAAAACCCGGCTTAAAAACCTTACTGATATTTTGTTTGCTGATACCTTTGCCCGAATCAATGACATCTACCACTACCTGTGCTGTTTCATTTTTTATATTAATGACGAGACTGCCCTTTCCTTCCATGGCATCCAGGCCATTCTTTAACAGGTTTTCTATTACCCAATCAAACAGCGGCCCGTTTATCATGGCTTTTATTTCCCTTTCGCCATTGGTATTAATACTAAAGTGTACACTTTCAGGCGATCTTCTTTTAATATAATTCATCATGCTCTCAACCTGTTCAACAATATCATTTAATTCCAGTTGCGGTGTGCTACCGATCTTACCAAAACGGTCGCTTACTAATTTAAGGCGGTCAACATCTTTGCTCATTTCGGGTACTATTTTTTCCATACCCGGCGTTTCTTTCAGCATTTCTACCCAGCCCTGTAAGGAAGTAAGTGGTGTGCCTAATTGGTGTGCAGTTTCTTTTGCCATGCCCGCCCATACCTGGTTTTGGGTTGATTTGTTACGCGACGAAATGGCAATTAAAGTGATGATGATAAAAAGTGTTACCAAAAATAATTGCACCAGCGGATAATACCTCACTTGTTTTAATAAATCAGATTCACCATAAAAAACGCGAATGCTTTGCAGGGAATCATAAGGGTTTTTCCAAACGATGGGCTCATTTAATTTTTTAAACTCATTGAGCTTATCGGCCAGGTACGATTTGTTTTCGCTAATTTTTATGGAATCAAGGTTACGGTGATCCATGATACTGTCTTTTTCATTAACCTGTATCATGGGAATATCTTTGCTGTTCTCTATTAATACAAGGCTTGCCAGGTTACTAACCACACTGTTTGGATTCGCAATATCCTTTGTTGCTTCTACCCACTGCTCCACCTTTATTTTTTCTTCAGCAGCAATTTTTTTTGCCAGGTGATTGGAATAAAAAATAGTGCCTGTTACAATAGCAATTGCAATTACAGCCAGAACAGTGCGCCAGTTAAGCAGGGATTTAAACATGGCGTAAAAATAAGGAATAACTCAGATGGCGGCTATAGCGCATGAAGAAATATAGTATGTTTGTGCAAAACAGAACTAAAGACCGGTAATAGTGTTACCGGTATTGGTATAAAGATGCAGACTCCATCAATAGCAATCGTTATTTTAAACTGGAATGGTAGGGGTTTTTTAGAAAAATTCCTGCCTTCAGTAATTGCTTCGGTATATGAAGGCGTACAGGTTATTGTGGCCGACAATGCTTCTACAGATGATTCAGTTAATTTTTTAAAGCAATATTATCCGCAGGTATCCATTATACAAAACAGCAGTAACGAAGGATTTGCAAAAGGATACAATACGGCATTAAAACAGGTAGTGGCCGATTATTATATTTTATTAAACAGCGATGTGGAGGTAACGAAAAACTGGATAAGGCCGGTGATTGAGCTGATGGAAACGGATGTCAATATTGCTGCCTGCCAGCCAAAATTATTGGCTTACAACAACAAAGACCAGTTTGAATATGCTGGCGCTTCGGGTGGCTGGTTGGATAGTTTTGGATACCCGTTCATGCGGGGGCGCATCTTTGATGATTGTGAAAAGGATACCGGCCAGTATGACGATGTGCAGCCCTGCTTTTGGGCTAGTGGCGCGGCATTCTTTGTACGTTCGGGGGTTTATCATCAACAGGGCGGACTGGATGAATTCTTTTTTGCACACCAGGAAGAAATTGATTTTTGCTGGCGTGCCCAACTGGCGGGCTATAAAATTTTTGTACAGCCGGCATCTGTTGTTTATCATGTAGGTGGTGGAACTTTGCCCACCGGTAACAGCCGTAAGGCGTTTCTAAATTTTCGCAATAACCTCATCATGTTGGCAAAAAATCTTCCATTAGGGATTGCGCTGTGGAAAGTTCCCTTCCGGATGATGTTGGATGTTTTGTCGGGATTACGTGGTTTACTCAGCGGCGACAGCGGTTATTTTTTTGCCATATTTAAGTCTCACTTTTATTTTATAGGCTGGTTGTTGCGGCATCAAAAAGAATCTGTATTCCCTCAAAAAAAGGGTGCAAAGCTTTGCGGATGGTATAACGGGTCGGTTGTCTGGCATTATTTTATCAGGAAGAAAAAGACCTTTTTAGAAATTATTGGCAGGAAATAATTTTTTTTGCCACTTAGCCCTTATTTTTGCAATGCAAACTATAATAAGATGAATCAAGAAGTTATAGACAACAGTCACAAAGATTTTACGCACAACTGGGTATCAACATCAAGATTTATCTGGTTTTGCCAGGTATTTTTAGCGTTGGCTTTTGTTTTGGGCGGCTGCTACAATTTGTACACGCACCGGTACACGGGTAAACCAAAAGTAGAGGTGCCAAGCAGTACGCTCTATAACCCGATCTACAAATAAAATTTTTATAGTAACATTACAATACTTATTTTTGCCCTCCGAAAAATAAACAGAGTTCTTATCATTATTGCGGAAGTAGCTCATTTGGTAGAGCGCGACCTTGCCAAGGTCGAGGTGGCCGGTTCGAGCCCGGTCTTCCGCTCCAAAATTAAATCCCGACTCGTCGGGATTTTTTTTCTCTATCACACTCGGGTGGTGGAACTGGTAGACACGTCCCGACTAAATATCGGGATTCACGGTAATGCGATTATGGTTTTAATGTTTTTGAAGAGTTCTTAGTGCTTTTATTTATGTGTCATACTCGGGTGGTGGAACTGGTAGACACGCAGGACTTAAAATCCTGTTCGCAGTAATGCGAGTGACGGTTCAATTCCGTTCCCGAGTACTTGTTAAAAAGCTGAAAATAAATTTTCAGCTTTTTGTATTTTAGGACTATTATGTTCTATACCTACATTCTTTATTCTCCGAAATATGACCGTTTTTACGTTGGTCATTCTGAAGATGTCTTTGCAAGATTACAAAGGCACAATAATAGAATGGTGCCTTCAACCAAGCCATACATACCCTGGCAACTTGCATATTATGAAGAATACGTTTCAAGGGGAGAAGCCTCAAGCCGTGAACTTGAAATTAAAAATAAAAAGAGCAGAAAGTATATCGAATATTTGGTTAATGGTGGCGGAACTGGTAAACACGTCCCGATTGAACATCGGGATTCGCAGTAATGCGACTGTCCCGGTGTAATACCGGGATTCCGAATATAGTTACAGCCGTTCAAATGAAGGACTTTTTTTATTGATACAACCAGAGCGCACGTTCGGTTAACTTTAAGAGTCAATTCCTAACACCTTCCGAATTCTTAAGTATCTTTATTTTGATGAAACTACTATGTCTGTTTGTGTGGATTACTGTTTTTTCTGTCCCTGTTTATGGCCAGGGGTATCCTTCAGATACTTTAACTACTGAATCTTTAAGGCAAAAAATTGAATCTTATAATATATCTCATCCTTCAGTTTTACTCTTTCTTCATACAGATAAGACCCTTTACACAAATAATGAAACAATTTGGTTCAATTCTTATTTGATATCGAAAAACAAAAGTTCCCTGGAGTCTCATAATGTTTTATCAGTGGCACTTATAAAGGAAGATAATCGTAAAGTATATCTGCAAACAAAGTGCTTATTGGAATCTGGGAGAGGAGGTGGTAGTCTTTTATTACCAGATACTATTGCACCCGGGCATTATCAATTAATAGCATATACCAATATAGTAGATGCAAACTCTATCCCGATAACAACATTTACCCAGTCAATTACAATTAAATCCATAACTGAACATAATTTTTTCACAACAATGAAAATATCAGACAGTATAGCTCAAAAAAATGCCGATAAGATCAATGTTCATTTTTATCCTGAAGGCGGAAATATCGGCAACGGATATTTAAATACAATAGGCTGGGAAACTACAACTCCAGATGGGTTACCAATCTCTGTGAAGGCGATATTATACAGCAATGGAAACCCTATCGACACCGTTACTACAAATAATTATGGTATGGGGATTTTTAGATTATTTGCAAACGACTCTATAAAATACAGTCTCAGAATTACAGATAAAAATAACGGGAAAGATTCCATTTATTTATTGCCTGAAGTATTAAACAATGTTGCAGGAGTTCATATTAATAATGCTGTTATCAATGATACATTACGCTTTACAATAAATAGCCCGCAAACTAAGCAGGTCAAAATATTAGTACATAACTATAGAGAAGCGTATGCATTTTTTACAGTAAACGCACAGCTAAGAGACCAAGCTATAATAGTTGCTGTAAATGAAATGCCCAAGGGAATTGGAGCCATAACTGTAATTGACAATTATGGCCGGCCCTTGGCTGAACGGATCTTCTATGCTCACTACGATGAGAAAATAAATGCTGAAATACAAACAGATAAGGAGGAATATAATGATCAGGAAAAAGTTACAGTTAAATTGAAACTCACAGATAAAAAAGGAAAACCTGTGCAAGGCATAGTTTCAGTAGCCTGTGTTGAGGCCAACAGACTTGAAGTGGATAACAAACAAGATATTGAGAGTTATGTTTATCTTAATAACGAACTCGGTCATCTTCCTGTTCTAAGAGAAGGCAGGGGGTATAATGACAAAGCATATCTTGAAAATATATTATTAATAAAGGGGTGGCGTAAATACATTTGGCAAGATATACTTAAAAATCCCGTTGATAATATCAGGAAAGAAAGCCATTCCCTCACTTATTCAGGGAGTGTAACATCCTTTAGCAGGCAACTTTTTACCAGTATTAGTATGGCATTAATAAATGATTCAAGCCTTAAAGTTATAAGTACAGATAATTCAGGGCAGTTCTACTTAAAAAACGAAGACATGGTTGTAAAGTATAACAGAATGATATGGATGCTTTTAAATCAACAAAAAAGTAAAGACTATACTATTAATATTAATGATCCTTACTTAGGAGTTAATCAGAAACTCGCTGCTGAAACAGCTTTTGGTATGCATGGTTTCAATAAAAAAATGCAAGCAGATGAAACTGAATTTTTATCAGACTTTGGAAAGAATATAACCCTCGCTGATATTATTGTAAAAACCCAAAAGAATGATAACCCTTTTTTTGTGCCTAAAGAGGCCAAAGGATTTAATGTTAACGCATGTGGAGACTATGTATGTGCCATGTATGGAGAGTTGAATTGCACATTGGAATTTCATGATTTGAATAAAACACTGATACCAATTAAGGGTAACACCTATATTAAGGTAACTCTGAATTCTAAAGGCTGGCCTGTTTTAAGACAACGCGTTACCTATATGGGCTGCAGTTTAGAGGAAAATAATACAGGTAAGGTTTATTTTTTACCGGCGATATATGAACCTAAATTATTTTATGGCGCCGACTATAATCGACCAGATGCACCTCAAACCCAATATTTATCTACGTTATTCTGGAGTCCTGCCATCATTGTAAACAATGGCGAGGCTGAGTTTTCATTTACAACCAGCAATATAACAGGTAAATTTAATATTGTTGTACAAGGTTTAAGTACAAGTGATATATTGTACGGTGAGAGTAGTTTTTTGATTAAAAAACGTTAACATAAACAAGGATACTTTATTCTTTTTGTGTGGGTATGATGCTTATTTGTACTTATACTCACCGAGCCCATGATCTTTCCTTCCTTCGAGTAGCAACGTTCTCCGGTTCGTAAACCCTCATCATAATCATAACGCCAGGTAAAAAAGTAAGCGCCTTCTTTTTCTGAAGTAATCATTTTAGCGAGTTGGCCTGCATAATTGTATTCAAATGAATATTCTGTAAAAAGGTCTTTCTGCTGGCTGTACTTGTGT
>JBBRQF010000050.1:0-22818 GCA_038226715.1 Chitinophagales bacterium
AAGCAGCAGCTACCAATGCAGCTAAAGGAACCAATGATCAAAAAATCGGCGACTTCTGGACGATGGCAATGGACAGTGCAAAAATTGAAGAGGAAGGTTTAAAACCTATTCAGCCATTGCTTGATAAAGTGAATGCAATAACGGATACAAAGTCACTATTGAATACCGTTTCTGAATTAAAAAAGATCGGCTCCAATACTTTGTTCAATGATGGGGTTTACCAGGATGCTAAAAAAAGCGATGTGATGGCATACAATCTTGGGCAGGGCGGCTTGGGTTTACCGGAACGTGAATATTATTTTAAAACAGATTCGGCTACCATCAACATTCGCAACGAGTATGTAAAATACATGACGCTGATTTTGACCATGTCGGGCGAAGATGCAACCGTTGCGGCTACAGCGGCTAAAAATATTTTAGCATTGGAAACCAAACTGGCAAAGGCTTCCCGCAAAATTGAAGACCTGCGTGACCCGTATAAAAATTACAATAAAATGGCCATTACCGATCTGGGCAAAATGGCAGGTAATATAGACTGGCCGGCATACCTGACAAATACCGGTGTGCAAAAAGTTGATTCAGTGATTGTGGGCCAACCGGAATTTTTTACTGCATTAAATGAAGCATTGACCAAAACACCCATCACCGACTGGAAGCAATATATAAAATTCAATCTCATCAGCGATATGTCTCCCGTACTGCCCGATGCTTATGGCTTTGCGGCATTTAATTATGGCAAGTTATTCAGTGGTGCCAAAGCAAGAAAACCAAGATGGAAACGTGCCATACAAATGGAAGAAGATGCCATGGGTGAAATGCTGGGACAATTGTATGTAAAAGAGTTTTTCAACGAAACAGCAAAAAAGCGCTATACCAATATGGTAGAAGATATCCGTGCTGCATTGAAAGACCGCATTGCCAAATTAAATTGGATGAGCGACAGTACCAAACAAAAAGCGTACATAAAATTAGCCGCCGTAAAAAGTAAAGTAGGTTATCCCGATAAATGGAAAGATTTTTCTACAATGGAAATTGGCAAAGAAAGTTTCGCCAAAAACTATATGAACTCCAGGTTGTGGTGGCATAATTTCAATTACAATAAACTGGGCAAGCCGGTTGACAGGGATGAATGGGATATGTATCCACAAACCTACAATGCCTATTACAATCCCAGCAACAACGAGATCGTTTTGCCTGCAGGCATTTTTACTGTTCCGGGCTACCGCGATGAGGAACTGGATGATGCTGTGGTTTATGGTTATGGCGGCGCCAGCACCATTGGCCACGAAATTACCCATGGCTTTGATGACGAAGGAAGACAATTTGATGAAAAAGGAAACTTAGTAAGTTGGTGGACGAAAACTGATGAAGCAGCATTTAATAAAAGAGCTGATGTGATGGTAAAACAATTCAACGAGTTTGAACCGGTGAAAGGATATCATATCAATGGCAAAGCAGCATTGGGCGAGAACATTGCCGATCTGGGAGGTATTTTACTAGGCGCCGAAGCCTTTAAAAAAACGCAGCAGTATAAAGACAATAAACCCATCAGCAATCTTACGCCGATGCAACGTTATTTTATGGGTTATGCATTGGGCTGGTTAGGACAGCAGCGTGAAGAACAATTAAGAAGCCGCTTGCTGACTGATGTACATAGTCCCGGCAAATACAGGGTTAACGGGCCTTTTGTGGATGTGGATGAGTTTTATACAACCTTCAATATCAAACCAACAGATAAGATGTACAGGGCAGATAGTTTGCGGGTGAAGATATGGTAGGTAGGTTGTTAATCCGTTAAATGGTTAATCCGTTAATTGGTAATTAGTTTCAGGCTTAAAAGTATTCCGCATTTATGTTTGATACAGGTAGTTTAAGAATAGGAGCAGGAAAAAGAAAAGCTTATCTTCTTTGAGGATTGAAAAGTAAATAAGCTAAAAATTATTTTTTTGAATTAATTTAACAGGGTAAACAATAAACAATGAGAACCGGATTAAAGAAAGACGAAAAGATATTATTGATAACAAGGCAGCATTGGTTAAGACTGGTGCTGCCTTGTTTTGCCTGGTTATTACTCACCATACTTTTAATATGGTGGCTCAATAATACTACTGCCTGGATCATTATTTTATTGGCAGCCCTCTATCCATTAATTGAGTATATAAACTGGCGTCATAATCTCTGGTGCGTAACCAGTGTAAGGGTGGTTGATGAAACTGGATTTTTTACCCGCTACTCCAAAGAGAGTCCGCTGGATAAAATTAATAATGTGGAGTACGATCAGAGCGTATGGGGCCGCCTGTTTGGTTTTGGTAATGTAGATATACAAACCGCTGCCGAACTGGGTGAAACAAAATACCAGCTCATTCATCATCCTAAATTATTAAAAGATACCATTACCCATGCCCAGGAAGAGTATAAAAAAATGCAGATCAGCAACCAGGCCACGCAACTGGCCGAAGCCATTGCCCGTACAAACCCCGGTATGCAGGCATCACAACAAATGATCGCCGATGAACTGGATAAATTATTCTCGCTGTTACAGAAAGGTGCTATTACGCAGGAGGAATACCTGGCGCAGAAGGGAAAGTTGATGGGTAGTTGATTTTAATTATGAAAACATTTTCAGCAAAGATTTTAAAGATCGGCATTAACCCATACGTATTGGTTCCTGCAACAGTATTGAAAGTATTATTTGAACAGGCCGGTAAAGACAAAGGCCCTATCCCCATCAAAGGCACATTAAATGAAAAACCATTTATTCAGCACCTGGTAAAGTACAGCGGTAAATGGCGGCTGTATTTAAACACCCCTATGCGCAAAGCCGCAGGCATTGATGTAGGCGATATGGCAATAGTGTTTCTTTAATTTGACTCAAGCCCCAGAACGATTGAGATGCATCCCAAATTTAGACTGGCACTGGCAAAAAATAAAACCGCAAATGCAGCCTTCATAAAACTTCCGCTGTATTACCAGAAAGAAATTATCCGGTACATCAATAATCTCAAAACAGCAGAATCGGTTGACAGGAATGTTGTAAAAGCCATAGATCACCTGTTGGGTAAGCAACGCTTTATTGGAAGAAATTAATACCACTTCCTTGTCTTCGTCTCCGACGAGTATCCCCTGGTTTTGAGACTTTGTCTCAACCAATTGACCCGGTCATAGCTCCACTATCTTTTCTTCATTTATATTTACAACCTAAACCGATCTGTATTGAAACTCAATCACCCCCAACTCATAAAACTATTACAACAAGCCTACTCAGCCGAAAAAGCAGCAGCATTTGCTTACCAGGGCCACGCCGGTTCGGTAAAAGATATAACACAGAAAGCAGAGATCAGGCAGATAGAATTGGATGAATGGAATCACCGTGCAACAGTATTGGCCATTATGCAGCAGTATGCCATTCCTGTTTCAAAATGGTATGAGTTTCGTTTTCATGTTATTGGTAAAGTAATTTCCGGCAGTTGTTATGTGATTGGCCGGTTCATGCCTTTTTATTTTGCCGGGAGTTTGGAGAGTGGCAATGTGTGCGAATATTTCCGGATGAAACAGTTCTTTAACAGCCTTGGTATAAAGGAACATGATATAGTGCTTTACGAAATGGGTATAAAAGAAAAAGAGCACGAAGTTTATTTTTTAAGTAAAATAAAAAATAATAAATTCCTGCCCTTTTTCGAAAAAATATTTCGCTGGGGTAATAAAAAATCTGCCAACAATATCAATATGGAAGAGCTGGAAACTGTTGAGTCTTCCGATATGTACTGCAAAAAATAAATTATTTAACCGGCATAATGCTCACCGCACAACCACCGCCCGGTGCAAGTTTGAGGTTTAATACCGTTTTACTGTCAACCACCTGTTTGCTTATTTTATAGGCTGCCGGGTTTGTTTTATAATCAGCATTATCAGCATCAGCATAAATAATGGCCGTGTATTTTTTTCCGGTATCTAAAAAGTCAAGGCTCACATTTGTAGTACGGCTGTTCTCATTGGTTATGCTACCCAAAAACCATTTATTGGTTCCTTTTGCTTTTCGGGCAATGGTAATATATTGGCCGGGTTCGGCTTCAATATATTTACTGTCATCCCAGTCAACTGCCACATCTTCTATAAATTTAAACGCATCCAGTTTCTTTTCGTAACTCTCGGGCAGGTCGGCTGCCATTTGCAGCGGGCTGCATATAGTTACATATAATGCCAGTTGTTTAGCCAGTGTTGTATGAATGATTTCTTTTTTATTCTTATCCCAATAATTTAATTCAAGCTGAAAAATGCCGGGAGTATAATCCATCGGTCCGCCCATAAAACGGGTGAAGGGATAAATGGCATCCTGCTGCGGTTTATTGCCTTCACTCCAGGCATTAAATTCCATGCCCCTTGCGGCTTCGCAGGCCAGCCAGTTTGGATAAGTTCTGCTTAAACCCGTTGGACGAACAGGTTCATGTGCATCCAGCATGATCTTATACGAAGCTGTTTTTTGTGCAACCCTAACATAATGGTTCACCATCCATTGCCCGTCGTGGTGTTCGCCACGCGGAATGATATGCCCTACATAGCCCGTCTTTACTGCATCGTAGCCATTGGCTTTCATAAAGCGATAGGCCGTATCCATCTGCCTTTCGTAATTGGTTACCGAAGCAGAAGTTTCGTGGTGCATGATCAGTTTAACATGTTTTGCTGCTGCATACTTGTGTAATCCCTTCACATCAAAATCGCCGTATGGCGTTACAAAGTCAAAAACATTTTCCTTGTATTGGCCAAACCAGTCTTCCCAGCCAACATTCCATCCTTCCACCAGCACAGCATCAAAGCCATGTTTGGCTGCAAAGTCAATATAGCGTTTTACATTGGCCGTAGTAGCGCCATGCTTGCCACTGGCACTGTCCCAACTCGCTTTACCCACGTGCATCTCCCACCAAACGCCAATAAATTTTGTTGGTTTTATCCAGGATGGATCTTTGATAACAGAAGGGTCATTCAGGTTAAGAATGGTATGCGAAGCCAGGATATCTGTTGCCTTATCAGAAACGATAATGGTGCGCCAGGGCGTTTTGGCCGGAGCCTGTAAATAGGCTTTGTTGCCCAACGCATCCGGCACCAGCACAGATGATAGAGTAAAATCGGCCTTATTGATATGCAGGTTCATAGCCGGGTAATTAACTAGGGCAGCTTCATGTATATTAATGTACAGTCCTTCTTTTGTTTTCAACATCAATGGTGTTTGCACGGCATCCTTATCAAAGAACTGGTGAGCAAAAATGCTGGCGGCAAATTTTGGATCTTCGGCGTCTACTTCACCCAGGTTTGTGATGTTTGGAGAAAATTCATTGCTGTCATAATCACCCGGAATCCAGAATGCCTTGTGATCACCTGTCAGATGAAATTCAGTCTTCTCCTCCGATACAATAAAATGAGTAAGGTTTTTTTGTTGTGGAAATTCGTACCGGAAACCAACACCATCATCAAATATTTTAAAGATTATATTAAAGCTTATTGGCTTATCGCCTTTTTGCGAAAGACCAATTGTTAACTGGTTATAATTATCCCTGATCTCTTTTACATCGCCCCAAACCGGTTTCCATTTGGTATCTGCACTGGTTTGAACCGCACCTGTAACCTGCAGGTTGCTTCTTAAGGTTGGCAAAGCTTCATTACTCATCGTTTGCTTCAACTCAAAGCCCATAGCTGAGGGAAGAAGCACTGTTGCATTTTTATAGGAAACTTCATACATAGGGGTTCCCTTTTCATTCAGCCAGAAATTTACCGATATGTTTTTGTTGGGCGACTTGATATTTGTTTTTGCCTGGGCAAAAATTACAGTACCCGATAATATAACGATAGCTGTAAGGGCGATCTTTTTAAATAGCATAGCAATCTTTTTAGGTGGTAAATCTACTAATTAATGTGTATCTTTTACACACTTATTGATTTTATTTTTTAAAACCCGAAATAAGATCAACAAAAGCCGGCTTTATCAGATTAAAATGATAATTTAAATATGATTATTAAACGATCAAAAAGATTGCTATGAAATTAAAAATTGCCGCTGTCGGGGTACTGATACTTTTTACAAGCTTTGCCTGCAAAAAATCAAATACACAAATTGTTACAGCACCCACAACAGGTTTTTTTACTAAAGGAGCAGATGTAAGCTGGCTTACCCAGATGGAAAATGTAGGAAAAAAATTTTATACCCGCAGCGGTACAGAAACAGAATGTATGCAGTTACTGAAAAGTACCGGTGTAAATTCCATCAGGCTGCGGGTTTGGGTAAACCCTGCTGCAGGCTGGTGCAATATGGCTGATGTTGTTGCCAAAGCCATCCGTGCAAAAAACCTGGGGATGAAGATCTTAATTGATTTTCATTATAGTGATAGCTGGGCCGATCCGGGGCAACAAACAAAACCTGCAGCCTGGGCTTCACAGGATGTAGCCACTTTACAAACATCTGTTTATAATCATACCCTGGCTGTAATGAATGCGCTAAAGACAAACAGCATTACCCCCGATTGGGTACAGGTAGGCAACGAAACCAATGACGGGATGCTTTGGCCCGAAGGAAAAGCATCAGTTAACATGGTTAATTATGCAAAATTTTTTATGGCAGGATATAATGCGGTTAAAGCGGTTAGCCCCGCAACAAAAGTTATGGTTCATGTTTCCAATGGATACGACAATGCTTTATTCAGGTGGAATTTAGACGGACTGAAAGCTAATGGGGCTGTATGGGATGTGATCGGTATGTCACTTTATCCAACAACCGCAAACTGGAGTACACTCAACAGCCAATGCTTTACCAATATGAATGATATGGTTAGCAGGTATGGATCGGAAGTGATGATCTGCGAAGCAGGCATGAGCTGGGATCAGGCGGCAACCTGCAATTCATTTCTTGCAGACCTTATCACTAAAGTTAAATCAGTAAGCAACAACAAGGGCATTGGCATTTTTTACTGGGAGCCCGAAGCTTATAATAATTGGCAGGGCTATACACTTGGCGCATTTGATAATTCGGGTAAACCAACCACCGCCTTAAATGCTTTTAATTAATTTATCAACCGGCATTCATTATGAGATCCAATAAAATAAGTTATTCATTCATTATACTTATCCTTTTTTTGGGGTTGACAGTTTCAGCGCAGCAACGCAAAAAAATAAATTTTGACGAGGGTTGGAAATTTGCTTTCGGCAATGCCAACGACCCCGCAAAAGATTTTAACTATGGCATTACTACCATTTTTGCCAAAACTGGTGCTGCACAAAAAACAGCTATTGATCCCAAATTCAATGACAGTAATTGGCGCAAATTATCACTGCCACATGATTGGGCGGTAGAACTGCCCTTTGTTAATTCGGCCAGCTTTGATGTGCAGTCGCATGGTTATAAACCCGTTGGTGGCGATTATCCCGAAACCAGTATTGGCTGGTACCGGAAACATTTTACGGTTGCACGTTCAGATTCAGGGCAGCGCTTTCAAATTCAGTTTGATGGTGTTTACAGGGATGCATCATTTTGGATAAATGGATTTTATCTTGGCAATAATAAAAGTGGTTATGTTGGCGCTTCTTACGATATGAGTAATTACCTGCGGTATGGCGGAGAAAATATATTGACAGTAAGAGTTGATGCAACACAATATGAAGGCTGGTTTTATGAAGGCGCCGGCATCTATCGTCATGTATGGCTCAATCAATACAACCCTGTTCACCTGGATGAAAACCCCGTATTTGTTTATACAGATGTACAAAAGAATGCAGCAACAGTTTATATAGAAACCAGTGTGCAAAATGAATCTTATACTGTTTCAGATATTACTGTATCAGCCATCATAACGGATAGGGATGGGCATAAAATTGGGGAGACCGTTTCAAAACCGGTTACACTTGCCGTAAATGAAAATACTACTGTTAAGCAATCAGTAAAAGTTACCAATCCCAGGCTTTGGTCTTTGGAGGATCCCTATTTATACCGTGTAATTCCTGTAATCAAATCAGGTGGAAAAATAATTGATACAGACAAAATGCGTTTTGGAATACGAACCATAAATATTACAACCAAAGGTTTATTTCTTAATGGTAAATACATAAGAATAAAAGGCACCAACAACCACCAGGATCATGCAGGTGTGGGCAGCGCCCTACCCGATTACCTGCAGTATTACCGTATTTTTTTATTGAGGCAGATGGGCTCCAATGCGTATCGTACCAGTCATAACCCGCCAACAAAAGAATTGCTGGATGCGTGTGACAGCCTCGGTATGCTGGTGTTGGATGAGAACCGTTTGCTCAACAGCAGTCCCCAATACATGCACGACCTGGAATGGCTCATCAAACGCGACAGAAGCCGCACCTGTGTTTTTATCTGGTCAATAGGAAATGAGGAAGGCTGGGTGCAGGGTAACAGCACCGGCAAATTAATTGCGCAGTCTTTACTGGCAAAACAAAAAGAGCTGGATCCTACAAGAGTAAGTACCTATGCCGCAGATATGGGTAACCAAATTAAAGGAATAAATGAAGTGATACCTGTTCGCAGTTTTAATTACCGGCAATTTGCAGTGGCAGATTATCACCGGGATCATCCCAATCAACCGATCATGGGTACCGAAATGGGAAGCACAGTAACCACACGTGGACAGTATGTAAAAGATTCCATTATCGGTTACGTACCCGACCAGGACATTACTGCACCCTGGTGGGCAAGCACTGCAGAAACCTGGTGGAAACTTGCAGAACCAAATGATTATTGGCTGGGTGGATTTGTATGGACCGGTCTCGATTACCGTGGCGAGCCAACACCATTTCAATGGCCAAATATTAATTCGCATTTTGGCATCATGGATATGTGTGGCTTTCCAAAAAATATTTATTACTACTATCAATCCTGGTGGACTGATAAAGATGTGTTACATATTTCGCCGCACTGGAATTGGTCGCAGACCCCTGTGGGGCCTGGTAAAGAAGGACAACCTATAGATGTTTGGGTTAACAGTAATGCAGATAATGTAGAATTATTTTTAAATGGAACAAGTCTGGGTAAAAAAGATATGCCACGTAATGGGCATTTAAACTGGTTGGTAAATTATGCACCCGGGACATTGAAAGCTATCGCTTACAAGAAAGGAAAAAAACTAGAAACCAAAGTTGAAACTACAGGTAAAGCGGCTGAGGTTGTTATCAGTCCGTACAAAACAACCATGCTGGCCGATGGCAAAGATGCTACTGTAATTAATATCAGTGTTGTTGACAGGCAGGGGCGTGAAGTTCCGGATGCAAATAATTTAATCCGATTTTCTTTGCAAGGCGATGCAAAAATTATCGGGGTTGGTAATGGCGATCCCAGCAGTCATGAGACCGATAAATATTTTGATACAATTGCACAGCGCCATTTATTCAATGGTAAATGCCAGGTGATCATCCAGGCGGGAACAACAACTTCTATGATACATTTTGAAGCAAAGGCAGACAGCATGTGGACGGGCTCAACTGATATCATGACCATTCATCCATCCCCGGTAACGGATGTGAATGTATCAAACAATACTTTTCGGGTGCGCCCATTTAAAGCAACGGAAGTTGATAAAATGCTGGGCGCCGATATTTCTTTTTTACCAGAGCTGGAAAATAAAGGCATGAAATTTTATGATACAGACGGGAAAGAAAAAGATGCCATCAGCATTTTAAATGGTCATGGACTGAATTATATACGGTTACGCATTTTTAATGATCCGGCAAGAGACAGTGGCTACTCACCAAAACAAGGCTTCTGCGATCTGCAACATACTTTGCTAATGGCAAAAAGAGTAAAAGCCGTCGGGATGAAACTGCTGCTGGATTTTCATTACAGCGATTACTGGGCCGATCCGCAAAAACAATATATGCCCAAAGCCTGGCGTGGTAAAACGATCACCGAATTACAACAAGCCGTTTATGATTATACAAAAATGGTTATCCAGGCATTAAAGGATCAGGGCACTGCACCCGACATGGTGCAGGTTGGCAATGAAATTAATCATGGTATGCTATGGCCTGCCGGAAGTGTAAATAATTTTGATAACCTTGCCCGGTTATTTTTTGCAGGTGCACAGGCTGTAAAATCTGTTTCTCCTGCAACAGGTATCATGCTGCACCTGGCATTGGGCGGACAAAATGAGGAGAGCCGTTCCTTTATTGATAACATGCTGAACCGCGGGGTTAATTTTGATGTGATCGGTTTATCTTATTATCCCAAATGGCACAACACACTCGCCGATCTCGATTACAACCTCGATGATCTTTCACGCAGGTACAAAAAAGATGTTATTATTGTAGAATATTCGCAGTTAAAAAGAGAAGTGAACGAATTATCATTTAATGTTGCCGGTAACAGGGGCAAAGGAAGCTGCATCTGGGAGCCTTTAAGCACCTGGGAAAAGTTTTTTGACCGGGATGGTAAAGCCAATGAACATTTGCTTATTTACGATGAACTGAGTAAAAAATATTTAAAAGGGAAGGATTAAAATAAACTACTACTACTTCATGATACAAAAAATAAGGTCTCTTTTTTTAGAAAAATTTGCAGTGCAGCCGGTCATATTCAAATCGCCGGGCAGGATAAATATTCTGGGTGAGCATACAGATTATAACGAAGGCTTTGTGTTGCCCGCTGCCATTGATAAAAATATTTATGTAGCTATCAGTAAAAGAACAGATAACCAGGTGCATCTTTTTGCAGGCGACTTTAATGAAAGTTTTACAACGGATACCGGGGATATAAAACCGGCACCCATACAATGGCCTAATTATATACTGGGCGTGATTGACCAGTTGCAAAAAAACGGACATGATATAAAAGGATTTAACCTGGCTATTGATGGCGATATTCCCATTGGTGCAGGCCTCTCCTCCTCTGCGGCTGTAGAATGTGCAGTTATCTATGCATTGAATGAAATTTTTGAATTGAGATTAAGCAGGATGCAGATGGTTCCGCTGGCACAAAAAGCCGAGCATGTTTTTGCTGGTGTAAACTGCGGCATCATGGACCAGTTTGCCAGCATGTTTGGCAAAAAAAATAATGCTATAAAATTAGATTGCCGTTCGCTGCATTACGAATATGTACCTATTAAACTGGATGGGTATAAAATTATTTTGTTCAATACAAATGTAAAACACAACCTGGCAGCATCTGCCTATAATGAAAGAAGGCAGCAATGCGAAACGGGTGTTTCCATCATCGCACAAAACCGCCCAACCATCAGCAGTTTAAGAGATGTAAATATGACCATGTTGAAAGATTATGTGGAAGCTGTTGACCCGTTGGTTTATAAGCGCTGTAAATATGTGGTGCAGGAAAATGAAAGATTACTGGGTGCCTGTGAAGATCTGAAAAAGGGTAATATAAAAACGCTGGGCGAAAAAATGTACCAGACGCATACCGGTTTACGATATGATTACGAGGTTAGCTGTAAAGAACTTGATTTCCTTGTTGACTATGTAAAAGCAATACCCGATGTTGCCGGCGCCCGTATGGTTGGTGGTGGTTTTGGTGGCTGCACGATCAACCTGGTGAAAGTAGAATCAGTTGAAAAACTGATCGAAGATATCAGCATCGCTTACCAGGAAGCGATGAAACTTCCTTTGACAGCATACCTGGTATCTGTAGAAAATGGAACAGAAGTATGTGCTGAATAATTGAAATAATATCAATTAGACTTTAAAGCTACCTACAAGCTTTGTCATATCGACGTCAGGAGATATCTGTATGCAAGCCACTTCAGAGACTTTGAGTTTCTATAATAGATTTCTCCTATCGTCGAAATGACAAGGAAAATTAAATGTCTGATTGGTATACTCGGCCATTAATTTATTGCATAAAAAAAATGCCATCCTTTTACAGATGGCATTTTTATAAAACTATAACTCAATTTAGTTGATAGTTACTGTTTGTAAATTTTCGTTTAACGTGATCGTGTAGGTTCCGGCAGTGACTGGTGTTTTAAAATTATTATTTCCATCCCACCTGATCGCTTTTGGTGTACCCGTTGCCTGACTTTGCCCGCTGTTATCTTCATAATCAAAGGCTCCCCAATTATTACCGGCAAGAAATTTAATTTCTTTATTTGCTTTTAATGCGATGGTTAATGTCCAGATACCATTACCTCCGTAAATCATTTGAGGTGATGTTGGCGGGTCCCAATCATTTACGCCTGCCTGGTTCATTCCATCTCCAACTACCCTCATTTCGGTACCCGGACTTGTAAAATATTTTACATTATCCCTGTCGCGGCCATCCCAGATAACCCGGTAGCGGCCCGGCGTTGGGTAATCATTAAAATTAGAACCGTTAACCTGTAAGGCACTGCCATCACCGCCTGCAGTTCCATAGCCTCTTGTTTCACTTACGGTCTGGCTTCCATTATCCCATTGATCATTATCGATCAGCTTCCATCCACCACCTGATGTAAAATTAGTAAGGCCAACAAATAAATTGGTACCCGAATTACCTAAAGCGTATGTTGGAAATACGCCCGGAGGATTCCAGCCTGCACCGGTTGAGCCACCAACAAAACCCATACGGCCTGCTGTGATATTATATTGTAATGTTGCGATGTTTACAGATACTCTATAAAAACCTGCTGTTGGTACAGAAAGATTTGCTCCGCTACCTGAAAGTACACCGCCAGCGCCACCATAATTTACATTCCAGCTTCTGCCAATGGTAATTTTAAACTCGGCATTAGCAGGCAAATAAATATAGATGTAATACATTTTATTAAACACACCCGAACGAAGGTCACGGATCAATTCAGGCGCTGTTGGCGGATCCCAATCGCTACCATTACCTGTTGAACTCTGGTAACCACCCGGCATGTAAACCCTTAAGATGGGAACATAACTGGTGATGCTGACATTCACAATATTAGAATAAGATACGGCTCCCGATGCAGTTACTGCTTTAATTCTGTACTCAACTTTTCCGGTATTACCACCGGGAATGCCTGAATTTAATGCAGTAGCATTCATTTCACTTTGGTTTAAAGCCAAAGTATATAATGATGCACCTACCGGGATTTCAATGGGTGCAACAAAATTCTTTGTAGCAGAATCGTATTGTAAAGTATAAGTTACAATACCCGGATAACCTTTAAAAGCAGCAGCCCATGAAAAAGTATTGGACGGTGCTGTTGCGTTGGCCAGTGTTACTGTAACAGCAGTATTGGCCGTTACCAAAAATGCAGGATCAGGAAAAGGAGTAACCGCTATTTTTAAAACGTTACTCATGTATCTTTCATTATTGTTATTGTAGGAAGATATCAGCCTTACATCTATACTTTGAGAAACGCCCAGTTTAAATCCAAGGGTCAGCAAAATAGCGTTTAAATCTCTTCCTGTAAGTGAAGTATTTAAGGACCCTATAACAGTTTTAATTTTTTCATTTGCAAAATTCTTCCCGGTAGAATCAATTTCCAGGATATATTTTGTGGTGGAAGAATCATTGGAATACTTCGGATTCGTCCAGGAAAAGTTTATGATAGCATTACTTGAATCTGCAAGCGTCGGGACAATGGTACTTGTAGAACTGCTTAAAACCGGGGATACACCCAACTGGTAAACAGGTAATGCATCAACCTTTGTAAGATTATCAACTTTATTGCAGGCAGAAAGCATAAATATTAGTGCTGTTAAAGCCAAAAGTAGTTTTGAGATATTTTTCATAAAAATTATTTTATTAGCATGTAGCAATCGTATTTCCTTATAATTTAGTTAGCTTATAAGTTCCTGTCTGAAAATTAACCTCAACTTTATAGCTTCCTGCTCCGGGAGAAGGAAAAGTTGGATCAGCATTTTCTTTCTTAAAATCGCCGGAAAGCTTAGCCGTTCCGTCAACAGCGTGGTATTGTGTATTCCAATCGCCCTGTATTTGAATCAATTTATACCCACCGGTTGCATTGAAATTAATTGTAGCAACATAGTGCAATACATCACTTGCTCCTCCTGCTCTTGCAAATTTCTGGGAATTGTCATAAGGTGCAGGTAAAGGATTACTCCAGCCCGATGCTACTGCATCACCAACTATCCATAAATTTCCATCGCTGTAAACAGGAATAGCTGCAGGTGTTCCTGGTGGTTCAACCACAAAATCAAGATAAGGGTTAATACTTATTTTAAGCACATTGGAATAGAGTGGAACACTTCCATTTCCCAAAGTAGACTTAATCCTGAATTCTACATTATGAGATACACCTGCCTGCAGTTCTAACTTTGTCAAAAAAGTATTTACCTCTTTTACAGTTAATATTACTTTTAGATCATTACTGATTGATCTCTCCTGCAGTTTTGGGTTGGTAAAATTAGACCCGGCAGTGTCTACCTGTAATATGTACGTTACATTTTGCGAACTGTTACCTGTATTAAATTGATAGTCCGGATTAGTCCATGTAAATGTAATTGCCGGATTATCCTTATTGGCAATTAAAAGCACCATGGCTACAGTTGAGGAAGCAGTAAGTGCAGGATTTGTACCTCCTTCATAATAAACTTTGTTCTCATCTTTTTTGCAGGATAACATGATGGCTGCTGTAAAGATTGTACCAAATAATAATTTTATTACATTTTTCATATAAAACAGTTTTAATTATTTTAGATTAATAACCTGCATTTTGTGTAAGGTTAGGATTGGCCACGATATTAGAAGCCGGTATAGGAAACAAATTATATTTTGTATCTACTGCGGTACCGGAAGACACACCACCTTTCCAGGGCCACAGGTAAGTACCTGTAGTTAATAACCCGTAACGTATCAGATCGGTACGGCGGTGACCTTCCCAATATAATTCTCTTCCTCTTTCATCCAGCACAAACTGAAGGTTTAACTGACCTGCGGAAATATTACCTGATGCATTTCCATATGCCCTGGTCCTAATCAGGTTAATATAATTCAGTGCAGTTGCAGCATCACCACCAGTGCCGCCACGTAAAACGGCTTCGGCATAAATTAAATACATTTCCGAAAGGCGAAATATCGGGAAATCAATATCCGCAAATTCTTTTTTTGAATCTGAAACAGGGTTGCCATCAGCCCGAACATTTACCCATTTTTTCACATGTGGTCCCTGGTCGAAATTACTTACATCGGAAATAGCGAGCTGGGCAGGACTTGTGCCATATTTTGATGTGGTGAACAGGGCACGCTGGTCAGTTGCACCGGTATTATCAGGAAACAGATTAACAAATGCTGAGGTTGACCTGTATCCATACCAACCACCACCTACACCATATTGTACACCTTCATCACCACAGGCTGCATGCGCAAAGAAAGTTGTATTTCCATAAGCCTGTGTGTGCAGACCATCACAATTAACGACAAACATGAATTCATCTTTTGCTTTATCATTATCTGCCATAAATACTTTAGGGTAGCCATTATATAAAGCATAACCTGCACCGATCACTTTTTTTGCATAAGTAATTGCTTCAGTATATTTTGTTGTTCCGGTATAAACACCTGCATTCAGGTACATACGTGCAAGTAAAGCCCAGGCCGCTCCCTGATCTACCCTGCCATATTCAATTGTTTTCACCGGGGCCAGATCAGCATCAATAGCTTTAAGTTCTTTCTCTATGTACAGGAACAGGTTCGCACGGCTTATCTCTTTTGGTAAAGTTGTTCCAATCGGGTCATCTTCTGTAATAAAAGTAGATTTACCAAAAAGGTCCATCATCACCCAGTAATTAAAGGCACGTAAAAAACGTACTTCAGCAACCGATTTTTTTATATCTGCTGCGTCTGTACCACTTATACCTCTTTCGGCCAGTTTAGCATCTGTGCTTTCCCGCATATACTCATTTATCAAGGTAATATTGTAAATCGGCCTGGCATAAATGCCTTTTAAGAAAGGATCAGCACTGGTATATTTCAGATCATGAAAATCATGAATGGTCTGGTCATTCCAGGCAACAAGTGCTTCATCTGTTGGTAATTCATTACAGTTAAAAAACATCCGGATGAATGCAACCTGCGATCCCTCATCCAACCCCCCGCTGATATCGGGATTGCCTGCCGGGCCGGAATTACCGGTAATAGCCAGTGTACCGTAAATTTTTGCCAGTACGCTTTTATAACCCGCCGCAGTTGAAAATGTTTTTTCGGGTGTAAGATCATTTGAAGGATAGAGGTCCAGTTTTTTTGCGCATGAACCTGCAACAACAGTTACAATCAGCGCAGTTGCTATGTATCTGATTAATTTATTTTTCATATCAATCGTTATTTTATAATTAAAAATCTAAATTAAAACCTAAAGAGAAGGTACGTGGCCTTGGGTAAATATTATTATCTACACCTGTATCACTCGAATTCTCCGGATCAAGACCTTTGTATTTCGTAACAATGAAAACATTCTGTACACTGGCTGCGATACGCAAGCTGGCTTTGCCCCTGAGTACTTTTCCCCAATTATACCCCAGGTTAATATTATCTAACCTGAAGAAAGAGGCATTTTCAATATAGTAATCAGACAGGTATTGATTGTTCGAAAAATTTGTTTCCTGGTAATTAACAGAAGCGTTACCTATAAAGTTAATTGGATTTTTAATCTGCCTCAACACCCCATTATTGGAATTGAAATTATTATACAGGTAAGAACCAAAAGCACCATGACCGGTAATACCCAATGAATATTTTTTATAGGTAACCTGGGTATTTACTCCAACAAAAACATCCGAAGCAGGTTTTTTATAATAGTAACGGTCTTTCTCGTCAATTGTCCCGTCACGGTTCAGATCTTCATATAATCCTTCGATAGGTTTACCTGCTCCATCATACACCTGTTTGTAAACATAGTAGGCATAAGGACTGTACCCTACATTAAATCTACCGATATTATTTCCTGTACCACCAGAAATACCACTCGTTTCAATTCCTTTAAAGTTAGGATCCTGTTGTTTTAACAGGTTGGTAATTTTCCTGGTATTGTAGGTAAAATTAAATCCAAAATCCCATTGCAGGTTTTGTTTTTTTACGGGAACAGTATTAAGTGTAAATTCAACTCCTTTGTTCTCCATATTACCAACATTCGTTAGCAACTGAATATCAAAATTACCACCTGCTGCTACCGGCACCACACTCAAAAGGTCTTTTGTTTTTTTGAAATAATAATCAACTGAACCCGATATCCTGTTATTTATAAAACCAAAATCAAGTCCTACGTTTGTGGTAGTGGTAGTTTCCCATTTCCTGTCGGGATCATAAGCGGAAGGACGCAAAAAGCTATAATAAGTACTACCAAACTGATATTGTGCCGCAGAATTACTTTGCGCATAATAAGGCAGGTAAGAATAATAAGGAATGCCATCCTGCTGGCCGGTAGTACCCCATCCGAGCCTAAGTTTCAGATCACTTAATACATGGACCGATTTAAAGAAATTATCTTTTAGTTTCCATGCTGCAGCTACGGCAGGAAAATATCCCACCCTGTTTTCTTTTGCAAATTTAGAACTTGCATCCCTGCGGATAGAGGCTGTGATAAGGTATTTATCAGCAATAGATATGTTTACCCTTCCTAAATAAGATTCTAACCTGTATTCCGGTTTATCTGTTAGAAAAGTTGGGACTGAACCAGCTATAGTATCTTTTTTCTGCGGATTAGTTGCATCCGCAATTGACCTGTAACTGAAAGAAGCAAAATTATTAACCTTGGTTACGAAATCCTGGTAAGTGTGACCAACCAATACATCAAACTTGCTGTTCAGTTTTTTTAGATTTTTACTGTAGAAAAGCTGAATATCAGTGATGGTATTAACTTTCCTTTGCTCGTAATATGTTTTTCGGCCACCGGTTTTATAATTTGTTGCTGAGGCTGAATCTATATTATCATTTCCGCTACCTTTGGAATTATCTATCCCGAAGTTAAATAATACATGCAGGTCAGGAAACCAATGAAGTTTATAATCAAGCTGTATATTTCCTACCAAACGGTTAACATTTGATTTATTATCCCGTTGGTTCAACAGTGCCACAGGGTTACGTGTGGCAAGGTCTATCAAGGTTCCGTTTGCATCAAGCCATTCCCTGTATCCGCCAAATTTAGTTGTAGAAGCATCAACGGTTTGTGTAGGATCAAAAGCAATAGCAGAGCCGATAGCACCACCATCTGCAAAATTATTTTTTGTATTACTTACTTTTAAAGCCAGGTTAACGCTTAAATGATCGTCTAAAAATTTAGGAGAAAGATTTAATGATCCGCTGAAACGTTTAAAATTATCAGTTTTTAAAATACCATCCTGATCTAAATATCCCAGTGATACCCTGAAAGGAATTTCTTTGAACGCACCGCTGGCACTGATATTATTATCCCAGCCAAAAGCTGCACGGTAAATTTCTTTTTGCCAATCGGTATTGGCGGTTCCTAATAATAATTTAAATGTGTTGTTACCACTTTTGGCCGCATCCGCATTTATGATAGCCCTAACCTCATCTCCGGAAAGGACCTTAACTGTTTTCCCAACAATACCGGTAGATAACTGGGTATTGAAATTATATCTTATTTTTCCTTTGGATCCTTTTTTTGTTGTGATAATAAGTACGCCGTTCGAAGCTCTTGACCCATAAAGTGCAGTAGCAGATGCATCTTTTAAAACTGAAATCGATTCAATATCATTTGGATTAATGGTATTTAACAAGTTTGATGAACCACTGATACCATTACCCTCCACAGGAACTCCATCAATCACAAGCAATGGATCATTACTTGCATTAAGCGAAGACCCTCCCCTTATACGTATTCTGCTTCCTCCTCCCGGAGCTCCACCACCAGTGGTAACCTCCAGTCCTGCTACTTTCCCCTGCAATAACTGCTCAGAGGAGTTAACAACACCTTTTTGAAAATCTTTCGCAGATACTGATGTTACCGAACCGGTAAGATCGCCTTTACGTTTTGTACCATAAGCTACCACAACCAATTCATCCAGGTTTTGATTAAGCCTTATAAAGCTTACATTAACAACGGCTTTATCCGCATTAACTTCCTGCTGGTTGAATCCAACAGATGAAAATACCAACTTGGCTACGGCAGGTGCATTGATCTTAAAAGAACCATCTGTTTCGGTCTGCACAGCAGTTTTTGTACCCTTTACAGTAACTGTTACACCCGAAACTGGTGTCCCATCCTTTGAATCAGTAACTTTTCCGGTAATAACATTTTGAGAAAATGCCGCCAGCGATACCAGGAACAGGGCACATGACAGCATTATTTTGTAGGAGATTTTTCTCATAAAACAAGCTTTTCGTTTTTATAAAAATTAGCAATCGTAAATACTGTGTATTTTTTACACAACTCAAATGTGTATAATGTAGACAATTTAGCATTTTTTTTGAAATAACAATTATTTGTTAAAAAATTTTTAGTAGAATTTTGATTTTATTAAAAACCTTATTAGATAAGGCCTTACAAATCAAATCATATAACCAAAAGGGATAATTCTTCATGCTAGAAATCAATCCCTACCCACTTCTTCTTTTTCTTTTCGTACTTATTATAATTGAAATTATACAGCTTCCCAGGGCGGTGCGGCACATCCTGCTCCATCTGGTCTATATCTACCAAAAAGTCCATGGCAAAAAATTTCTTACGGAAATTGCGCCTGTCCATTTTTGTATCTAAAATAGATTCGTACACATTCTGCAGTTCACGTAAAGAGAATTTCTTTGGCAATAGGCTGAATGCGAGTGGATGCTCCTGTACCCGTCTTTGTAACTGTTCGTAACTGGTATCCAATATCTGTTTATGATCAAAGGCCAGCTCGGTAATATCATTCACATCATGCCAGTGTAATTCATTATCCAGTATCTGTAATTTGTGATGCTGGATATTTATCAATGAATAATAAGCAACTGTAATTACCCTGCCGGCCGGGTGCCTGTCTATGCAGCCAAATGTTTTAACCTGCTCCAGGTAAACATCATCAAGACCTGTACGTTGTTTTAAAATACGTGTAGCAGCAGAATCCAGTTCTTCTTTCGGGTCTACCAGGTCGCCAAGTAAAGACCACAGGCCCTGGAATTTTTTAAGATCACTTCTTATTAATAATACTTTCAGTTTATTTTCATCGAATCCAAAAATTACACAATCCACCGATAAAGCGATCCGGTTAATATTCTTAACTTCTGTCTGTATAGCCGACAGCGTTTTAATAGTTGCAGCCTGATTCGTGTGATTAGAATTAGCCATGTGCATTTTTTTAAAATTTAATTTCAATTAATATTTTACAAATTTCACGATATTACTTTTATTATTTTGTGTAAGCCAAAGAAAGTAAACTCCTTTTGTCAGCTTATCCAGTTGATCAGTAACAACCAATTGATATTGCCCATTTATTTTACTGGTATTTAAAAGTGTTTGTACCCGTTGTCCCTGTGGATTAAAAACTTCTATCGATACCCTTCCATTACCGGATAAGATGTAATCAATGATGGCATTGCCATTTACCGGGTTCGGAGATATTTTAATGCCATACCCGTCCCTGAGATTTGCTATTTGATTATTATGCGATTTTGTAGTGAACTGTGCTGTAGCATAATTGTTAACTGCTGTTGCAGCACAGTTTGCACTAACACGCCAATCGTACAGTGTTGCCGGAATGAGGCCCGTAACAGCAACCGATCCCCCACTGATGCCGTTTGCAGCATTGATCCAGGCACCGGATACAGCGCCTTTATAATCTACGGTATAAAAATTTCCTGCCGAACTTGTCCAGTTAAGTACAACAGAATTTGTATTGATATTGGTAACGTTTAAACCGGTTGCTGCAGCAGGTGTAGCTGTTACAATAACATTTATTGTAGCCCTTGGCCCTTCACCACAATTATTTGACTGGCTTACATAATAAGTTGTATTACCTGCAACCGTTGTTGTTGGTGTTGGAGCTGATGTGCTGCCGGTACCTCCTGTTGCTGTTGTGTACCATTTAAGATTTGTTCCAGTTGCAGCTAATGCTCCTGCCGTTGAATTCTGGCAATAAGTTACCGGCGTTATAACAACCGGCACTGCGGGAAGACCGGTAACATTTACAACAATAACTGCACGCTGACTTTCGCAGCCATTAGCAGTTTGCGTTACATAATAGTTTGTTGTACCTGCCGTTGCAGTTGAGGGTGTTGGTGCAATGGCGCTACCTGTTCCACCGGTGGCTGCTGTGTACCATAATAAACCTGTACCTGTTGCTGTAAGTTGGGCCGAAACTGCGTTCTGGCAATAGGTAACAGGTGTGGTAACTGTTGGTAGCAGCGGCGATGCATTTACATTTACAGTTATTGCAGCACGTGGACTTTCGCAACCGGTATTTGACTGGCTGACATAATAAACTGTACTACCTGCAGTTGCTGTTGATGGTGTTGGTGCTGTCGTACTTCCCGTTCCACCGGTTGCAGTTGTGTACCATAAAAGATTATTTCCTGTTGCAGTTAATGGCACTGCTGTTGAATTCTGACAATAAGTAACCGGGCTTGTAACAGTTGGCATTGCAGGAACTGCAGACACATTTACAACAATTACAGCCCTGGGACTTTCGCCACAACTCTGGGTTTGACTCACATAATAAGATGTACTGCCAATAGTTGTTGTTACTGGTGTTGGTGCTGTTGCATTACCACTGCCGCCTGTTGCTGCAGTGTACCATAATAAACCAGTACCTGTTGCAGTTAGCGGAACAGCAACTGCATTCTGACAATAATTTACCGGGCTGTTTACTGTGGGTGGTGGCGTGCTTGCTGTAACATTTACTACAATTGGCAATCTTGGGCTTTCACACCCGATAGTCTGACTTACATAATAAGTTGTTGTACCAATGGTTGCTGTTGAAGGCGTTGGTGCTAGCGGGCTACCTGTGCCACCAGTTGCAGTTGTGTACCAAAGTAAATTTGTACCCGTAGCCTGTAATGCTGTTGCCGCTGCATTCTGGCAATAATTTACCGGGCTGTTAGCCGTTGGTGCTGCAGTTGTACAGGTTGATACACTTACATAAATATGATATTCGCCTGGTTGTAATGTTACTGTTTGCGATGTTGCTGTTAAAGCAAAATTATTTCCGGTAACACCATTTAAACCGGTACCAATTCCGTTACTGATATAATTTGTCCAGTTACCAATTGCCTGGAAATTTATGGTTTTAGTTTGCGCTATCACATCCATATTAGCAACTACTGTCACTTTCAATCCGGCAGCATTAGGGTCTGCGATCTGAAATACTTTTACCAACCCACTATTAAAATCATACGTAAAAGAAGTGTTATTAAAAACAGCTGTGTTGCTTAAACGTAACTGGATAATACTCTTATAAACATGGTACAAATGAACCCTTTCCGGAACAGTCATATACTCCCAGTGCGGTGGTTTGTTGGCAAGATTAGATCCTCCAAAATTCAATGGTATATCATAACCACGCTCTTCAAACTGCCAGATCATTTTAGGGCCTGGTACTGTAAAAAAAACTGTGGCAGCAGCTTCTTCTCTTGCCAAAGCTGTATTCAGGCTTCTTACATTATAGCCGCCTGAAGAATTTCCAAAAGTCAAATTATTATACATGGTACGATCTTCATCATGGCTTTACATATATCCAAACACCGCAGGATTATTAAATGCCCGTTGCGGGCTAGTGTATGAAATGGCCGAAATATCTGAATTAGCCGCAAAGCCCATGGTACATTGGTTGTAGGTAGAATTGCTGTTGCCCCATAACATAAATCCGTAAGCTGCATATTCCTGTTCTTCCTGGCTGGGTTGGGTTCCTAAAAATTCAATGACCATGTAGGTGCCGGGATGCGAAGGGACCGCAGCATCATAATAT
>JBBRQF010000051.1:0-22308 GCA_038226715.1 Chitinophagales bacterium
AAAATATCAGCATGACAGAAACAGTGGAAAAACTAAAATCCATTGACAGAAACGATCATTAATCTCGAAACCGTAAACCCTATTGAATTCTTTGGCGTAAACAACGGTAAATTAGACATCTTAAAAAAGAAATTTCCCCTCTTAAAAATTCTTAGTCGTGGCACGCAGATAAAATTGAGCGGAGCCCCGGAACAGATTGAAGGCGCCAGGGAAAAAATTGACCTGATACTCCGCTACCTCGAACGAAACGGCCACATGAGTGCCAATTACTTTGAACAGATACTGGGCGGCGATGATGAAAAAGTTGTTGATAATTTTATGGACCGCAATCCCAATGATGTGCTGGTATTTGGTCCCAATGGTAAAACCGTAAGGGCACGTACCAATAACCAAAAACGTATGGTAGAAGCCTGCGATAAAAACGACATTCTTTTTGCCATAGGCCCTGCCGGTACCGGTAAAACCTATACTGCCGTGGCTTTGGCGGTTAGGGCGCTTAAAAATAAATCAGTTAAAAAAATTATTTTAACCAGGCCGGCAGTTGAAGCCGGTGAGAGCCTTGGTTTTTTACCCGGCGATCTGAAAGAGAAAATTGATCCATACCTGCGCCCCCTATATGATGCGCTGGATGATATGATACCTGCCGATAAACTCGGTTATTACATGAGCACCCGTACCATTGAAATTGCACCGCTGGCTTATATGCGTGGCCGCACACTGGATAATGCTTTTATCATTCTGGATGAAGCACAAAATACCAATGACCTGCAGATTAAAATGTTTTTAACCAGGATCGGTCCCAATGCAAAAGCCATCATCACCGGCGATCCTACACAAATAGATCTGCCAAAAAACCAGCAAAGCGGTTTGTTTAAAGCTACCCGCATTTTAAAAAATGTGGAAGGCATTGCACATATTGAGCTGGATGAAGAAGATGTGGTAAGGCACCGCCTGGTTAAGCAGATCATCAAGGCTTATAATAAAGATGATGTAAGGATCACAGATGCAAAAGCTGCAGATACAAAAAAACCGGGCCAGTCCTGAGCTTACTAACTTAGATATACCGGGGCAGTGCAAACTGCCCCTTTTTTGTGTTCTATAAATACTAATAATTGAAATAATAAAAATACAGATACCGTCAAATAAAATTAATTTTAGGCTATAAATATAATTTCATGAAAACAACAATACTTGCACTTTGTGTAACCTTATTTTTTGCCGGTTGTAAAGAACCCGCCGAGCCACCCACTGCTGTGCTGGATGGTATGTTTACTGCTATGAAAAACGGCAATATTGATGACATGAAGAAATTCATAACCAAATCGGACCTGGCCATGCTTGATGCTGCAGAAAAATTTATGACCAGTGTTGACCCCGAAGGCATAAAAAAAATAAAGGCTAAAATGATCGAAGAGTTTAAAACGAACGCAAATAAAATTCAATACAGTTTAAAAAATGAGAAGATCGATGGTGATCATGCCACGGTGGAAGCTGAGATCATTACCACAGATTCGGCAGGGCAAGCCCTGCCCAAAAAAGGAAACCATACTTTTGAACTGGTAAAGGAAGACAATAGCTGGAAGATAGCACTCTCTAAACCCGGGAATGAAATGTTTAACAGCATGAAAGGTAATATGGGTGCTAAAAAAGGAGATATAAAAGATGGCCTGGAGCGTTTACAGAAAATGGACCCCGATTCTATTAAAATGCTTATCAGCAAAGGCCTGCAGGCTATGGACTCTATGCAAAAGAAAAGGAAAAACCAGTAGCCCATTAAATTATTAAAAAATGACTTTGAAAAATAAAAATAACATTTAATTTTACGACCTCCACGGGCTGCTATCATCCCGGCGGAATTAACGCTTAAAAAAAATCACCATTTATGAAAAAATTAGTTTTTGCGCTGTTTGCTTTTTCTGCCATCTGTATGAGCAGTTGTAACAGTGGCGGCGGCGACCCCAAAGCTGTATTATCTGCTTTCTTTGATGCCATGGCAAAAAAAGATATTGCAACAGCCCGTAACCTGGCAACAGCCGACAGTAAAAGTATGTTTGACCTGATGGAAGCAGGTATGAAGATGCAGGATACCATGGATGATAAAACCCACGAACAATTCGATAAAAGCAAAATGGAAATTGGTGAACCAAAAATTGAAGGCGATAAAGCAACCGTTAATGTAAAAGAAACCAAAAACGGTGAATCCATAAATTTTGTTTTAAAGAAGGAAGCAGGCACCTGGAAAGTTGCTTTAGACATGGGCACCCTGATGAACATGGGAGCTGATAAAATAAAAGAAAAAGGCTTGAGTAATGAAGAGATGGGTAAAATGCAGGAAGAGATGGATAAATTCAAAAATATGAGTGCTGATTCAATTAAAATGCTGATGCAGAAAGGTATGCAGGCGATGGATTCCATGAAATCTGTTATGGACAAGCACTAAGCTGCTTAACCATTTTAAAAAAAGCATCCCATAAAAAATGGGATGCTTTTTTTTGTCACCCGAAAGATGTTTAACTTTAAGCCATGATAAAAAAATTCCTCACCCTCTTTGTACTTGCCGCAGTTATTTTCTCCTGCAATGACCAGGCAAAAAAAGAGCCGGTTACAGATATAGAAGTAGCCAGGGCCTTTGTTCGTAATTTACTGGATAACGATTTTAAAGAAGCTGAAAAATACCTGTTAAAAGATGAAACGAATATGCAGATATTTGAACGCTTTAAAAAACAATACAGCGAAAAAGATAAAGCTATTCTTGAAAAATACAAGGAAGCCGATATTATAGTGAATCAAACCAGTAATGAAACCGACAGTGTTTTTATTTTTAATTACAGCAACAGCTACAGCCGAAGCGATAAAACCATTTTAAAATTACTGCGTATCGATAATAAATGGCTTGTTGATCTTAAATATACTTTTTCGGGAAACTAACAAATCGCGGATGCTTAAAAATTTTTTATTGGTTGGATTGGGAGGTGGCCTTGGTTCCATGCTCAGGTATGCAACCGCCCTGGTTTTCAGTTCAAAATATTTTCCATACACAACACTGCTGATAAATATCCTGGGTTGCTTTGTTATCGGACTTGTTTTTGCACTGAGTATTAAAGACGAACTATTTTTAAACAACTGGAAACTATTCCTGGCAACAGGCCTCTGCGGCGGCTTTACCACTTTCTCTGCTTTTTCACTGGAGAATATGGGGCTGTTACAAACTGGAAAACCCGGACTGGCGGCTGCTAATATTATTTTAAGTGTAGCATTAGGTATTGCGGCCACATTTTTGGGGTACCTGGTGATAAATAAGCAGTGAGTAAAGAGCTGTGAGAAACGAGCAACGAGTTATGAGCAAACCATTAAACCTTAAACCTTTACACATGTTTGTTTTACACCCCTGGCATGGCGCACATTACGGAGAAAAATCTCCGCAAATTGTTAATGGCCTTATTGAAATTCCGCAGGGCTCACGCACAAAATATGAGATAGATAAAAAGACCGGCTTATTAAAATTAGACCGCGTTATTTATTCCTCCTTCCACTACCCGGTTAACTACGGCTTTATTCCGCAAACATTAGGGCAGGATAATGATCCGCTGGATATCCTGGTGATGTGCAGCGAAAGTATTCAGCCACTTTGCCTGGTAGAAGCAACCGTTATCGGTAATATGCAGATGATCGATAACGGCGAAAAAGATGATAAAATAATTGCTGTGGCTTCCAAGGATCCGGGCATAAATTATATTACGGGCATTGATGACCTGCCCAAACATTTTATTGCTGTGCTCCGCAATTTTTTTGAACAATATAAAGTACTCGAAAATAAAAAAGTAGAGATCGATGAATTTCAAAATAAAGATGCTGCTTACAAAGTAATTGAAGAAGCCATTGCACTTTACAAAATAACATTCCCAAAATGATCATTAAAAAGAAACTGATGGATACACAAACTATTCTTATCATTATAATGGTAGGTATTGCAGCCGGCATGCTTAGCGGACTTGTGGGCGTTGGTGGTGGCATCATCATCGTACCTGCCCTGGTTTATTTTGTTGGTTTTAGCCAGAAAGCCGCACAGGGCACATCGCTTGGCTTAATACTCCTGCCTGTTGGCATTTTAGCTGTGCTGCAATATTATAAGCAGGGGCAAATAGATATGAAAGTAGTTTGCATACTGGCCGTTGGCTTTGTAGCGGGCAGTTATTTTGGCAGTAAGATAGCACTAAGCTTACCACAGGATACGGTAAAAAAAATATTCGCTATACTGATGATCCTCATCGCCATTAAAATGCTGTTTTTTGATAAACCCAAAACTGCTGCAGCAGCCGCAACAGAAAATAAAACAGCAACTAAAACGGAATTGAATGTTAACGGATCGAACGACAGTTAGCTGATCAAATATATCGTTTAATGATACGCAGGCGTTGCAACCTGGCGCCCGTATCTGCATCAATGATTCCGGCATTATCTATCTTATCAATCCTCACTTTGCCGGCAGCATGAATAATTTCAGCATCATTAAACAAAATACCTACATGAATAATATTTCCTGCTTCGTCATCAAAAAAAGCAAGATCACCACATCGGGCCTGCTGTAAAAAACCTACCAGTTCGCCCTGTGTGGCCTGTTGCTGAGCATCTCTCAATAAAGGAATATTTAAGCATTTATAAACCGATTGTGTAAAGCCGCTGCAATCTGTGCCAAAAACAGATCGGCCTCCCCACAAATAAGTTGTATTTAAAAATGTGTAAGCCAGTTGCTTAATTATTTTAGCATCATGTTTTGCAGTTGCAGGGTTCCATACATTGCCGCCGTAATGCAGTGTATTTTTTCGCCAGTCTGCATGGCCATTCTGCATACCCGTTAATGAACTTCCAAAAGGTATATGCATCGGGTGGCCGTTGTAATCAATTTCATTTACCCAGCCGGCAGCAAGACCGGTTGCTTCTGAATAATATAGTTCCTCATCAATTTCCTGGAAATGCGATTGCCTGCACCAGCCTGTGTACACATCAAACTGGTTCACGATTTTTATCCAGCCGTCTTTTTCAACAATGGTAATAATGCAACACTCACCAAATAATAACTGGCTGGTCATTTCCGACCGGTGATCAGGTTCAGTTCTTAGCGGTGCTAACGGTACACAACAAACAGCGTAACTCATATCTTCATTTTCGTTACTCCTAAATTATGGAATTTAAAGTAAGTTTACATCTTAGTAAAAACAATTTTTGTCCATAAAAAGTTGTTGGTGGGGACACCAACAACGACAAGCCTCGGTCGGTGTCCCCACCGACCGAAATAAAAACGACAATTTGAAATGCATTATTTTACATCTTACTAAAAACAATTTTGTTATTCAATTTTGAACAACAGCAAATACCAACATATCAGCGATACCGAACTGCTAAACAGGTTTTATGCCGGCCATGATAATGAATGGCTGGGAGTTTTACTTGAACGGTATACCATGCTGTTGCTTGGTGTTAGTATGAAGTACCTGAAAAATGAAGAAGCCGCCAAAGATGCGGTACAACAGGTTTTTTTAAAAGCCATTAATGAACTGCACAAATACAAAGTGGAATATTTTAAAAGCTGGATCTACATGATCGCCAAAAACTACTGCCTGATGAAATTGAGGGATAAAGACAGGTTTAGTGCGGAGTTGAATGAACAGGCTTTGAAAACCCCTGCCGAGCCGGAAGAAAAGAACAGTTACATTGAAAAAGATAAAACACTGGATAACCTGTCCATGGCACTGCTGCAATTGAATAAAGAGCAGCAACTATGTGTAACTTTGTTTTACCTCGAGAAAAAGAGTTACCTGGAAATTTCGCAACAAAGCAGTTTGGATATATTACAGGTAAAGAGCCATATACAGAACGGGAAACGGAATTTGAAGATCATTATGGAACGGATGAATGCAGGGGATTAGAGTTTAGGGTTTAGAAGTTTAGGGATTAGGGGAAAGAGTTTCTATATTAAATAAGCTCTACAAATGACCAATGACAAATAACAAGTGACTAATGACTAATGACAATTGACCAATGACAAATGACTAAGAAAAAATGAGCGACGATTTAAAGGACATATTATCTAACTTAAACAAAGATATTGAGCAGGAAAAACTGCTTGACTATCTTAATAAAAAATTATCGGCTGCCGATGCGCATGAAGTGGAGAAGCAGATGGCCGCTGATGATTTTATGAATGATGCCGTGGAGGGGCTGGAGCAGTTTAAAAATAAAAAAGACCTTTCTTTACTTGTTGAGCAATTAAATAAAGACCTTAAAAAGCAAACCGAAAAAAAGAGGCTTAAAAAAGAAAAACGTAAACTAAAAGATCAGCCCTGGTTATACATTACCATCGTAACCTTACTTTTACTGGTTATCATTAGTTTTATATTGATCAAAAAATATCTTGGTTAATTTTAACGAATTTTCTGTACAGGTAACTCAAATAAAAAATCCCCTTGTACCAGGGGATTTTAATAAAGCATTTATATTTTAGAGGTTATTGAATTACAAACCTTAAAACTTTTGTTCTTCCATCGGTGGTATTACCAAACAACTGGTAAGTACCTGCCAAAAGATTGCTGACATTCATTGGTATTTCGTTGAAGCCAGCAATCATATTCACTGATCGTTTTTGCAATACCCTGCCCTGCATATCGGTTATTAAAATTTCTACCTGCATTTTTTCGGCACTGCTTATTTTCAAGTTAAAGTTTCCGTTAACAACCGGGTTAGGTGCAATGTTCATCACATCAATTCCTTTGGTTGCATTTATTAAACTAACAATACTGCTGTAACTTACCTTACCATCTACATCGGTCATTTTAAGACGATAATAATTTACGCCGGCATCGGTATAATCAAATGGCTGTGCACAACGTGCTGCATCGGCTGTGATGGTATAGAGGCCTGTAAAGTTGCGGGCATCACTGCTGCGTTCCAGTGTCATAGTTACATGTGGTGAACTCGTACAGGTAACTTTCCAATCTAATAAATGATTATTACCCTGTTTGTGTCCGTTGAGGTAATTAATAATAATGGGTAATGGAGCACCATTAAAGTTTGTATGTACATAAAAACCGCTGAACCCTGCAACATCAAAAGTTATTTCCCAGTAAGTACCATTAAAGAAAACGGTAAGCGGAGTTACTAAAACCTTTGCTCCCGGGTAATTACCGGGACTTGTTGGATATCCGGTTCCCACACCATGAAACTGGGTAACTTTTACATTGCCGAGGTTCGGATCAATATTCCCACCACCTGCAGCAGTAGGCAGCTTCGGCCATGCCAGGTTTGTAGTATTATACAGCGCAAACTCTGCATCGGTAAAATATAAGGTGATAGTTGCCGATGTGGTGGTTTGGTTACTTAGAGCTGGCTAAATATCATAATGCCTTTGTACATAAGGCTCACCATTAAAAAACTGTTGGGTAGCATCCAATGTAACGCAGGCATTTATTAATCCGCTTACTGGTAATCCACCGGCGGGTAAAACCTTTGCGATAAGGTCACAGGCATTGCTGGTATAGGTAGTGCCTGAACCAGATACCGTTCTGGTCTCGCAAATTGCACTACCTACTACACCTGCAAGATTTGTACTGGCTGTTGCAGTGAACTCATCAGCACCTATATCGGGCGTAACCGCATCACGGGTAGTGCCGTCGATATCTGTTGTGATGCTGATTGGCGTACCTCTTCCATCGAGCTGGCAATTGGCCGTTGTAAGGTGCAGATCGGTGATTGAAGTAAAAGCAGGCATTGCACTTATTGAATTGGCTTCTCTTGGACTAACCCTTGTTTGAAAGCTGGCCAATGTCTGATCGGAGTTGGTACCATCATAAAATATTAATTTATTTGCAGCCGGAGGACCTGCATAAAATAAATTATAATCCGAAGTAGCAGCATAATTATTTAGCGTTGTACTTGAACGACAGTAAGCTGCAGTAACGCCTGTTCCGTTTGGCGTGGAAGTATTTACGATAATATTGTTCATCATATTCAATGCCCCTGTAGTAGCCGTGGCATTGGTGGTATGATAGATACCCGCAGTACTAAAATCAGTTCCCGTTGAAACTCCATTGATGTAAATGGAATTATAATAGAGGTTAGTTACAGAAGGAGCGGTAATATTTAAAACGCCGATTCCCTGTATTGTTGCAAATGATGAGGCATTCGCATTGGGTGCTTTTAAATCGCTGATAAAATTATTATAAGCATTAGATGTTGTACTGCCATTGCTAAAGAGCATGCCGTACACAGCAACCCCTCCTACAGGGCCGCTTGCAGTAATATCGTATATCTTATTTCGGTACTCATTAACGGTCGTTGCCCCACCCGTAAATATTCCAATCAGGATGGCGCCTGAACTTGCGCTGCTGATATTGTGCACCAGGTTGTCGTAGATATTTACTGTACCTCCGGCAACAGCTTGTATTCCTGTGGCACGAACAGCAGTGCAGGACAACCCGCTTATGTTATTATTGTTGATGTTAGCCGTAGGAAACATACTGGCTGACTGATCAATACCCGTTACATCTGTTCCCGCAATATTCGAAATAGTATTGGATGAACAGGTAAGTGTTCCCTGTCCGTTACCAACACCAAAGTACAAACATGTAACCGTACTTGATGCACTTATATTGGATATAATATTGTTTGAACAGTTTGCACCTGAACTGTTATTTACATATATCACATAAACCTGCTGACTACCCCCAATGATATTATTAAAGCTGTTACCTGAGATCGTTTTTGATGGGCCGCTTGAACTGGATACACCTTCCAGGTTTCTGATACCATAAATAAGCGTGCCGCCTGTTACAGTTACATTGGAAAAATTATTACCGGTCTCTGTCATGGTAGAACCATTTACAGAACCTGCGTTCGAACTGATAAATGTTACCTGGGAGGCTGATGTTGAACTAAAGCCGGTAACAATGCTGTTATTTGTACAGGTCCAACTGGCGCCTGACACCATGGTTCCGCCCCTTGATATAAGAAAAATTGGACCGCTTGTTTTCACACTTAGGTTGGTAAAAGTATTACTTAACACATTTTGCGACAGCACGGCAACACCAGAGACTATAAATGAATAAAATCCTGATCCAGCAACAGGCTGCTGTATCCCCTTAATGTCGTTGTTTTGTATGGTAAGGATTGCAGCTCCGGTTCCATTATCGCTTAATATTCCGGTGAATCCTCCTGTTTGCAAACCGCTATAGGATATTAAAGTCCCTGTAACGGATCCCAGTTGATTATTATTCATATTGATTGCCACACCCGATGGCGCTAAATTACGAATTACATATATAGCCCCTGTATTCACACAACTTATACCATCAACCGAATTATTGTTCAGGTTGATTGTAGCAGTCGCAGCAGCCCCCGTATTTTTAATCATATAAATGATAGCTGTATTCGCTACACTGAATGTCATGGCTCCACTAATGGCATCGCCAATTTTGTTATTGGTAATATTAATGGCATTAACAACTGCTCCAGCATTCTCTATTCCGGTAAAGCCGCCTGTTGTTGCTGTTGAAGTATACCCCCTGATAATATTAAATGTGATATTTAAAATACTAGGTACAGACTGATTGTAAATAGCCGTAAAATCGCTGGAGGAAGATGCACCACTCATTACACAGTTAAGAATATTATTACTATTGATATTTAAGGTGGCGGTACTTGCCGCCGTAATTCCGTTACAATATATTGGCCTGAATAATCCACTTGTAAAACCACTGGACATGGTAATGGTATTGTTGGTAATGGATGAAGTGAATGTACCTGTTGGCGCAGTTGAAGTAAACTCCTTCCTGATCCCGCTGAATGAAATAGCTGTTCCACTAAGTGTGGCGCTGGTAATGCTGTTGTAAGACACATTATCGGTTACCTGGTGGTTCATGAAAATACAGTAGGACGTAACTGAATTGGAAACATATAAACTGGCTGCAGCAGCACCTCCCCAATTGGTTATGGTATTACCTGTAACAACTGCATTTCCGCCAATATCATTTCCAATATCCATATTGGCAGCTATCCTTGAACCAATAAGTGTTATGCCCATATTGACGTTACTGATGGAATTACCATAAATTTTGTTGGCGTTGTTGGGGGCTGTGGTATTATTAATAATATCGGAATAAACATCTGCTGCAATAGCCGTATGTATGCTGCTGCTGTAAATCCCAAACGTATTGGAATAAGACCTATCCAGCGAGATCGTATTATTTTGAATGGTATTATTTTGAGCACCATCAGTTGCGCTTGCACGTAATAATGCCACCCCCCATTCTGTCATATTGTTTGTTGCAACAGCAGTGGTTGTATTTGCAGGATTTTCCTGCATCGTAAAATTGCTGATAGATACATAATCAACACCTATCAGCTTAAAAATGGCGTCATTAATATTACCTGAAGCCTGAGGGGTAAATGCCGTAATGGTATTATTATTTCCGGTTATGGTAATATTATTAGCAGCGGTTGTTGTTGCAGCAAACTGTATCACATACCCACCTGCAGGTGCAGTTTGCGGATTTCCGGCAGTGAGTGATATCGTGACAGGCCCGCTGATAGCCGTAATGCCATCCAAAGCAGTAATGGCATTTGCAAGTGAAGTATAGGTAGCTGCTAAATTGGGAGTGGTATTAGTGGGGTTGGTTACTGTTACCTGTGAAAAGCTGGCTGTTGAAAATAATAAACCCGTTACAAGAAATAAGTAATTTTTTTTCATCCCTGCACTTTTAAAGGTTAGCCATGCACATTTTTATTGAAGACCCAATCCTGAATTATCCAAAGATACTACTACCTGTTTATAAGGGAATACTAAATATGTAGTAGGAGTAAAAAAAATCCTCCAGCCGGGGAGGATTTTTATTTTAAATTTTTAGTGCTTATTATTGTTTTACAAATCGCATGACCCTCGATTTATCATCTCCCACGCTTCCGTAAAGTATATAAGTGCCTGCTGAAAGGTTTGCCGCATTAACAGGTATATTGTTGAAGCCGGCAATTAATTGTACTGTCTGCCTGCTCAGTAACCTGCCCTGCATATCAAGAATAGTAATATCCATTTTTGATGCAGTTGCACTGGTTACATTCAGTTTAAAATTATCAGTAACAACCGGGTTTGGTGCTATGCTGATCATATCAAAACCTGTAATGGCATTTAATAAGGCTACTGTTGTGCTGTAGGTTATCTTGCCATCAACATCAGTCATTTTAAGCCGGTAATAATTTACCCCGGCAAGCGGCTGGTTGTCGGTATAATCAAATGGCTGTGCACACCTGATATTTGTTGCAAAAATGCTGTACATGCTGGTATAGCTACGGCCATCGTTACTGCGTTCAATTTCCAGTGTGGCACTTGGGGTACTGATGCAGGTAACTTTCCAGTTCAGCAAATGCTTACCATTATTTTTTGTACCCGTGAAATAATTAATAGTGATGGGAAGCGGATTATTAAAATCAATACTGCCAATGGTAAAAACGCCAAAGGTCGCTGATTGAGGTGCCATCCAGGAAACAGTTCCTGCAGCGGCAGTACCCGAAGTTGCACCCGCTACTCCATAGGTATCCCAGTTTGTTCCGTTAAAATGTGCTACCGTTAAAGAAGGAAGATTATTTACATAAGGTGAAGCCGTGGTACAATTATTTACAGGATCGCTCCAATGCAACGTAATATCTACTGTTGATGCGCCTGCATCCCTGTTAAGCGTCCAGTGATCACAGGCACTCACATGATCCAGGCCTGCAGCAGAAATTGGCCCTAAAGCCGATCCGCTGGCTCTTATATATTCAGCCGTATACTGATCTGTAACAGCACCACCAATAAAATTACCAATATCGGCAGCAGCATAACCATTTACAGTAGCCGACGGACCGCAATTTGTTTTACCTACAGGAAAAACAAATGCCGTGTTACCAATTTTAGATACAGGCCCGTTTACAAAACTTGCATTGGATGCACCGGTTATTAAAGCTGTTGCACTTAATGTTAAAAGATTGGTTGCTGTTGTATTAATGAGGCCTGAAGTAAAGGTAAGTATCCGTGAAAGTGTAACAGGTGCATTTAAGGTAAGCCCGGCTGCATTATTCATTACAACATCCTGGTTAGCACTAAAAGTTAATGTGCCTGCATTGCTGATGCTTTGTGCAGTTGTGCCGTTAAAATTAAGGGAGGCTGCAGATGCCGGTGTAAAATGTAATGTGTCGCCCGCTGCAACTGAAACATTTCCTTTCAAATCAAAACCGCCTGTCATACTAAATGTTATGCTTCCGTTGGTAACAGTTAGGTTATCCATTTTTAAAAGGCTTGCCCCGCTTGCACTTATGGGAAATAAGGAAGGGGCAACTACTTCAAAATTAGCATAAACCCGGCCACTAACAGAAGGTGTGAGAATAGACTCTTGTTTATATAAGCTTCCGGTTTGAAACACAACTACGGAAGATGGTTGAGCTAAGAAAAAAGGATTTCCGCCTGATATATGTCTATAAATTGAACCACTGGAAAAAATGGCAGAATTTGCAGTAACAGTTCCAAACGCATTACCAGTAAACCCTGTACCAGCCGTAAATACAGCGCCACTATTAAAAACAATAGCACCAGCATCTGCAGCAGCAATTTTATGCCCACCGGCGGTAAATGTCATAGCACCATTAATAATTGCGGTTGCACCGGTAACCAGATTTAACGCTAAAGCATTTGCTGTGTTAATATTAAATGATGAACCTGCCTCAACAAAAAAGTCAGGCCCTGCTAAATCACCTATGGTTAATGTATTGCCGCTTGCTGCTGCCTGTAATGTTGTACCTGTGAAAAGCGAAGCACCTATGTAACCAACCGTTTGGGTAGGCACATTTGTAATTATATCATTCAGCGAAGCACTTGTGAATAACAGGCTATCGTTGGTAGCAGGAAATGACCTGACAGGAAGCCAGTTTGTCGGGACTTGCCAATCACCATTTAAACCAATCCATACATAAGTTAATGGAATAAGTGGCACTACATTACCCGTTAAAGCCACATTAGGATTATTAGAACCAGTACTGGTATGCGTAATATTACCCGTATTTGCACCAATGATTACAGAATTCATACGCACATATATAGTTTGTGAAGCTACTGTACCGGCTGTTTGAGTTAAAGTTATTGTAGATGGATTTACTGTATAGGGTCCTCCTGAAACTGTTGCAATTTCGAAACCAACGGGTGGTGTAATGATGATATCAGTTGTCAGGCCTGTACCCGCAACAGTATAAGTTTGTTCTGCCGAACCAACACCAGGCGCAGCAGTAAACCCGCTAAGCGATGTTGGAGTTACAGTTATTGATGCCCCACCCGCTGTTGCAGTTGTACCATTCAATTGCACATCCACTATATTAGATGCATTGTCAAATCCACCTGTACCACCGGTTGTTGTTGCAGCATACCCATATAACCTGAAAGTTGTAGCAGTTGTGATGTTTGTAAGTGTACTGATTGTAATAGTTCTTGGCGTAGTAGTTGCTGCGCCGCCGCTTACCATGCCTACAACTGTTCCCAAATCGGCTGTAAATCCATCGGCTGAGGATCTGAGTGTTACGCTTGAAGGGCCGGAAGCTGATCTATCCCAAGTGAAAACCAAAGAAGTTGGAGTAAAAGAAAACCCACTATTGGGGGTAACAATAAATTGAATATAATTATTCCCAGCTATCGCTTCAGCCAGGGTATTTCCTGCTACTGTATTACCTGCATCAAACCAGTTACTGCCCCCAAAACGATTTCCGTTAGCGGCAGGGGTTATACCTGCTCCCGGTGTAAGATTGGTAACACCTGACAAATTAGGATCATTAAAAACACTTGGTTCAGTTGTTTCCGTTCCAATATTACCAAAAGTATTCCATTGTAATAGCTGTGCATGAAGGTTTGTAACAAATCCGCCTACAATCAAAAATAATAACACGTAAACTTTCTTCATCATCTTAATTTAAATATTGGTTTTAATAAAAAAGGCCGTTGATCAATGATCAATTGCCGGTACGTTTTATAAGGGTATGTAATTAAGGTTATCTACGGTCAAAATTTATGCCCAGTTTTAATGCAAGATACTTTAAAATCAAAAAATGCAGCCGCAACCGGTATTAAGATACCATGAAGATTTCCACATGGGCACAAAAAAGCCTCCCCGATGTAGCGGGGAGGCCATATTAAATTTATACAAATATTATTGCTTTACAAACCTTACCGTTCTTGATCTGTCTTCACCGGTAATGCCGTACATGCTGTAACTACCTGCAGCCAGGTTACCTACATTAACCGGCAAGCTGTTGAAACCGGCGATCAGCGAAACGCTTTGCCTGTTTACCAAACGGCCCTGCATATCCACAATAACGATCTCCATTTTACCTGCTTGTGCACTGGCAACATTCAGTTTAAAATTATCTGTTACAACCGGGTTTGGCGCAATGCTGATAATATCAAAACCTTTAACTGCATTTAATAATGCTACCGTGGTACTGTATGTTATTTTACCATCTATATCTATCGTTTTAATTCGGTAATAGTTCATGCCTTTTAACGGACTGGCATCGGTATAATCAAATGGCGAATTGCAACGGGCTGCATCGGCAGTAATACTATAGATTCCGGTATAGTTACGGGCATCGCTGCTGCGTTCAAGCGTCATAGTTGCACGTGGTGAACTTACACAGGTAACTTTCCAGTCTAATAAATGATTGCTGCCCTGTTTGTGCCCGTTCAGGTAATTAATAACAACGGGTAATGGAGCACCATTAAGGTTTGTGTGTACATAAAAACCACTGAAGCCTGCAACGTTAAAAGTTACTTCCCAGTAAGTACCATTAAAGAGAACAGTAAGCGGAGTTACTAAAAGCTTTACTCCCGGATAATTACCGGGGCTTGTTGGAGATCCGGTTCCCACGCCATGAAACTGGGTAACTTTTACATTGGCTACTAAGGGATCGGCACTTCCACCGCCTGCAGCAGTAGGTAATTTTGGCCATGCCGGGTTTGTAGTATTGTACAAATCAAACTCTGCATCGGTAAAATATAAAGTAATGGTTGCCGATGTACTTGTTTGGTCGGTAGTTGTTGGTTCAATATCGTAATGCCTTTGTACATATGGCTCGCCATTAAAGTATAGCTGGCTGCCATCTATAGTTACACAGGTTTTTATTTTTCCTGCAACAGCCGAACCACCCGATGGCAGTATTTTAGCAATCAGGTTACAGCTACCATCAAGATATAAAGTTCCCAGCGGCGATACATTTTTTGTATCGCAGTTTGAAGCCAGGGTCATGGTAGATGGTGCCGGTGTTGTAGTAAATTCATCTGCGCCCATATCAGGTGCGCCGGCATCGCGGGTGTTGGCATCATAGTCTGTTGTGATACCGGCTATTGGTGTGCCATAGCCATCGAGGCGGCAGTTGGTTGATGGAACCAAATGCAGGTCGGATGCAGAAGTGAAATTAGGTTTTACATTTAATGAATTTGCTTCACGTCCCCCCCCAACAACTCCCTGCCAGCCAGCAAGTGTTCCGTTAAAACTGTTAAAAATATTTCCTATAAAACCAAAACCCAATGGAGGATTGGAATAATAATCATTATAATCCAGTGCTGTAAACTGGCTGATTGAAGTATAAGCTCCAATGCCACCAGCGCCTATACCATTTGCCGCAAGTAATCCCAACTCATTATGGATTATATTGTTTTTAATACTGGCAGAAGTATTGTCATCCAGTGCAATACCCAATGAAACGGAAGCTGCTGCAAAATTAAGTGTGGCGCCATACAGGTGAACGGAATTATAATAAATATTAATTCCGCCTTGCCCTGCACCAAAAGCATAAATTCCAACCGGGCAATAAAAAGCACCAAAGCTAATATATGAATCCCCGTCGCCTGTCATTCCTGATATCATGTTATTGCGTACGTTGATATTAGCAGCAGCAAGGCCTGTGCTGATCATAATGCCTTTGCTTCCATAACCACTACTACCGATATATTGCAGATCATGTATCTTATTTTTTTCTATTACCGAATTGGTTGTACCCGTAGCAAACCATACGCCGGCATCTACTTCGCCGATCACTGATTCAAAATTACCAATATCATTGCCCGACACAGTAGCTCCATCAACGCCCTGTACATATATGCCAACATGCCCGATAGCATTTACGCCGACAGTGTTCAGGATATTTCCCTGGATGTTTAAACCATTGCCGTTACCGGCAACAGTTGTTGCTATAGCATAAATACCAACATATGCGTTTTGTATATCGTTGTTTTGTAAACTAATATTGGTGAAATAACCGGCCGAACCTAAAGTTGTACCATCACCTACCACAAGAGCAGTTGCGGTTATTGAACCATTTACAATAACACAATTTTTAGCCGTTGTATTGGTTACAGGTATAGAACCTGTTGACCCGATCAATAAAACACTGGGCGTTATTATTGATGTATTGGTTATAGTAAGATCACGACTGCTGGTACCGTTGCTGCTACCGTCAATCGTTACATTACTACTTTTTATTTTTATTAAAGCAGCGTTGGCCAGAGATCCTGTAAGCACCGTACCTGCCGCATTTGGTTTAATCAATAATGTATAGCCCGCTGCACTGCAATCGCCGGCTTGTATCTGGTTTAACGCAACAGCACCTGTTTCAATTACCAATGGGTCAATAATATTTACTATAGTATTACCGGACAGCCCTTTGCTGTTAAGGTCGGCAAAGAATCCGCTTACACCAGTAAGAGAAGTATAGGTACCGGCAGCACCAATGGTAACCAAAGTTGGTATGGGTGCTACAAAACCATAATTGTTTATAGTTCCGGTTAAAGGGAATGCAGTTCCCGTTAAAGCAACACTGGCAGGTGTAGCCGCAAATGTTCCGCTATTGATCCCTACATTAACCGGTGAGAACAGATCCTGTGCAGTTATAAAATACTGAATATTATCTGCTACCGTAACGCCACCAAATATCAAGCTATAATCAATGGTAAAACTGAATGATGAACCACCGAGGAAAGTAGCTTCTGCGTATTTCCATCCATCGGTGGTATTGTCGTTGGTGGCACCCAGTGCGTTTGCATTGGTAGATTTTTTATAATACACCCGTGGCAAAGTGCCTGTTGTAATATTTACACCACTATAATCGGTGATGGTTGCTGTAAATGTTTTGGATGTAGTACATACCGATGATGTTAAAAGGGTATAACTGATCTCTGGGCCAAAATTATCAACTGTAACATCAAATTCATCGGCGCCTATATCCGGTGCTGTGCCGCTACCCGTATATCCCCCATTTGTTGCCCGGATGTTTGCATCATAATCATCCGTATAGGGTAGAATATTTACAGCGCCACTTTCGGCCTGTGTAACAATAGTTGGATTGATATGCAGGTAAGAATTATTGATCGGTATTGTTGTGTTGATAAAAGGAGGTAATTCAGTTTTACTTACATTCTCTCGCGTTGGTCCTACAAAGGCCTGGAAAGCAGCCAGTGTCTGATACTGATTTGTAAGGGCATTAACTGCTCCATCCGCATAGATCAGGTTTGATGCACCGGGTGTACCGCAGTACATAATATTATTATTAGATGCGGTAGAATAGGTAGCAGTAAGCGCACCTGTCCTAAAATATACCATAGATGGGAATAATGATCCACCGGAAGCCGTGATATTGTTCACCAATATATTATTGCGCATGGTTAAAGTAGGTGTAGCGCTGTTCGTGTACACACAATAAGATTGGCCCGGGCAGCTTCCATCCAGGTAAATGGTATTGTAATATACATTATTGTTGTTGGCAGCTGTCTGGTTTATGTTAATACCGGTCACTGCCTGATAAAACAAGCTTGATGGAGCATAGCATCTTCCAACATAATTATTATAAATATTAGTTGTAGTACCAGCAGTTGCATTACCCACAATCAATGCGGCAACCGTACCGGTGGACGTGGCACTCAGGTCATAAAGCTTATTCTTAAAAACATTTACAGTAACACCGGCAGTTGTAAAAATACCCCTTATGTCAAAAGATGCTGTACCGGCGGTGGCTAAAGCACTGATCGTGTTATTATTTATGTTTGTAGTGGTTACAGCGGTTGAGCCCCCGGTTATACCACTAATTACAGCGGCTCCACCAACTGTAGATGTAAGGCCTGATATAATATTGTTTGCATAAGTTTGAATTGCACCACCATTGAAGGTTCCTATTGAAATTGCTGTAATGTTTCCCCTCCCGGTTATATTACTAATTGTATTAGAAGAAACGGTGCTGTTATTATTTGCAGTATTGGAAGTAAGTATCGTAATGGCTCCTGTTCCGGAAGATGTAATATTACTAAATGTATTCCCGGTTATTGTTTTAGTTGGCCCACTAACTGTGGATACACCTTCCTGGTGATTCCATGCCGAAATCGTCGTCGTACCTGTGATATTGATATTTGAAAAATTATTCCCGGTATTTGAAACTGTTGAACCATTTGGAGAAGCAGCACTTGTTGATTGCATAAATAATATTGTTCCTCCCGACGCTGATTTTGTAAAAGAACCAACAATTGAATTATTATTAATTATCTGCGAACCGGTAGCTGTCATACCATTACTCTTTGCAATAAAGAAAATATTGCCTGTTGTTGTATTGAATGTTAAATTAGTAAACGTGTTATTATTTATATTTTCAGCAACACTACGAGCGGTGGCAGATTGGGATGTAATAAATTGAACTCCTGAACTTGAAGTCACGGAATAAACAATGCCCCGGAAATCGTTATTGCTTATTGACTGAGTACAGGCTGCACCAGATGCACTGATTATGATCCCGAAAAATGCTCCTGAAGTTGCAGCAGTACTTGTAAGACAACCTCCCAGTGCATCTCCCAAATTATTATTGTTAATATTTATTGCCGTTGTAACAGCCCCCGAATTTACAATACCCTGGAACTGGCCGCTGGTGGTATTGGTAGAACCATTGCGGAAAATATTACCCGTTACATTTAACGTAGCACAGGCCCCACTATTAGATATCCCTAGCCAGGTAGCTGCTGCAACTCCTGCACCCGATGCGTTGATCGTACAACCCAGTAATTTATTATTGGTAACGTTTACCGTACCCGCAAGGGATAAGTTAAGAATACCTTGTAAAAATGTTCCGGCAGCAGCTCCAACATTACCTGTAATTGATGTTGTGATCGTATTATTATCAATGGTTATAGTAGCTGTGTTTAAAAATGTTGTTATCCCCTGGCAATTGATAGCAGTAATACCCCCTGTTGTGGGAGAAGAATTTATGGTGATTGTATTGTTTGAAATTGTTGATGTGAAAGTTCCTGTTGGTACAGCCGCATAATTTTTTAATATACCGAATTCAGATATAGCGCCGGGTGAAACAGATGCACTGGTTATGGTGTTCCAGGAAACATTCTCACCATTTTGATTATAGGCTGCTATACAAAGATTATTGCCGGTAAGACCAACATAAGTACCAGCTGTCACACCAAGTCCACCCCAATTGGTAATGGTATTACCTGTTGCTGCAGAAGCTCCTCCTATATCATTGGCATTATCCATAAATGCAGGTGTACCCGAACCAATTATAACAATACCAAAATTTACATTGCTTACCTGGTTATTGTAAAATTTGTTCGGACTGTTTACACCCGTGGCTGCTGTAATCTCAGCGGTTGTTCCCGGCGTAGTGGCCGTATGCCTTGTACTGCTGTAAATACCAAATGTATTTGCATAAACCCGGTTCAATGAAATAGTATTGTTCTTAATAGTATTGTTTTGAGAGCCATCGGTTGTAGAAACATAAAGCAAAGCCACGCCCCATTCTGTCATGTTGTTAGAAGCAACGGGTGTTGAAGTCGCATTTGCAGGATTTTCCTGTATGGTTAAATTCTGCAGGGTGATATAATCGGCACCTACCAATTTAAAAACAGCATCATTTACCAAACCGGCTGTTTGCCCGGCAAATGCAGTTATAGTATTATTATTCCCCTCAATAATTACCTGGTTTGCCGCACTGGTAGCTGCGCCACCTGTGAGTATTGCAGAACCTGCACCACCAATCACATACCCACCTGCAATGGCAGTTTGCGGATTACCGGCAATTACATTAAATGTAACACCACCTGCTCCAACACCTTGCACATTCAGATCTGTAATGGCTAAAGCCAGGGTTGGATAATCGCCGGGAATGTTTTTTGTACCGGTAAGCTGGGCATTTGCCACATTTGTAACTAAAATAAGAAAGAGCCCTGTTAAGAACAACGAGTAAATTTTCTTCATGCTTGTTTTTTAATAATTAATATCATCCTTCAGTATTGTGTAATACCCTTAAGATGACAAATAAATAAAAGTGAGTTCCGGTTTCTGTATATCGGTAACCGGTTTTTTAAAGGATTGGATATGGCCGCAATAAAGCAGACATTATTGACCGCTACAAAATAGCCCCATAAATTAACATAACCATAATATTGTAGCTATATTTCTATAAACCAGCTATAATTGTTCTATATATAAAAAAAGCCCCAAACATATTTGTATGTTTGGGACTTTTTATGAGCAGTAAATAATTATTGTTTTACAAAACGAATAAGCTTCGATCTTTCATCAGCAACTGTTGCCTGGATGGTATAAGTTCCTGCAGCAAGATTGTTTACATTAATAGTAAGGCTGCTGAACCCTGCAATGACAGTAACTTTTTGTTTTTGTACCAAACGGCTCTGCATATCAACGATGCTGATATCCATTTTTGATGCTACTGCATTGGTAACATTTAATTTAAAGTTACCATCCACAACCGGGTTAGGCGCAATGCTGATAATATCAAAACCTTTTACTGCATTCAGCAAAGCAACAATGCTACTATAAGTTACTTTACCATCAGCATCGATCATTTTCAGGCGGTAATAATTCATCCCTTTTAATGGCTGTGCATCGGTATAACTAAATGGCTGATCGCAACGTGCTGCATCAGCAACAATGGTATTAATGCCACTGAAGTTGCGGGAGTCGGCACTGCGTTCTAAAACCATCGTTGCCTTAGGCGTTGCATTGCAGGTAACTTTCCAGTATAGCAAATGGTTACCCGCTTGCCTGGTTCCGGTAAAATAACTGATGTTGATGGGCAATGCTACGCCAACAACACCTATACCAAAACCAGAGAAGCCGGTATTGCTGAAATCGCCCCTGGCAATATAGTTGGTACCAAAAGTTCCAGTTGTTACAGGACTGAATGTTACAGATGATGCATGATTATTAGCTGGCGTAACATCCGGCACATAAAACCCATTGCTCACTTTTACTACCTGTGCCGATGAAAAAGATTGTCCGCTGGCAGCCATCCAGTTATTTCTTTCTGTAGCGGTGTAATACAATGATATCTGGTAATTGCCGGTTGTGGTATTGTTGGTGGGTACAACCTTAAATGTTTTTGTTGCTAAATAATTTGCAGGATTATTATTCCAGAAAGGCACTGATGCAGTACCTGCCCTGTCAATGATAACCTGTGTGCAACCATAATCAAAAGCACCGAGATTTTTAATACGGGCCATGATGTTTCCGGAAGCATCATAAAAATAAACATCGTCAAATGGGCCCAGGTAAGCAGTTTTGGTACTGCTTAATGCAGTTGAAACGGCATTGCCTGTTGTTGTGATATTAAAAGTAATAACCGGTCTTGATGCAGTAACAAAAACAAATGCATTGCTGGTTATGGAACAACCGGCAGTAACATTTGTATTCTGCCTGTCGTAATAAGTATTGGCAGTGCTGGTGGCTCCTGCGATGAGGTCATCAGCAGTACCGGTGCTGTTATCATAACACATATCCACCAGTAAATTTGATGTTCCATCCCATAAGAAAGCAGTAATGGGGATAGTATTAATACCGGCAATGGTTGAATAATTGCCCGTGTACACAGGGGTTGCTCCTGTTTCAAATGCACCAGCTCCCAATGCCGCAGTTAGTGTATTCTTTAATTTTATGGTAAAGCCATTATAAGGTTGTGTGCTTGCTTTGGTTATTACATTAAAGCCTATAGAAGTAATATTTCCGGCAGTAAATCCTAAAGCATTTAATTCAGCAGCAGTGTACAATACCTGGGTCCTGGCATCGAAAAAAGAACCACGGAATGGCTGGGTTAAGTTTGCATTGTATGTACCGATAGAACCAGATAAATTTGAAGACACCAATGGTGCCACATCATTATCATTAATGGTAAAAGTAAAGGTTTGGTTACTGCTGCCCGGCTGAGCGTTGGTTGCACCTGTGATAGCATAGTTCAATG
>JBBRQF010000052.1:0-21886 GCA_038226715.1 Chitinophagales bacterium
AAGCCATGCGCAGGGAATGCAGCAGTTTTTGTATAAGGCATGGGGCCAAATTTCTTATCTATTTCATTGATGAAATCGCCGGCAGCTCCACCGGTATTTGGAACAAGGATAACATCGAAACGCTTTCCCAGGTCGCCTTTCTTCAGATCATCTTTATTGATGCTTGTGTACGGAATTCCTTTTTGATCGAAAGTGTATCTCGACCATCCTGCATCCTGCGTACTGTACCAGGTATGATAAATAGCTACCCTTGGTAAATTTACTTTATGAAGTTTTGGTAGCGTAGCCGTTGTGGTTGCGTGCAGGTCGAGTCCAAATTTAACTGCCATTTTTTTTGCCTGTGCACTGCTGAGTCCTTTAAATAAAACAGCCCCTGCATCTAAAGTATCTTTCATTCCTTCAAAGTTGCTTTTTGCATCGCTAACCAATGCAAAAGCATTTTTATTTTCTCCATTCATCCAATACAAGGCAGGCAATAAATTATTTTGTGCTTTATAATTCAAAACATAATTTGTACCGTTGCCATCTATATTTCCTTCGTAGCTAACATCATTGTTTATCATTTTAAGATTAGACAATGCATACTTTACCGTATCTTCTGTTTTTACTTCAACGCCATACAGGTAACCCATTGTCCAGGCTATATCATCATAAGGAGGGAATTTTGCGTCCTTCGAAAAATTCTGTTTGGTTAATAAAGTAACGGCCAGATTCCTGTATGGCTGATCAAGCAATACTACATAATCATTCCTGGCTTTACCGGTATCTACCTGCATCACTTCTATGTTCTGGGCACGTAACTGGTTAATCAGGTATGCAGCCATGGCAGGGTCGTGCTGATTGGCAGGAATAACAAACGCACGGGGTTTTTCTTCCTTACCTCTCCTGATATTGTTTATACCTTTTTGATAAAAATTACTCAATAATAATTTTGCATTGTTTGCTGTGTAGGTAAGTGAAGCCATTGCACCCGCTTCCATATAATTAATATTGTTGCGGCAAGACCAGTTTACCAGTTGTGTAGCCGGATCGGGCCGGTACCATTCCCTGCTGGTTACGGCATCGCCTGCATATTTAAAGTTACTCAGGTCACGCAGGTAAGTATTGGCACCGGCATTGCCGAAGGTTTCATAAAAACGGCCGATAGAATTGTGGTTGTTGGCAACCCAGATGCCATAACCAGGATACCAGCCATCATAAAAAGCCCAGGTAAATGCGCCTGGTAAGCCTTGTGCAGCCAACGCTGTAATATCATTATTAGCCATTACCTGCCACTCACCAACGGTAATAGGATCAATCGTTTCATTGTAAGGGCCGGTGCCGGTTGACATATAAATCAACGGCACAGATTCATGCAGATCGAGCATTACTGTTGGATGCCAATCGTAATAAATATTGAAGATGGCTTTTGTAATGGCCTGAGATATTTGTATCCCATCGCGGTTATTATCATGAAAAACATATTTGCCCCAATATGGAGAAGAATAGCTGAAACCGTCATCAAAATTTGTTCTTGCTTTTGAATAGCGGTAATACCAGTCTACCTGCTTATCGCGGCCATCAGGTTCCGATACAGGGTTTATCAGAATAATAATTTTGTCCCTGATGTTTTTTATGTCTGCAGAGGTTCCGGTAACCATGCGGTAAGCCAGTTCCATCAACATTTCCGGCGAGCCCATTTCAGTAGAATGCAATCCGCCATTGAGGTAAAATACAGGTTTTGTTGTGTTAATGAGTTGCTCAACATTTGCGGTGCCCAGTTTGCGTGGGTCTGCTAAAATGGACAGTTGTTTTTTATTTTCATCCACCTGCTTTAATGCATCTTCATTACCTATTACCACCAGGTTAATGGCACGGCCTTCTTCCGTGGTGCCCACCTGTTTCATGGAAATGTATGGCGAGGTTTGAGACAACTGTTTGTAATAGCTGTATATTTCTGAAGTATGGTGCATTACACCGGGAGCACCAATAATTTCACCAAAGAATTTTAGTGGCGACGGAACTTTGGCATCTTCCATTAAATTCAATACAGAAACCGGAAGAAACTTTGGATCAGTGGTATATTCCTTTATTTTTTTATTGTAGGTTTCATTAACCTGCTGGGCATAAACAAATGGGCCTTTACCAACAAAGCACAACAAACAAAGAAGGAATAACCTGGATGTTTTAAATAGGTTCATATTTTTTATTTATGGTCATAAAAAGGTTAGTTGTATAGGGTGAGATGCAGCAATTACTTTACCCGCACTCATGCAGCAGTATCATTGCTATGTAAGATATATTTTTTTTAAAATGTCTGCGGATATTTTTATTAATCACTGTTTTGCAACGGAAAGGGATACCCCAGATGACAGCATTGAAGGCAGGATATTCTGAAGATGCAACTTCTCCGGCTGTGCTATTGCCCGGCAGGCGTTCTTTTTAAGGCGAGTACCACAACCAAGATTGGGCAGTGTAAAAACTTATATGGGAACCTAAATTTTTCGGCAGGCCGATCGGGGGGAAATAGGCTGACATATTTCAATACAATTTTTAAAGCCTGTTTAATCCATTCAATACAAATAAGCGTATATATCTATTAAAAGTAATTGCGGTGCTGAATTCATTTTGTAACTTTCATAAAAAAAAGTTTAAGCCGTCGCCATTTTTAAAGCTCATTAACCAAAATCTTGCTATGCCAAAGAGAATTATACATAAACATCCGTTTGCCATACGCTGGATGCATTGGTTTAATTTTCCGGTGCTTGCCATAATGATATGGAGCGGCATGCTTATTTACTGGGCCAATGCTGCATATAAAATTGAAATTGGAAACACCGTATTGGTAAAATTTTTCCCCCAATGGTTTTATAAGCTGTTTAATATACCCTTCCGCCTTGCAGATGGTATGGCTTTTCATTTTGTATTTATGTGGCTGTTTGCGATCAATGGATTGATATATATATTATACACAGCCATTTCGGGCGAATGGCGTTACCTGCTTCCTAACAAACATAGTTTTAAAGAAAGCTGGCAGGTGTTGCTGCACGATTTACATATACGCAAACAAAAGCCGCCGCAGGGTAAATACAATGCCGCACAACGTGTTGCTTACAGCATGATCATTTTGATGGGTGTTGGCAGCCTGGTTACAGGCCTGGCAATTTACAAACCGGTACAGTTTAACTGGATGATGTGGCTTTGCGGTGGTTACGAAGCCGCACGGTTAGAACATTTTATTTTAACCATTGGCTATGTATTGTTTTTTATGATACATATAATACAGGTTATTAAAGCGGGCTGGAATAATTTCAGGGCAATGGTTGCCGGTTTTGAGATCGTTAAAATAAAAGAAGAACCAGCAAATACTGAATCTGAAAATACCGAAGTATGAAAGAGATAATTGTTGATGATGCAACCGCAAAAAAATATTCACGGCTTAGCCTTGTTGCTTTTGTAATTTTTTTTGTAATGCTGTTTGCCGGCTACAAAGCCTGGCACTGGCTATATACTTCGCCATCAGATAGCGGTATACAGCAGCCTTTAAGAACCGGTTTAAGCATCAATGAAAAAATATTTCAAGGCATCTTTAATCAAAACAAACTGATAAAAGAATATGACAAAACAGCAGCGGCTAAACAAGTACGGGTTAATGGCCGCCTTGGTTTAGATACTGCTTTTGATGCTGCTGCATGGAAATTACAGGTTATAAAATCAAATGGCGATACACTGCACATTTCTTTAGACGAACTGAAACAAATGCCCAAAACGGATGTGGTGTTTAACTTTAAATGTATTGAAGGCTGGAGCCAGATAACCTGGTGGGGTGGTGTACGCTTCAGCGACTTTGCAAAAAAATACGGACTGGATAACGAAATACAGATGCGGTATGTTGGTATGATAACGCCCGACAAAGCATATTATGTGGGCATTGATATGCCGAGCGTATTGCAGCCGCAAACCATTTTATGCTACGAAATGAATGGAGCTCCATTACCCATGAACCAGGGCTATCCTTTACGGTTAATTATACCGGTAAAATATGGCGTAAAACATTTAAAGCGCATCGGCACTATTTCCTTTGCCGATCAAAAACCACCTGATTACTGGGCAGAGCAGGGGTATGATTATTATACGGGGCATTAGGCGGCAGCCTGTTTTTCAAGAGGCAGACCCTGATGGGAATAAAAACTGTATGGTATAATATTAAAAATGAATCAACGGAACGAACGTCTCTCAGCCTGGTACTTTTTACTTTTCCAACATAGTATATTTTCATTTAGCTTTAAACAGTTAAATAAAATATAGTCATGTATGCAGTTTAATAAAATCATCTACTGGTTATCTACCGCAGTTTTTTGCTGCATCTTTCTTTTTTCCGCAATAATGTATTTTACCAGGTACCAAATGGTGAAAGGCTTTTTCGAATCATTGGGCTATCCCGTTTATATTATTTATCCGCTGGCTGTTGCAAAAGTTTTGGGTATAGCAGCCATCCTCACAAAAAGATCAAGCCTATTAAAAGAATGGGCATACGCCGGTTTTTTCTTTGATACTGTGTTAGCCACCGCTGCACATTTTCATGCAAAAGATGGCGGACAATGGCTTGCCCTAACAGCAATGGCCATGCTGATCATTTCCCGCATTTTTGATTCAAAAATATACAAACCATAAATTAATTTGTAATGACCGATACATTGAATATTGCCATTGCCCAGATAGCCCCGGTTTGGCTCAATAAAAAACTCACCATTAAAAAGATAGAAACAGCCATTAAAGAAGCAGCAGCACAAAAGGCGCAATTGGTATGCTTTGGCGAAACCTTGTTGCCCGGTTATCCTTTCTGGCTGCAACTTACAGATGGTGCCAGGTTTAACGACAACATACAAAAAGAAATATTTGCGCACTATTTAAAAGAAGCCGTTTGCATAGAAAAGGGCGACCTGAAAACGATCTGCGCTTTGGCAAAGAAATTACAGATAGCCATTTACATGGGTTGTGCTGAAAAGGCGGCAGACAGAGGCGGACACAGCATTTACTGCAGCCTGCTGTATATTGATGCACTCGGCATTATACAATCCATACACCGTAAACTAATGCCTACTTACGAGGAGCGCCTGGCATGGAGCATTGGTGATGGCAACGGTTTGCAGGTTCATACAATCGGCAATTTTACTGTAGGTGGTTTAAATTGCTGGGAAAACTGGATGCCGCTTGCACGCACTGCATTGTATGCCCAGGGCGAAAACCTGCATGTTGCAGTATGGCCAGGTAATACCCTCAACACGATTGATTTAACCCGCCATATTGCTTTGGAAAATCGTATGTACGTTTTATCTGTCAGCGGACTTATGCGCAAGAAAGATATTCCCGATACGGTGCCCCATCATAAACTGATAAAGCAACAGGCAGATGAATTTTTAAGCAATGGCGGTTCCTGTATTGCGGCGCCTGATGGCAGTTGGGTTATTGAACCCATTACGGATAAAGAAATAGTTGTAACAGCAACCATTGATATGAATGAAGTGAGAAAAGAACGCCAGAACTTTGACCCTTCGGGCCATTATGCAAGGCCGGATGTTTTTGAATTGAACGTGAATACAAAAAGACAAAAATTGGTTTATTTTAATAGCTGATAAACGATTGTGTTTTTAAGGAGGCTTGGCTGATACCGGTACAGATTACGCTGAACATGGTTTTAATACCTCAATATTTTGAATTAATTTTCCAATTACAATAGTAAATATTTTTTTATGAAAGACGATAAAGACAATGTACAATTAAGTGCTGTAGAAGATCATGATGGCATCCTTACCATCCGTGGCGGAGGTGCAAAACGTAACTGGAACGGCATACATTATAAACAGGGCATGTCGGCAAAGAATGTTGGAACAACAAAATTATCAGCTAATATTGCCACTATACCGCCCGGTGGTGTGGCATTTGCACATATTCATGTTGAGTTTGAACTGATCCTTTATATCATCAGCGGAAAAGTGCGTCATGAGTTTGGCCCTGGTTTAAAAAATGTTTTAGAAAATGAAGGCGGCGATTTTATCTATATAAAACCCGGGGTACCGCATGAAGTATTTAATATGAGCGATACTGAACCCGTTGTTGCTTTTGTTGCACGTTCCTCTGCCGAAGAATGGGACAATATTATTCCTTACGACCGTAACCAGGATAGTTAATACAATTTTAAAAATGAGCTGGATAAAAAACATTGATCCCGAACTTTGACCCTTGGGCCATTATGCAAGGCCAGATGTTTTTGAATTGAACGTGAATACAAAAAGACAAAAATTGTTTTATTTCCAAAGCTGATAAACTATTGTGAATTTTTTAAGGAGGATTATGACTGCTATAGGTGCAGCCTATTTTTCACACGAGTTTCTGCCCTTGATTTTTTGCGTCGGCTTTGCATGACTCGCCATGCTACTATGCGCTGCTAGATAGCAGGCGGCGAGTCCCACAGCCACGCACTTGTCAGACGTGGAGACTCGCCTGAAAATTTTAATTTTTCGAGAGGAAGACTCGGAGGAAAATAAGGGCCGCAATACTTACTTAATATACCCTTTGCCATTACAAGCCCCGCAGGCATGCCAACTGCTGAGTTTCACTCCATTGAATACATTATATATATTACCCGAACCCATACAGTCATAACAAAATTTCACTTTAACAATTTGGGTAGAAATTGGCTGATCGTTGATCATCGCCCCACGTCGTACATTCTCTTCCTGCTCTGCAGTTTCTTTCCTGGCTTGCTTTGCAGCTTTTCCCTCCGCAATATAGTTCAACTCTTTTACCCGCTCCAGCGCCGCTTCGGCAGGCCCATATTTTTTTATTTTAGATTTCAAATAATAAGTCTCAGCATCGTAATAGTTAAGTTTCCCTTCACAAATATCTCCGGCAATATAATATGCATTACCACTTCCCAACTCACCAGCTTTATTAAGCCAATAAAGCGCAAGCTTATTATTTTTTTGAACGCCGGTGCCGGTTGACAGGCAGCAACCATAATAGATCATCGACAAGGTATCATAATTGATCATCGAAGCAATTCTCCAGAAATTACAGGCAATGCTGTCCTGCTTAGCTTTAATGGCCGCTACCGCCCTGTCATAAGGAATATCTTTGGCAGTTTCGTAATCATCCAGCATGTCAATCGCAGGCTGATATCCTTTTGTGGCTGCTTTCTTAAACCAGTTTATTGCATCAGTATGTTGTTTTGCATCCATTGATAACAGGTACAGATGACCGATATTGTAATTGTATTCTTCATGTCCCAACGCTGCTGCATCAGAATAATATTTAAAAGCAGAGTCAATTAGCCGGGCCGGTTTAAAACCTATAAAAACGATCCTATCGTTTGTCAGTCCATTTTCATATATCGTTCCCAGGCTGTCCCAGGCGGGCGCATATCCCATATTACCTGCTGTTTTGTAATAATGAAAACAGGAATCCATGTTTAGTTCATTAATTTCCTTAAGCTGATAATATTTACCCAGTTCAAAAATAGCCATAAGATTTCCGGCATAAGCAGCCCGGCTCAGCCACTCAGCACGCGTACGAGTGTTACGCCAATCAGGATGTTCAACGCCATCAATTACCGGGTTTCCATAAAATGCTGCGAGTGTAAGAACAGCATCCATATCGCCTGCATTAGCCTGCTTTTGAAATTTATCTATCCATTTATCTACCAGCTTTATCTCGCGGCTGATTTCTTTGGAAGATTTCTGCTGACAATTCGCATTGATACCAAGGCATATGAATAATAGAGTGAATAACAATTTCATATTCTAGATTGAAATACAAATGTAATGTTTTCTTCTTTTCAGGTGAGTCTCTGCCTTTGATTTTGTGCATTGGCTTGCAGCATCCGCCGTGCTACGAAGCGTTGCTTGCTAGTAGGCGGCGAGTCCCACAGCCACGCACTGGCTCGGCGTGGAGACCCGTCTGAGAATTTTAATTTTTCGAGAGGAAGACTCGGAGGGAAATAAGGCCAGTAAGTGTAAGACTGCGCCAGATGGGAAAAAATATGCCGTCTGTTGGGTATTGCGTTATCAGGAGCTGGTAGTTATATTTACATAAAAAAACATGAAACATATAATTGCTTTATTAGCTACTTTTTTTATTTGCTCAACAATCTTTTCACAACATGTGGCCGAAGGAACCCAAAAAGATATTACCATGAATGAAGGGTTTACACTGGCCGACTTTAACCTGCATGGCCCTGTAAAAACTATTTCCGAAACAATTTATAAAAAAAAGCTGGGAGGCGGTTACACACAGGGGTCTACGACTGACTTTGTATTTGACATAAGTGGTAAACTAATTGAATCTAAAGAGCAACTGATGTTTGAAGGAACGTCGATGGGGGTTGTCATAAAAAAATACAAGTATGGAAAGGCAGCGGGCCCCATACTGATAGAATATCCCGAAGAAAACGGGAAAGTAACAGAAACATATACCTTTCACTACGATGCAAAAGGGAATATGTCTGCAACTGAATATAAAAGTAGCCAGGGTACTGAAAAAAAAATATTTGAATATGACAGTAAAAACCATTTAGTAACAAAAAAGATGATCCCTGCCGGCGAAAAGGTCTTTGCAAGTATCATCCGGTTTAGTTATAACGACCAGGATCTTATAACTGCACAAGAGTACGAATCAGTTACAGAGAAAAAGAAAACAAAATACCTGTACGGTTATGTACCGGGTAGTATCTATCCTCAAACTTACAGCACAGAAGGCAGTGCTGAATCAACCCGTATGACATACAATGACAAAGGAGATATAACTGCACAGGAAGCATTATCAGCTTCAGGCACTGTATTAAAGGATTACCCGCATATTAACAGCTATAATAGTTATATGTACGATAAACAACTAAACTGGACAAAGAAAACAATAACAGGGGCGGGGGTAGATGGTTATACTGAACGCAAACTGGAATACTACAAAAAAATAACGCCTGGTGAATATGCCCAGGCATTGCAGGATGCCATGGGTGGATCAATTGAAACAGCGGGAGGAATTATAGAGGCAGCTATGGGTAAAACCAAGACTGCAAAAGTATTACTGGCTGAGCTGCCCGCTTTTAAGCAACAACTGGTACAGCATATAAGCCAGCTTGAAAAAGTAGAAACCCTGAGTAGTAATGAGGCTAAGAAGAAAGCGCTGGACCTGCTTAAATACCTGGCCCTGCCTGCTACTCAAAATGATATTACCACCGTCATCAATGACCCTGACCATGCTAAAAATAAATCTGATGCTATCATGAAACAAATACGGGACGGCATTGTTGCTGTGCAGACTGAATTAAAGAAGATGAATTGATTACTGCATCACTATTTTAGTTTGTTACGGTATTGGGTTATCACAGATACGCCAACGCACTTTTCTTACCTGCATATCTGCGTCTATAATGTAAGCCTGCGCCAGATGGGAGTATAAGACTGCGCCAGATGGGGAATACTGCTTCTTAGCTGGCGCAGATATGCAGCAAGGCCTTGTGTGTTAGCGTATCTGTGCCTGTAGTGAGGTCTGGCTGCTTTCGGTTTTTGCAGTATTCGTTGGCACAGATACGCCAACGCACTTTTCTTAGCTGCATATCTGCGCCAGAAAATGTAAGCCTGCGCCAGATGGAGGGTTTTAATAATCGTATTTAAAAAAATCACACCGGTCTTCATCGCAAAGCAGTTTTTGCAATACCGGGTTTTTCAGTACATCAATATAATCCATGTCTTTTCCGTCAACATTAATTTTCCGGGATACCAGTCTTATCCCATGGCTGTAATCAACCCACCAGTTAATATGCCCGGTATATAAAGGCTGTATGGGTTCTGCATTTAATTTATGCCAGCCATAAATGGCTTCCCGGCCGGGTTTGGCATCATTTAATATTTTACCGGATATGACCAGGTCTTTTTTTATGCCGGCAATCAATCCTTTCCTTCCCTTACGCTGCCCCTCAATGATAAGGTGATGCTGCCACATGGTTACACTACTATCTCGGAATGCATACATGGGCACCGGCTCTAATTTTACCGTGGCCTGTTGATAGATGAGGTCAACCATTTTTCTTGTGGGAAGAAAACAATGAAAACTGTCTGCAATCTTTTGTGCTGCCATCGGGGTTAATGGTATCCTGGCCCAGTCTTCATCGGTACCGATAGAAAGATAATCGGGCATTACAAAAAAAACTGCCCGGTGAATTTTTCCTGTGCTGTCTTTTATTTGGGAACGTACAGGGACAAAATGTTTCAGGAAAGCAGGAATATTACCCGTTGATATTTCCTGCACAGCCAGTGAATCCCTTTCTTTCCATTTCCATGCAGCAACCGTTTTAAAGAAACCGGTTCCTGTTGTCCTATCCGTTGTAACCGATGCTGTATGCAGGTAAAATGTTTTGGTGCTGCTGCAGGTACTGAAACAGATGATAAATGGTACAGCAACATAATATTTCAAAGAAATTTCTTTAATCATTTATATATTTTTCATAAACCCTTTCGCCAAAATAAGTAAAGTATTTTTTATTGTTGAACTTTGTTGCTGATAGAAGGGAAAGGATAAACCCGTTCTTTTCCACCTGTTCGGTATGTAAGATCAGTCCGCCGGGATTTTCTTTAAGTACAAACAGTATCCTGTCATTTAAGGCCCGGTGCATGATAAAAGAAGTATCAGCATTTGTAGTAAAAGAAAAAGCTTCGGAAAGATTTCTTTGCATAAGCCGGCTGCGGTACCAGGTGCCGCCTTTTGCACTCACCAGCGGTTTGCCATTATAAATAACCACGCTGTCGTTATAAGCAAGTATCAGCAGTTTATTTGTTTTGCTTTGGCCAAGCCAGTTGGTAAGTTTGGCTTTGTGTTTATTTTCTTCATATCCGTAATCACTGTCCAGGAAAGCTATCCGCTCAATATCAGCAGGAATATTTTCAACTGCATCCAGGTAACCAAAAATAAAACTGCCACCGCCGCTGTGGCCGTTCAGCATTATTTTTGGATCATACGCTTTAAAGAGGCCTGTTATACTGTCAACAATATTTTTAATGATGAAAACAGAATCGGGTGTAGAGTGTTTCCAGGCCGGCCAGCTTTTTTGTGCTGCCATTACATAGGCAATTATATAATTATTTTTGTTGTCAAGGTTTCTTATATACCTGGTTTGTGCGGCTATGTGCTGTATGTAAAGGTGCCAGTCGTCACCTGCTTTAAATTGTTTCCCTTTTGTCCATTCAATACTGTTGCCGTTTGGTAAAGCATAAATGACCAACCAGGTTTTTCCTTTTCTGTTAAACTGTGTTGGTGCGTTGATGTTGATGGTTACATTTTTCCATTGCCCGTTTAAAGTGAGTTCCTGTTCATTAAATAGGCCGGTTTGTTTAAACCCGGGCAGTTGTTGGGCGTATGAAAAAAATAACATGCCGTATAAGCAATAAATGAAGCATGCAATTTTCAGAAAAAACGGACGAAGAAGAAATAAGCGATATTGTTCATAACATTTTGTTGATATTGCTTTGCCCTTCATTCAATAAATATAATCAATATTTATTTCTGTAGCTTTTGTAACTGGCAAATTATGCAGCATGGCTTTGAGGGTCTGCGTATCTGTGCCTGTAGTGTGGCCTGGCTATTTAGGGTTGGCATTATTAGTTGGCACAGATACGCCAATGCACTTTTTTGGCTGCATATCTGAGCCAGTAAGTGTTACTTCTTATACGTGTAATCAAACTTATAAAGGTTTTGAAGTTGTGTTTTTGATATTTCTTTCTTTTCGATTAGTAAATTCTCCTCATTATAAATTTTATAAACAGATATTGTATCATAATGAAATATCCTTTTTTTATTCAAATCATCATAATCTATATTGCCTGCATCGATGTAATTCCTCTTTACGCAATTCCCCTTGGAATCATATAGGTTTTCAACCATATTCTCAATATTTACGCTGTCAGAAATAATGTATTTTTTACTAATTCTGTTGTGGTCATCATATAAATAATGATTAAACCCATCAAATTCAACATTGCCGTTTACATCGTACAGAAATTTTCTAAGTCTAGCGCCAGGGTTATTTCTTAGAAAGGAAACCTCAGCAAAACTGTCAATCAAAGATTCTACTTTGCCATTTTTGTCGTAATTATATCTTGTATATGTACAAAGTATTTCAGAATTACCTGAACCTGTGCATAATGAGATTAACTTATTAGACTTATCATATTTCAATTCGATAGAAGAATAGGTGTAACTATTTATTAAAGAATTAGTTTTATTCTCGTCAATTTTAATAAGTTGCCCTTTTTCATTAAACAAATAAAAGGTTGAATCAAATAAGCCATTTGGAATATTGCCCTCTACTTCCCTTGCACGGAATAATTTTTCAAGAGCACTTAGTTTATCAAACTCTGATGTATCTACTTTAACTTTATAATATTGAGGAATTACCTTAAGACTACAAAAGCCCTCATCATTAAAGTAGCTAATTGATTTTAATTTTTTTGTTGTGTAAGAATCGTTTAAATAAATAATTTCGAAAAGGCTTCTTGAAATAACTTTATTTTTCTTAATCATTTCAGGATTATAATCTTGTTCATCGAAGTGGTCTATAGTATATTTCGAATTTACTTTAGCAGTACATGAAGCAAAAAAAAATAAGGAAACAACTATAATTCTCATGGTGAATATTTTATTGTTTTTAATTTATTTATAAAAAATTAATTTACAATTTCTATTTTTCTGATCTGGCAAATGTCTTCGAAATCGATATTATTAAATGTAGCCAGATAATTAACTTTTACACTAATGTCTTTTAAAATTTCTCTAATAACCCCGTCTGTCAAACTATATGTAAATCCCGATATGCGATTTAATTGAAGCACTTCATTCAATGCATCTGTTTTATAAGTTGAATCATCAAACAATATTACATTGGGTTTGTTTATTATTTCTTCTAAATATAATAATCTATTTCGTCGTCTGGCAAGATGGGTTGATATAGTTTCATAAAGACACGGCCACGGAAAAATTATGTCAAACTTGTTTATTAGCTCAGCGATAGCATTAGAAGCATCATGATGTTGATCTGTAGAGTCAACAAGTCCTAGCCAAAAGCATGAATCTGTTAGTACAATTTTTGCCATACTAAGAGTCTTCTTCGGTTTGAGATTCAGATGTGGAATATCCTTCCCAAGGAGCTCTTTTTCTGCTGCCTGATAAAAACTTCCCTTTTACTTTTTTATTATCATCTAAGTAAATTAAATAAACCCTATCTGAAACAGATAACGTGACTTGTTCTTTTAATTTATCATTTATAACTTGGGCATAGTCGCCGTTATTACCTAATGGGAGATTAAAATATGCCATGCTGTCACCACATTCTTTGGCTTTTAGAGTGTCTAAGAATTTATACATTCCTGTATAATCACCTTTGAGCCCCAAATCATATGAAACCCAAAATGCTTTGTTTGTTGTACTCATAAATTAATAAAGTTTAGATTAGTTGCAATTTATTGAAATTATTTGTTCATTATATCTGAATTTTGATAAAAGCCCAATAGCAGCAATACCGATGAAGGGATTGCGACGCAACGATGATGCTATGAAAAACCGCAGCTGGTATTAAAGCTTTCGGTTTGAAAGAAACAGATTTCTCCTATTGTCGAAATGACAAAACAGTTTACAACATCAACAATCCCGCCTTCCACAATCCATTAACCGGTTTGTTATCCCAAAATAATTCAAAGTCAATTAAGCCCGCATCTTCATAACTTGCTTTCAGCTTTTCAAGGGTTTCTGGTTTCTCGTTTCTTACGTCTATCGTTGGGAGAATGCTAAGTAACCACTCTCCTTGTTTTTCATCAACTTTAATTGTGATGGTTTCTTTTTTTGTGGTAAAACTTAGTTGCAGCATTTGCCACTGGTTGCCTTTTTTGCTTTTGGTAATGGTTTCGGCGGTGGGTGTGTTGCCCAGCCAAACAACTTTTGTGTTGGGGCTGTGGGTGGGCAGTTCATCGAGTTCCAGGGCTTTAATAATGTAATCGGGTGGTATGGTTGTGCGTGGTACTTTATGATCAAACCATTTTTGCAATGGATAATCAAAGCAGGCGCCGTGCATATAATTGAGCAAAGATTTTTTAAGGCCAAAGCTAAAACTTTCATGGTCGGCACCGGTGGGGTCGGTATGGTCAATATCGTTGTTGGCGAATGTGCCGGTTACCTTATTTACTTTCTCAACTTTATACTTTTCCGGGTGCAGGCCAACGGGGCTGTGGGCCGTCATGGTAAACAGGTGCCAAAAGGCCGATTGCAGTACGCCGGCTTCAAAAAGCTGTCGCACCATTTCCAGGCTGTCGATGGTTTCGGGTGCGGTTTGCGTGGGGAAGCCATACATGAGGTAGGCATGCACCATAATACCGGCCTGCGTAAAGTTTTTGTTTACCCTTGCCACCTGTGCCACGGTAATTCCTTTTTGTATCAGTTGCAGCAGGCGGTCGCTTGCAACTTCCAGTCCGCCGCTGATGGCAATGCAGCCGGATGCTTTTAAGAGGATGCAAAGGTCTCTTGTAAAACTTTTTTCGAAACGTACATTGGCCCACCAGCTTACTACCAGTTTGCGGCGGATAATCTCCAGCGCCAATGAACGCATGAGGGCAGGCGGTGCGGCTTCATCAACAAAGTGAAAACCATTTTGCCCGGTTTGTGCAATCATTTCTTCCATGCGGTCGCAGAGCAGCGAAGCGTTGATGGGCTCGTAATTTTTTATATAGTCTAAACTAATATCGCAGAAAGTACATTTGCCCCAATAACAACCATGTGCCATGGTAAGTTTGTTCCAGCGGCCATCGCTCCATAAACTGTGCATGGGGTTTATGACTTCAATGGCGCTGATGTATTTATCTAAAAAGAAATCGCTGTAATCGGGCGTGCCTACCTGGCCCTGTTTGTAATCGGTGCAGGCGGTATTGTTGATGTAGGTTACGTGACCGTTTACGAGGGTGAATGTGCGTTTGAGACCGGTGATTTTTGGTGGGTCAGGCGAGGGCGTAGGAGCGTTGCCGCCCTCACGGTCAGACGAGGTCGTCAGATCGTTTTCAGGGTGCAGGTCGCTTGAGCGCCCCGACCCTTCAACATGGTCTGACGCCCTCGTCTGACCATGTATGCCAAGATGATTGATCAAAATCTCTAACGGCGCTTCGCCATCATCAAGCGTTATAAAATCGTAAAATTTAAAAACACGTTCATCAGATAATGAGCGCAATTCGGTATTGGCAAAGCCGCCACCCATGCAGACTTTTACAGTTGAGTAATTTTTTTTGATGAACTGTCCGCAACGCAGCGATGTATATAAATTACCGGGAAAAGGAACAGAGAGTGCAACGAGTGTGGGTTGCAGACTATCCATTTTTTCTTTTAATATGCTGATGAGTATGTTGTCGAGATAAGTATATGGTTGTTGCAAGGTTGCATACAGTTCATCAAAACTATTGGCACTGCGACCAAGGCGCTCGGCATAGCGGCTGAATCCAAAATGTTCATCAACGGTTTCTTTAATGAGGTCACTCAGATCTTCGAGATACATGGTGGCAATATGCTTTGCTTTGTCCTGCGTGCCCATGCTGCCGAAAGCCCATTTCAAATCATCCAATTGAGCAAAGCGTTCTGCTTCGGGTAAAAAATTGCGACTGCTTATTGAATGCGCCAACGTAGGACTTTTGCCTTGCAGGAATAACATCACAGCATCAATGGTATTTATATAATCATTTTGCAGGGTGATGATGCGGTTGATGTTGGCTGAATGTTGATTTGGTTGAGCATTAATATCATCAAATAATTTTTGTAATCCTGTTTTGCAAAAAAGTGCACAGGTTACTTCAATGCCCAGATCTGCCTGGTGCGATTGTATGTTTTTTGTATTGAGGAATCCTTTGAGGTATGCGGTGGCTGGGTAGGGCGTGTTAAGCTGGGTAAACGGTGGTGTTATGAGGAGAATGGGTGTTTGCAAACTGCTTGTTATTTTTTTTATTACACGAATTTAAACCACGAATTACACGAATTATGAATACAGGGCAAAACTAAAGGATTATATTTTTAAAACGGATACAACGAATTCGTGTAATTAGTGTAATTAGATAAATTAGTGTTACTAAATTGCATTCATGACACCAGAAAGAAACGAAAGACTTACCTCCGTTTTAAACAAACGCCAGCCCGACCTGACCGTGTTGCTTGAAAATGTATCTGATCCGCATAATATATCCGCGGTGATGCGAACCTGCGATGCAGTGGGCATACAGGACATTTATATTTTGAATACAAAGATACCAATGCATAAAAAATGGGGCGCTAAAAGTTCATCCAGTGCGGCCAAATGGCTTACGGTACACCAGTTTACAGATGCAGCAGCCTGTTTTGCCGAATTACGAAAGCAATATAAAAAAATATACACTACCCATTTAAGCAGTGATGCTGTAGGTTTACATGACCTGAATTTAACCGAACCGGTCTGTCTTGTCTTTGGAAACGAGCATAGCGGCGTTAGCGAAGAGATCATTGATATGGCCGATGGAAATTTCATCATACCGCAGGTGGGTATCATCAAATCGCTGAATATTTCTGTTGCCTGTGCGGTGAGTTTATATGAGGCTTACCGGCAGAAGAATGCGGCCGGGCATTACGAAGCAGTTAAGCTGGAAGGAGAACAACTGAATACATTAAGAAACGAATGGGGATTTATAGAAGAGGAAGAATAACTTAGCCAGTAAAAGGAGAAGTAAAAAGAAAGCAGCTTCGCTGCTAAGATAAAATTGCCACAGAGGCACTGAAGCACAGAAGAATACATTTTTTATTCTCCAATTCAGTGCCTTTCGTGCCTCTGTGGCAAATCCCTTTTGCCGAAGGCAAAATTAAATACTCTTTAATTTCGTATTGTTTTCGTCTTCCCGACTTACCGGCAATAATTTCCCCTGTTTCCAATATCTTTAACCCTCCAAAATCAATTACATGAAGAAAATATTTTTCCCGGCATTACTGCTTATCAGTTTTACAATTTCAGCCCAAACCCTGCCTGCCGGACAGGCAGGAAAAAAGCCTTTAGACCACTCCGTTTACGATGGCTGGAAAAGCCTGGGTGAAAGAATGATCAGTAATGATGGACAATATGCAGTGTATGCCATTAATCCACAGGAAGGAGATGGGGACCTGGTAGTACAAAATCTTACAACACTGGATAAAAAAATAATTGCCCGTGGTTATAATGCCGTGATAACCGAAGACAGCCGCTTTGTTGTTTTTAAAATAAAACCCATCTTCCAGGAAACACGGCAGGCAAAAATAAAAAAGAAAAAGGCCGATGATATGGTAAAGGATTCTATTGGTATCATTGAACTGGGCAAAGAAGGTATTGTAAAATATGCCAGGGTTAAAAGTTTTAAAACGCCCGAAAAAGGTTTTGGTTACATGGCGTATCAGCTGGAAAAGGCCTTGCCCGATACCACAAAAAAAGTGAAGAAGCTGGTTATAGATTCTTCAAAGTCGAATATTGATATGCTGGTTAAGCTGGCTGATTCTGTTATAAGAAAATCGGTAGAATCAGTGAATGCGCAAAATCTTACTAAAGAAGAAATGATCGGCGCAGCCAATAAAGCGGTTAAAGAAATTATCAAAAAAAGTAAAGATGAAATGTATGTTGAAGATGTAGTAAAAGATGCGGACGGTGATGATGCTGCAGGGGCCGGTGCGGCAGCAGAAGGAACTGACCTTGTTGTAAGAAGATTAACTGATGGCAAAGAAAAAACTTTTAAACTGGTGAGTGATTATGCTTTTGATAAAAAAGGAACGAAACTGGTATTGAAAACTACAAAAGCCAGCAAAGACAGTAACAGCATAGCTTTTGTTTTTCTATACAACCTGGCATCAGATAAAACCGATACCATCATGCGTAGCCTGAACGATGCTAAAAATTTCAGCTTTGATGAAGAAGGAACACAACTTGCTTTTGTGGTGGAGCGGGACAGCAGCACAAAATCCTTGCAGAAATTTTATAAACTCTGGTACTATACCAACGGACAGGATAGTGTAAAATTAGTTGCTGAAAAAAATACGGTAGGCATGCAACTGGGTTTTACCATCAGCGAAAATGCGGCTGTAAAATTCAGCAGGGATGGTAAGAAATTATTTTTTGGCACAGCGCCCATCACACCGGCAAAAGATACCACACTGGTTGATTTTGAACTTGCCCGTCTGGATGTATGGCATTACAATGATGATTATTTACAACCCATGCAACTGAAAAATTTAAACACAGAATTAAAACGGAGTTACATGGCCGTGATGAAACCCGGTGATGATAAAATAATACAATTAGGAGCTGATGATGCAGAGAATATTACCCTGGTAGATGAAGGGAATGCAGATTGGGTATTGGCCGAAAGCAGCAAAGGCAACCGCGTTTCGATGCAGTGGGAAGGAAGAACAAAGAACTCAGCTTATGCCATCAGTACAACAGATGGCAGCAGGCGCCCGATAAAAAGCAACTCACTCGCTAATTTTAATGCCTCGCCGGGCGGTAAATACGCATATTGGTATGAACCCGATACCAAAAATTATTTTACCTGGAATGCAGCCACAGGCATTATCAAAAATATCAGCGATAAAATTAAAGAACCCTTGTATGATGTGGAGAATGATGTGCCGGATTACCCAAGTGCAGCGGGCATTACCGGCTGGACAGCCAATGACCAATACCTGCTTATTAATGATGTGTATGATATCTGGCAGGTTGATCCTGCAGGTACAGAACAACCAAAGAACATTACCAATGGTTGGGGAAAGACTGCTAAAACTGAACTTAATTATATCCGTTTCGACAGGGAGAAAAGATTTATTGAGCCAAACGAAACGATCGTATTGAGGGCATTGAACAAATTAAGTAAGTATGCCAGCTTTTATTCAAAAAAAATAAATGAAGTAGCTGATCCAAAATTTATTTCCGGCGGACCTTTTAGTTTCCCTTCAGTTGTAAAAGCAAAAAATGCCAATACCTATCTTTTGCAGCGAAGCGATGTGAGTGAGTCGGAACTCTTTGCCGGCGATGGTCTTGATAAATTCAATAAACTTACTAATATAGCTGCACAACAAAAAGATTATAACTGGCTTACTGCCGAACTGCTGCGATGGAAAATGTTAGATGGAAAATGGAGCGAAGGTATTTTATACAAACCTGAGAATTTTGATCCAAAGAAAAAATACCCGGTCATTTTTTATTTTTACGAACGGGATGCAGATGGGTTATACAATTACCGTGGCCCTGCACCAAGTGCCTCTACAGTTAACGTACCCTGGTTTGTAAGTAATGAGTATTTAATTTTTGATCCCAATATTTATTACAAAGATGGCGAACCGGGCAACAGTGCTTATAACAGCGTTGTAAGCGCCGCAAAATATTTAGCTAAAATGCCCTGGGTAGATAGCATGCGTATGGCCATACAGGGCCAAAGCTGGGGCGGCTACCAGGTTGCTTATTTAGTTACCAAAACAAATATTTTTCGTGCGGCATGGGCCGGCGCACCGGTTGCGAATATGACCAGTGCTTATGGCGGTATTCGCTGGGGAACTGGATTAAACCGCCAGTTCCAGTACGAGCATACACAGAGCCGAATTGGTGCTACACTTTGGCAACGCCCCGATCTGTATTTAAAAAATTCGCCTTTATTTTCGGCTGATAAAGTAACCACGCCACTTGTTATAATGCACAACGATGCCGATGGTTCTGTACCCTGGTACCAGGGTATTGAATATTTTACCGCATTGCGCCGCCTTGGAAAAAAAGTATGGATGCTGGAATACAATGGCGAAGACCATAACCTGGTGGAGCGTAAGAATCGGAAAGACCTTTCTATAAGACTTGGACAGTTTTTTGATTATTATTTAAAAGATGGTAAACCTGCTAAATGGATTAAAGACGGCTTGCCTGCAACAGAAAAAGGAAAAGATTGGGGATTGGGACTGGAGTAATAGTAACATTAAAGTTTTTGCAAAGAGCCGGTGTAAACCGGCTCTTTTAATGCAGGCTGCAAATGCCTTAACAGTAATTGTGTATATTTATGCTTCAACACTTAACCCGTTAATATTCACTTATTCAAACATGGTAATATGCGCAGACTGATCCTGACTTTTTCTTTTTGTTTAATGTTTTTCTTTTCATTTGCACAGGCAAAATTGTTTACAACCAGGGATAGCCTGAATATGTTTTGTGATAAAGTGATGCAGACTTTGGTGGATGGTAAATATTCACAGGCGATACAGATGTTTCGGCAAAAATCAGTCATGGATTCCAGTGTAATAAATAATGTAGATAAAACGTTGAATGATCAAATACCTAATATTTTACCGTTTTACAAAAAAATAGTTGGTTATGCCCTGATTGAAGAAAAAGAATTAAGGAATTCGCTGGCCCGCAGAAGATACCTGCTGAAGTTTGAAAACTACTTTCTGAGTTTTGATTTTGTTCTGTATAATAATGGAACGGGCTGGACAGTCTCCAATTTCTATTATAAAGACGATACGAAGGAAATTTTTTGATAAATACCAGTCTTAAGTAAAGGTTAAACATGAAGATAACTGTTGATGAAAATATAAGTCTTGAGTTTTTAGAAGCGATACATGCAGAGTCGCTGTACAACCTGGTTAATGCCAACCGGGCTTATTTAAAGCAATGGTTGCCCTGGGTTGACCATATGCAAAGTGTAGCCGATTTTCAACAGTACATAAATAACTGCAACAAACAGGCTGCAGCCCAAACAGATTTTGGCTATAGCATTGTCATTGATAAGAATATTGTTGGCCGTATTGGTATGCACCATATCAACCTGCAAAATAAAATTGGCGAAATAGGTTACTGGCTGGCCGATGGTTTGCAGGGCAGGGGCATAGTAAACAAATGCTGCAAAACATTGATCCATCATAGTTTTACGGTGCTTGGTTTAAACCGAATAGAAATTAAATGCGCTGTTGGTAATGATAAAAGCAAAGCCGTAATAGAAAAATTACAGTTTAAACCCGAAGGCATTTTACGCCAGGCTGAATGGCTGAATGGGAAATTTATTGATCTGTATTTGTATGCGATGATTAAAGAAGAATGGGAAAATTAAAGCCGGTTAGCAAAAAAAAATAAAAATATATTCGTCGCACAGGGTCATTTTACACCTGCAACAAACCCAATTAGCGGATTACATTATCTATCTATGGCTATTTAGCTATTGATTTTTTTGTATTTACTCCTGCAATTAGCAACCATAAACAAGTTCCTATTTCTCCAACACTTGCAGGTAAACTCACAAATTTTGAAATTCCCATTTCTGCATAATTTTTCACAAGAACATTTCCTGTAAAATTTATTAAATAACCGAAACAACCAAACATTAAAAGAATTCCTAAAAATTTTGGTAGAAAATTTGATTTATATATCAAATAACCAAACGGAAGCAACCAAAGTCCCCAAAATACAGAAACTAACAAACGTCCGTTGTCGTATTGATTAAGATACAACATCACTTTTCTTTGCAATTGTTCATTTGAGTAGAATTTCAAATATTCACCTTTACTAATTAATGAGAGAACTGAGAATTTATTTTGCAAATTCACAAATGAAACCGGAACACTTACAATCGCTAAAATTGCCATAAGTTTAGCATAGAATTCGTTTACGTGTTTTAGTAGTTGATATAGAACAACTGGTAAAAATATAAATGTAGTATAACAGATTATACTACTTAGAATCCCAACCCGAAATAGCAGTTCAGACGACACAATTTTATTGAAAGTCAGCGCTGCATTATCCCAAATGAAAAGAGTTTTAGGAACATAAGCTAAACTGAAAATTCCTGTCAGCACAACAATTAAATAT
>JBBRQF010000053.1:0-21544 GCA_038226715.1 Chitinophagales bacterium
GATTTTGAACCAATGGAAGCAGGCCAAAAAGGAAGGCCAAAAATGAAAGCGGGTAGTTTCCAGGTGCTGGTGGTTGGCAAATAAATGAATTATTTTAGTTACAAATTTTTATGTTTGATGAAGTATTTTGTTGCCATTGTTCTGCTTCTTTTAATGAATGCAAAAGGGTTTTGCCAAAATAATAAACTTGATTTTTATGTTGGCCAGGCATTAACAAACAGTCCTTTATTGAAAGATTATAAAAATCAGGTTGCCGCAAGTTATTACGACAGCCTGTTAATTCTGGCTGCTTACAAACCACAGGTAACAGGCAACAGCAATAATAGTTACGCACCGGTTATAAAAGGATGGGGATATGATAACGCCATCACGAATGGCGCAAATGTTAGTGCGGTAGTTGGCGTAAACAAACAACTGATGAATAAGAAAACTGTTGCTGCACAATTTCAACATATCCAGTTGCAAAATGCAACCATCAGCAATACTTCAAAAATAACAGAGCAGGATCTTAAACGGACCATCATTGCCCAATACATAACTGCTTATGGCGACCTGCAGCAACTTAACTTCACAAAAGAAATTAACAGCCTGCTTACCAAACAGGAAATTGTTTTAAAAAAAATGACCCGCAGTAATGTTTTTAAACAGGTAGATTACCTGTCTTTCCTGGTAACACTGCAGCAACAGGCATTGGTTATTAAGCAGCAGGAAATGCAGTATAAAAATGATTACGCCCAACTGAATTATTTATGTGGCATTACCGATACTGCCACCGTTGATCTGGCAGACCCTGAAATAAGATCAGATTCAATTCCCGATAAAACCAAATCAGTTTTTTTTAAACAATTTGAAATTGACAGCCTTAAATCCCTTAACAGCAAAGCATTGCTGGAGATAAATTATCGCCCTAAAATAAATTTATTTGCTGATGCCGGTTATAACTCCAGTTTAGCTTATAAGCCGTATAAAAACCTGGGTACAAGTTTTGGTGCCAGCATTGCCATACCTATTTACGATGGCAGAAAAAAGAAAATGGAAATAAGCAAAATAAATATTGATGCAAGAAACCGTAATAATTATAAGGATTTTTTCAATAATCAATATGCCCAGCAAATTGCCATGCTTACACAGCAACTGCACGAAACAGAATCTATGATATCGCTTATTGACGCACAATTAAAATATGCAAAAAGCCTTATTGAAGTAAATGGTAAATTGCTTAACGCCGGCGAAGCAAAAGTAACAGACTATATTTTAGCATTGAATAATTATATAACTGCAAAAAATATGATTACACAAAACAGCATCAGCCGTTTGCAGATCATTAACCAGTTAAATTACTGGACCAGATAAATTAAACCTGATGAAGAACATATTCAGTTACATTTTATTAATTGCCTTATTTGTTTCCTGTAAAGGAAAAGAGGAAGGCACTGCCGCAGAATTACCAGCAGAAGTCAGTACACCGGTTACCATAACAACCATTGGCAACCAGGCTATGGAAGAATCGGTAGTACTTAATGCGACTTCCACTTTTTTGCAAAAATGGATTGTAAAGGCAAATGCCACCGGGTATTTAAAAACAGCCAATGTACAATTAAATAAAATGGTTGGCCGTGGGCAAACTTTATACACAGTAAAAACTAAAGAAGCAGAAAGCATTGGTAATACCATTAATATTCTTGATTCCAGTTTCAGGTTTAGCGGCGTTAATTCCATCAGGGCAAATGGGAGTGGTTTTATTTCGCAGATAGATAAACAGCCGGGCGATTATGTGCAGGATGGCGACCAATTGGCTGTTATAACAGATACACGCAGTTTTGTTTTTTTATTAAACATGCCTTACGAACTGCGGCCCTTTATCATGGATAAAAAAGCGTTAGAGTTGCTTTTACCGGATGGAGAAATGCTTATTGGCACCATCAGCGGAAGCATGCCAAGCATGGACCCCGGTTCGCAAACACAGAGCATTATTCTGCGCGTTAACAGTAGCCACGCAATTCCCGAAAACCTCATTGCAACGGTTAAAATAGTTAAGTCTTCCAAAGCAAGCAGCAACTCTTTACCAAAATCGGCCGTGCTGGCAGATGAAACACAAACAGAATTCTGGGTTATGAAAATGCTGAATGATTCTATAGCCATAAAAACGCCTGTAAAAAAAGGAATTGAAACCAATGACCGCATTGAAATTATTGCGCCGCTTTTTTCTATTGAGGACAGGATATTGATAAGCGGAAATTTTGGATTAAGCGATTCGGCCAAAGTGAAAATAATTCCAGCCAAATAAAATAATAACCAGAAAATAAAAATCTACTGCATTGCAAAAATTCTTCATCTCCCATAAAAATCCGCTTACCGTTGTTTTGGTGATGATTATTCTTGGGGGAGTTTTTGCCTATAGCAAAATGCAGTCTTCCTTATTTCCGGAAATAACTTTTCCTAAAATAAAAGTTATTGCAGATGGAAGCCTGCAACCGGTTGATAAAATGATGGTAACCGTTACCAGGCCATTAGAAAATGCCATCAAGCAAATACCCAGCCTTAAATCTGTACGCAGTACAACCAGCAGGGGCAGTTGCGAAATATCTGCATTTATAGATTGGAAGGCAGATGTTGATTTAAGCCAGGCAAGAATAGAAGCCAGAATAGCTGAAATAAGAAACACACTACCCGCAGACCTTTCTATCTCGGTTGAAAAAATGAACCCATCTATTTTACCGGTGATGGGTTACACTTTAGAAAGCCATACCAAATCGCCGATTGAGTTAAAACAACTGGCTGTTTACACCATCAAACCTTTTTTAAGCCAGGTAGATGGGGTTTCTTCAGTAAGAATTATTGGCGGCAAATCAAAAGAATACTGGTTGCTGATGGATGCTCAGAAAATGAGTTCACTGGGTATAACGCCTGATGCAGTTAGTAATGCATTGGCGGCAACTAATTTTATTAAGAGCAATGGTTTTGTATCTGATTATCGCTACCTGTATTTAACAGTAACCGATGCAACCGTTCACTCGGTTGACGACCTGCGGAACATTGTTGTAAAAAACGATGGCAAGCGTGTTGTGTATTTAAGAGATGTGGTGGATGTGCAGGTAAGAGAAGGCGTGGAATACACAAAAATAAATGCCAACGGCCACGATGGTATTTTGGTTGCTATAGTTAAACAACCCAATGCAAACCTGGTTGCAGTTTCGGCAGATATGGAAAAGAAGATTGCTGAAGTACAAAAAATACTACCGCAGGGTGTAACCATTCAGCCTTATTATGTGCAGGCCGATTTTGTGCAGGAAGCCATTAAAAGTGTAAGCGACAGTTTGTGGATAGGCTTGCTGCTGGCCATTGTTGTTGCCATTATTTTTCTTCGATCTTTTAAAGCAAGTGCAACTATTCTTATTACCATACCAATAACATTGGGTTTAACATTGATTGTGCTGTATGCCATTGGCTACACGTTCAACATCATGACGCTTGGTGCCATTGCTGCTGCCATCGGGTTAATTATTGATGATGCCATTGTGGTGGTAGAACAGATTCACCGCACACAGGAAGAGAACCCTTTGGAAGAAACTGCCAGCGTTGTGCAAAAGGCAATTAAATATTTATTCCCGGCGATGGTTGGTTCATCCATCAGCACCATCGTAATTTTTATTCCTTTTGTTTTAATGAGTGGCGTGGCCGGTGCTTATTTTAAAGTATTGACCGATACCATGATCATCACATTGGTATGCTCGTTTTTTGTAACCTGGATTGGACTGCCCGTTGTGTACCTGTTATTAAGCAAAATAAAAAAAAGGGCAACAAAAAAACTTGCAGTAAAACAAAAAGAAGTACATGTAAAAAACCAGCGCTGGGTTTCTTTTTTTATAAAAAACCCCTGGCTTAGTTTTATTTTTATTGCACTGCTGAGTCTTTCGGTATATTTTATTTTGCCCCGGTTAGAAACAGGGTTTTTACCCGAAATGGATGAAGGAAGTATTGTACTTGATTATAATTCTCCGCCAGGCACATCGTTGGAAGAAACCGACCACATGCTGAGAGAAGCAGAAAAGATTATTGCTGCCATTCCAGAAGTAAGAGCCTACAGCCGTCGTACGGGAACGCAAATGGGATTCTTTATTACTGAGCCCAACCGGGGCGATTATCTTATTCAATTAAAAAAAGACAGAGCAAAGACTACAGATGAAGTAATAAATGACATACGCCAGAAAATTGAAGCCACACAACCTGCATTGCGTATAGATTTTGGACAGGTAATTGGCGATATGCTGGGCGACCTGATGAGTTCTGTGCAACCGGTAGAGGTTAAAATTTTTGGAGACGATGCAAAAAAATTACAGGAATTATCTAAACAGGTTGCTGATATTGTTACCAATGTAAAAGGCACCGCCGATGTATTTGATGGTATTGTAATTGCAGGCCCATCTGTTACCATTGAACCGGATTATACAAAACTTGCGCAGTTTGGTATAACGCCGGCAAACCTGCAGAGCCAGTTACAAAATTCATCCGAAGGAAATATTGTAGGCAACATTTTTGAAAACGAACAGGTAAATACTATCCGGTTACTTTATCCCGGCAGCCGGAAAATAAGTATAACTGATTTAAACAGCCTGCAACTTTTTTTACCCAACGGAAAGTTGGTGCCTATCAATCAATTGGCTACCGTAAAAATAAATGCCGGCGATGCCGAAATAGAAAGGCAGGATCTGCAGACAATGGGTGTTATTACAGCACGGTTAGATAACAGGGATTTAGGAAGTGTGATAAAAGAAATTAAAACAGCAATAAGTTCTAAAATTTCGTTGCCGCAGGGTTACCATATTGAATATGGCGGAGCTTATGCAGAGCAACAACAATCTTTTAAGGAACTGCTGATGATATTGATAGCAGCCAGCCTGCTTGTTTTCGGAGTTATACTTTTCTTATTTAAAGAATTTAAAGTAGCGCTGCTGATACTGCTTATTTCTGTGTTAGGTATTTCCGGCAGCTATCTTGCACTCTTCTTTACAGGTACTGCTTTAAATGTTGGAAGCTATACCGGCCTTATTATGATTGTGGGTATCATCGGCGAAAATGCCATCTTCACTTTTTTACAGTTTAAGGAATCGCTGCACGAAAAATCCGTTGATGATTCTATTGTCTATTCAATCTCCACCAGGTTGCGCCCTAAACTAATGACGGCATTGGGCGCCATCATTGCATTATCTCCCCTGGCACTGGGTATTGGCACCGGCGCACAATTACACCAGCCTTTAGCGATTGCCGTAATAGGTGGTTTTATAATTGCATTGCCTTTGCTTTTGATTGTACTGCCAAGTATGTTACGAATTTTATACAAAAATTATAAGTCAGAAACTGTTGCAGAAGTTTAATTTTAATAATTGCTGTTATAGTTTTAATTTTCCGGTTTTATGAAAACTGAAAGTTTAATAACAGCGCTTTTGCTATTTTTTTCTTTAAACACTTTTTCTCAAAATAATTTCAACTGTTTTGTAAAAGATGCAGAAAGTAAGGAAGCACTTGCTGGCGTTACGGCAAAAATTAACGGCGGCATAAAGTCAACTGCTTCAGATATCAATGGCAATATTTCGTTTTCAAATTTTTCTTCCGGCAAAATAAACATTACATACTCTTTGGTTGGTTATGTTAGTCAGTCGGTAAGTTTTCATATTCCCCAGAACGATACGGTGCAGGTTATTTATTTACACAAGGCCGAAGCAAAAACCGAAGAAGAAGTTATTGTAGCATCAAGCCGCACCAACAGCCGCATGGAAGACCTGCCTACAAAAGTAGAAGTGTTGGGCAGCGAAGAAGTAGCTGAAGAAAATGGCATAAAACCTGGCAACATAACCAGCCTGCTGGGCGATATAGCAGGTATCCAGATACAGCAAACCAATGCTGCTACTGGTAATGCGGAAGCACGTATTCAGGGGTTACCAGGAAAATATTCCCAGATATTAAGAGATGGCATGCCCTTGTTTGGCGGTTACAGCGGCAGTTTCGGCATACTGCAAATTCCACCATTGGATTTGAAACAGATTGAAATAATAAAAGGATCAAGCTCTACTTTATATGGGGGTGGTGCCATTGCGGGCTTACTGAACCTCGTTTCAAAGTCACCCAAACTTAACAATCCCGAAAGAAGCATTACGCTGAATCAATCTACTTTAAAAGAAAGCAACCTTAATTTGTTTTTAAGCGGCCGCAACAAAAAAGCAGGATATACTTTATTTGGCGGCGGAACCTATCAACGTGCCGTTGATGTAAACAAAGATGGATTCAGCGATGTACCGGATTTAAAAATGGCATTTTTTCACCCGCGATTGTTTATTTATCCGAATGACAAACAAGCCATCACTATTGGCTATAACCTTACTTACGAAGACAGGAACGGCGGCGATATGCAGGTACTACACCATACAAAAGATAATCTTCACCAGTTTTTTATACAGAATAAATCATTGCGAAATACGGTTGATCTCGTATCAGAAACTAAACTGAATACAAACGACAGGCTTACTGTAAAAGGTTCAGCCAGTTTTTTTAGGAGGGATATCAATACGAATGTTTTTGGTATGAAGGCAAACCAGCTTTCTTATTTTACTGAAGTATCGTACTTTAAAAAATTACCCAAACACAATATTGTTGCCGGCATAAATTTCAGCGGAGAGAATTTTAAAAAGAAACAACCGGATTCTACATGGTTTGAAAACTATATTCAAAATACCTTAGGCGTTTTTGCGCAGGATGACTGGAAAATAACTGAAAAGTTTATTGCTGAAGCAGGATTGAGGTTCGACTATCATAATACCTATAGGAGGTTTGTGTTGCCCAGGTTATCGCTGTTGTATAAAATAAGCCCGGCCTTTACAATCCGTTTGGGCGGAGGCTTTGGTTACAAGATACCGACGCAGTTTGTAAGCGATATTGATGAACGGGATTATCCAAAAGTATATCCAAATGACACGCTTATAGCAGAGCATTCCACAGGAATTAACTGGGATATTAACTTTAAGAAAGTGATCAACGGCTGGCACCTTACGATAAACCAGATGTTTTACATTACAGATATAAAAAAGCCGGTTATTGATTTTGCTGCTCCCGGTGGTATCATCGGTTTTGCAAATGCCGGTAAATCTTTAAATACAAAAGGTTTTGAAACATATATTGCGGCAACGCAGGATGAGCTGGAAATTTATTTTGGTTACACCTACACATACGCCCGGCAACTGTACGATGCTACACATCCCAATGTTAGCCTGAGCGCCCGTAATAAATTTGCCTGCGTTATTGCTTATGAATTTACAGATAACTTCAGAGCGGGTGTGGATGCATCTTACACCGGTAAGCAATACCTGGATAATAATAATACAACAGCAGGTTATTTTTTTGCAGCTGCCATGATAAGATATGATATTAAAAAAGTGGCACTGGTTTTAAACTGCGAAAATATTTTTGATTACCGGCAGACCCGAAAAGAAAATATTGTGTACGGGAATATTTCCAATCCTTCTTTTAAACAATTGTGGTCACCGGTGGATGGGAGGGTTATTAATTTGTCGGCAAGAATAAATTTTTAATCACTTGTTTTTGCAAAAGAAAATATATTTTCACATAACAAAATTGTTTTCTATAACCAAAACTTCAACCATGTCAACTTCAGTAATTGTTCTCATTGTTATCGGTATCCTGGCTATTGCAATTATCAGCGCACTCATTAAAATTTATAACGAACTGGCAAAAGAACGCATTCTTACACAGGAAGGCGCAAGTGGCGTAGGTACCTGTTTACAACAAAGAAATGACCTGATACCAAACCTGGTTGAAACCGTAAAAGGTTATGCCGGTCACGAAAACAAAACACTGGTTGATGTTATAAAATGGCGTAACCAGAGTGCAGGCGCAACAACCGTAGAAGACCAGAATACAGCTTCCACTGGATTGAAACAGGCGCTTTTGAATATGCTGTCAATAACAGAAGCCTATCCCGAACTGAAAGCTGATGCCCAGTTCCAGCAACTTATGGGCAAACTTGGAGATTTAGAAGAGAAGATCAATGATGCACGCCGTTATTATAATGGAACGGTACGGGAATACAATCAAAGCCTTGCCGTATTTCCAAAAAATATTGTTGGCGGAAGCTTCGGTTTTAAACAGGCCGTTTTCTTTGCTGAAGATGAAGGCGCAAAAGTAGCTCCCAAAGTAAATTTTCAACAGTAATAATATAACGTTCAATTTTTTTACTGCCTACAAATTATATATGCGGAATAGCATTTTCATATTTCTATTTCTTTTTAGTAGTTTTTTTGCTGCAGCACAAAAAGCAAAACCGTCTTTCTATTTCTATACGAGGATTAGTGAATATTATTTAACAGATGACGAAATAGATTCCCTGTTTTTTGATGAAACGGCCATGTTTTTAAAAGAACACAGTATTCCGGAGTCAACAGTGAAATCAACATATCCGGCGATTAAGAATATGCTGCAGTCTACCAGCAAACAAGGAATTATCCAGGCATTTAAAGAACTGGAGAACCAGGAAAAAATAAAACCAATTACAGATAAGAACCTGCCAAAATTTTACAGTATCAGGCATATGTATATTGAATCATTCCAGGCACAGATCAGGAATACGTTTGTTGCCAATAAATCCCTGTCGAAATATATATCGCTTAATGATAACGACAGGATCATAAAGTTCAATAGTATTGTAAGGGTTGGCAGCGATGGTAAATTAATGGTTCAGGAAAATATTACCATCCACAATGGTAACGGCGAAATCAATACGGCATATGGAGATGATGCATCAACCGATGAGGGCAATGCAAATAATGAAATTAAGAGAGGCATTGTAAGGGCTTTTCCGTTGTATTATGTAAACAGGTATAAACTTTTCCAGAACACTACATTTACATTGAAGGAAGTTTTACGTGATGGCCAAAAAGAAAATTACCATACCGAAAATCAGGAGAACGGCATTTTGGTTTATACCGGTAGCAGTGATGTTTTTTTGGATAAAGGAAATTATACTTACAGCATTACTTATGAGACAGGCCACCAGCTTAAACTGCTGAAAGATTATGATGAACTGTATTGGAATGTTACCGGCAATGGCTGGTCATTTAATATAGACTCGGCTACCTGCACCGTTATACTTCCAAAGGGTGCAAAAGTATTATCCAATAGATGTTATACAGGTTTACAGGGAGCTACCGGTTCAGATTGCAGCGTAAGCCAAAGTATAGTTGATGACAGCGTGGTTCTTGTTTTCAGGTGTGGAAAATCACTATCGCCTTATAACGGATTTACCATTGCCTCTTCATGGCCAAAGGGCTTTATAAAAGATCAACCTTCGGCTTGGCAAACCTTTACTTATTATGTGTGGAATAATAAAGCTGTTTTCTTTTTACCACTTGCTGCATTGTTCTCTGCTGTTTTCTGTTTTATTTTTTGGTTTCGTTATGGCCGCGATCCAAAGAAGGGAACCGTATATCCATTATTTGAACCACCTGCCGGTTTTGGGCCCGCTGCATTGGGCTATATCCTTAACCAGGAATTCGGCCAGCAATTAACAGCAGCAACAATTGTTGATGCCGCCGTTCGGCATAAAATTAAAATTGATGTGGAAAGAGATGGAATGCTTTTTAAACACAATGAATATGTGATCAGCAGCAGTAAGATACCGGCAAAAAAGCCACTGAGTAATTACGAAGAATTTGAAAGCGATATAGAAGACCTTATAGATACCAGGATTGAAAAAGGAAAATACAACAGCGACCTGGGCGATCTGAATACAGCCGTGAAGACCTATTGCGAAAGCAATTATAAAAACAAAGACGGCTCTGTAAAAAATGATTATAAAGGTTTTTTCGCACTCAATAATTCTTACACCACGTTACCGGGATTGATCTGCTTTGCCGCCGCCGTATGGGGTTTTATTGATTTGGTTAAAGCACTGAAGCTGTCAAATTACTGGCAGGTAGCATATTATATTGGCGGCATTATTTTATGTGCGCTGGTATTTAAAATATTTTCAAAGTTATTAAAAGCTTATAGCCCCGAAGGACGGCAACTGGCTGATAAGATAGAAGGCTTTCGTATGTTTCTGTCAACTGCAGATGAAAACAGGTTTGATATGATGAGTCCGCCCAGGAAATCACTGGAACTATATGAAAAATATTTACCCTTTGCCATTGCATTGGGTTGCGACATTGAATGGGGACAAAAATTTGAAGACATTATAAAAACCGCGGTAATTAGCGGAGCAGCAACATCCTCATTCTCGCAAAGTTTCACCCATGATAATGAAAGTTTCAGCTCTTCCTTTGCATCATCTTTCAGCGGTGCTATATCATCTGCCAGTACGCCACCATCAAGTTCATCAGGTGGTGGATCTTCGTTTGGTGGTGGCAGCAGTGGCGGCGGTGGTGGTGGGGGTGGTGGCGGTGGCTGGTAAAACGCTATGACTTTTAAATAGAAGACATGTTTATAAATACCTCTTTTGGAGAAAAAAATAAGTAAAAATATTCATAGAGGAAACTACATAGGAATAATAAGGAGGCAGTAGTGTATCATTTTGAAAAGTTGTCAGGTTGAGCTTGTCGAAACCGGGACTTATTAAACTAACCCGTCTTCGACAAGCTCAGACTGACAGTAAAATTATTACCTAAGATTTCAAACTCATGCACTACCAAGGAGGCAGTTAAAATAACAATTATGAAAAAATATTTTTTATTCATTGTACTTGCTATCGTTTTTATTTCATGTAAACAACAGCAGGATAAAGAAACCGGCACCACCCCTTTATTCGACTCATCTTATATGCCGGCTGTTTTTACAGATACCGCCCGGCTGCAAAAAATAGAAACCGCTTTTGCTGTAATTGACAGCCTGTATAAAAAATATGCAGCAGACAATCATTTTCCAGCCATATCATTTGGTATTGTTGTAGACGGAAAACTGCTGTATAAAAACAGTTATGGTTATACAGATGTTGAAAAGAAAATACCGGCAACAACGTCTTCTTTATTTCGAATTGCCTCCATGAGTAAAAGTTTTACGGCCATGGCCATTTTAAAACTGCGTGATGAAGGCAAACTGAATTTAGATGACCCCGCGTATTTATATATTCCCGAACTCAAGAACTTAAAATATCCAACAGCAGATGCGCCCGTAATTACTCTCCGTCATTTGATGACACATGGCGCCGGTTTCCCCGAAGATAATCCCTGGGGCGACCGACAACTCGCAGACAGTGATAAAGACCTGATGGAATTCATAGGTAAGCAGATTTCTTTTTCCAATCCACCGGGCATTGCTTATGAATACAGCAACCTGGGTTTTGCCCTACTGGGAAGGATTATTACAAAGGTTAGCGGCATGCGTTACCAGGATTATATCAAAAAAAATATTTTAGAACCACTCGGTATGAAAACAACAACTTACGAGTTTGGAGATGTTGCCGCAGATAAACTGGCTCATGGTTACCGTTGGTTGAATGAAAAATGGAATGAAGAAACATTACTGCATGATCCCAAAGATGGAAGCTGGGGCGCCATGGGTGCCATGATCAGCTCTATAGATGAATTTGCAAACTATATGGCTTTTCACATGAGTGCCTGGCCGCCCAGCAATGCAAAAGATGACGGGCCAATAAAAAGAAGCTCGGTACGGGAAATGCATCATCCCTGGCGTATCAATTCGCTAAATGCGAATTATATATTTCCTGATGGAAGAACCTGTGCAACTGCAACTGCCTATTGCTATGGTTTAGGTTGGATGAAGGATTGCGATGGCAAAGTATATATTGCTCACAGCGGCGGACTGCCCGGCTTTGGCAGCCAGTGGCGCATCATGCCCGATTATGGTATTGGCGTGGTAGCTTTTGCCAATCGTACCTACGCACCTATGGGTGTAATAAACCTGCGGGTGCTGGATACATTAATTAAAATAGCCGGATTGCAACCCAGGCAAATGCTCCCATCAAAAATTTTAGCGCAACGCAAAAATGAGTTACTGAAAATTTTACCCGATTGGAATAGAGCCGAACAAAGCGGCATCTTTGCTGAAAACTTTTTTCCTGATTACCCGATAGATAGTTTAAAAAAACAGGCAAAGGATCTCTATACCAAAGCAGGAAAAATAATTGCCATAAAAGAAACGAAACCCGAAAACCAGTTGCGTGGCTCTTTTATTATTGAAGGCGAAAAAATAAATATAGAAGTTTATTTTACACTATCGCCGGAGAATCCTGCGTTGATACAGGAGTATCATATTAAAGAACTGCCAAAAGAAAATAAGTAACCTCATCTTTAATTCTTTTGCATTGTGCGGAAACAAAAAATTAAACCTATAGTTTATTTTTTATCCGGCTCGTTTGCTTTTAATACACGCAAAAAATTGCCACCAAGTATTTTCCGGATATCTTTCTTACTGTATCCTCTTTCAACCAATGCTTTTGTAATTAATGGATAAGCAGTAACATCATCCAATTGCTGTGGTGTAAGGTTAATGCCATCAAAGTCGGAGCCAAGACCTACATAATCAATACCTACCAGCTTTACAATATAATCGATATGATCGATAAGCATGGACAAAGGCGGTCGTATGCTATTTGCTTCTTCCACATATTTGGCATACAGGTAATCCATGCTGTAGAAATCACTCATACCGCTTTTCATAAGCGAATCATTTTCTGCAGCATGCTTTTTCAGAAACGCTATTTCTTTTTTGCCAAAAGTACTGTCAATAAAACCCGGGTTAAAATTCAACTGTATAACGCCACCATTTTTTGCAATGGCTATTATTTGTTCATCTTTTAAATTGCGCCGGTGTGGCGTAAGCTTGTACACACAGCTATGCGAAGCTATGATGGGTTTTGTACTTGCCTGTATAACATCCCAGAAAGTCTGTTCACCGGCATGGCTCACATCTATAAGCATGCCGAGTTCGTTCATACGCTTTACTATCTGTCGGCCAAAGTCTGTAAGTCCCTTGTGTGGCAGGTTTGGCTTTGTTGTTTCATCTGCTGCACTCGTAGCCCAGGCAGGAGCTATATTATGCGTTAAGGTCAAATACCTTGCACCACGTTTATATAACGCATCTAATTTAGCCAGGTCATCTTCTATCATGTGGCCGCCCTCCACACCAAACATGGCAGCAATCTTATGTTGCTTCACTGCCTGCAGCAGTTCTTCATAATTTGCAACTTTTACGATCTTACCTGGATTGCGTGCTACCACTGCATCGAGGCTATCCATTTCCCTGTTGGCATAAGCAAACGGATTTTTAAGATCTCCATCACAATACACAGAAAACAATTGAACGTCAAGCCCACCTTTTTTCCACCGGTCAAGATCACTATGTGTTTTGCCGGTCAGGTCCTGGTCAAATACTATTCCCTTATCGGCAGCCTTCATCAGGATATCATTGTGCGTATCAACAACAATAGCATCGGAGTGTATTTTTTTATAAGACTGGGCCGAAGCAGAAAGACAATTCGCAAAAAGGAAAAGATAAAAAAATAGTTTTTTATACATAGCAGTTATTTAAAACAGGAAGAAATGTTCTTTAAATATAAGCAGAGTTTGTGAAAGTTTAGCTAAGAGCACAAAGAGAAAATGAGGTAAAAGAGAAACAGTTTATCTTCTTTCATTTTCTCTATCGATCTCCTGGTTTAACCGATCAATGCTTTTGCTTTTTCTATATCAATCTCTTTCTCCCATTTGGCAACAATTACAGTAGCAACCGTATTACCGATAATATTAGTAAGCGCTCTACCTTCGCTCATAAACCGATCGATACCAAAAATTAACGCAATGGCTGCAACGGGTATATGGCCCACAGTTGGCAAGGTTGCCGCCAGCACAATAAACCCACTGCCCGTAACGCCTGCAGCACCTTTGGATGTAAGCAATAAAACCAACAGTAAGGTTATCTGCTGGCCAATATCCATAGGTGTGTTGGTTGCCTGTGCTAAAAAAACTGCTGCCATAGTTAAGTAGATAGATGTGCCATCAAGATTAAATGAATAACCGGTTGGTACCACCAGTCCAACCACCGGTTCGCTGCAACCAACTTTTTCCAGTTTGTCCATAAGGCCGGGTAATGCCGCTTCTGATGAAGAGGTTCCCAAAACAACCAGCAGTTCTTCTTTTATATAAGCAAGCAGCCTAAAAATATTAAATCCGGTTAATTTTAAAATACCACCCAAAACAAGAACAATAAAAATGATACAGGTAAGATAGAATGAACCCAGCAGTTGCCCAAGTTGTGTAAGCGAACCAACACCATATTTGCCAATGGTAAATGCCATGGCACCCAATGCACCAAGCGGTGCAGCCTTCATAATTATTTTGATGATAGCAAACAATCCGTCTTCTAAAGATTGAATACCTTTTAAAAGCGGCGCAGCTTTTCCGCCAATTTTAGATAAACCAAAGCCAAGTAGTACCGCAAAGAATAAAACCTGTAAAATATTTCCGGTTGATAAAGCATTTACAATATTATCAGGAATAATGTGCAGCAGAAAATCGGCAACAGACTGGCTCTTACTTTCGGTGATAAAATTTTCAACAGATTTTGTATCCAGTGTTGTGGGGTCAATGCTCATACCAACACCCGGCTTCAGTATATTAATAACGATCAGTCCGATAATTAAAGCAAACGTGGTAACCACTTCAAAATAAAGGATTGCTTTTAAACCAACACGGCCAACTTTTTTTGTGTTTTGCATACCGGCAATACCGGTAACAATGGTGCAAAAAATAATGGGGGCTATCATCATTTTTATCAGCTTGATAAAACCATCGCCGAGGGGTTTTAATTCTACTGCAAATGATGGATAAAGATACCCAAGCAGAATACCAATGAAAATGGCAACCAATACCAGGAAGTAAAGGCTTTTAAAAATTTTTGACATGTTAGTCTGTTACAGCTACAAGATATAGAAAACAGCTGGTTTGCATCTACAAATAAATACTAGGCACCACCGTGGCACCATAGCCATACAGCTATTCTCCGGGATGATATATACGCTCTGCATGTTTCATTACATCTTCTTTATAAAACAAAACCTCTTTAAATTCGCCTTTGCTGTACGCCATGCCCTGGTCAAAAAAATGTTTTGAATTTACATCGCCGCTTTCGCCACCAGCCAGTAAAGATCTTGCTTTTATTTTTTTACCAAACTCGACTGCACATATAAAACTGTTGCCGTTTACACCATATCTTTTTTTACTGCCGTTAAAGTAGCGGCTGGCATAAGATGGTAACATGCCCCATTGTGATGATGCAAAACCGACCGGAATACTGGGCTTGCTGTCATCAAATTTGTTATTAATATCCGAAGAGATGCGTTGAAAGCGGTTGATATCTCCCCAGGGAATTTTCCAGTCGCCATACTTTTCTTTCAGTTCATTAATAACAGCCAGTAAAGCTGGTATCACTTCGTTTACATGTACTGTTGCGGCAAATTCATTTGTTTTATCAACCTGGTCGGCACCGGGTTTATCAACCCTCGTTTTATTAATAGCCGCAGAAATTTTTTGTCCCCATTCAATGGCTAAGGTTGTAGCAATAGATTTTTCGCTGCAATGCAGGTCCCAGGTTTTTAAAATAGTAATGGGTTCAATCAGCTGTTGGTAAACAGAATCTGCGGGAGAAAAATTCTTTTCAAATGCATTTATCAATGCCGGTATCAGTTTTTCAAAAGCAGCCAGGTAAGTATCGTAACCGGCCGCAATTACTTTATCAAGGGTATATGCTTTTTCTCTATCTAAAACCCGTACCGCATTAATACCTCTGAAATTTTCGCCATCTGGTGCCAGGTAATTGGCATAATCTTCTTTTTTGGGACTGTATTTTCCCGCCACAGTAAAAGGCGTAGAGTTACAATTTTGCAGCCATCCGTTTTCCGGGTTATAAATATGTACACTTTCGTCTACTGTATGATATCCTTTCCATTCGGTTGCAGCAATACTTCCATCAACAGGTTTACTCCAATCGTATTTTGGATCACGCCTTGGTAAAAAATTTCCATGCCAGTATGCAATATTGCCTTCGGCATCGGCATACACGGTATTGTTGCTTGGGTTAGCACCCATGTCCATCGTTTTTTTAAAGTCGGCAAAACTGGTTGTTTTGGTACGCAACCAGCTTTGCATAAAACCTTTTGTATCGCGGTTGTTGTGCCGCAGGCTCAGGTATTGGCCATCACGCTTGGTAAGGATGGGGCCATGATGTGTAAACAGGGTATTAAAAACCCTTGATTCGTACCCGGCGGTTGTTTTATATTTTATGCGTATAGGTTTTACAATAACCGGTCTTTGTTTTCCTTCGTACTCATAAAACCAACGCTTATTTTTTTTGCTGAGTTTTTCAATGTATGCATCTGAAATATCAACCTCGCTGGATGTATGCATCCAGCCGCAGTGTTCATTAAAACCCTGGTAAATGAATAGCTGCCCCCAGGTAACAGCTCCATACACATTTAGTCCTTCTTCACTGATCATGTGTACTTCGGGACGGAAATAAAATGTTACATGCGGATTGATGTATAAAATAGCATTGCCGTTCTGCGTAATCTTTGGCGCAAAAGCAAAACCGTTAGAACCCGTTAAAACTTCTTCTTTATATTCCTGTTTTGCAAAAGCCTCATCTGAGCCAAAAAAATTTTTCACTTCATTTATTGTAATGCCACCGGTGCTGATGGCACCAATGCTACCATCGGTCCACAACAATGGGTACCAGGGTTGAAAGCGATTGAGCAATGCCGGTTTTACTGTTGGATTTTTGAAGAGATAATAATTTATTCCATCAGCATATGCATTCAATATGGTTTTTAACCAGGCAGGTGCAGTAGCAAAATCTTTTATGGCATCTGCGCTATTAATCACCAGGCGAATGAGGAGATCGTTGTATAGGTCTTTATCACCATTTACTTCTGATAGCCTGCCCAGCTTTTCAATATAGCTCATCTCCACTCTTTTAAAATCATCTTCACACTGGGCATACAACAAACCAAAAACTGCATCGGCATCTGTTTTACCATACACATGCGGCACGCCATAATTATCGCGGATGATGGTTACGTTGGCAGCTTGTTTTTGCCAGCGTGTAGTTTCTGTTTGCGAAAAAGGCTGCGCCAGCACTTGAAGCGGAAGCAGCAACAATATTGCTATATATTTTTTCATGCACCATTTTTTACAGGCTGTGGCCTTGCGTAAATGTAGAAAATTTCCACTGGCTCCAATGCTCTTGTTTGGGACCTCGCCCGAAAATCTTAAATTGGAGATGGAAATCCGGAGGAAAAGAATGGATTTTAATGGGAATTTCATCCGTTATATTTTTTATTTAGGGCCATTTTTCAGATATAACTTTTGATTCCGGTGAAAAATTAATTGAAATTGAAATTGGTAAAGAAATCCCTTTTAAAGGAATTAATCATGGATTTCTTTCTTATTCTTGGAAATGATGCCAAGACTTAATTTGTGAGATTCGCCGCCATTAAGTTGAGTTCCTCAAATCCACATCTCACAGCCAAATTTATAGTTGCATTTATTCCCTGCCTTCTGGTATAGTAACAAATCTAATTACTTTTTATTTGCCATAGCTTTTGATCAAGAAAATTAAAGGCTTGTAATTTCTTGCGGTAACTTAATTTTCACACAACAATCAACCCTTAACTTTACTGCTCAAAAAAAGTATATGAGCAAAGCAAAATCCAAAGTAACCATGGCGCAGGCATTCAGGGAATTCATCTGGCCACGCCGCAAAATTGTTTTTGTGGGGCTTGTGCTTATCGTAATAAGTAAAATGGCCGGCCTCGTTTTGCCTGGTGCCAGCAAATACCTGATGGATGATGTGATTGTAAAAAAAGACGTTCACATGCTTTGGATTTTACTGGCTGTGGTTGCCGGTTCAATTATTGTGCAGGCCATAACATCTTACCTGCTTACAAAAATATTAAGTGTAGAGGCACAGCATTTAATTTCTTTATTGAGAATAAAAGTACAGCGAAAAATACTGTCGCTGCCGGTTAGTTATTTCGATAATAATAAATCGGGCGCATTGGTAAGCCGCGTAATGACTGATGTGGAGGGCGTGCGCAACCTGGTAGGAACCGGTTTGGTGCAACTGATAGGTGGATTGATAACAGCGGTGGTTTCTTTAGTATTGCTGATAAGAATAAGCCCGATGATGACTTTTTATGTGCTGGTGCCGGTGGTGATTTTTGCAGTGGTTGCCATGAAAGCATTTTCCTACATACGGCCCATTTTTAAAATGCGTGGCGTTATTAATGCCGACGTAACCGGTCGCTTAACAGAAACGATTAATGGTGTCCGCGTAATAAAAGGTTTTAATGCCGAAGCACAGGAAAACAAAACTTTTGAAAAAGGGGTAGAACAATTATTTCTGAACGTAAAAAAGAGCCTTACTTCCACTGCTATTATTACCAGCTCTGCTACTTTTTTGCTCGGTCTTGCATCTGCAGGTATTATGGGCATTGGTGGCTACATGATTATAAAAGGACAATTAACATTTGGAGATTTTCTTGCCTTTACACTTTACCTCGGATTTATGATTGCGCCCATTGTGCAGATGAGTAATATCGGCAGTCAACTTAGCGAAGCTTTTGCAGGGCTTGACAGAACCGAAGAAATTATGAATACAGAACCGGAAGATGATAAGGCTGTAAGGATTCTTCCACTTGTAAATATCATCGGCGATATCCGGTATGAAAATGTATCCTTTTCTTATGAAGAAGGAAAGGAAGTTATTAAAGGCATTAGCTTTGATGCGCCTGCCGGGTCTGTAACAGCGCTGGTGGGTAGCTCGGGCTCGGGTAAAACAACCATTGCCAGTTTAGCCGCTACTTTCATTACACCTGACTCGGGTAAAATAACCATTGACGGAATAGATTTGAGTAAAGTAATATTAACCGACTACCGTCAACACCTGGGCGTAGTTTTGCAGGATGATTTTTTGTTTGAAGGAACCATCCGTGAAAATATTTTATTTGCCCGTCCGGAAGCCGGAGAAGAGCGGCTTTTGAATGCTGCTAAAGCTGCTTATGTAAATGAATTTACTGACCGTTTTGAAAAAGGTCTTGACACTGTTATTGGCGAACGCGGCGTTAAACTCTCCGGTGGACAAAGACAACGCATAGCAATTGCCAGAGCTATACTGGCTGATCCGAAAATAATTATTCTGGATGAAGCCACATCCAGTTTAGATACTGAAAGCGAAGCGCTGATACAGCAAAGTTTAAATACATTGATGCAGGGCAGAACAACTTTTGTTATTGCTCATCGCTTAAGCACCATCCGTAAGGCTCACCAGATATTGGTAATTGAATCAGGCGAAATAAAAGAACGTGGTAATCACGATGAACTGATTGCTAAACAAGGCAGGTATTATGAGTTGTTTACTTACCAGGCGAGGATATAGTTTTGGTAATCTTAATCAGTTAAATAAGACATTACTCCTTCCCTCCCTTATCTCCCACAAACCACTGCTCTTTATTTTTAAACAGCACATTAAAAGTGGTTAACGAACCATAGCAACGGGTAATGTATTGCTGTATATTAACTTTTTCTTCGTCGGTAAGTTTTTTATGGCTGTTGATGTTTTGTTCCAGCACCCGCAGGCGGTCACGCAGCATTACAATTTTGTGAAAAAAATCATCAATGGGAATTTCTTTTGGCTTCAACGTTTTATCTGCAGTTTGCAAACTCATCATGCCGCCGATCCATTTATCACCAATGGGAACAATTTCGCTAACATCACTCCACTGCCGCAAAATCTTCAATAAAGATTTTTCTACCGCAGAAACTGTTTCCACTTCTGTTGTTACATTTTCTGCAATGATCTCATCGAGGTTGCTGTCTGTTTTATCAGTTTCTTTTATACCATGATGGATAAAAGAAATAAGGTAAGTAGCGTATTTAACGCCAACAATTACACCGGGTCCAAAATGGGTATGTTGTAAACGGGTGCCAATGCCAAGGGTAAGCTGATCGGGTTCCATATTATACTTCTGTTTTGTTTATAATTATTTTATTTTTCTTTTCGTGATGTTTTTGTATCAGCCGCATTATCAGGGGAACAAACATGGGCATGGCCGAAGCGATATAAGGATTGACTAAATATATGAAAGCAAACAGCGTAAACATAGCAGGAACAATAATGGCCCTGAAAGAAAAATATTTTGCATCAGCTTTGCTTAATCCTTCTGATAATTTATTTGCCGGGTTACCAATATGCCGCCACATAAGCAGGTTAAATATACCAAGCAGAATAATATTTGCGGTATAAAATATAACCGGTGTAAGCACATGCTTCATCAAATATTCGCTGTAAAAAGCCGTGCTGAATGGCATGAGGGCAACAGCAAACAGGAACAACATATTTAAGCGCAGCAGTTTTGGAGTATAGTTCACCACGTATCCAAACAGCCGGTGATGAACCGTCCAGTAAATACCGATAAACATAAAGCTGATGATAAAGCCAAAGAATTTTGGGAGCATGTGGACAAGGGCTTCCAGCAGTTTCCCTTCGGTAAGTTCTGCCGTATCAAATTCAGGCACTTTAAGTTCAATAACCAGTAAGGTAATGGCTATTGCAAAAACCGCATCGCTGAACAGGATCATCCGTTCCAGCTGAAATTCTTTTTTAAGTTCGTTATGCAGTTGGTTCATAAAAGAGAATTAAGGGATGAAAATACTTCTCTTTTTTTAATTTTCTCAGTTAACAGGAATTTTAATATTCTCCTGTTTGAGCATTTCAATTTTAAAAGCGTAGGATGAATTTAAAATATATTTATTGAAAGTGACTTCATCGGCCGTGCTGGCAAATTCGTAGGTTGGTAAATACCTTACCATAAATGTATCCAGCTCGGCGCCCTTAAGTTGTGTGATTCGCCTCACAAAGCTTTTGTTGAAACGGTAGCTTACAAATTTATCCTGCTCCTGTTGCTCCAGTCGTGCCTGGAAAGCTTTTAAATGCTTGTTTCTTTTAAAACGAAAAATATTAATGAGCTCATTCACATCGGCACCCACCATCCCATCGGGCGATATATTTGTCCGGATGGTTGGTTTGCGGTAATTATATATATCGGTGTATGTCTGCCGGTTTTCCAAAGAATCCTGCCGGTAAGATTTTGCGAATATGATCACTTCTTTTAAGGTACGATAACCACCTTTGATATTAACACGTAGTGAAATATCAAACTGTGTAAGATCAGCAATATCTTTTACTGCAAATTTTTGGGTGGGTTTATTTTGATAGATAAATGTGAGCGAGTCTTTTTCGGCAACCATTATTTTATACCTGCCCATAGAGTCGGTCCTGGTAAATTTTCCACTGGTTGTTTCAACACGTACATTTTCCACATAGCTTCTTTTTGAAGAATCAAATACGGTTCCTGCAACTGTTAACTGTGCAAACAAATGATTAGCCGCAGCGGTAAAAAAAAGCAACAGTAAAAATGTTTTTAAAAATAATCGCAACAGACTTAAAAATTAATAGGGGTAAAAATACA
>JBBRQF010000054.1:0-18450 GCA_038226715.1 Chitinophagales bacterium
AAAAGTGTTGTTGCCTGGTTTATCTTTCCCAAAAAACCAAAAGAAAAAAATACTAAGAAAGATTACGCTTAACAATGGAACAATAAGATTAATCACCCTTGGCTTTATTGATGGTTTTTCTTCTTCCATGTTCATCTTCATTCCTTTCATCTCTTTTTCAGCAGATGGTTTTGCCTTAGCATTTTGAGGTTTTTTGAATTGATAGAAGATGGTAAAAAAAGTAATAATGATTATTACGATGCTGAAAAACTCTAAAGGAATAGCTTTAAGCCAGATTGCATAAGCTGATGCGTTCTTTGGGTTTTCTGCTGCTTTTAAACCGATACTGATATTTGCAATATTAAATCCGACATAAGTTGTGGCGATAGGAATAAGTTCTACTACCGGACTTGCAGTGTTGTTAAGCATAAAGGCAAACCGCTCCTTCGCCAATTTATTCTTTTCGGCAAGCGAACGGGTGATGGAACCAGCACCAACAATCCTGAAACCACAATCAATAAAAGTAACGGGGATCAAAGCCCACAATAAAAAAAGCACGCCTCTTTCACTTTTAACATGCTTGTCAGCTATTTCTGAAAATGCTTTTATGCCACCTGATTTTTTAATCAAGGACATTAAGCTGCTAAATAAATACAGAAACAAAAGCACCTGAAGGCTTCCACTATCTGTTAATGTCTTTACAATTTGGTCAACCGCTGTTTCAAAACCACCTGTCAGCGTTGGGTTAAGTAAATAACTTCCAGCCAGTAATCCGATTAAAAGAGAGGGAATAATTTTCTTAGACCAAATTGCAATTGCAATAGTGATAACAGGTGGTAAAATTGAAAGCCAGAGATTTTGCATTGTTTATTTATTTTATTCTTTCCAACTCTTTTAAAAAAATACAAATACGGTTTTACTTCGATTCATTTTGGAATGAATTACAGTAAAATCTCATTCCTCTTAAAATCGAAAAACCTTATCAATTTCAAAAATCATCAGGTTATAATATCATGTCTGCCTGATGACATACCAGATGTTCCTGATGGATATTAAAATCAATCGTATAGCCTTCTTTTCTCAAAGCATTAATAGTTTCTGATAATGTGCCATAACTTTCGTTGATACCCGGTTTAATCCCCCGGATTTAAATTTTCAGAAACTTTTAAGATCTAACATAGCTATCAACGTTCTTCATCGTAAATAGGCACAGTGCCTTCATCGGAAAACCCACTGCCCGGCCGGGACTTTACATTTTCAACTGCACCTGTTATAATATTGTCAATCGCTGCTGCAGTTGTATGCTGACCTTTTTTAAATTTATTTACAGGGTCACTTCCGGGGCCTGTTTTTTTACCCTTTGTTACCGTGAGCACTTTTTTTTCTTTTTTCATTTTTTTTATTTTAGTTATTAAAAGATTTATAATGACGGAACTTCCCTCATGTCTATATTATTATTATTCAGTTCTTTTACTTATGTGTTTATTTTTACCGGGCTCTTTCCTTTCTCTTTATCCATTAAGCTATTGAAATAATGTCTCTTATGGTATTTATGGTATAATTACCCGCTTTACCAAGCTGGGCCTGTAATACCTCAATGGCTACAGGCTCACGAATGGTAAGCAAAACACTTTGTGGGTTCAAGTGAACATCTGCATCTTCAACCCCGGGAATTTCAAGTAATGCACGCTTTACTTGATTAACACAACCTCTACAACTCATGCCTTGTAATTGATATTCCTTTATCATTTTTACGTATTTTAAATTAATAGGTTAATCCTTCTATAGGCATCGGGAAAAGAAAATCCATAAACACATTGTTGTGTGCTTTTGATACATGATCTTTAAATGATTTCATACTGTGGTGCATTATGGAAACATATTCTTTCCCTAGCTTTGCAACTATCTTTTCAAGTTCTGCCAATTCACGTCTGATAGCCTTTTCTCTCTTGTCTCTTCCTTCAGGCATTTCCTTATCAATTTGTTCTATATCCTTTTCAAAATTTTTATCTGCATACGCATAAAAGTCAGTGAGCAACGAATCACTGGAAAAGGTTTTAATATGAGAGAACTTGACAGCCGTCTTTTTTTCCGCTTTATCGAGCCTGCCATCGCTGTTGGCAGCAAGGAGAGATATATACGCCGGGAATTTTAAAAGCGCCCTTTTTTCTTTTACCGATAGATTTTTAAATGAGTTCATGTTTTATTGTTTATGAAGTTTAACTAATTTACGGTTGATACAATGTGACGAGCTACTACTGCTTTTTTTATTTTCTTTTTTTCGTACTATCAAAACTGAACATTGAGCATGCGTAGCGACCGCTTGTGAAACGGAGCCAAGCAGGAACCGCCCAATAGTGCCGCGACCGTGTGAGCCAACGACAATTAAATCGGCACCCAATTTTTCAGCTTCCTCTAAAATCACATGCTTGGGCGATCCATTGATTGCTGCCGTTGATATGGATAAATCCAGATTTTTCTTTTTTAGCAATTCAGCGGCTTTATTCAATACATTTTCTGACAGATTTTTTACAATCTCACTTGTTTCTTCATAGCCTCCTGCCAGGCCACCCATGGGCGCCGGGGCAGAAGTTATCAAGGGAGTGTTTTCAAAAGCCGATATAATGAGCACTTTTGTCCCTTTTGGAAATGGCATACGGGCTAATTCTTCAATTGCTGCTTTACTGTAATCAGAACCGTCGGTGGCAAGTAGTATTTTCATAATTGTTATTTTTATTGTTATGCAAGTTGGTGTCTAAGAAAAGAACTATCCTGTGCAATCTACGCCAAGGTCTCTTTTTTTCGGTTGCCATAATATTAATTTCTGAAACCGGATAAAGCAAACGGTACAGCACCACAACAATACCCCCGATGGCAAATGAAAAAATAAAACTTTCAATATCAAATCCAGTTTTTTCAGCCAGTTTAAATAATGAAGGTGGAGACCAGTATTCCGGAACAAAAAGCGGTTCCGAAAAACCAAACAGCATAGTTGCCACGCTTACAGACAGCATCATTTTTCTGAAATCTTTCTTTAGTAAATAAATGACCAGCCAGCATCCCAACATTATCAACGACCATATTAACCATGCATATTTTATTATCACTATTTCATTTATTACCTGTTACTTATACAGTCATGTTCAAGATTTAGAATCTAATTCCTGTTACAAGACTGGTTATTGAATATTTTACACCGTATAGCCAATGCCCGTCTGAAAAACATGCTGGATTTCACCAGAGGCTTTAACGGTATTTATCTGTCTATCCTCTATCTTTTTATTGCAGCGTTATAAAAACCGGCAATGCAGGCTCCGATAAGCCAACCCAGGATAAATGTTTCTGCAATACCTACTGCAGCCTCCCATATTGGTACTTCCATACGAACAATTGTGGAAACATCTAAACCATGAAGGAGACTATTAAAAAATTTAACGGCCCCATCGTGGCCAACGGTTAACATCACAATCATACAGCCCAAATAAAGCAATGCCCAGGTTATGCCAACTGCAAAACCAAATCTTTTTACATTAATGGTGGTGGTCATGATCTTCTGTTTTAGTGGTTTGGGAATTTTGTTTATTTTGTTCATGGTTATGCCCACCATGATGATGCATTGGCATCAGTAAATGCAAGACAAGCATGCCAATTATAAAGATCGCAAGCGATGTACCGGAGCCTAACCCTAATGCCGGTGCAAAAAAAATAAGCAACAAGGGAAGTCCGCATCCGATTATCATCCAAAGGGTATGTTTGTTCATACAGAATTTTATTTAGAAGTTCTTCAATTTATTTCCATCTGCTTTTTCATGTCGTCAAATTCTTCTTTTGTAATCTCTCCGCTTGCAAATCGTTTTTTAAGAACATCCAATGGGGTTTCTTTTTTTGCCCGTTGACCAGGAATATCCCAAGGTGTTGCGAAAATCCAGATTAGAAAAAATATCCAGATGAACCACCATACCAAGTGCATTCCCCAGAAGTGATAGCCGTCGTACATGTACATGATTTTTGTTTTTAAATTGTTACTTAATTTTTATTGTTATATCAGGTACCCTTAACTTATTTTATTGTTAAGTTCTGAAATGGTATAATGCGTGTTGTTGAAAGCACTTCGGAGCGAATCTGTATTAATCTCCTGCGATGAAGTGATTTCCGCTTCTTTCTTTCCCAGATCAACTGTTACCGATGTTACACCAGGCACACCGGATAATTTTTGTTTAACTGTTGAAACACAGCCGCCGCAGCTCATACCACCGATATGGTAGGTATGTGAAATTGATTTTTCCATGATTGTTTATATTTAATAGTGAATAATAATTGTTTGTTTTTAATGATGTTGCATTTGTTGATCTTTTTTCGGTTCCATTTTCATGTTGCCCATGTCGCACATTCCTTTCATTGATTCCATAACGTGCGGTTGTGATTGCATACTTCCCATCATCATACTGCACATGGAAGAATCTTTGTTGCACATGCTCATCATATCGCCCATCATTGTTTTCATCATTCCGGGATTGCTCATCATATTTTCTGACATCATTTGTTTGCAACTGTCGCTACTCATCATTTGCTGCATCATTTCACTCATATAGGGCTGATGATGAGCAATTGCAACTACAACTTCTTTTCGCTGGTTATCGTCTTTCAGGTACTCGTCAGCCGATTGTTTTGAATTGCAGGAGGAGAGTAATAAACTCATCGCTGCCAGTATAACTATTGAAAGGGAGAATGTTTTTTTCATAATTTTTAATTGTTTAATAGTTATTAATTAATTTTTCTTTACTAAATCCATTCCGCATTTTGGACATTTGCCGGGCTTATCACTTGTAACTTCAGGGTGCATGGGGCAAGTGTAAACCATTGCCATATTTTTAGTTTTATTCATCATCGAACATTTACCCATTTTCCCACTCATTTCCATGCAGTCGCCTTCTTTCATCATCATCTTTTTACCATTTTTCATGGTACATTCGCCGGTAGTCATGCATTTTGTACCATTTTTCATGGTCATGTCTTTTTCCATTGGCATTGTTTCACCATTTTTCATTACCATCATTTTACCGTCTTTCATCATACAGCGATCGCTCATCATTGCAGACTTACTTTTGGTTTGAGCAAAAGAATTACTTGCTGTAAAGCATAATACCAGCATAAGCATTGAAGCAAATACTGTGGCAATTGTTTTTTGAATTTTCATCTTTATTATTTTTAAAATTATCTTCAGATGCGCTGTTGCCCGTTCTTCAGTATCGCTGTTACCCGGTTTAATTAATCTTGTTTCACCAATTCCATTCCGCATTTGGGGCATTTACCCGGTTTGTCTGATTTTACTTCCGGGTGCATTGTGCAGGTATAAGTTCCTGCACTCATATTTTCTTGTGAGCCGTGGTTTACGCTATGAAGCAATAATTCATTTTGATTCTTTTTCATTGTGTTGTTTTTAATTGATGATTAGAATTTATTTTTTTGTTTTTTCAATTTTACCTGTCCACCGGAAATCACATTTATCTGCTCCGCCTGCTATGCTTCCCGTTCTCTCCAGTTTAGCGTGCCATAACTCTGCTAAAGGATAGTCCAGAGAACACCAGGTTTTGGTACAAAATTCTGATAACCCTTTTGATTGAAAGTACTCTGCTACGGGACACCTTAAACAATCAAAACCGACTACATTGTTTGCTGTCTTAACATCCTTCCATTCGTAGGATGGACTGTTAAACGGGAAGGCCCTGAATAATTTAGTTGTTTTCAGCAGGTGGCTATCATTAGTTCGATTGCCCCATCCGGCCAACCACCAAGAGAGCCGGCCCATTTTTACATATACCTTCCAGGCAATATCATAAAACAATTGGGTTGCTGTTTCTTCACTTTGTCCTCTTGCGGTTAATTCCTGGTAAAAGGCGGTTGACATTGCTGCAAGGTGAACCATAACAGAACCTCCCAAAGTCGGCATAGCAGGGATTTCGGGTTTTAACCCTTGATATCTTTGCCAATAACCGGAAAGTATTTGCTTTATGGTCTCCGCATCATAGAGAGGCATGAGTTCTCTTCTCATATATTTGGAAGCCTGCATTTTAAACCAGTATAATAAAAGATTTTTCATCGTTTTACTTCTTTGAAGGTGCGGCGACTTTATTCATTGATTTTTCAATTTTACCAATGCTATCCTTCATTTTACTCTTAAATGATTTCCACTCGGCTTTTCGTTCCACTTTATAATCACTTAATAATTTTTTTAAGGACGAAAGTTCCTTTTGCTGACTTGATTTCTCTTTTTTCGAATTATCTTTCAATTTTGCTTTGTGTAACATTGTTTTAAGTTTTAAGTATTTAAAAAATTATTTCTTTTTTATCATAAATGCATTATAAAACCCGCCAATGCAGGCACCGGTGAGCCAGCCGAGAATAAATATTTGTATAATCCCCACGCCTGCTTCCCATAGCGGTACACTTGTACGCATAATGGAAGAGACATCAAGGCCGTGCAGCAAGCTGTTGAAGAATTTTATGCTGTTGTCATGTCCCGCCGTTGCCATTACCAGCATGCAACCCAGGTAAAGCAAAGCCGCGGTAAGGCCAAATGCAAGCCCTAATTTTTTAACATTAATGCTGGTGTTCATTGCTTTCGGTTTTAGTGGTTGCTGAATTTTGTTGTTGCTTATCGGCATGGCTTCCATGATGGTGCATGGGCATGAGCAAATGGCAGGCAAACATGGCCACGATAAAAATAAACAGGGAAGCACCTGAACTAAGCCCTAATGCCGGTGCAAAGAAGATCAACAGCAGGGGAAGCCCGCAGCCAATAATCATCCAGAAAATATGTTTTTTCATTTCTTGATTTTGAAGTTTAATGTTTAAGTGGACAGGGGGATAAACAAAGGCATGCGCCCTTGATTCCTGTTTTACACTATTATCAAAGTGAGTAGCTGATAACATCTTTTATAAACCCTACAGGGCAATCAAAAAATGTATTCACAGAAGTGCATAGCTTCTTACACTTTGATAATCATTAAACCAAAATCAAATAAGGAAAGACTGAATAAAAACACGAATGTCCGGTGGAGAATGATCCGGTATTTTGGGAAGAATTATTACAGGTTGAAGGTAAATAATATACTTAAACAGGAGCGTTGAATGCAGGATAAATGGAGTGATTGCAATTTTGTTCTTAGCAAATGATAATTTCTGAGCCAATTGTTTGTCCAGGTTTTGGAAACCAACAACAAAGTCTTTACAACAATGCTCGTCTTCGGAGGTAGTTATTACAGGACCATTCTCTACGTAATCAACAGTGTGCATGTGGTTAAGAGAATGTTTACCATGATGATCTTCTTGTACGCATGATTGCACTTCACCAGAATGATTGGGTTGCTCTTCGTCATGATCTTCATGATGGCCTGAGTTGAACCCCATATCAATTCCCAGGGAACAGGCAAATCCAACCACTGTGTTCATCGAAAAGGAAACCAGTAGAAATAATGCTTTATATTTTATCGTCCGGGAGGTATTCATTTTTTTAATTAAGAACTGGCAACACTAGTTTATTCTGTCAAAGATATTTTACAGCATTTTTATATTTTATGACCTTGGTTAGTCCTATTTGTGATTTTAACTACCTATTTATATTTATATATCCATGAAATCAGAGAAAATAAATAGTTTGTTAGAATTAAGCTAACCTCGAGGTTTTGTATTGATAATGTTTAAAGTTAAATTTCTTTATAATGAAAAGCATTGCACAATTTTGGAAATAAGTTGTATAATTCACTCATTGCCATGGGAAGATGTTTTGTCTTTTTATAGAATTCAGGAAAAGAAGAAACAGAACAGTTAAGTTTTTAGTGATGAGATAAATAAACCACCAGTGCCAAGGAGAATTATACTGCTTTTGCAATCTTTTTACATTTTCATCCCTCCCATCGGGTCGTTGCCTTTTTTAAACACATACTCACTATGCAACAAATAAGCTCCTCTCATCACTACCACATCTCCATTTTGCAAACCTGATTTTATTTCTATCCTGTCTCCGCTCTCTAAACCTATTTCCACCATTTTCTTTTTGAAACTGTTTTTTCCTGACTGAACCCAAACTGTATTCATTTTTCCATCCCTCAATACTGCATCAGTTGGAAGTGTAAGGGTTTTTATCTCCCTGCTTTTAATACTTACATAGGCTGGCATTCCAGGTTTTAATATTCCGTTTGAATTGGGAATAGCAACCCGTACCAGATTAAGCCTGCTGTCGGGTATAATTTCAGGATTCGCAAATTCAATTTTTCCTTTCCATTCTTTGCCGGGTAAATCAGGAATTTGAACTATAGCCATACCATTTAAATCAACGGCTGAAAGTTGTGAGGCGTACACTTGTGCCTCCGCCCATAAAGACGAAAGGTCTGCCAGTTTTACAATCGTCATTCCTTCGGATGCATACTGCCCTTCCATTACACCTAATTCAGTAATAAAGCCTGAAGCGTTACTATAAAATGAAGTCAGTGGGGATGATTTTTTTGTTGTTCCCAATTCATTCACTTGTGCTTCACTCATTCCCCATAAAAGCAATTTCATCTTTGCGCTTTGCACTAAACGATTAAAATCGATTATTGAATTGTCGAGAGTTTGTTGTTTTTCCAAAGCTGCAATGTATTCCTGTTTGGCATTATTCAGTTCTTCGCTGTACAGATCATAGAGATGTGCTCCCTTTGAAACATAATCGCCAACATTCTTAAAATAAAGCCTGTCAATCCTTCCCATTATCCGGGCATTGATACTGTTTACTTTTGATTCATCAGCATTTAATGTGCCAGTTAAAACCAATTTGTCGCCGATTGTACCGTTGCGAATAGTATCGGTTTGAATATTGCCCAGCCTTATCTGTTCATCATTTAACATGATTTCATCGGCTGCTGTGTTGGTTCTTTTTACAACAATTAAATCCATGTGGCAAATGGGACAAAGACCCGGCTTATCTTCCATAATCTGCGGATGCATACTACAGGTATAATATTCGTCTTTGTTTATTGCAGTTTCCTCTTTGCCTTTACAGGATGCCAAGAAAATTAACAGAATGATAATTATTATTAAATATTTTTTCATGTCTTATTAATTTGTTTTAATGAAACTTTCACTATCAACAAGGTATTGAGCATTGGCAGCCACGGCCTCGTTACTATCCAAACCACTTAATACCTGTACCAGGTGTTTATTAGTGATGCCGGTTTCTATTTTTCTGGCCATAAAAGATTCGCCGTTTCTCACAAAAACAACTATATCCAAACCCAAAGACAATATTGCTTCTTCGGGCAACCATTCTGCTGAACGGTCACCCGCAAAAATGGTAGCTTTCACCTGGCTTCCGATTGGAATTTTAGAAACAGTATTATCAAAATAAACCCTCGCTGTCACAGTTTTGCTTCCTTCCCTGTAAACAGGTTCTATGTAACTAATAGAGGCTCTGAAATCTTTCAACGGATTTGTTTCCGGTGTGATGCGTACTTTATTGCCAACCTTAACCATTGCTTCCTGGCCTGTGAAAATGTTTAATACTGCCCATGCTCTGTCCGGATTGAAAACAGAAAAAATATTCTGACCTTTTTGAACATACATTCCTTCTTTAACAGAAAGTTCTTCAGTTGTGAAAGCACCGGAACTCATACTGGTTTGTTGATTACTATTCATGGCAGAACCATTGCTTTCATGCACATGCCCGCTGTAATTGCTGTAAACAGCTACTGAATAATTGAGTTTGCCAGATTTGATAACTGTACTTACCTGTTGATTACTCAGTCCCAATAAATAAAGTTTTTGTTTGGATGCATTAATCAGCATTGTATTGTCGGGGTCGTTCTTTAAAAGAAACAATAAATTTTCCTGTGCAGTCATCAACTCGGGACTGTAAATATCCATGATGCGTTGTCCTTTATTTATTTTCTGATAACGATACTTTACATAGAGTTTTTCTATCCTACCTGAAAAATTAGATGAAATAACACCTGTATGTCGTGTATCATAAGTTACAAAACCATAAGATTCCATTTCAATATTTTCTTCCCGGTTCATCATGTGAACCATGGGAATGTTTGCAATCACCTGCTGGTTAGATGGTTTCAACAATGTATTTAATGAAACGACTTTAGACTCTGATGCTGATTTTGTTTTTTCCAACTGCATCCCGCAAATAGGGCAGTTTCCAGCGGTATCAGCTTGCACCTGGGGATGCATCGGACAGGTATATGCTTTGACTTTTAATTGGGAACTGTCAGCCATATTCATGCTGCTGTGCATGGTGTGATCAGCCATTGGAATCAAAGCCATTCCGCACTTTGGACATTTACCCGGCTTATTGCTGAATACTGAATCCTGTGGCATAGGACAGGTGTACATAACCTCCTGTTTGGTTCCGGTATTATTACAAGCAGATAAGATAATTAGCAATAGGCAATAGGCAATAGGCAAATACCGACGTTTGAAAAAGACTTTCGCATTGCTGATTGACGGTTGCTCTTTATAAAACAGCTTCTGCTTTTTTAAAATTTTTTGCATGTTACTCTTTTTATCGTTGTCATTATTCATTGCTCAGTGCCCATTGCACATTGATTTATTTTATCTCCATAATTTTCATAAGTTCGGCCTGCATTTGCAGGGCTTTCTGCAACTGGTCGAAGTAATCCATCTGCGTCATGTTCAGGGCTTCCCAGGCATCAAAGAGTGTAAAGAGTTCTTCTGTATTCTGCTCATAAGCTAATTGCATTGTTTGAAAGTTTCTTCTTATAGCAGGAATAATCTGCTGCTCATATAACAACATCTGTTTCTTTTTTAATTCCAGTTCAGTATAAGATGAACTGGCCATACCGGATGCCTCATTAACAATCATCTTTTGTTGATTTTTCAAGGCTTCATTTTGCCATACCAGGCTTTCAGCTTTTGCCTTGTTCATTTTTGAGGACCATTTAGCCATTGGAATTTTTACCATGACCATGGCAGTAAACATCAGGGGTTGCCGTGCCCAACCTGTCATGTGATTATATTGAACGCCAAACTCCGGTTTCAGTTTTGCCAGTTCAGCCTTGCGCTCCAGATTATTGACTTCAATACTGCGGTCAATTACTTTTATATCGCTTCGTTGCTTCATTAAAGCGACAGAGTCGAACATGGCTTTATTAAAATCGAGCCATACATAATTGGTATCAACTAAAAAGGCTTCATCAGCATTTCGGTTCATTACTATATTGATGGCAATTTTCTTTTGTTCAATGTCACTTCGTAACATCAACTGCATATTTTCAACATTGGCCAATGCTGCTTTGGCTTTGTAATAAGCACTGATTTTTCCCAAACCATTTTTATACCTGATTTCTGCACTCTGCATCATAAATTTTAAAAGCCTGTTATTTTCATCCAGTACTTTTAATTTCTTTTCCAGTACAATCCAGTCGTAATAATTTTTTCGTGCAGTAAAAAGTAATTCATTGATCACTATATCTTTTTTTTGCAATTCAACTGTTGACTGGGCATTCATAAAATCATACTCCGCATGCTGCCTTTTTTTATTGGGAAACATCTGTTGTGCAGAAATCATAAATGCACCCATGCCCGGCTTACCGTTCATTGATTTCCACTTGCCGGGGTCATAAGGGGTTTGAAAAAATCCTGCACCCAGTTGCGGAGCGTCCCAACTGTAAGCTCCTTTTGCTGCTTCATTCATGGAACGGGCTTCTGCATCCAGCATTTTTAATGTTGGATGATTTTTTTCAATGGCGGTTTGTATTTCCTGCATTGTCAATACTTGTTGCGATAATGCCACTTGCATAAAGAGCATTGCTCCAATTAATAATTTTAAATTTTTCATATCTTTTTATTTTCTGCTGATATTGACTCATGCTTTGTTTCGAGTACATCAATTTTGCCATGCTTCCTCAACTCATATTCTTTAGCCATTAAAAAAATCAATGGGGTTACCAATAAAATATGTGTGGCTGATGTGAGCACACCGCCTACCATCGGCAATACAATTGGTTTCATCACATCACTACCTACTCCATGGCTCCAAAGAATGGGTATCAATGCAAAGAGGGAAACACTAACTGTCATCAACTTTGGCCGTAAGCGTTTTGTTGCTCCTGCAATCACATATTCCCGCAAATCCTCTTTTGTAATTGTTTCTTTTGAATTGCCTTTTTTCTCAACCAACTGCTGCATGGCATCGTTGAGATAAATGACCATAACGATACCGGTTTCCACTGCTAATCCAAACAATGCAATAAAACCAACTGCCACCGCAACAGACATATTCACCCCCCAGAAATAGATCATGAATGCACCGCCAATTAATGCAAATGGAATAGAGATCAAACTTAGAAATGCTTCCCTTGCCGAATTAAAAGCAAAGTACATGCAGAGGAAAATAATCAGCAACACAACAGGCAAAATCATCTTTAATGTTTTTTCACTGCGAATCAGGTTTTCATACTGGCCGCTCCATTCCATGAAATAGCCTTTCGGTAATTTGGCAATCATGTTATCCAGTTTTTTCCTGGCTTCATTAACCGTGCTGCCTAAATCCCGTTCTCTTACATTAAATAAAACCGTTCCTCTCAGCATGGCATTTTCTGAATTAATCATCGGCGGGCCTTCGGTAATTTTTACGTCCGCAACTGCTTCCAATGGAACGGGGCCGTATTTCATTGTTTGCACCTGTAAGCGTTTTAAAGAACTAAGATTATTTCTGAAATCCTGTCCAAATCTTGCATTTACTGAAAAGCGTTGACGGCCTTCAACAGTTGTTGTTAGCCGCATACCACCTAAAGCAATTTCCACTACACTGTTTACATCATCTACTGTTAATCCATACCTGCTGATCTCATCCCGCTTAACAGAAATATCAATATACTTGCCGCCGGTGATGGGTTCTACATACAAATCTTTCACGCCATTAATGCCTTCCAGTTCTTTTTTTACTTTTTCTGCAAATGAATAAATGGTATCCAGATTTTGCCCATAAACTTTTACGCCTACATCAGTACGGATACCTGTTGACAGCATATTGATACGGTTGATGATGGGCTGTGTCCATCCGTTCGTTACACCGGGTATCTGCAGTTTAGCATTCAGTTCATTGATAATATCGTTTTTAGAAATGCCTTTTCGCCATTCGCTCTGCGGTTTCAGTAACACAATTGTTTCAATCATGCTGATGGGAGAATTATCTGTCGCTGTATTGGCCCTGCCAGCTTTACCCAATACATTTTTTACTTCGGGAACAGATTTAATCAGTTTATCCTGCACCTGTAAAATCCGTTTTGCTTCGCTGTTTGAAACATCCGGTAATGTTACCGGCATAAACAAAAGAGACCCTTCATCCAGTGGTGGCATAAATTCTTTACCCAGGCTCATCAGCATAGGAATGCTGATTGCCAATGCAATGATGTTTACAGCGATGGTTGTTTTTCTCCATTTGATACAGGCACGTATTACCGGCTCATATATTTTTTCTAAAATTCGGTTTACCGGGTTTTTTGTCTCGGGCCTGAACCGGCCTTTCATAAAAAAGGAAATGAGTACCGGAGCCAGCGTTATCACCAGTATAGCATCAACAAGGAGGATAAATGTTTTGGTAAATGCCAATGGGTGAAACAATTTTCCTTCTTGTCCGGTCAATAAAAATACCGGTAAAAAAGAAGCAATAATTATGATGGTAGAAAAGAATACACCTCTTGACACCTGTACGCAGGCTTTTTCAATCAAACGCATCCGCTCTAATTCAGGTATGTGATAATAATCTTTTTTGCCTCTTAGTTTATTAAATAATTTTTTCATTGTTTACGCTTTTGGGGTCGTGCTGGTTTTGCCAATCTGATAAATGACGATAGGAATTCTCACTCATGATAATTCCATTGTCCACTATCACACCAATTGCCAACGCAATACCTGTTAGTGACATGATGTTAGATGAAATACCAAAAAGGTTTAAGAGTATAAAACTAATGGCAATAGTGATAGGAATCTGTATAATGATACTTAAAGCACTTCGCCAGTGAAATAAAAAGATGATAACAATCAATGCGACAATTGTCATCTCCTCAATCAATTTCATTTTGATGTTTCCAATAGAAGCTTCGATTAATTCGCTGCGGTCATAAGCGGTCTTGAAGGTTACTCCTTCCGGCAGACCTTTTTGTACATCTTTCATTTTTTCTTTTACTGCTGAAATCACTTTGTCTGCATTTTCACCATACCGCATCACAACAATTCCACCCACTACTTCACCCTCACCATTTTCATCAAAAATACCCAGCCTTAAATCACCTCCCATCTGTACTGTACCTATATCTTTTACCCTTACCGGAATACCGTTGTAATTCCCAACTCCAATACTTTCAATGTCATCTTTATTTTTTATGTATCCCAAACCCCGGATGATATAAGCCATATCACTCATTTCAAATTTGCGGCCACCCACGTCATTATTACTGGCTTTTACTTTCGTCATTACGTCCATCAGGGAGATGTTATAGAATTGCAGTTTCACCGGGTCAATAACCAACTGGTATTGTTTTTCAAAACCGCCAAAGGAAGCTACTTCAGCAACACCGGGCACCGTTTGCAATGCCAACTTTACGTACCAGTCCTGCAATGCCCTTTGTTCACCGAGGTCTAGATTTTTTGTATCAAGTGTGTACCAGAATACATGCCCTACTCCGGTTCCGTCAGGCCCCAAGGTTGGTGTTACGCCATTAGGTAGTAAACGCTGGGCATAATTTAAGCGTTCCAGCACCCTCGTTCTTGCCCAATACACATCTACATCATCTTCAAAAATCACATACACAAAACTCATCCCGAACATGGATGTTCCCCGGATGTTTTTTACTTTAGGAATGCCCTGTAAGTTGCTCACTAAAGGATACGTAACCTGGTCTTCCATGATCTGAGGACTACGCCCCATCCATTCGGAAAAAACAATTACCTGGTTTTCGCTGAGGTCAGGTATTGCATCTATGGGATTTTTCTTAATGTTTAAGAAACCCCACACAAACAAACCCGCTGCCAGCAGCAATACGATGTAGCGGTTTTTTAACGACCAGGAAATAATTTTAGAAATCATAATAGTTTTTTTTCTTCCCCCTTTGGGGGAGTTAAAGGGGGCCTATTTAAACATTTCTTCTACACTGCCACAGTCCATCATCTTTTGTCCATAATATGGATTGCGGATATCTTTTGATTCACTTAACCACATGGAGCCATCTTTAAACATGGGGCAATGATCGTGGTACAAAGTCATACCTGCACCAAAAGCCTTTACCATATCATACATATCCTTGCTCATCATGGCAAAATGTTCCCGCTGGTGATTGATTTTACTTTTAGAAATGTGTTCTGCGTGTTCTTTCAGATCGCTTTCAATATCATCATATACTTTTTTCTGGTCTGTGGTTAGTAATGATTTGTCAAAGCCTTTCATGAATTCATATATAGCAGCAGATGAAGAAGCTGCTTTATCAGAATTGCCGTCAATTAATGCGTTCTTTATGCCGAGATATTTTTGCAGCAGCGTTTTCATGTAAGTGGAAGTACCTGCATCAACGGCTGGGAAAGTAGCTGAAACCATTTTTATATTTTCATCCATCATTTTATTATCCTGCATGGGCATGGTTGAATCGTGGTTCGTTATGCTGTGATTTTCTGTAGCTGACTGGTTATTGCTGTTGCAGGAAACAATTGCAAATGCAGTAACAATTGAAATCAGAAGGATTAATTTTTTCATATTTTCATTTTTAGTAATTATTAATGCTTGTGGCCTCTTATCAGCATTTTAACTGCTTTCGTTTTTATGAATATTTATTTGTTCTGAAAAAAGATATACGCTGGTATATAGAAACGCTAACTGCCCGACAACACTAATTGCCCGGTATAAAGAGGAATAATTTCTAAATGAGGAAGGAACGCTTGAAAATGTACATAGCTACGCCATCGGTTCGTGGTGGCGCACAGCTGATAGGATTTTCTTCAATTACAGATGAAAAATCAATGGCTGGTAATTCAGTAAATGAACCAGGAACGGCTATCGAGAATAACTGCAACATTTGCAGGTTATTTTCCACCATCTTCTGAGCGGAATCATTTTTTAAAACCCTGTGTTCATCTTTGCAGCAGCCATTATCAGATTTGTGGGATTTCTCCATGCCGCATTTTGGGCAGGCTTTTGATTTGCTGTCGCTCAAACTCCAATCAGCCAGTTTGCCCATACAGTAATGCATGTGTATGGTAGCACCCGAAGAAGTGCCCAAATACAATACGGCTAATATGGCTGTAAAGAACTTTTTCATTTTTTATACGCACAAAGTATTCAGGGTAAGCCTGAATGGTTTAAATATCTGTAAAGAGATAGTTTTAAACTCATACAATTTATGATAACTATCAGTTGATGAGATGATTTAGAATTCATCAACGGATAGTTTAGGAGAAAATACATCAAATATTCTTATCCCGGCTGTAACTAAATCTTATCAAGTGGCTTGCAGTGGCTGCCAATTTTTTTAAATGGCGGTAACTCTGCCCCGCTGGTTTTAGATCTTATTGGCTTAGCTTTTCTGCCTTATACCCGGCTTTGTTTACTATTTCCCGGACCGCTTCATCAGAAAGCGTATCGGTTTCTACAGTTAAAACTTTTTGCGGATTTGCGGTATCTACTTCCCAACTTTTAATGTCGGTATTGGCATTTAAATGCGGTGTAATCGATGCAATACATCCTCCACAGTTGATGTTTGTTTTGAATTGATATTTCATATTTCTATTTTTTCCAAAGTTCGTTCTAATCAGTTGTTCAACTGTTACACTATTTTGGAAAATAGTTATACCTATATGTTTTTTACAACCTGTCCACTATAGCCGAAGCAACGTAGTATATAATTGCCGGTAATACCATAAACTGTAATAAAGGCGCAAGCCCTACTTAAACTACGAGCGCAAGCGGCATATATGAACTGTAAGCCCAATTACCTAGAAAGAGATGTTTCTTTTCAGCCAGAACCGCACTAAGGCCTCCTGTAATTACCAGAAGCATATCCTCTAAAAAACGGGGTCGACGAAACCACATGGAATTTTTATACATCAAACCAAAACCAAAATACAATAGCAACATCATAATGCAATCGGCTATAGATGCCAGCGCACAAAAAAGTGAAGTCTCCCAGTTGAAAGGCATGTTTTTAAAAAGCGGCATCTGGGCCATTTCCCACAAAAAATTCATCATGAATGCAAGAGCCAGAATAAGGCTTGTTATTCTTTTAAATGCCAATGGATTATTCGCTTTTTTTAGCAACAAAAAGTAAAAAAGCATGACAGTTGCTAACGCAATAACCTGAACAATAAAGGCACTATTTAGACTTTTTATCATTTTCTTGCATTATAGCTTCAGCAATTTCAATCGCAAACTATTACTTACCACACTTACACTGCTCAATGCCATTGCGGCTCCTGCAATCATCGGGTTTAATAAAAACCCGTTAAAAGGATACAAAATACCTGCTGCAATGGATATGCCGATGACATTGTAAATAAACGCCCAAAACAGATTTTGCCGGATAGTTGCCACCGTGTGCTTTGATAATTTTATTGCCTGTGAAATTTTAGAAAGATCGGATGATATAATGGTCATCTTAGCAACGTCCATAGCGATGTCGCTGCCTTTACCCATGGCGATACTTACATCGGCTTGTGCCAAAGCATTGCTGTCGTTAATACCGTCGCCCACCATAGCCACCACTTTTCCCTGCTGCTGCAATTCCTTTACAAAATCTGCCTTGTGTGCAGGAAGCACTTCTGCTTTGTAATAATGAATGCCTACCTGCGTTGCAATGGCTTTGGCAGTAAACTGATTGTCGCCTGTGAGCATATACACTTCAATACCTGCTGCCTGCAGTTCATTTACTGCTTCAACCGATGTTGACTTTATTTTATCAGCAATGGCAATTGCCGCCAGGGCATTTTCTTTATCGGCAAGCCAGATAACTGTTTGCGCTTTGTTCAGCCATTCGTTGGCTATCGTCTGCAAAGCAGGTTCAATAAAAATGTTTTCGGACTGAAGCAAAGCCGGGCTTCCCAAAAAATAGCTGTTGCCTGCATACATTACTTTTACTCCTTTGCCAGTGATGCTTTCAAAATGGTCAAGCGTTAGTGATTGTACATTTTGTTGTTGGAAGTATCGAACCACCGCCTCTGCCAAAGGATGTTCTGATTGTTGTTCAATACTAAAAAGCAGATCAGCAAGTTCCTTTTTGCCTGCACCCGATTTCCATTGTATAGCAACTACTTCCGGCTTACCTTCTGTGATGGTACCTGTTTTATCCAGCACAATGGCATTCACTTTTTTAGCCAGTTCCAGGCTTTCTGCGTCTTTAATTAAAATTCCATTCTCCGCTCCTTTACCCACACCAGTCATGATTGCTGTAGGCGTTGCCAAACCCAATGCACATGGACAGG
>JBBRQF010000055.1:0-18128 GCA_038226715.1 Chitinophagales bacterium
GTTGCAAATATCTGCACCAGTAACACTTGTTGGTGCTGCTGATGGTTGGCTTACTGTAATTGTTTTTGTTAAGCCACCCGTGTTAGCAGAACATGGTGCGGTTGTATTTTCTATGCGAACCCAATAAGTTGTTGTAACAGCTGGTGATACCGTAAGTGTTGAACCGGTTGCACCAACTATCGGGCTTGTGCCTACTACAGCACCAGTACCCCATTGGTAATTGGCACTGGTACCTAATGTTCCGCCAACGGCTGTTAATGTTGTAGAGCCCGGGTTACAAATATTTGTACCAGTTACACTCGTTGGAGCTGCCGATGGTTGGCTTACGGTTATCGTTTTTGTAAGGCCACTGGTGTTAGCAGAACATGGTGCGGTTGTATTTTCTATACGAACCCAATAGGTTGTTGTAACAGCAGGTGATACGGTAAGTGTTGAACCGGTTGCACCTATTATAGGACTGGTGCCTACTACAGCGCCCGTTCCCCATTGGTAATTCGCACTCGTTCCTAAAGTTCCTCCAACGGCTGTTAAAGTAGTTGAACCCGGATTACAAATATCTGCACCCGTTACACTGGTTGGTGCTATTGATGGCTGACTTACGGTTATAGTTTTTGCTATGCCGCTTGTGGTAGGAGCACAAGGACCAGCAGTATTTTCAATACGAACCCAGTACGTTGTTGTAGTGGTTGGTGATACCGTAAGTGTTGAGCCGGTTGCACCAACGATAGGGCTAGTGCCTACTACGGCGCCGGTACCCCATTGGTAATTGGCACTGGTTCCCAAAGTACCGCCAACCGCTGTTAAAGTGGTTGAAGATCCGTTACAAATATCTGGTCCAGTAATACTGGTTGGAGCTGCTGATGATTGGGTTACGGTTATGATTTTTGTAAGGCCACTGGTTGTGGGTGGACAAGGGCCTGCAGTGTTTTCAATCCTCACCCAATAAGTTGTGGTAGTAGTTGGTGATACAATAAGTGTTGAGCTGGTAGCACCAACAATTGGACTGGTACCTACTACAGCACCAATACCCCATTGGTAATTGGCGCTGGCACCTAAAATACCACCAATTGCTGTTAGCGTTGTAGAACCTGGGTTACAAAAACCTGCGCCAGTTATACTGGTAGGATCTACTGATGGTTGTCTGACTGTTATGGTAATCGGTATCGCATCGGTATAATTACAGCCGTTTGCCAAATTTGTAACGTTTGTAGCTACTACTACCCTGTATTGGTCACCATTGTTTGACAAATTTGTAAAAGCCGGCGGAACAGTGTAAGAAGTAATAAACTGGTACATGCCATTTACAACTACAGGGGTAGCCGTAGCTGTAGTACCTGCTATATCAACCCAGGTAACACCGCCATCTGTACTTCTTTGCCATTTGTATTGAACATATGTATTATAATAAGACGTTACGGTATCTGTTATTATTATACTGCTGTTTGCACATACATTAGGAGAAATAGAAGGTGAGTAGATCATATGGGGGTAGCAGGTTCTAATACTGATATCATCTATTGCCCAATCGTTACCACCACCACCAGGCGCATTATTGCGGAAGGTTAAGCTAAAACTGGTTTGATTGGGTTGTGTTTGATAAACGAAAGAACGTTTTACCCACCTGTTTAAAGTATCGGAACCGGTTTGCGTACCCACTACACCCTGGTGCACAATATCTCCTGTTGTATAATAATCAACCCCGTTAACTTGAAATGCCAGATTGGGTCTTACCCCTGATGAATCTCCGGGTGCAGTAGGCTGATAGCCAGCGTTTGTTGATCCGGTACCGAGTGAGTCACCACCACATTTTGAGCAAATGTTCTTAATCCAGGCCGAAATTTCATAGTATGTTTCTGAACAGGCACCACTTACATTATATTTAAAAGCAACATCAGCCCGATACGCCGAGTTAACCACCAGCATATACCCACATGGATTGCTTGCACTGATAGGCGCAGATAAATTACAAGGCAGATTTCCCTTGGATGTATTACCTGTATTAACAGCTCCGGTATGATCTCCGGTAATATCCCATACGCCAAATACCCTTGTGGTAGCCGTGGGTTTAGGAACTGTTTGTATTATAGTACCATTACCACTTGAATTATTCGTAACACCATAATAATAATCTCCGGGGCCGTTACCTGCACCAAAAGTAGCATAAGCATAATTTGTATTTGCTGAAGTACCCCTGTTTTGCGGGTACACAGGAGACCCTGAAGGAGCACCGAAAGTTCCATTTACTTCATCGCCAACAATATTGGCTGCTGAAACAGCATCGGGGCATGAACCCGGGCTTGGATATACTATCAAACTGTCATTAGGAAAATTGATGGTATAAAAAACCCCGGTTGTAGAGTCCCGGTATCTGAAAGCACCTCCTCCATATTTTATTTTAGAGCCATAAGCAGCATTTACCTTTACCCGGTAAGTTGCCATTATAATACAGGTGTTGCCAAAATTGGATGGTCTTGATTTGTACCCTATCTTACCTCTTTTAAGGTTGGTAGCACCTGTTCCCATATTTATTTGCAAAGCAGTATCAGTACCTGCACCAGCTGTAGTTATCCATGCTGCATCTAAATCAAAGGCATCGGTAAAATAGGTGCTGTTTGTAGGTCGAAATAGTTTGCCTTCATTTGTTTTAAGTGCCATACTGTCTTTAAGTAATCTATATCCTTTGTTGGCAGTCAAAGTATCGTAAAATGCAACACTGTCAATAGCAACATCCAAAGCTGAGCCTGAGGGACGCTGAACTACAAGAATTGATCTTATTTCCAGTACATCACCCGGATCAATGCTACCACCTACTGTACCATCTGTAATATTAACGTAAGTCTTGGCAAAATCAACTGCTGCACCCGCCGGATCTGTAATACAAATGTTAAAACCCCAGGCACCCGAAGTTGGCACACTTGTATTGGTATTGGTTGTTATTCTTATATAATAGGTACTGTTAATGGTCAAACCTACACCACCCGGCGTAACGGCGGTATTTAATGGTGATACTGTACAAGCCAGCGATGTTAAACTGCCGCACAAACCAGAAAACAACTGAATATAAGGTGATGCCGCACTTAAATTAGCTCCCAGGCCGCTTAAGGTAATTACCGGTCGGTTACTGTTTGCAATAAATTTGTACCAAACATCTGCAGAACCAGCATTGCCACAGGCAGGTAAAACGCCGGTAGTTGGTGATGAATTTAATAGTGTGCCGGCTGTATTTACACAGGCTGTAGCAGTGGTAAGTGTGATGGCGCCAGTGCAATCATCATTTGCCGGCGGGGTTATATAGGTTACGCATATATTGAAGTTTGCTACTGTACCAGCCCCCGAAGGATTAACATTGAAATTGGCAATACGTACATAATAGGTAGCACCAACGGTTAAACCATATTGCAAAAGACTTGTTCCGGAGGCGCATCCCAAAGAAACCAACGAACCGCAAGAACCTGAATAAATTTGTATGCTTGGAGCAGTAAAGTTTGCACCCAAACCGCTGAGTGTTACAGTTTCAATAGTTGTAGTGGCAACAAATTTGTACCACACATCGTAATAAGTTCCCGCTGCAAAACAGCCTAAAGGCGTTGCTCCATTTGCTGTGGCCACGTTTAGTGTGCCAGCTGTATTTACACAGGCCACACCCGGTATTAAGCTAACAGCCCCGGTACAATCATCATTTGCCGGCGGTTGTTGAATACAGATATTGAAATTCCAGTTTACAGTAACAGGATTATTTGGTGCTGCTGTAACATATATTCTTACATAATAAGTATTACCGATGGTTAATCCGCTAACAATTTCCATGGTAGCTGCATTCTGGCAGGCTAAAGAGGTTAAACTTCCGCAGGCACCACTGAATGTTTCGATATAGGTAGTTGCAGCAGTAAGGTTTATACCCAGGCTGCTTAAAGTTATGGCCTGTGTTGTTGAATTGGCTACAAACCGGTACCACACATCATAGGTGGTGGCAGCTGTTGCTCCACCGCATGCACCTGCAGGAGCAGCGCTGGCTGCATATTGCAGATTACCCGTAGTGGTAACACAAGCCGTACCTGAAGTAAGTAATACAGATGAAGCACATACATCGTTTGCCGGTGGAAGTGTATTGGTTACACAGATATTAAAGCCATCTGCTGCGCCGGTAGGGTCTGTATTGTAATTGGCAACACGTAAATAATAAGTAGCACCAATTGTTAAACCGGCCTGTGTAAGACTTGTTCCGGAAACACAGCCGACTGAAACGAGAGTGCCACAGGTACCCGAATACATTTGTATTTGTGGAGAGGTAATATTTGCGCCCAGGCTGCTTAATGTTACCGTATGTGTAACTGTGGTTGCTACAAATTTGTACCACACATCATAATAAGTACCCGCCGCAAAACATCCTAAAGGTATGCCGGTTGTGAATGGTGTAGCTATATGAAGTGTACCTGCAGTATTCACGCATAAAGCTCCCGGTATTAAGCTAACAGCATTGAGGCAATCGTCATTTGCCGGTGGTTGTTGTATACATATACTAAAATTCCAGTTTGCAGTGGTAGCAGTATTAGGAGCTGATGTAACATAAACTCTTACATAATAAGTATTACCAATGATTAAACCGCCAATAACTTCAGTGGTACTTGCACCCTGGCATTTAAGAGAAGTTAAACTGCCACAGGCACCACTGAATGTTTCAATGTACGTGGTGGTGGCAGTAAGATTTGTACCCAAACTGCTTAAAGTTATGGCGTGTGTAGTTGAATTGGCTACAAACCTGTACCATACGTCATAGGTGGTAGCAGCTGTTGCTCCACCGCATGCACCCGCAGGAGCGGCGCTGGTTGCATATTGCAGATTTCCGGTAGTGTTGGCGCAGGCTATACCTGAAGTTAATAACGTAGAACCAGCGCAGGCATCGTTAGCTGGCGGGGGAGGCGCATATTCATAAAACGATATTATTGCCGTTTGCCCGGCATCAGGCCCTCTTGCAGTTTGATCTTCACTAACATTTCCGGTTGCGCCTGCTGTAGTCTGTATTTTATGTGCATAGGTCGATGAATTATCAACAGTAGAATTATTTCTATATTGTGCTAATCCCGTATTGTTCCAACCGGCCCCTGTAAGATTACCCCAGGTGTTGCGATCTGTTGAAAACCAACTGGCTAAAGATACGGTACTGCTGTTTGCTGTGGTTTGACCGGTAATTGAAACGGTAGTGGCAGCAGCGTAAGCAGCAGTTTGTTGCGTTACATCAATAGCCCATAGATTAGTTGCGGTTGTTGGCCTAAAGACATGCATTACCACGGTTGTTGTTGTTGCTGTAGCAAAATTAACACTTGGATTAGCGGCCCAGGTTCCATTGAACTGACACCAGAATATTCTGGCAGTACTACTGATTGTACTGGCTGTCGCTTCAGAAGTCCAGGTTTGCCCGCCAGTTACGTTTATTGTTTGCGTATTACCTGTAACCCTGCTGTGAGAGATCATTACTACTAAATCGCCTGCTTGCATGGCAGGTGGTGTAACTGCAACTGATGTTGCATCGAGAGTAGCACCGTCAGCGGGATTGCTTGCAGATCCTAAATAAGTTATCTGACCATAACTATTAAATGATAAAAAGACCAATACAACTACTAAAAGCAATACAGTTTTTTTACTGTAAAGAAGATAGGATAAAATTCTTTTCATGATGGATATTTATTGGCTTTAAACAGGATAAAATTGGAAATAATCTTGAATCATTCTATCGGGTTTGGCGTAATAGAAAAACCGGCAAAACGTAGTCTATTTTCTACTTAACGATACCCGCACTATTTTATTGTAAAAAATACATTTTTCCGTAACTGAATGAGTGGTGGATGCTGTTAGGCGAATAAAATAGTAAATCTACTTAGGGTTTTTTCCGGGATATATTTTTTTGATAAAACAATATTTTTTCATTTTATGTGTTACTAAAATAATTTTCAGGTGTGATATTTACTCAAGTTTGTAAATGTCTGTCTATTTCAATATCCTAACCATTTATATACTGAAAAACCGGTGTTATGAAATCATTGTACAAAAGTCTTCCGCTTTTTTTATTGTTTATTATCTGTTTTACAAAAATTTCGCTGGCGCAACCTCCTGCTAATAACAATTGCGCTAATGCAACGCTGATAACCACAGACTCGGCCTGTGTAACGGGTACCAGTAGCCTCCTGGCGCAAACACTAAGTTCGGCAACTGCCGATGGCGGGGCAATTGCTTCTTCCTGTACAGCCATAGCATCAGAAGATGTGTGGTATAAGTTTGTGGCAAAAACACAATACCCAACAATTACCATCAGTAACTTAGGTGCGAGTTGGGGTACACGTTTAAAAATTCAATTGCTTTCTGGTACCTGCGGGTCATTTGCAGAAATAGCCTGCGCCAATAACACGTTAACGCTCTCACCCGGGCTTACTAATCCGCTTACACCGGGAACTACATACTATATAAGAATTTATAAAAATAATACAGGCGTTGTAACGGGTACCTGGGGATTTGATATTTGTGTTACCGATGCTTTATCAAAAGGAAGCCGTATGGGTGAGGTTTTTTCAAGAACAGTACTTTCAGCGGCTAATGTGCTTAACTATCCCTGGGAAATTACTTATGGTCCCGATAATAATTTATGGATCACCGAATCGAGAGGGTATAAAGTTTACAAAATGAATCCGAATACAGGTATAAAAACTACGGTACTTGATATTTCAACGGGCAGTACATTTTTACCTTCTCCATCAGACAGTTTGGATGCAGTGAATATGGCAAGCTGGGCAGCCGCATGGCCGCAGGGAGGGTTGGCCGGCCTGGCACTTCATCCAAAGTTTTTAGATCCCAGCGGTCTTTATAATTTTGTGTATGTATCTTATATACACCGCTCGTTGGGAGGTACTTCACCCACAGGTATATTTTTCAGGAATAAGCTGGTACGATTTAAATATAATACAAGCACCGGTTTATTGGAATCGCCGTCAGTTATTTGCGATACACTACCCGGCAGCGGCGATCACAATTCTCAACGGATGATCATTGCACCAATAGTTACCGGAGGAACACCTTATCTTTTTTATGGCCAGGGTGATATGGGAGCAGGGCAATTTGGTAACAGAACAAGGGTAAACAATGCACAAAACCTGAATTCGTGGGAAGGCAAAATATTAAGATTTAATGTTGATACTGTTGGTGGAATACCCTGGATCCCCCCTACAAACCCATATTCACCTACCAGCGCAGTGTACAGCACTGGTATAAGAAATAACCAGGGCTTTGCTTATGACAGTGTGTTAAATATTTTGTATGGCTCATCTCACGGGCCTTACAGCGATGATGAAATAAATATCATTCAGCCATTTAAAAATTACGGACATCCTTTGGTAATTGGTTATGCAGATGGCAATTATAATGCCGATACAACGGTAGCAAATACCAGGGTATCTGCCGGAGCACCCTTTACCGATAACGGCGGTGTTTCAAGTTGTGCGCCTATAAGCAACGAAACAAACCGGATGAACAATATTAATGCAACTGCTGCCACTAAAGGAGCTTACAAAGGGCCGCTTTTTTCTGCTTATCCTGTACCGGCTGCCGGGGCAGCAGGTATTACCAATACCTGGAAAACCAATCCAGGCAATGCAGGCTGGTATTCAGAAGCATGGTCAGGCCTTGATCTTTATCAAAATAAAGTAATTCCGGGTTGGTATAAATCTTTGGTAGCTGCAGGATTAAAGTGGGGCCGTTTAATAAGGTTGCCGCTTGCTGCAAATGGAATAAAAACATTGCCCAGCAATCTTGATTCTGCAAATACAGCCGATACCATCACTTATTTTCAAAGTACCAACCGCTACCGCGACCTGGCCTTTGCACCCAATGGAAAAGATATCTTTTTAGTGATGGACAACAGTTCTGCCACATCAGGACCGGGTGTAGGTAACCCTACCGTGCCTGCTTGCCCTGGCTGTGTAATTAAATATTCATTTTTAGGGTATGATTCTGCTGCAAACGGAGTAAGTAAAATTCCTAAAACCATTCCTGTTGCCACCGGAACGCTAAACACCTGCAACACGGCAACACAGGTTACCATAGATGGCAGCAATAATTTTTTATGGGTACCAATTACCGGGCCCGATGGAAATATTGTAGCAGAAATAAACGCCATGGGACAAAGCCTTGGTATAGTTAATACATCATTTTATAAAAATTCCGGTGCCATTCGTGTTAAACAGTCTGTTCATTACCTCGATAGAAATATAACCATTACACCAACTGTTACCAGCTTTCCTAAAAAGGTTAAAGTAAGACTCTATATTTCAAAAGCCGAATTTGATGCACTGGTTGCTGATGTTGCAAGCGGGCTTGGATCTATTGTGCAGTTAATGGTTATTAAAAATAACGATCCCTGTGGTTCAGCAATTGTATCCCCATCAACTACGATGTTAACACCTACAAATACAGCAATGGTTGATTTACAGCATGGTGCCAACGGCTATGTTTTACAGGTAGATGTTTCAGGTTTTTCATCTTTCTACTTTGCTGCAAACAATACAACCTTACCATTGCAATTACTTACATTCACCGGTTCTTTACAAAATAATACCACTACGTTGCTTAAATGGAAAACAACGAATGAAACAAATACATCGCACTTTTTTGTAGAAAGAAGTATTGATGCCCAGTCTTTTGACCAGATTGCCCGGGTTGCGGCAAACGGAAATACAGCAACAGAAAGCAATTACAGCTATAATGATGCAGATGTTGCCGGTTTGCGATCACAAAATGTTTTTTATCGCCTTAAGATGTATGACAATAGTGGTACCTATAAATATTCAAATGTAATCAGGGTAACCTTGCCTGGCATCCAAAGTGATTTAAGTATAACGCCAAACCCGGTTAGCAGCGATGTTAATGCAAAAATAACTGCTGCAGAAGCCTGCAATGCCGATTGGCAGATTATTGACAACACGGGCCGGATTGTATTACAAAATTCAGTGGCATTAAATGAAGGAAATAACAAGCTGATCATAAATATCAGCCAAATTGCTTCAGGTTCATATTTTCTGAAAGTGAAAGGAGCAGGTATTGATTTAAAAACAAAATTCCAGAAATTATAAACAAAATTCAGTTTAAATAATAGCAAACCTTTAAAAAAAATCTTTTGAGAGGCCCTACCCTCTCAAAAGATTTTGGTTCGCTTATTGTAAAAGCAAAATAGCTTTACACTTTAATTGACTTACATGAAAAAGATTTTACACTCCACGCTTATTTGCCTGTTGCTACAGCAATTTGCCGTTGCACAAGAAAGATCAAAAACTGATACTTCCACAACACTTAACGAAGTTGTTATTACCGCCTTTGAACAAAACAGGGCGATTGCCAATGGAACAATAGTAAAAGTGTTAACCAATAATAGCACAGGCAGATCTAATAAAATTTCGCTGGTAAATTCCTTCAATTCCATAGCAGGTGTAAGAATGGAAGAGCGTTCTCCCGGCAGTTATCGTATCAATATCCGGGGCAGTTCATTGCGTTCACCTTTTGGTGTAAGAAATGTAAAAGTTTACTGGAATGATATACCGGTAACCGACCCCGGAGGTAATACTTATTTTAACCAGTTTGCATTCAATAATTTTTCTTCTATCGAAATTTTTAAAGGTCCGGCCGGTAGTATGTATGGTGCCGGTACAGGTGGCTTGCTGCTAATGCATAGTTTTGAAAATGCCTGGAAACCTTCGGTGAATATTGAATATATTACCGGTAGTTATGGCTTACAGAATATACTGGCATCAGTTGGTTACGGGGAAAAAAACAACCACAGTATCATTACATACGCACACAATGAAAGTAACGGTTACCGCGATCATACCAAAAGCAAAAAAGATAATCTAAGTTTTGTATCGCAATTCAACATATCCGAAAAGCAACAGTTAACGACAAGTGTTTTATACGATAATTTATCGTACGAAACGCCCGGCGGCTTAACCCTGGCAGAATTTACTGCCAACCCAAAACAGGCAAGGCCTGCAGCCGGTGGCTTACCAAGTGCTGATGGAGCAAAAGCCGCTATCTACCAGAAAAATTTTCTGATAGGTGTTAATCACCGCTATAATTTTACCAAAGCATTTAAAAACTCCACAACGTTGTTTGGTTCTTTTGCCCAGATAAAAAATCCTACATTCCGCAATTATGAAAGAAGAAATGAACCTGCGTTCGGCGGAAGAACTTCCTTTATTTATGAAAGAAAAATTAAAGAGGCCAGCCTGCAATTTATAACCGGTGCAGAATTACAGCAAGGCTATTTTAATACCCAGGTTTCAAAAAATAAAAATGGCAATGCAGATACCCTGCAAACCAATGATGACATAGCCTATTTTACGGGAAGCATTTTTACACAGGCAGATATTAATATTAAAGACAACTGGATCATAACTGCCGGTGCCAGCATCAATAAATCAAAAGTAAATTTTACAAGGCTTAATAAATACCCGGTGGTGGACCAGGGTCGTACTTATCAAAATGAATTTTCGCCAAGACTGGCAGTGCAGAAAAAATTTAGCAGCAGCAATGCTGTATTTGCAAGTATTTCAAAAGGATTTTCACCACCCACTATTTCGGAGTTACTGCCTTCAACTGGTGTTGTCAGTACTTTTTTAGAAGCTGAGGAAGGAATTAATTATGAACTGGGTGGAAAGCTGTCTTTACTAAAAGGCAAACTTCGGTTGGAAGCTACCGGCTTTTATTTTAAACTGAATAATGCACTGGTAACCCGCAAAGACAGTTCAAATGCTGATTATTTTGTAAATGCAGGTAATGCCAAACAAAAAGGAATGGAGATCAGCGCAGATTACACTACTGCTTTTAATAACAGTAAACTGCTTGATCTGATCACTGTAAAATCAGCCTATACTTTAAGTGATTTTAAATACGGTGATTTTTCAAAAGGAAAAACAGATTTTTCCGGTAAAAGATTACCTAGTGTGCCCATGCATACCATTTCGGTGCTGGCAGATATACAGTTCAGAAAAGGATTTTATTTTAACAGCACATATTACTATGCAACAAAAATATTTTTAGATGATGCCAATACCGTGGCGGCAGATCCTTACCATTTGTTGGGCTGCCGTGCAGGCTGGAAACTGGTGATTAAAAATAAGGCAGGATTAAATTTTTATACAGGAGTTGAAAACCTGTTGAATGAAACCTACAGTTTGGGCAACGATATAAATGCTGCAGCAGGCAGGTATTATAATGCCGCACCAAAAAGAAATTATTATATGGGACTTTCATTTCAGTGGCTCAAGTCTGTAAAATAATAATCTTAACTAAAAAAGGTGTTTCAACTAAAAGTAAAATCCAAAAAATACCTACCTATATAACCTACATCAACATTCGGGTAATTGAATGATTGTCCTATTCTGATCAATCTGCATCCCAATAACTGTCCCATCGCCATATTCATTTATACTATTACCTGTTAATCCTATTAAATAAAAAAAACAAAATCGTTTTTTTTAAAATTTATCGTACTAGTCCCCCGAAATATTACTATTAAATATTTGTAATAATACTAATTAATTTAAAATACAATAAGCAATACAATATTTATTAGAATTTAGCGTATTATATACTAGTTAAAGAAAGATAGTTAGTAAAATAGCTGTGGACTTTGAACTGAATTAAGCAATTATCCAATATTATTTAAAACCTTCATCCTGTTATGAGAAATTCTTTACTAGTAAAATGTCTGTGCTTTGCTGCATTTCTATTATTATTTAATGCCTACAGTATAAATGCGCAGCAAGTTCCTACAGATATTTATCAGAACGCTTATAAAATTTCCCCGGAAAAGCAAAATCATTATAAAGCTATTGAAGCAAAATATGCTGCCTTTGGTGGCGGCAATGAAACAAATGTAGCACCAACCGGTATTGATTATGATGTAAAATATTACAGGCTTGAGTTGCGTATAAATCCCGATTCATTATCTGGTGCCACACTTGTAGGAAAATATATAAAAGGTAAGATCACTACTTACTTTACCACCAAGGCGCCTAATTTTACGGTTGTTAATTTCGATTTTGGCACACCTTTAATCTGCGATTCGGTATATTATCACGGAGCCAAATTAGCCATAGGAAAAATAGTAAGGCCTACAGACCTTTTACAATTAACTATTCCAAATATTGCAGTAAGCGGAACTTTGGACTCCATATCAGTTTACTATAAAGGCGTTCCCCAGCCAGAACCTCTTTTTGGCAGTGGATATGTATTTGCAAAACATAACGGTAATGCAAATAATTATATTTACACTTTATCAGAACCTTATTCAGCCTTTACCTGGTGGCCCTGTAAATCTTATATATCAAATGATAAAGCCGATTCGGTTGACATGATTGTAAGTACACCAACAGGTTTTAAGGCTGCCGGAAACGGAACGCTAGTATCTGCAACTACTTCAGGTGGCAGTATAACAACTTATTGGAAGGAGCGTTACCCCATTTCTTCCTATCAGATATGTACTGCTGTTGCCAACTATGTGCAATATCCAAGCCCCGCAGATACCGTGATTATTGGCGGAGTAAAAATGCCGCATTTCAATTATATTTTTCCGGAAACAAATACTGCAGCAGCGCATACAGCACTTGACAGGGACACAATATCGTTAAGGATTTTCAGCGGTTTGTATGGCGATTATCCTTTTAAAAATGAAAAATACGGTAACTGTACTTTTGGATTTGGTGGTGGTATGGAGCATAATACCTTCAGCGGCGAAAATGCTGGTGTATATAGCACTGCCGGTTCCTGGGACGTACTTGCACATGAACTGGCGCACCAATGGTGGGGAGACAATGTTACCTGCGGCAGTTGGCACGACATATGGGTAAACGAAAGCTTTGCAGATTTCAGTGAAGCAATTATCCTGGAATTTGCCCCTCCATCATTTGCTGCATCTGTAGGTACTACCGACTCTGCCTGGAGATCTGCAAAAAAAATTGCAACAATAGGTGCTTCAGCCCAGGCTACTTATGTAACTGATACATCAAATATCTCAACCATATTTTCTCCATCGGTTTATATTTATGACAGAGGCGGGTTGATCATAAGCATGATGCGTATGACAATGGGAGATACTAAGTTTTTTCAGGCACTTAAAAATTATCAGGCCGATCCTTTATTGAAATATGGCAATGGGCTTACCAATGATGTTAAACGCCATATGGAAAATGCATCTGGCCTGGATTTTACAACCTTCTTCAATAACTGGATGTATAATACCGGTTATGCAACTTATAACCCAGCCACAGTAGCAGGTGCTGTTAGCCAATGGAACAATCAGGGAAAAGACATTGTTTTAAAGCTAGTGCAAAAAACAAAAAATTCCGGAATTACCCACTTTGATATGCCGGTAGTAGTGCGTATAAAAGGCAGCCTTGCAAACCAGGATACTACTGTTGTTATTTACGACTCTGGAGGATTTTTGTTTTACGATATTAATGGTGTGCTTGCAGCTACAGGGGGCAACCTGGTCAACTTTCATTTATCCTTTGTTCCCACTACGATTGTATTTGATTCAAAGCATCAGACAATTGGCACCGGATTATTTTCAAAAAATACTTTACTGCCGGTCTCTGTTCTGGCAACCAATATTCTTTCATTTAATAGTAATAAAGAAGGAAATACTGCTAAACTGATGTGGAATATTGACAATGCACTGGATTATGTTTCTTTTGAAGTTGAAAGAAGTACGAACGGAACCTTTTTTGAAAGTATCGGAACCATCAGGGCAATTGATAATCCTAATAAATATAATTTTATATTTTTCGATAATAACCTGTTAACTGGAACAGGATTCTACCGTATAAAGATCATACAAAAAAACGGAGGCGCTATTTACAGCAGGACAATCAGCATCTTAAACAAGTCTGATAATTATTACACAATAACTCCTAATCCGGCAACAGATCACATTTTAATAAAGAATGAAAATTTAACAAGTATCACTGCAGACATTACTCTATATGATGCTACTGGCAGGGTAGTTATACAAATTGGCGGACAATCTTTTTCGAATAATGGCAGCGTGAAAGTAGATGTAAGAAAACTGGGCGTGGGTGATTATTTTATTAAAATAGCAAGCCCGGGTACAAAAAATTATACAAAACAAATTGTAATTGCACATTAAGAATAATGAATATTGACTGAATAAATCGCATGCTATGAAATATTTTTACGCCTTACTGATAAAAAAAACCGGAAATATATTATCCCTGGTTTTGTTGCTTGCAACAATTAGCGAAGTTCATGCTCAAAAAGCTAATATAGCCATTCCGGTATCAATAGGCAGCCCTTGTGGTGCAGGTAATACTACTACCAAAGACTCTGTAAAATATTTTGACTACAATGCCAATACTAATATTTTAACGCACCGGTTTAACTGCCAGCCAAAACTGGCTGCACCCGGCGGAACATTCACTGATAATCTTTCTACCATTACATATAATCCATTTGACGGTTTATTGTATTATAACCAGATTGTGGCGTCGGGCACACTTTATAACACATATACTTACAGGTGGGCACCTGAAACTGCCGGAGCCCCAACCTGTCCTAACAGTGGTTTGCCCAATCAACCTGTTTACAGAACTTTTGGAAACCAGTTTGTTGCCGGTTTGGAATTTGACCCCAGCACAGGTTTGGGTTACCAGTTAAACTTTGTAGATACTTCAGGATGGGCACCCGGCCCGATTGATGCTACAAATAATATTGGTCAATTTACTTCTCATGCAACTGTTAATGGTAATCCTGCAGCCGCTTATTATGATGTAACCAATGGCGACCTAAGGTATGTACGTGCTTATGAAGTAGATGGAAGTTCATGGGGTACGCCCATTGCTGTTGCTACAGCAGGCAATATTGGTCAGTACACTTCATTAATGGTGGTAAATGGTTTTCCGGCCATTGCATATTATGATGTTTCAAACAAAGATCTAATGTATGTGAGGGCGCTGGATGCAAATGGAACTGCCTGGGGTACTCCCGTAACAGTAGAATCTATAAATGATGTGGGCCAGTTTGCATCCCTGGCAATAGTTAACGGAAATCCTGCCATTGCGTATTATGATAATACCAATGGCGATTTAAGATACATAAGGTCAGGCGATGTTAACGGGGCAGCATGGGCTGGTCCGATTGCTGTACAAACTACCGGTAATATCGGCAAACATGCAAACCTGAAAGTAGTAAATGGTTTTCCGGCTATTGCATTTTATGATGTTTCCAATGGTGATATGCGATACTTACAGGCAACCAATATAAATGGAGCTACCTGGGGAGCAGCGGTAGCAGTAGAAACTACCGGTGATGTAGGATCTTACGCCTCCCTGGAGATCATTAGCGGCAATCCTGCTGTAGCGTATTACGATGTAACGAATGGCGATTTAAGATATGCACGTTCAAACGATGTAAATGGTGCAGTTTGGGGTACACCGGTAAATGTTGCATCTACCGGTAATGTGGGGCAATACCCCTCACTGGTAATAGTAAATGGTTTTCCGGCAATTTCTTATTATGATATAAGCAATGGCGATTTAAAATTTATAAGGGCTGTAAATGCTACGGGCACTGGAGCCTGGGGAACAGCAGTTACAGTAGAATCCGCAAGTAATATTGGGCAGTATTCATCCATGATTGTTTCAAATGGTAACCCGTCAATTGCTTATTATGATGTTAGTAATGGCGATGCGAGGTATATACGGGCTTATGATGCAAATGGTACAAAGTGGTTTAGCAATAAGCTGGTGTACAATATGGAATTGCAGCAGGTAAATTTTACTACCGGCGCATTGGGTAATTCGTACCCGGTTAATTTTGGTAACAGGTATATATATGCGCAGAACGGTGATGTGGTAATGACACCGGCGCAGCAAATGCTGGCAGTATTCGACAATAAATATTTTACCGTTAACTGGAAAGATTATGGAACCGCAACCCCATTGGTTGCAACGTTTTTAGATACGCTTAAACCAGCTGTTTTAGGCGGTGCGGGTATTTATGTAGTAGGTCTTGCTTATGCTGATGGTAAAGTGGTTGCCGCATTAAATTCGGGAGCATGTGCCACCGGTGCTTATAAAGAGCTGGATATTAACCCGCCTTACCAGACTTACCCGATCACATATAGTGCCGGTACAACTATTTTTAGCACGGCAGATATGACGAGTGTTACTTCAGGTATCGGGTTATCAAAAAAACTGATATCGGGTACCGAAAATCCCGTAGGCTCCAAAACCTACGACCTGGTGTATGAAGTAACTATTAGAAATGTTGGTACAACGGTTATCAGGAATGTGCAGGCATACGATACACTTACAAAAATAAATCCTTTGGGAACTGTACTAAGTTCTTCCATAATATCATTTACTGCACCTCCCGGCCCTTTGCCAAACCTGTTTTACAATGGTAAAACTGCCGGAAGAATGAGTTTGATCACTTCCTTCCCAGCCGGCGGTGATACGCTTTCGAACCGACCTGGTGTAAATGAAATAAAACTACGGATTACCTGTAAAATTACCAATATACAACCCGGGATTATTTACCTGAACCAGGCAGTTGGTAATGCAACCAATTTGTTTAATAATAACTTAAGAGATTCATCAACCAATGGTGATAACCCCGATCTGAATTACAACGGAAAATCAGATGATCCCGGTGAGGCGCAACCTACACCATTTATTGTTCAGTTAGTTGGGTCAACATTACCATGTGTAACCATGACAAAAATATTATTTGAACAAACATTTGGTATAAGAGCTGCTCCGGTTTTGGATTCAATAATTCCGGCACCTGTTTTAGGTTCAGGCGCATCATTACCAATTCAGCAAACCGGCTACTTCGGCCTTAAAACACAACCTCTTGTTACAGATGCTTACACCATTACCAATAATGCTCAGAATGCTGACGTATTGAGGTTTGTAAATATTGCCGACCATACCAGTAATCCGCCAACCAGCACAGCAGCAAATGTAAACGGGCAAATGATGGTAGTTAATGCAGATGCCAATAACCTTAACCTGTACAGGGGAGGTTTTACATATCCTATGTGTTCCAACAGCCAATATTCCTTATCGTTTTATGCAGCATTTATAGGTAACCCTTCTTACGATACTGTTTGCAGGGCCTTAAATCCAAGCGGCGCTTTTATTTATCCTAAATTAAGGTTAAGAATAAGAGACGGGGCTACACTGGCAATTATTACAGACATATCTACTGGTAGCATTCTCAATACCTCATGGCAACAATTCGGTGTTAAGTTTGTAAGCCCGGCATCTTACACTTCTATTATTTTTGAAATAATTAATGAGGCAGAAGGAGGTTGTGGAAATGATGTGGTACTGGATGACATTCAATTTGGCTCATGTGATCCTGTTGCTATTGTAAGCGCAACTACAACTTCAGGATGCCTGGGTGGGTCTGCAACTTTTACAGGTTCCTTATCAGATACTACAGCAATACCTGGTGCAAAAGATTATCAATGGCAGGTAGCTACATCTTTGGCTGGTCCTTACATAGATATTCCGGGTGCCACATCATCAACCTATACAATTAATCCCGTTAATCCGTCAGATACAGGTAAATATTATCGTCTTGCAGTATCAGCAGCGGGTAATATATCAGTTATTGCATGCCGATTTAACTCTCCAGGTATAAAATTAGTCGGCGGAATACCATCAACAGGGCCATCAAGTATTTCTTCTCCCTCCGCTACTATTTGTAATGGATCATCTGTTACGCTAACAGCCGTAGGAGCAGTATTAAGCCCGGGTGCAAATTACCAATGGGGAACGGGTGCTGTAGTAGGCACCAGCCCAATTGTTGGTGCAACCGGTTCAACACTTACGGTATCACCAGCTGCTACAACAACGTACTGGGTTCGCATAGAAAATACAGCTGCACCTTGTGCAGCCACAACCGGCGGAGTAACGGTAACTATTACAGTAAATCAACCATCGGTTTCACCAACCAGTGTTACGGGTCCAGACATTTGTAATGGCTCATCTACCACCTTAACAGCATTGGGAGGAACCCTGGGATCTGGTGCTAATTACCAGTGGGGAACTGGTGCTGTAGTA
>JBBRQF010000056.1:0-16624 GCA_038226715.1 Chitinophagales bacterium
ATATCCCTCTTCTGTTAAATGAACACCATCATTCGTTAATTCTTTTTTTATAAGATCATTTTCATCTGAAAAAAAAGAATGCAGGTCAATCAATGTATAAGTCTTGAAGCCTGCATTACTCTTAAGTTGGTCATTCACAGCTTTTATGTTTGCTACTAATTTTTGATTGGATGTAGGCAGTATCGTTTGCACATATAATTTAGAATGTGGCGATTCTTTATGAATTGCAGCAGCAATTTTAATATTATTACCGGCTATATATTCGGAACTTAAAGAGTCATGAAACATATCATTTATGCCAATCAGAATAAAAACAGCCGTTGGTTTGTAAAAACATATTTCACCTAATCTAAGTAACACACCATAAGTAACATCACCGGCAATGCCACGGTTTTTTACATTAGGAAGGTTTAAACGACTGCCCCAATCACCACCTTTTTCAGTTATGCTGTTACCTAAAAAAACAATATCTCCAACCACAAGGGGATGTTTTTTAAATTCTATAATCCTTTCCGGGTAATGTTTCTTAGTCCAATCAGAATGGTAAGAAACAACTAAATCCGGAGATGGGTACAAATTTTCAGTTGGCGTTTGAATGAAGGTGGTGGATTGCTTTTGATGTAAACTTTTTGAGGAACTACTGCAACTCATATAAATTAACATACTTATTATAGAAATTATGTTCATGCTCTTTTTCATTGAAAATTATTGATTAATTATTAAACTTAAACGCTTTTAATGAGGGTAGTGCATGCCCGTTAAAATCAAAAACAGTGGTATTAGAAACTACATTGGGTGCCCCAAGTTCCCATCCTACGCCAGGTACGGCAATCATAACAGGATCCCAGTAAATATCTCCAATAACTCTTCCCCCATTTGCCTGTTTAATGCCGTTAAACAGTTCGTACATAAAATTCCGCTGCCCTTCGGGAGATGATGGATAGATAGTTTGATAAGGCCCGTTATTTGAAAGTTGGCCTGAAGCGCCTGATGGCAATGTTGCATTCCAGTTATAACCCGATTCCATAATAATAATATCGGTGTTGTATTTTGTTGAAATCGTATTGGCCCATTCACGCATTTGACTTACTGTTTTGTTCGTCCAAAATGGATAATACGAAGTTCCAATGATATCAAATTTTCCACCGGCTGCTTTTAATGCATCAAAATACCAGTTGTACTTATCGTAGTTCCCTGCATCATCTAAATGAATAATCACTTTTGAATTGGGCGAAACTGCTTTTACTGCTTCGTAGCCTTTATTATACAATTCTGCCATTTGCGGAAAGTGATTATAATCCCCATCGGGAAACAGCAGGCCGCCTGCAGTTTCATTGCCCAACGAAACATACTCAGGAGTAGTTCCCTGAGCTTTCATCTGGGTCATAAAATTAAAAGTGAAATCATATACTGCTTGCTTTAACTGGGCATAATTTAATGTTGACCAGTCATGCGGTTTAGTTTGTGTGCTTCCATTTGTCCAATAATCGCTATAATGAAAAGTTAATTGAATCTGCATGCCTGCGGCCTTAGCCCTGGAAGCAAGTATGAGTATATCAGCTGGGTTTTGAATGCCAGCGGGCAAATGATTGGATGGTGTGAACAAAGGGTTTCCCGGATCATTGTATAATCTTAACCTTGCCATATTTACACCATTATTTTTTAATATGGTAATACAATCATTCTGCACACCATTCTCAAAAAATTTACCGCCCTTTGATTCAATATATGTCAGTTCTGAAATATCGGCTCCCTTAAGAAAAGTGTAAGACTTGTCATCTTTGGTCAATAAAAAATTATCAACACTACACCAGTTGCCTGCGTTGGCATCCGAGCTAATGCCAACTGTACATTCACCGTTGGTTACTTCAATACCTCTTATAAATACTTGTATCCATGTGGATGTAACTGGCAGACTTGTTATTCGTTCACCGGCAAAGGTTTTTGCAGAAAGAAAACAAGATTTTTGATCGCCGCTATTTTGTACCCAGGCAGTTAGTGTATAAAAACCATTGGCAAGCCCGGTTATTTTTTGATATGTGTATACATTATAAGGAGTACTTTTTTTATGCTGCAATGCAAAACTGCTGCTGTTAACACCCGCTGCTGCTGTATAATCCGCATCTGCATCGCCGGCGGTTTGCCACGACGTGGGTGTTTGTGTTGCCGCATCCCTTTCAAAGCCAGCATTTTTAACAACACTCGTATCTGTTGTTACAGGTGGAACAGGGTTGTTTTGCCCATCACTTTTTTTACAGGAACTTGTAAACAACAATACGATTGAAATAATATAAATATTCACTTTCATAAAACTGGGTTTACAATTTTAATTTTTAAATTCAAGTTTCACTGTCTACTCAGGAATGAAGCTTACTTTTTTAACTTCAAGTACTTCACTTTTATTTTTAAAATTGGGCACATCAGCAGGATTAAGGTAAATAGGTTGCCTCTTTCTGCAAAGAACGAAAATAAAATAGCATTTCCTTACGTGCTGCATTGGGATAAAATTTTCTTAACTCTATTTGCAAGGGGATGAATTTATTAAATTCATCGGTTACCAGTTCGCTATCTATAAAACCCATACCGGTATCACCAGTATAATCTATTTGCAGCATTGCATCATTTAATTCACCCAAGGATGCAGGAAGTGAAACAGCATATTTTTTAACGGACAGGTTTTGTTGGGATGCAGCCATCTCTGTTAGCATGGTTAACAACAAAAGTGAACAAATATATCGGGATATTTTTTTAACCCTACATTCAGGAAGATTGGCAACTGATGGCTCCATATTTTTTAAAAAAGTATTTTTTAACATGGTTAAAACAATTATTCATCCTGTAGGATGTTTTTGAAAATGAGTTTATAGAACTGGAAGGCAAGTTTACTCATTTATACGCGGGACAGTAAGCCCATTCTCCCCGTTTAAAAAAATGGGCTACCCATTACCAGATAACCCATTTAACAAAACGACTGCTTGCTATGCTATATGAAAAAAAGTGTTTTAATAACCTGGTGTCTGTGCCATTCCCTGGTCGAGCATATATTGAGGAACCGGAAAAAGACCACCACCTGTACCTGCTACTGGCTTGCCGGCAGCGGTAAGTGCCTGTGTCCATTTACCCATTCTCACCAGGTCAATTCTTCTTTGACCTTCAAAAAATAATTCCCATCCCCTCTCTCTTAAAATGGCATCCCTGAAAGCATCTTTTGAAACAATATCAACACCACCAATATTAGCAATGCCTGCACGGCGGCGTACATCGTTTATCAAACCTTGTGCTTCACTGCTTGGACCAGCTTGTTCATTAATAGCTTCTGCCAACATCAATTTCACGTCTGCATACCTGCACACCGGTATATCGTTTCCCGAGAATGCAGTAGGGTCGTCATCGGGATACTTTGCAATAACTGGCCCAATCATACCGCCAGCCCGTGTAATGGAATAACCAGCAGGAAAACCACTGCTGTTTACTGCATCATAACGATCGAGCAATAAGGTTCTTCTTTTATCTAACGGATCAAATGAATCGTAAAATGACCATGTAGCTGTAAATGCACCGGGCCATGCCCATCCGCCAACTTTTCTTCCACCTACGGATGTTATATTACCAGGGAAATCGGTGGGGAAACAATAGTATGACCAGGCATTCATGTTGCCAAGTTTTTCGCTGCCATCAGCAGTTGGATCACAAGTAACAGCCCAGATAGTTTCTGAATTTTTTTCTGTTACACTTTTAAAAAGACTGGCGTAATCATTTACGAGGCTGTATCCAAGCGGTAAAATTTCCCGTGCAGTTTGTTCTGCTTTCTGCCAATTCTTTTCGTTAAGATAAAGCCTGGTTAAATAGGTTAGCGCACAACCTTTATTAAATCTTCCGTAGTCAGCTGGGGTAACCGGAAGATTATCAGCGGCAAATCTCAAATCACCAGCAATGATTGCAGTGTAAGCTGCTCTGGCGGGTCTTGATAAATCTTTCTCGGCATCTGTTCCAATCTTTGATGGATCTGTTATAACAGGAACGGGTCCATACATCGTTAATAAATAATACATAATGATTCCTCTTGCAGTTTTTACTTCAGCAGAAAACGTTTTTTTTGCGGCATCACTGATGGAGGATTTTTCGATATCATCAATCATCTTAGTGTACTTGGTAATGAAACGGATTTTCTCCAAATGATTCCTGCCACTACCCAATGTTTTCATAAAATTGAAATCTGGTTTGCTGAAACCATCAAAAAAACCACCCCAATTAGGGAAATGAGCGATGAGGTCGGTTGGATAATCATTTAAAAAAAGATTGGAATATTCAACACCAAAAAAAAGATTTCCACTTACACCTCCCACATCTCCATAGTATCCCCATTTTGATCCGAACAATTTATAAACACCGGTGGTGAGCAAATTAAAATCGGCTTCTGTTTTTGGGAAATTAGTTGGGTTTAAAGAGCCATAGATTTTGGCATCTAATCCTTTTTTGCAACTGCTTAAAAGTGCAAAAAAAATGGTTACTATTAAGATTGTCTTTTTCATATCAATAATTTAAAAAATTAAAAATTTGCTTTTATACCAAGTGAATATGTTGTTGCCATTGGGTAAGGAGCCGGACCACCTTTTACACCAAACGCCTGTACCTCCGGGTCAGCAATTCGGTAATTGGTAATAATAAATGGATTTTGTGCGTCAGCATAAATCCGAAGGTTTTTAAAATATTTATTAACAGCAGGTTGGTTAAATGTGTAACCCAGCGTTATGTTACGGCAGCGAACAAAATCAGTTTTTTCCAATCTTGTATCAACTCCTGCAGCAAGTCCTAAAGCATATTCATCATACGCCACACCCGGTAAAGTACCCGAAGTATTAGTGGTGGACCATACATTTTTTATTTCCTGGATACCGCTTTGATTCCCTGAAATAAAGCCTGCTGGTGTTGCCCATGATACCAGGTTATTATAACCCCAGCCACCGACCTGTGCATAGAACAAAACACCCAAATCAAATTGCTTGTATTTAATATTGTTGCCAAAGCCAAAGGTGAGTTTTGGATCGGAATCGTATCTTACAATATCTTTACTATCCAGTATCTTATCGCCATTTACATCAACAAACTTTGGAGCACCTGGCTTTTTTGCATTAGCTGGCTGCCATACAGGGGCAGTTTCTCCAATTTGCAGAATGCCATTTGTTTGAAAAACATAGATTGAATTTACAGGGTCTTTTACATTGCCGCCCTGTGGTATCACTTCAAAAGGAAACCTTTCTTCATGCTTATACAATACATGCGAAACGTTAATGCTGCTGCTCCACTGAAAATCTTTTTTGTTAATATTCTGTGTGCTTAGAGATGTTTCCCATCCCGTTCTTATTCTGTAGGCACCGTTTACAGGCTGTGTTCCCAAAAAACTAAGCGGAGCTGTACTTGCATTGGTAATAAGCCTGGTTATATCGTCCCTGAACCAATCAAACGAACCACTGACTCTGTCTTTAAACAATCCGAAATCAACACCAATATTTTTATTGATTGTTTTTGGCCACTGGAGTTCAGGATGGTCAAGAGACGCCAGTACATAAGGTAAAATCTGTCTGCCGCCACTATTAAAAGAAACCAACGAATTATCTGGAATATAATTCGCATAAGCATAACCAGATGCATCACCTGTTACGCCAATACTTGCACGAAATTTTAACAAGCTGATATAAGTATTATTTTTCAGGAAAGATTCATTGGATACCTTCCATGCAGCAGATGCGGAGGGGAAAGCTGCATATTTATTTTGTGGAAAAAAGTTATTGAAGCCGTCATAACGGTAGATCAATTGTAGAACATATCTGTCAAGAAAATCTAAAGTAGTTCGCGCAAAATAAGAACGTGTTTTTGTAAGTGACTTATAAGAGCTTACGGTTACTGCACCAGTTCCTGCAAAAAGATTAGAAGTACCAATTGCATCCAGCATATCTGCACTGGCTGCACCAAATCCATAGCCGCTGTTTTTATACTGTCCAATACCGCCTACTGCATCAAAATTCAATTTATTGTTCAATAGTTTTTTCTTGTAAGTAAGTGTTGCTTCCATTGTTGTCACATCACGTCTTGAATCATTTAAAGAAGCTCTTGCTCTGTTTAACTGAAAATAAAAAGTAGAGGATGGAACAAAAAAATCTCTTAAAGAGCTTTCGCTGTTATTGCCATAAAGTAAACGGCCGGTTAATTCATTGCCAAGAATTTTTACATCCAGAGAAGCAGTAGTATTTAAAGATGTATACGCTGTTTTATCGTCGATATCCAACAACGATACCGGGTTACCCGTTAATTGAAAAACACTGTATTTTCCATTGGCATCATATAAAGGAACACTTCTGGGATATGCAACTGCAGCCTGCAATGCGCCAAAACCCTGTGCACCCGAACCCCCATTTTGCCAGCCTGCTGTTGAGTTTTTAAAATCCGCTTTTGATCCGCTTACATTGGTATTAAGCGAAAGGAATTTGTTGAGATTATAGGTAATATTAAGTCTGCCTGTATATCTTTTAAGGCCTGATTGTCGCATGGTACCTTCCTGATTAAAATAATTACCGGAAAAAAAGTATACAACTTTATCCGTTCCACCGTTCACATTCAGGTTGTGGTTATCAATTGCGCCCTGTCTTAATACAAGACCGAGCCAGTCTGTTCCTTCTCCTGCATTTTTAATATCGGTTGCACTAAATTTTGGCACAAAGCCGGTAGCCGTATTTGCACCAAAAGGAGCTTGATTATTATCAATTAAATATTTATCCTTTGTCAATTGATTAAAGTAATCCATATAGTCGGTAGCATTCAACGGGTTCAGGTATTTGTTATTCTTAACAACCGACCTACTTCCATCGTAGCTTACTGACTGCCTTCCTGCTTTACCTTTTTTTGTTGTAATTAAAACTACACCATTAGATGCATTCACTCCATAAATGGCAGCACTTCCGTCTTTCAAAAACTCTATTGATTCTATATCATCTGGATTAAGTCCTGCAAAACCGCCACGCCTTACCCCATTCAATTCGTTGGCAATTCCGCTATTACCAGGTTCAAGTTCTCCGTAAGGGGTAACCACACCATCAATTACTACCAATGGGTTACCTCTGCCCCTGATGGAAATATTAATGTTTCCTCCCGGCTCCGCACTCCGCTGAACGGCCTGCACACCTGCAGCTCGTCCAAAAACAAGTTGTGCTATAGAGCTGTTGGCAGCTTGTGGAACTGATTTAGCATCAATTTTTGCAATGGCGGTAGTAAGATTTTTTCTTGCAGTTGTTCCATAACCAACTACCACCACTTCATTCATCAATGAAGTGGTTCTATTGAGCATTACATTTACCAGAGCAGAAGCACCTACTCTGATTTCCTCTGTCTGGTATTGAATAGAAGTGAATACTAGTATATCACCGACAGATGCCTTAATTCTGTATTCTCCTTTATCGTTGGCAGTTACCATAGTTTTAGATTTCCCTTTTACAGCTACTGTCGCTTTTGGAACAGGAGAATCGGAAGTATCAGTTACTTTTCCTGTGACTATATTCTGTGCAGAGACTGCGCCAAACGAAAACAGCACCAAAAGGATGAATAAAGGTTTTAAAAAAGCGTCTAATGACCATTTTTCCTTAATTTTTTTTCTCATACAGATTTTTTTAGAGTTTAAGTAATCGTTGTGAAGATGAGTTACACAGTTTAGTTTTAATTAGATAGCCATTGGCTTGGCCTGGTAATTAGAACAAATCTACACAGCCTTTAGCTTAGAGCTTTATCTCAGCCATCACAAGTTTGTTTCTAATCATCATTCTTTTAGGGACAGTATTTTTGGAACAATCTTTTCGCTAACTTGAACAGAAACAATTACTTTTCAACAGCATTCTATCTTATACCATGTGTCTATTCCCTTTTTTTTTACGTATCATTTGTTTTATTTGCACCTGCATTTTATCTGTTTACAGTTTTGCACAAGCTCCTCTCGTAAACTTTCGGCATATAAAAAGTGAAAACGGACTATCAAATAGTACAATTGAAACAATCCTTCAGGATAGCCGGGGTTTTATGTGGTTTGGAACAAGGGACGGACTTAACCGCTACGATGGATCGCAGATGATTGTTTACCGAAATACTTCAACCGACAGTAACAGCATCAGCGATAATTTTATCACCAGCCTTTACGAAGACCAGCAACATAACCTTTGGGTGGGCACCCGCAATGGCCTCAATCTTTTCAATCCCAGGCTCAATAGTTTTACTCGGTTAAAGACCAAACAGACTGATGAGCTTGTCAGCAATCACATCGCTGCTATTTATGGTGATACAAAAGGGCGTATCTGGATTGGCACTACCGGTGGAGGCATCAGTTTGTACAATGCCGGCAATAAAAGTTTCAAACGGATTATCTGCCATGCCATAGACAATACATCATCGGTACTCAACATCAATATATTTTTAGAAGATAGCCGGGGAAACCTTTGGGCCGGTACCGAAAGTGGCCTCCTTATTTATGAAAATGGAAAAGATGAATTTTCAGCCATCAGTCCTCAACCCATTACGATAGGCACCCATTCTATTCAGTCGATAGCAGAAGGCAAAAACGGTAAACTGCTCTTGTGCATGGAAGATAACGGACTCTTGGTTTTTGATCCAGCTTTTAGAACGTACCAGCAATACCTGCATACAGCATCAGATCCCCTATCCATCAGTAGCAATCTTGTACGAACCGTTTTTATTGGTAAAAAAGGAGAAATATGGGTAGGCACTGTAAATGGCGGACTCGATTGGTTCGATATTTCCTCCGGTAAATTTTACAACTATCACTACCAGCCCGATAACCCCAACAGTTTAAGCCAACGAACCGTTTCTATTTTGTACGAAGACAGACAGGGCAACCTTTGGATCGGCACACACCGGGGCGGCATTAATCTATATACGCCCGACTCCGAAAAATTTAAACGCTACCGGCAAACACCAGCTAACAATAGTTTAAGTTATAACGATGTAAAGTCTTTTTTTGAAGATAAATATGGCAATATCTGGATAGGTACAGATGGCGGTGGCTTAAACTGCTTTGACCGGAAGCAAGGCACTTTTACCCATTATAAATACGATCCGTTTAATCCATTAAGTCTTGGCTCTAATGAGGTGATAGATATTAAGGAAGACAGTGAAGGCAATTTATGGATAGCCACCTGGGGCGGGGGCCTATGCTTGTATGATAGAGCTGCAAATAATTTTATACGCTATCGCACTACCTCACGAACAAGCGGCCATATTAGTTCCGATTATATCCAGTGTATATTCGAAGACAAAAACCTGCAAACATGGATTGGCACCTACTTTGGCGGACTGCAAATGCTGGATAAAAAAACCATGACTTTTACACCAGTAAACAAAAGTAAAACCGGAAAAACATCCTTCACTGGGAATAATATTGTATCCATTGCCCAGGATAAGGAAGGCAATTTGTGGATAGGCACTGATGATGGCGGACTGAATAAACTGGCAGCATCCACCGGTGAGTTTGAACATTATTTTGACCAGGAAGGTAAAAAGCCCGACATAAGGGTTTTGTTTACCGACAGCAAGGGGAATCTGTGGCTTGGGCAGACAGGCTTGTACCTGTATAACAAAGCTGCCAACAACTTTTCTGTTTTTTCAGCTGCCGAAGGACAGTCATCTGTTTTTATCAAGGGAATTGTAGAAGATAACAATGGCTTTCTCTGGATAAGTACTTCAGCAGGACTTAAACAGCTGGATCCCAAAACAAAGATGGTAAGAACCTATAGCATCGGCGATGGTTTGCAGGATATGGAATTTGAGGCCAACGCATTCCTTAAAACAAAAGACGGCCAGATTTATTTTGGTGGCGTTAATGGCTTCAACTCTTTTTACCCCAACGAAATAAAACTCAACACATTTGTTCCGCCTGTTTATGTTACCGATTTTCAGGTGCAGAATATAAAAGTGGTTGGTGGCAATGGCAATGAATTGCTGAAACAGGACATCAGCTTTACCAACAAAATACAACTCACTTATAAGGATGCCACTTTTTCATTTGGTTTTGCTGCACTCAACTATACCGCATCGGAAAATAATCGCTTTGCCTATAAGCTGGAAAACTGGGATAAAGACTGGATCAATGCTGGAAGTGAAAACAGGGTATCCTACACCAATGTAACGCCGGGCACTTATCGGTTCATTATAAAAGCATCTAACAATGATGGGGTGTGGAATCAAAAGGGTCAGATCATTGAAGTAATTATTACACCCCCTTTCTGGCAAACCTGGTGGTTCAGGCTACTGGTGACAGCCGCTCTGTTTGGTGCCGCATTTTATATGTACCGCATCTGGCAAAAGATCCGGTTGCAGCGTTATGAAGAAGAAAAAAAAGAAGAGATACACCAGATGCAGTTGCAGTTCTTCACCAATATATCACATGAATTCCGTACGCCGCTTTCATTGATTACCGGGCCGGTAGAAAAATTATTAAAAGAAAATACTGGTTCTAAAAACAGCCAGGTATACCAGTTAATCCAACGCAATGCAAGCCGGCTGCTACAGCTCATCAACGAACTGATGGACTTCAGAAAAGCAGAATCTGGTGTATTGAAATTGCAGGTAATGCCGGGCAGCATCACATTGTTTATACAGGAAATTGCCGAGGAGCTTAGTGAGCTGGCATTACAAAAAAATATGTCCTTTAAGGTTTCAGGCAACACAGAAATAAGCGAAGTGTGGTTCGACAGGCAGGTGCTTGAAAAGATCATTATCAACTTGCTTAGTAATTCCTTTAAATACACGCAGGATTATGGGCAGGTGCAACTACAGGTTATGGATTCGCTTGAAAATTTTAAACCACAGTTTGAAAACGAACTGTTGATAAAACATAACGACGGACCCGGGCCGTTTATTTATTTCCGCGTAGCAGATAATGGTACAGGTATTTCCGGCGAATCGATGCCGCATTTGTTTGAACGCTACTACCGGGTATCCGACAACCACCTTGGGTCGGGTATAGGGTTGGCATTTGTAAAAACGCTTACCCAATTGCACAAGGGAAATATCTATGTGTATAGCAGCTATAGCAAGGGAACCGAAATTGTGATAGCCATTCCAGTGAGCAAAGCCGACTATAGCAAGAAGGAAAGATGGATGAAAAATAACGAATCGCCTGTTCGTTTAGAAAGCTTGTTAGCACCTCCAGCCCTGCATGCAGCAGCGAGTAGGATAGAACCACTAACTACACAATCGGAAACAAGCCAATCAAAAGAGTACGTCCTTCTTATTGCCGACGATAATGCAGAACTGCGGACCTTTCTGAAGGAATCGCTGGAAAAGCAGTACAGGATTATTGAAGCTGCCGATGGAAAAGAGGCAATGGAAAAATCATTGGAATATTTTCCCGACCTTATCATCAGCGATATCATGATGCCGGTGATGAACGGCATAGATTTTTGCAGGCTAATAAAAACAACACTTGAAACAGCCCATATACCCTTCATTCTGCTCACTGCAAAAGATGGTCTCGAATCCCGGATAGAAGGCACCGAGACAGGTGCTGATTATTATTTTCCCAAGCCACTCAGTATCGACATTTTGCAACTGACGCTGCGAAATATACTGGCACAAAAAGAAAAACTAAAAGAGCATTACCGCAAAGATCAAAATGTCGAAATAAAAGAGCTCGCCCACTCCAGCAGGGACAAGCAATTTATGGAAGACTTACTGGCACTGATAGAAAACCATCTTTCAAAACCAGAGATGGATATTGATTTTGTATGTTCAGAAATTGGTATGAGCCGAACCAAGCTATATAATAAGATAAAGAGCATTACCGGCCAGCCCATCGGCGATTTCATCCGCACCATCCGCCTAAGAAAAGCAGCAGCAATGATTACACAAGGTGAGTTGTCGCTAATAGATATTATGTACAGCGTAGGCATACAAACCCAATCCTATTTCTCCAAAGCATTTAAACAGGAGTTTGGTAAAACACCTACCCAGTATATAAAAGAACAAGAGAAGAAGAAGTAGATGAGCCACCCGGCACTATTTCTTGTCTTAAAAAACCGGAACAATGTAAAATACGGCACCATACCTACAGCATTGTAATAAAGAACGGTAGATAAAAACTAATGCTGGTTAAAACTTTTTGTTCAACAGGATTGATTACTTAGCTTAATCTAATGACCACCTGTCTTTCCAGTAAATAACAGGACTACTATCTTCAAATATAACCGGCAACCAGATGTATTTTCCTTCCGCTGCATTTTCAGGTGTCCACCTGTCTCCTAAATAAATGTATTTATTCTTTTTACCAGCTACCTGCAAAATGTATGTACTCTGTGATTGAAAAGTAGTTGCTTTATCTTCTTCGGTTCCACGCACAGGATTGCCTAATGATTTCCACGGGCCATAAATATTATTGGCAACAAAGGAACGTCCAGAGTTAGGTTTCCATCCCGTTGTACCGGATGTAAATAAATAATACCTGTTATCGTATTTAAAAATTGCAGGAGCTTCGTTGCTTTTACCTGCAAGGATCCGGTAGTACTCACCAGAAAAATCAGTATAGTTTTCATTAAGTTTAGATACGTGCAAAGTCTGGTTATCTTCTGATGAAGCAATGTGATAAGCTGTACCATCGTCATCAACAAACAATGTCATGTCCCTTGCCATCTGTCCTTTTTCAAAATCTCTTCTTACAAACATTCCCTCAATCACTTTTGCATTCCATCCTGTGTCGGCTCTTTTTAATAAAGGATAATCCAATAGACGCTTTTGATCCTGAGGCAGATTTACAGGCCAGATGTTTTGATTAGGTCTTATACTTTTAATGTACTGGTATGGTCCTGCTGGTTTATCAGCAACTGCCAATCCTGCTAAGGCAGCACTATAACCCTGGTTTTTCAACTCATGATGAAACCACATCACGAACTTTTTTGATTTTGCATTATAAATTACTTTAGGCCTTTCTAAGATACAGCCGGGTTGTAACATACTATTCGTATCAGCTATCATCTTTAAAGCCAGTCCTTCATTTTTCCAGTGGGTTAAATCTTTTGAAGAATAACAACTCACACCATCCATCGCAATGTTACCATCTTTGCCCATTCCTTTCACTTCGCCAAACCAATAATAGGTATTGTTATGATAAAGGATACCGCCGCCATGAGCGTTGATCATCCTACCCTCTGTATCATACCAAAGTTTGCCCAGGGGCAAACTTTGTGTAGAGACTGAAACAACAACCAGCTGACTTACAATAAAGAGAAATAATACTTTAAACATGTTGAATTAAAGAGTAACTAAATTAGCCTGATTTTGTTGTTAGTTGATTTTTCAAATTCTTTATTAATATAAATAATTTTCTTTCAATATAACGTATTCCATTACTCGATGTTTACAGGAAAAGAAACAGGAGAAACAATATTATTCCAGTAAGTACCGGCATCAGTCATAACGCCAGCGTTCACAGCAGGTAAGGAGTTTTCAAAGAAATAAGCATATCTTTCTATATAATCAGTTGCATTCATCCAGTCTGTAGAAAGTTTCATAAAATATTTATTTAGCACAACTGATGTTCTTGCGATATTGGCATTATACTCAGTGATCCATATTTTTTGACCCGGGTATACAGTATGAATTTTATCTACATATGTTTTAAACCTGTTGAAAACTGCTTCCGCAGTAAGCGAATCTGTTGCTTGATTATTCGTTTGATTTCCCCAGTCGTACCAATGCAGTGGAATAAAATCAACTCTTAATTGTTGTGCCTGTGCTGCAGCCATAAAATTTGTTCCCCACTTACCGACGCCGGACATCTGGTCTTGCCTGGTTGCAGGAGCACCAAGCCTAATACCGGACTGCAACATAATCTTGTACCTGTCAATTGCTGTATCAATAATTGGGATATTAGATTGCGTGGCATTATCGGGCTCATTGAAGGACAACAAATGATCCACATCAGGCCTTCCTAAAAGATAACCAACATTATCAATAGTTGCTGAACCTTTACCCCAGGTCATAGCAACATACTGAATTGAACCAAGTGAAGGCCGGTTAAAGCTCCACCCATAATACCAGGATGAAGTGTTGAACAATTTAACAGCATTGCTATCGGTTGAAGCAAATCCTTTTTTTAAAGGGTTGGTAACTGGTACATACCTGATAAACGACACTTTCCGTCGCACAGCTGTTGAAAGTGTTGCAGTTATTGCAGATTGTGCAGCAACATAACAGGATGAAGCTCCTGTACCGTCGCTGTTTTCGGCAAATGTAGCCATGTAGCCTTTTGGTAAGTAAAACGAAACAATTAAATCCTCGAAACCTGCGGGGAGCGGAGTGAATTTGTTAAGCCCATTATTAATTGATGAATAAATCGTATCAGGATTCAAGTCTGCCCTTGCTCCCCCCATATCCACAGCTTTGGCAACGGTAAGTTTTGACCCGGGTTGAAATGTACTTGTATTGCTACCACTGGTAACGCTGTCGCTTTTTTTACAGGAAAAAGAAGTAAACACAACTATTCCAAAAAGCAATTTTTGATATATCATATTTCAGTTTTTATTTGAATTGACTAATAAAATGAAAACACCGGTTATAAGTATTTACAAATTGTATGTAAATATGCTGGCCTGGTAAAGAGCCGGAATTTTCATTTATAACTGTTGTTAATCATTACTGCCAAATAGGGTTCTGCACCAGATTTGTGTTTGCATCCAACTCACTTTGCGGAATAGGGAATGTCTCAGATTTTCCACCCCGATAAACTATTCCCGTATAGCCAGCAACGTTATCTGCTAGTGCAGCCTGAAAAGCCTGTTGAACTGTTCCCCATCTTTTCAGGTCAAAAAAGCGTAATCCTTCCATTGCTAACTCCACTCTTCTTTCATGTCTAACTATATTTCTTAAAGCCGCCTGGCTTAAACCTGAACCTTCAACACTTTCAACTGTGGGCATCGTAACCCTTGCCCTAACCTGGTTAACTAAAGAATAAACTCCCGGTAACTGATTCAATTCTACCAGGGCTTCAGCCCGCATTAATAACACATCTGCATAACGAAGTACATAAAAATCCTGTCCCCCCGGATTGAAAACACCTACACCTGCTGCTGAAGTATTCAATGTTCTGAGATATTTTTTAAGCCCGTATGTTGTAGCTGTATTTCCCGTGAATACTTTTGCTATATCTGTAAGGAAAATATCATTTTTAAAGTATACTGAAGCTGCTAAACGGGGATCCCGGTTATTTTTTGGAGTAGCTGCAGTATACAATGGTGATGTAGTAATTGATTTACCATCAGTGCAATAATAATCCTTTACCAAATTAGGCATGGGTTGCTCATCCACCTTAGGCAAACCGTTAAAAGTAGCAGAAAACATTTCTCCGTTAGCTGAAACGCCACCATCCTGAAAAAACCGTACGGAGAAAATAATTTCTTTAGAATTTTCACCTGCCTCGGTGAACAACTGTGTATAACTTGGGTTTAGTGTATACCCCAATGTTAGCATTGTAGCTGTAGCATCCAAAACCCCCTGGTAATCTTTATTGTATAGCTGAAGCCTGGCAAGTAAGCCTAATGCAGCTCCCTTGGTGGCATATCCATATTGAGCGGCTGGATAATTAACAGGGAGTTTATTTGCAGCTTCTTTTAAATCTTTAATAACCTGATCAGAAACTTCCTGGTAGGTATTTTTATTAACATACGCCTCATTTAATGTTTGTGTTTTTAGGATAAGAGGAACATCCTGATAATAAACCGCCAGGTTCATGTAAAAAAGTGATCTGAGGAAAAGTGCCTGCCCCAACAGCGCATTCTTGCTGGCATCAGAAATAACTGATTTCGGCATTTTTTCAATATTTTCTAAAGCCACATTGGCCCTACCAATACCTTTATAACAGGATATCCAGAAAGGGGTAAAAAGGTTTTTTCCTGCATCTGAAGGATCGATGTTTGCCTCCATATAATTACCAGGGCCTTCAAACTTGAAAGAATTATAGCAATTGTCGCCAAAATTGTCATACATAGCTAATCCCGTTGCACCATTTAAAGTACCACTATATAAACTCCTATCCTGCAATACATCATAGACGCCATTAATACCTAAGATTGCATCCTGTTCTGTTTTCCAGAAACTGGTTGCAGCAATTTGCGTAAGCGAGTGCTTGTCTAAAAAATCTTTCGAACAACCTGTTAAGGTCAATACGAGACTTATAATTAATATCTTTCTCATTTTAATTAAAATTTAAGGTTTAAACCGAAAGTATAAACTTTATATAATGGGGTTAATTGATCCGTATTTCCACCTCTAGCTCTTTCCGGATCAAAATTTTTCAGCTTGGTAAACGTTAACATATTTTGACCGCCTGCGTAGATTCTCAATTTTGATACTCCGAATTTTTTTGAAATGGAAATGGGTAATGTATAGCCGATTTCTACGGTTTTAAGCCGTAAATAAGAAGCGTCTTCGATATAGAATGAAGAAGCAACCGAGTTATTTGGCCCTCCCAGGCGTGGTAATTTAGTAGATGGATTAGTTGGTGTCCATCTGTTTATCCAATAAGAAAGTGAATTATTTCTGTCACCTTCCATAGGTAATTGACCATTATCATTCA
>JBBRQF010000057.1:0-15421 GCA_038226715.1 Chitinophagales bacterium
ACATTGAAAAAAACGAAGTATTTGTGCCGTTATTGCTGTGTTAAAAACTTTTTTAATAAATACAACAAATCATGGCAGTATGGTGATATTTGAAGGCCGGGGATTACCGGAAGACAAAGCATAAAACCAACAGGCAAAATAGTAAATAACGAAATAGTATCTTTGAATTATGAGTGCAGAAAAAATCATAAGTGAGTGGGAAAAGAAAAAGTTCAAAAGCATCTACTGGCTGGAAGGCGAAGAGGATTATTATATTGATATCATCATGAATTATGCCGAGCATAAAATACTTGATGAGGCAGAAGCAGGATTTAACCTGACCGTGTTTTATGGTAAAGACGCCGAATGGGCGGCTGTTGTAAATGCCTGTAAGCGTTACCCCATGTTTGCTGAGCGACAGGTTGTTTTGCTTAAAGAAGCACAGCAGATGAAAGATATTGATAAACTGGAAAGCTATGTGGAGAACCCGCTGAACTCAACCATTTTTGTAATTGGACATAAAGGTAAAACAGTTGATAAAAGAGGAAAACTGTACAAGCAACTGAAAAAATCGGCCGAGATATTTACCTCAGAAAAGGTAAAAGATTACAAACTGCAGGAATGGATCGGGGAATATGTAAAATCGCAGGGATATAAGATAAATGCAAAAGCCATCAGCCTGCTGGATGAGCATATAGGAAACGATTTAAACCGTATTGTAAATGAAATTGAAAAGCTGGCTTTAAATTTAAAAGGCAAAAAGGAGATTACCGAAGATGATATTGAAAAATATATAGGTATCAGCAAAGAGTATAATGTGTTTGAATTGCAAGCAGCCATTGCCAAAAAAGACCTGGCCAAAGCCATAAAGATCATTCAGTATTTTGAGGGTAATCCCAAAGCCGGCCCCATACAAATGGTGCTGCCGGCATTGTATGCCAGCTTTAGTAAAGTGTACACTGTTTTTGGTATGCAGGACAGGAGTGAAGCAGCCCTTAAGCCTCACTTTTACTTTAATAGCAATGCTGTGAAAAGTGCGATGGAAACCATTAATAATTATGGCTATGATGGCATAGAACGTATCTTATTATTGCTGCATCACTATAATTTAAAAGGAGTGGGTGTGGGCGATACCGGAACTTCCGATGCTTCGCTGATGAAGGAAATGGTAGTGAAGATGGTTGCCCGATAGGAACATGCATTTCGGCGTGTTCCGAATTCGCCACAGGCGAATTCCTACAAACAAGCCAGGCTATCCTCCTTGTCTTTATGCAACTGTATCTTTAAAGATTCCAGTCCATCAAATTTAACTTCGCTGCGTAAATATTTTTTTACTGTTACTCTTATGGTTTCTTCATAAATATCTTTTGCAAAATCAAAAATGTTCACTTCCGTAACCCGTACCTTACCATTTACTGTTGGCCTGAAACCAATGCTCATCATGGCTTTATATGTTTTACCTTCCACAGTTGCATACACTGCATAAATACCATCACCCAATGCTATCTTTTCTTCGTCGGTACTTTTTAAGTTGGCCGTAGGGTAACCAATGCTACGCCCGATCTTGTCGCCATGAAAAACTTCTCCCTCAAAAAAGAAATCATAACCCAAAAAATTATTGGCCTCATCGATATTGCTGTGCAGGATGGCATTGCGGATATTGGTGCTGCTTACTTTAATGGCATTCAGAATATGCTCCGGTATTTCTTTCAGCCTGTAATTATACACAATAGCTTTTTCTTCCATCAGTTTATAATCGCCGCTGCGTTCTTTTCCAAAACGGTGGTCATAACCGATGATGATGGTATGTGGTTTGAATTTATCAACCAGGAAATCCCTGATATATTCCTCAGCGGCCTGGTTGGCAAAAAAATCGGTGAAAGGAACAATCACCAGGTGGTCAATACCGGTCTGCTCCAGTAATTCGATCCTTTCTGCCAGCGTATTTATCAGCCTTACGCCAGTGATCACCGAAGAAACTACTTTACGGGGATGTGGGTGAAATGTAATGATGACAGATTCGCCATTAACCTCGGCTGCTGCCGATTTTAAGCTGTCAATGATCTGTCGGTGCCCCAGGTGTACCCCATCAAAAGTTCCGATGGTAATAACTGCATTTTTAAATGCGGGTAGGTTTGTTATATCACGGTGTATCTGCATAATTAAGAACTGCAAATCTAATTGATAATTTTATAATGAATATTGGATAATTGCATTGTAATTTGCGCCAGATTTATTTTTACTTTTAATTTTTACTTTTTAATGTCTTTATATTCCAAACGGGGCGTATCTGCCCAAAAAGAAGAAGTGCATGCAGCGGTTAAAAACCTCGACCAGGGTTTATATCCCCATGCATTTTGTAAAGTGTATCCCGATTTTCTGGGTGGCGATGATGCATTTGTAAACATCATGCATGCCGACGGGGCAGGTACCAAAAGCATCCTGGCTTATTTGTACTGGAAAGAGACGGGAGATATTTCCGTCTGGAAAGGCATTGCACAGGATGCCATTGTGATGAACCTTGATGACCTGCTCTGTGTGGGTATTTATGATAATATTGTTTTTAACAGCACCATCGACCGTAACAAGACCATCATACCCGGTGAAGTGTTGGAACAGGTGATCAATGGCTCGCAGGAATTATTTGACCGGTTAAAAACATTTGGTGTACACATTCATTACCTCGGTGGCGAAACTGCAGATGTTGGTGATGTGGTACGAACTATTGCGGTTAATGGCACCATGACCAGCCGCTGGCCAAAAAATAAGATCATCAGCAATGAAAAAATAAAAGCAGGTGATGTGATCGTTGGGTTTGCCAGTTACGGACAATCAACTTACGAAACAGAATACAACAGCGGACTTGGCAGTAACGGCCTCACCAGTGCCCGGCATGATGTGCTGAGTAAATTTTATGCAGATAATTTTAAAGAAAGTTATAACACAGGACTTGAAGAGGATGTAGTTTATATTGGTAAGCACCGTTTAAGTGATGAGTTGACCGTTGCTGGTTGGCCGTTGACAGGAAAGGAGCAATCTTCAGCACTCAAACAACGAACAACAAACAACGAACAACTTGTTACAACCATCGGTCAACTTTTACTGAGTCCTACCAGAACCTATGCGCCGGTTATGAAAGGTTTATTGGAAGATCATTTTGATAAGATACACGGTGTTATCCATTGTAGCGGTGGTGGGCAAACCAAGTGCATGAAATACCTGCCTGATTTACTGTCTGACGTCTCGTCTGACGGTAAATCAACAGCAAGGTTTTTAAAAGTTATAAAAGATAATTTATTTGATGTACCGGAAATATTCAACATCATCAAAGAAAACAGTGGTAGCAATAATAAAGAGATGTACGAAGTGTTTAACATGGGCTGCCGCTTAGAGATCTATTGTGATGCTGCTGATGCGGAAACCATGATTGCAGCGGCTAACCATTTCGGTATTGCTGCACAGGTTATTGGCAGGGTAGAAGAGAGCAATAAAAAAGAATTGGTTATTATATTAAAGGATGAGGAGATCAGGTATTAGGTTTCTCATTTTCTCATAATAATATTTACCTGTTTTTTAAATTGCCCGGGATCTTGCCGGTATATGTTGCATAAAAATCAAGTCCAACACAGGAAGGAACCTTAATATCTTTCTTGTATTGTGGATCAAAAGCAAATAACTGGTCTATAGTTTTTGTGTAACTGCTTTTATACAACGAAGTCGTCACAGGTTTTGCATCCTCCTCTTCAACAACAAAAGTAATTGGCTGTTTTAAATAAGCGTTTACTTTTTTACCATTCTGCACGGCTGGTTGCCATTTGGGCGTAGTTTTTATAAAGCGTATTGCTTCGGCACCTATCCCAAACCCGGGATCATTTTCGCATTTTATATCGCTTAAACTGCCATCTGCATTAACGATGAACTTTAATACAACTTTGTATATACCTGCTTTTGCACCATTATTAACGGGCGTGTTTGTTTTTAAATTTTCACGTAAATATTTTCGAAAAGCTTCGGGCCCACCGGTGAATTGTGGAGGGTTTTCTGTGGTTGTAAAAATTTTATTTTCAGGTGAAAACGCAGTTTTTGAAATTTCGGTAGTTTCGGTCAACTCTTCCAAAACCTGGAAGGCTGGTGGTGCAGAGATCATTATCTTATTTCCATTATCATCTTTTACCCAAACATTGTCGAAAACCAGTACGTCACCGGCCCGGCATTTCTCTATTGATTCTTGTATTGAACCAAGTGAATTTGAATTGATTTGATAAACCTTTACTAATTTGAAGTCTGGCCCAGAGAAATATATTGCGGCTGATACGAAACTATAACCTGAAGTTACAGTTATTATATCCTGTGCTTTCAGGTAGTTCGATGCGATTCTGCCACCACTACTTCTGCCAATATATATATTTGGTTCTGCCGTTTTTTTTAAACTAACGAATATTATTTTCTTGTCTGTTTCTTTAGTAGCCTCAATATTTACTACATCTATTCTACTTACATCAATTGCTTTAAGTTCGTTTTCGGTTACAATTTTGCCATCTACATAAACGATACTATTACTTAAATCCCCACTAATATTCACATTGCCAGAAAGTGTCAGGGCATTATTTCCATCCCTTATAGTGGCATTATCTGCAGAAAGTGTAAGGTCTGTTGCGTTAAGCGAAAAATTTGACAACAATACCTTCCTCTTAATTTCGATTACACCATCTTTACCCTCAATACCATATTTTTTTAAGGCTGCTTCGCCTTTTAAAATATTTACAGCTTCTATGGTTTCTGTTCTGATTAAACCCGCTTTGTCTTTGTTGGTTATTTTTCCGTCAACTACGTAAAGCATGTTGCTCTCCATATTTATTCCTGCCTTAGTGGCTTCGTCTTGTGTCATTTTATAAGCTGTCCCATCTTCGTATTCAACTAAAAGGATACCTTCTTTAATTACAGAAGCCTTTTTTACCTTTTTGCCATTAACAGTTACTGGAGTAGTTGATGGAGATAGTTTTTTGGGTAGTGTATCAGTATTGTTAAGTTGTGGAAATTGAACAGAAGATTTATTAATGAGATATTTTTTAATCCCTGTTAAAATATTTTCAGCAATTTTTTTCTGATTGGAAGCTGTATTGAAATAATTAAAATCTTCGGAATTAGTAATATGCCCCGGTTGAACCATAATTGAAGGACATTCAGTAAAAGTCATGACCCAGGCACGTTCCAATAATGCATTTTCGCTAGCTGGTAAGCCATAATTGCCAGAAAAGGAATTGACTAAAATAGAGCCTAGGATTTTACTTTGCTGATAATATTTGTCTGAATTATGCGGAATGCAAATATACCAACCGCGCTCTTTATTGTTATTGGTATTTTGTGCCAGACTGATAGTTATAAAGAGTGAAGCATTATTTTTTGCAACAATATTCCTGCATTCACTTAATGCATTGATATCTTTATCTCTTGTAAGAATTATTTCAATATTGTCATTGTTATTTAAAGATTTTATTTCTTTTGCAATGGCGAGGTTGATATCTTTTTCATAAACACCCGTTGCTGACTTCCAGCCTAAGACATTACCTCCATAAGCCGGATTAATTATAACAGTTATTTTTTTACCTTGATAAACTGCACGGTCCTGTATCTTTTGTTTCTTTAATGTAAAAGCAGCAAAGACCAGCACTGCTAATGGCAACACCAATATCCTTCCAATATAGTTTGTCTTTGTGTTCTTAGTTAGCATCATCAGTCTGCGTTTTATGGGTGAGTAGAAAAAGTTATTGACCAATTCAAATTGGTGTTTTGGGTAAGCAGCCTGTAATATCATGGCGGCAAATGCCGAGGTGTCACTGTCTTCTACCGCTTTTTTATCTGCAATAAATTCATGTATCATGTTCAGTTCTTTGCGGTACAACCAGAAGAAGGGATTGCACCAGCAAAAGATCAGTACCATACTTACAAACAGTTTATCATGCGTATGTTTTTCCTGTATATGTGCAACTTCGTGTTTAAATATCTGCCTGCCGGTGGTAGTGCCCATATCTATATTGTTGTTCCAGAAAATATATTTTAAGAAGGAGAAAGGCGTGCTCTCGTCTTCTGTGTTTATAAAAGTTATCGCTTCAACCTGTTGGGCCGGGTATTTTTTCAGCAGGGTACGGATCAATAATATAGTACGCAGCATCACTATAAAGAAAATGAAAGATACCAGCCAGTAAATGATTGGATAGAACTGTTCTAAAGTAAAGCTGCTTTTGTGTGCCGTAATTACCATGCTGTTCATGTATTCATCACCCGTAGAAAAAGCCTGTAATACACGGATGGCCTGGTTCTTTTCAGCATCGGGTTGCCAGAAATTTATTTTGAGTAAAGGCAATAACAAAGACAGCGACATAGCAGCCAGTAAATAAAACCGGTTGTACTGGTGGAATATTTTATTACGTAGGAACAACCAGTAATATCCAAATAACACACCTGAGCATATTATTACTTTAAGCATGTACCAGAAAAAGGGTAGCATAGCAATAGTTTTTAGATTAGTTAAATATTTTTAGGCGTTGTTCGATGTTCGTTGACCGTTGTTCAAATAGGAAGCAATTAGCATTAATGGACGGCCAACGGACAACCAGCAACGATCAACGTTTTTTTAATTGCTTCAGCAGCATCTCCAGGTCTTCTACACTTAAATTGTTTTCCTTCACCATAAAAGAGACCGCATTACTGAAAGAACCTTCAAAATATCCTTTTACAAAACTCTTCATGGTGGTTTTGCTGTAAGCATCTTTGCTTACTAATGGATAATACTGGTGTGTTCTTCCAAACTGAGTAATGCCCACAAATTCTTTATCAACCAGTATCTTAATAATAGTAGCTACTGTATTGTTGTGCGGTTTGGGTGCCGGCAGTTCTTCAATAATCTCCCGCAGGAAAGCCTTCTCCAGCTTCCATATTACCTGCATGATCTGCTCTTCGGCCTTAGTTAAAATTTTCATTTTACAATTGATTTATGCTTGATGCTGTAAACATAAAACTAATTATTTAGTTTTACAACTATTTTTTTAGTTGTTCATATTTTTTAACAATTAGTGAAGAAATTATTTTTTTATACTGAAGCGGTTACAACTAAATTTGTAGCAATTGCCACTGAAGCACTGAGGCACGGAAAAATACGCTCAGGCAAAAGTTGCAGGATGATTTGCAGTACAAGTGGGTTTCTTCTTTTATTTTACTAAAAGAAAAGAATAACAGAACAAGTTCATAACGATGCTGCCATAAAAAACAAATGCCCGTAACAAAAAACAATAAACCACCAACAACAAACCAATTATGTCTCAATCAATAGTTGAATTAAAGAATGTAAATATTTACCAGGGCGACACCCTTGTTTTAGGTGATGTAAACATTTCTGTAGAAAAAGGCGAGTTTGTGTACCTGGTTGGTAAAACAGGAACAGGCAAGAGCAGCTTGTTGAAAACCATGTACGGTGATCTTCAACTGAGAGAAGGTGAGGGCTGGGTAGTAGGCCATGACCTGAAAGAATTGACCTGGAAAACGGTTCCTTATTTACGCCGCAACCTGGGCGTGGTTTTCCAGGATTTTCAATTGCTTACCGACAGGAATGTGAATGAGAATATGAAATTTGTTTTAAAGGCCACCGGCTGGAAAGATGAAAAGCTGATGGATGAAAAAATTGCTGATGTACTGGAAAAAGTGGGATTGAAAACGAAAGGTTTTAAAATGCCTTTTGAGTTAAGCGGTGGTGAACAGCAGCGTATGGATGTAGCCAGGGCCTTACTGAATTCTCCTAAATTGATACTGGCCGATGAGCCAACTGGAAATCTTGACCCGGAAACCAGTGATGAGATCATGCAGTTGCTTTTTCACATCTGCAGGGATTATAACACGACTATCATTATGGCTACACACGATTACCTGGTGATCAAAAAATTTCCGGCACGTACCATTAAAACAGAAATGGGAAAGGTTTGGGATAATGCTACCATAGAAATGTCATAAGCTTTGCGGCATTTACTTCATTATTATAGATGGTTTGCAATAAGCCCTGGCGTTGCTGCATCTCCTGTTCGGTAAAGGGTTGCGTGTACAATGCTTCAATTTGCTGCCTGAAAGTTTCTGCATCTTCAGCTATGTGACAAAAAGATTCCAGTCCCGATCCTTCAACACCCGCTTTATTTACCAAAGAATGCCTGCCATTAAACATGGCATTTAATAATTTTAATTTAATGCCGGTATTATTTAATGATGGCAATACATGTATATGTGCTTTATTGATCATATCCTGCAACTCTTTATCAGTAGGGTTTGCAACCAGGCAGGTATGCTGGTGATCATGCGCAAGCTGTTGCAATTTTTTTGAGGGATTTTTGCCGGCAATTACAAAAGGTAATTTCAATTTGCTGAACACGTTTTCTAATAACCAGACAGCCGCTTCTTCATTTTCATTAATGGATAAATTGCCATGATACAAACAGAAGCAGCCTTTGCCTTCTTTGCCCACGGCTAAGGTATATGGTAAAAAAACAGGTAGATAATGAATATCGTTTGCTTTAAATTCATGTAGGTACAAATCAACATCTAATTTACTTACGCCTAAAAATGTTGTTTTGCCGGCAATAGATCTTTCATATTTTTTCAGAAGCCTGCTTTCATGTAAGTAGTACAGCTTTTTAAATAAATTACTTTCCTGTTTTGCCAGGTGTTTATAGTAGGCAAACTCGGCATTGTGCAGGCGAACGATAATTTTCCGGTTGTTAAGCTGACCGGTTTTTAAATAGTATGTACAATGAATACCTTCCAGTAAAACCGGGTAATTATCCTTTTGTAAGTTGGATATCAGCTCTTCATTAACCCTGCTTTTTACGATCAATGGCAACGAGAAAGAGAAACTGCTTTTGTTTTTTTTGCGGGGATAATAATGTACGGTTTCGCAGTATTTATTAAGCTCATCCTGTGGTTCACGATCTTTTGTAAAACAATGCAGGTGAATTTTTACACCCAGGTGATGCAATGCTTTTATTTTATAAAACAGGTCAACTACGCCCCCATAATCAGCAGGGAAGGGAACGTCGAGGCAAACGATATGTAAATGTTTATCCAAGAATACTTTTATAGAATCGAATTAATTTTTTTTCTTCCTGCTGCCAGTTTAATGTTTGCCGAACGGTCAGGCAATTTTGTTGTAGCTCCTTATACAAAACCTCATTTGTAAGTAAATTGTTCAGTTGGGTTGCTAAGTTTGTTGAACTTATATCGTCAACCAGCAAAGCAATGGATAATTGGCTATTGATTTCGGCATATACGGGGTAATTTACGCACAACTGCGGAATGCCTGCGTGCAGGTAATCAAAAAAACGGTTTGCCAGCGAATAGTAGTTGCTTAATCCTTTATCATCAAACAGGGTAATGCCTATATATGCCTGTTGTGTAATAGCGGTTAATTCTTCTGGTTTTATTTTGCCTTTAAAAATTACTTTATCTACCAAATTATTTGACATTACAAGTTGCTTTGCCTGTTGTATAAAATTGCCATCGCCGCAAATTATAAGTTTACAATTGATATTTTTAAAGGCAGGTATCAGTGTTTCAAAACTGCGGCCCTCATTTACGGCTCCCTGGTATAAAATGAATTTTTCTTTTTTTTCTTGAGGAACAATTTCTTTAAGCAAAGCAATATTTCTTATCACTTCATAATCTACTCCATACATTTTTTTAAACTCATCGGCAATGGGTTGGTTAACAGTATATCCATGGCTGAATTTGGGAACAGTGAAGCGTTCAATGCGCTTCCACATCCTGTAAATGACTGGCCTGGTAACAATTTCCTTCATTTCGCAAAACAATTCATGGGCATCATAAACGCGTTTTGTTTTTTTTACCCTGGAAATGAAATAGCAGGGGAGTATTGTATCCAGGTCGATAGCGCCAATGCAATCCATCTTTTTGAAAAGGAGGTAAAAGAAGAGGCGGATATTATATTCGGCATAAAATAATTTGCCTTTTTCAAAAAGACAGTTAATTCTTTTTTGTTTGAAAGGCTGGGCAGATAAGAGAATGGATGAACTTAATTTTCTGCCAATCAAAGTCACATCATAACCTGCGTTGGCAAGCGATGTGCAAATGCGTATCATCCTTTGGTCGTATGTAAGATCTGTTGTAACCGTAAAAACGAGTGTAGCTTTAGAAGCCGTATTTGCTATTGAACTTTCCTTACTCATTTATAAAATATCGTACGATAATCTTTTAGAATTTATAACAATCACCTATGGCGATTTTTTTTTGGAACGCAGATTTTTATGATGATCATGATTTACGCAGATATCCTAACCGATCATAACTATCATAAAAATCTGCGTTCCCAATTATCCGCCAATGGCGGGATAAATCTTCCCTATTATTTCCACCGTCTTCAATCCATCTTCCGCATTTGCAAATTCATGGTTATCATCCGCCAAAGCTTTTATCAAGTTCTCATACACTTTATCATGGTTGCTCATGCTGCCTTGGTAAAAACCATAGCCATTGGCAGGATTGCCAATTGGTAAATCTGGCTTTTCAACTCCGGCTACAGTGCAATATTCAAGTTCATTCAAATATTGCCCGCCAATTTTAACCGTTCCTTTTTCTGCAAAAACGGTAAAGGAACCTTCCATATTTTTCTCAAAACTGTTAACCGTATAATTTAATGAGCCGATGGCACCGCTCTGCATTTCAAAAGCAACAATACCGGTATCTTCAAACTCAATGGAGGGGTGTGCAAAATTTCCGGTTATCGCTTTTACAGTTGCCACATCTCCCAAAAGCCAGTAAAGCAAATCAATAAAATGGCTGAATTGCGTAAAGATCGTTCCACCATCCAGGGCTTTACTGCCTTTCCAATCTGTATAATAGGCGGTTGGCCTGTTCCAAAAGCAATTGATCTGAAAGCTGTAAATCTTGCCTAATTTGCCATTTGCAACCAGGTCTTTTAAAAATGCAACTGGTGGATTGTAACGGTTCTGTTTTACAACAAAGAGTTTTTTAACTGCTTTCTCAGCAGCTGCAATCATTTTTTTTCCATCTTCAACAGCTATACAAAGTGGCTTTTCGCACAATACATGGTGGCCCGCTTCCAACGCTTTAATGGAGTGGTTGGCATGTAATCCATTTGGTGTACAAATGCTTACAACCTGCAGATCAGTTTCCTGCTTCAGCAGTTCTTCTATGGAATAATAAGCCTTTGCCTGGTAAAGCATAGCCATTTCATCAGCCTTTTCGGGTATAATATCACATACCGCTGCCAGTTTTCCATGCTTTATTATTTGTTCAGCATGCCGCTTTGCAATTCTTCCGCAACCAATTATGGCAAATGATGGGTTCATATATGGCAATATTCAAAAAAAATACTCAAAATGCCGCTTAAAAATCAATATTTCTATGTACTTTTGCAACCAATTTAAAAAAGAAACATAACAAAGACGTTATTAAAAAAACAAAGATGCCGTATTTAACAATCGAAAAAAAAGCAGACATTTTCACCACTTTTGGAGCAAAAGCTACCAACACAGGTTCTATTGAAGGACAGATCGCCCTGCTAACAGAGCGTATCAACCACATTTCAAATCACCTGAAGACCAACAAAAAAGATTTCTCTTCACAAAGAGGTTTAATGATGATGGTTGGTCAGCGCAAGCGTTTACTAACTTACCTCAGCAAGCACGACCTTACCGGTTACAGGGCTTTAATCGAGAAATTAGGTTTACGTAAATAAACTATCCACTATGTAAATAATTTAATTCCCAACTGTTTTTCTAAGTTGGGAATTATTCTTTTTACAGTATTTAATCATCCTGATTGCGGCTTTAAATTTAAAATCGCCAATCTAAAATCATAAATCTATTTATGTCTTTATTAAATCCAAAATCAATAAAATTTGATATAGGTGGTGGCCGTGAGGTTACTATCGAAACAGGTAAAATGGCCCGCCAGGCCGATGGTGCTGTCACCGTTCGCCAGGGCAATTGCATTTTACTGGCAACTGTTGTTGCAAATAAGGAACCAAAACCAGGACAAGGATTTTTTCCATTATCAGTAGATTACCAGGAAAAATTTGGTTCTGCTGGCCGTATTCCCGGTTCTTTCTTTAAAAGAGAAGCCCGCCTGAATGACTACGAAATTCTTACCTCAAGATTAATAGACAGGGCTTTAAGGCCTTTATTTCCCGAAGATTATTTGTGCGAAGTGCAGGTGTTGGTGTCACTTATTTCATCTGATGATGAAGTAATGCCCGATTCACTGGCTTGCCTGGCTGCTTCGGCTGCATTGGCTGTTTCAGATATTCCCATCCAGGAAATTATTTCAGAAGTTCGTGTAGGAAGAATCAATGGCGAACTGATAATCAACCCAACCCGTAGCCAACTGGCAGTTTCTGACTTTGAATTTTTGATCGCTGCTACTGATAAGAATATCATGATGGTGGAAGGCGAAAGTAATGAGTGCCAGGAAGAAGACCTGATTGCTGCTATTGAAGCTGGTCATGCTGCTATACAATTACAGGTTAAAGCACAGGAGCAATTAAGAGACCTGGTTGGATCTGCAACTAAAAGAGACTACACCAAACCTTACCGCAACGAAGAATTAAACGATAAGATAACTGCTTTTGCGAAAGATAAAATGCTTGACATTTCTGCTTCTGCATCTGCAAAGCACGAAAGAAGCGACGCTTACGCTGCACTTAAAGAAGAAGTTAAAACCTTTTTAGGCGAACAAATGCCGGAAATGCCTGAAGAAGATAAGGCTTTAATTGGCCATTATTTTGGCGACCTGCAATATTATGTGGTTAGAGATATGGTTCTTAACAGCAGGAAGCGTTTGGATGGACGTGGTACAGAAGATATCCGTCAATTGGAAATGGAGATTGATAATTTACCAACTCCGCACGGCTCAGCTTTATTTACCCGTGGTGAAACTCAGTCACTTACAACTGTTACTTTAGGAACTCCATTAGATGAGTTGCTCGTAGAAAGTGCAAACAAATCAGACTATACAAATTTCTTTTTACATTATAATTTTCCACCCTTTTCAACTGGTGAGGTTAAAATGATGAGAGGTGTTGGCCGCAGGGAAGTTGGTCATGGTAATTTGGCGATGCGTTCTTTAAAGAAAATGATGCCGGGAAAAGATTATCCTTATACAGTAAGAGTAGTAAGTGATATCCTTGAAAGTAATGGTTCTTCGTCAATGGCTACTGTTTGTGCCGGTTCATTAGCGTTAATGGATGCAGGTGTGCCTTTAAAAAAGCATGTTAGTGGTGTTGCGATGGGATTAATTAAAAAGGGCGATGATTTTGCAATTTTAACCGACATCCTGGGTGATGAAGATCATTTAGGTGATATGGATTTTAAAGTTACCGGAACCCGTGATGGTATCTGCGGTGTGCAGATGGATATTAAAGTTGACGGTTTAAGCATGGATGTTATGCGTCAGGCTTTGGCACAGGCTAAAAAAGGCCGTATGCATATTCTGGAAGCCATGTATGCATGTACGCCGGCTGCAAGAGAAGAAGTTAAACCACATGCTCCACGCATGGTTAAGATAATTATTGATAAAGAATACATTGGTGCGGTGATAGGGCCCGGTGGTAAAGTGATACAGGAAATTCAACGTGAAACCGGTGCTACCATTAATATTGAAGAAGTTGACAATAGGGGTGAAGTAAGTATTTTCTCTAAAGAAAAAGCCAGTCTGGAAAGAGCTTTGGCATGGATCAACGGCCTGGTAGCAGTACCTGTTGTTGGCGATACTTATGAAGGAACTGTGAAGAGCATTAAAGAATTTGGTGCCTTTGTTGAGTTCTTACCAAAGAAAGAAGGTTTGTTACACATCAGTGAAATAAGCTGGAAGCGTTTGGAAACTATGGATGGTATTTTTAAAGAAGGTGATAAGGTTAAGGTTAAATTGCTGGATGTTGATCAAAAAACAGGCAAGTTTAAATTAAGCCGTAAAGCTTTAATACCAAAGCCGGAGGCGCAACCAAGGCCTGAGCAAGGAGGTAATTAATTTACTGATTATTTCAATTGAATTATATGCCGTTCCGCCTTTGGCGGGACGGCTTTTTAAATAAAAGCATCATGAATTATTTGCAAATTGAGTTTGAAACCCTGAAGGAAGGCGAAAGTGAAATACTGGTAGCTTTACTGGCAGATGCAGGCTTTGAAAGCTTTGAGGAAACAGAAAATTCCTTGCTGGCATTTATAAAAGAAGCTGGTTTTGATGAAAATAGCCTGGAGCCGATTCTCAAAACTGTACCGGTTAATTATGCAATTACCATTGTGCCCCAGCAAAACTGGAATGCGCAATGGGAGCGTAGTTTTGAACCCATTATTGTAGCTGATTTTGTTAGCATCCGGGCAGCTTTTCACCAGCCCGTTAATAATGTGAAGCACGAGATCATCATCACCCCAAAAATGAGCTTTGGCACGGGGCATCATGCAACTACTTACATGATGATTGAGCAGATGGAAGGCATTGATTTCAGCAACAAAACGGTAGTAGATTTTGGAACCGGTACCGGCGTATTAGCCATCCTGGCCGAAAAAATGGGGGCAGCAAATATTGATGCTATTGATTACGATGAATGGAGTATTGAAAATGCTGCCGAAAATGCAGCAGCCAATAATTGCAGCAGCATTCAACTGATCAAAGCTGAAACGATTGCTGCAGGCAAAGTTTATGATATCATCCTGGCTAACATTAATTTAAATGTAATATTTGATAACCTGGAAGCTATAAATACTGTTGGTAAGAAAGGAACATTGATATTACTTAGCGGCTTTATTAAAACAGATGAACAACATATGATAAATGCCTTATCCGGCCATGGCATACAACCTATAAAAACCATCCAAAAAGGAGAATGGATCTGCATATTGACAGTCATGAATTAATTTTATTTGTTATACAGGTCCCGCATGAAATTGCATAATTCCCAGTTTATTCACAAATTTTGAGCATCTCTTAAATCAGAGCTTTTTTTTCGTTACTTTTGTCTCTCAACTCAAGCTAAAGGAAACAGATGAAAGAACTTGTTCTCATTATAATATCCTATTTAATTGGTTCCATCCCCACAGCATTATTAGTTAGCAAACGTTTTTTTGGAATAGACATTCGTGATTACGGAAGTGGCAACATGGGTGCCACCAACACTTTCAGGGTTTTGGGCTCACGCTACGGAACCATGGTTATGATCATTGATATCTTAAAAGGATTAACTGCAGTAATGCTTTATAATTTTCTTCCTTTCTATTTTGGCCACGAGCTGGAAAGAACCAACCTGATGCTTGGCCTTGGTACTGCGGCAGTATTAGGTCACGTTTTTCCCATATTTGCCAATTTCAGAGGTGGAAAAGGGGTAGCAACTTTATTAGGTATGGTACTGGCAATACAACCCGTAATTGCA
>JBBRQF010000058.1:0-14484 GCA_038226715.1 Chitinophagales bacterium
AGGCAATACAGTTACCTGTGTTGATATTGATGAAAACCAGATCAATAAACTCAAATCAGACAAACTAACTCTATACGAAACCGTACTGGAAAAAATATATCTCCGTAACCAGAAAGAAGGCAGGCTTCATTTCACTACATCCTTAAAAGAAGGCATTGCAGGCGCACAGATCATTTTCCTTGCCCTGCCTACACCTCCGGGTGAAGACGGAAGTGCAGACCTGAAATATATCCTTGGAGTAGCTGATGATCTTGGAAAAATAATTTCAGAATATGTGATCATCATTGATAAAAGTACGGTACCAGTTGGCACTGCCGATAAAGTACATGCCGGCATTGCTAAAAATGCGTCCGTTGATTTTGATGTGGTTTCCAATCCCGAATTTTTAAGGGAAGGTGTAGCCGTTGATGATTTTATGAAACCCGACCGTGTGGTTATTGGCACTACATCCGACCGGGCAAAAAAAGCACTGAATGAATTGTACCTGCCTTTTGTGCGCCAGGGCAATCCCATTATTTATATGGATGAAAAAAGTGCTGAGTTGACCAAATATGCAGCCAATTCTTTTTTAGCAACCAAAATAACTTTCATGAATGAGATCTCAAATCTTTGTGAATTATTGGGAGCAGATGTGGATATGGTACGCAAGGGTATCGGTAGCGACGAACGTATTGGCAGAAGGTTTTTATTCCCGGGTATTGGTTATGGCGGAAGTTGTTTTCCAAAAGATGTGCAGGCGCTTGCCCGGTCATCGGCCGATGTGAACTATGAATTTAAAATACTGGATGCGGTGATGGAAATAAATGAAAAGCAAAAACTACATTTAATTCCAAAAATAAAAGCCTGGTTCAACAATGACCTGAAAGATAAAAAAATTGCCCTTTGGGGCTTGGCTTTTAAACCCAATACAGATGATATAAGGGAGGCACCGGCCTTAACCATTATTGATGCCTTACTTGCCGAAGGCGCCGTCGTGACTGCCTATGATCCCGAAGCCATGAACAATGTAAAAGCCATTTACGGAGATAAAATAAATTTTGCAGAACGCCAGTATGATGCGTTGATCGATGCCGATGCATTGGTGATCGCTACCGAATGGAGTGAGTTCAGAACACCCGATTTTAGCAATATAGTATCGTTATTAAAAAATAAAGTAATTTTCGATGGCAGAAACCTGTTCGACCTGAATAAGATGGAAGAACTGGGTTTTCATTATGTGAGTGTGGGCAGAAAAACTATAATACCACAAATTCTGAAAGGAGTAAATAGTACAAATATTCAAGAGGATTTATAAAACCAGCAGCATGAATATTGAAAATAATATAGAAAACTCAGCGTCAGGTTCCTCCATTCCCTTCGCTCAGGACGGACGAAGGGGTAAACGAATTTTAATTACAGGTGCTGCCGGATTTTTAGGCTCACATCTTTGCGACCGTTTTATTAAAGAAGGTTACCAGGTAATGGGCATGGATAATTTAATTACCGGCGACCTTAAAAATATTGAACATCTTTTCAAATTAAGGGAGTTTGAATTTTATCACCACGATGTTTCCAAATTCATTCATGTAACCGGTCAGCTCGATTATATTTTACACTTTGCATCTCCTGCAAGCCCGATAGATTATTTAAAGATTCCGATTCAGACTTTAAAAGTAAGTTCGCTGGGCACACATAATTGTTTAGGATTAGCCAAAGCAAAAAATGCCAGGATATTAGTTGCATCAACCAGCGAAGTATATGGCGATCCGCTGGTGCATCCGCAAACAGAAGAGTATTGGGGCAATGTAAATCCTGTAGGTCCGCGTGGTGTGTACGACGAAGCCAAACGTTTTATGGAAGCCATCACCATGGCCTATCATACTTTTCATGATGTGGAAACCAGGATCATCAGGATCTTCAATACCTATGGGCCAAGAATGCGGTTGAACGACGGCCGTGCATTACCTGCATTTATTGGACAAGCCTTACGTGGTGAAGACCTTACCGTTTTTGGTGACGGCAGCCAGACACGCAGTTTTTGTTATGTAGACGACCTGGTAGAAGGTATTTATCGCCTGCTGATGAGTGATCATGCCGAGCCTGTAAACGTTGGTAACCCGGATGAAATTTCTTTGCTGGATTTTGCAGAAGAAATAATAAAACTCACCGGTACCAAACAAAAAATTGTTTTTAAAGAACTGCCTACAGATGATCCAAAACAAAGGCAGCCCGATATTACAAAAGCAAAAGCGTTGCTGGGATGGGAACCAAAAGTATCAAGAGCCGAAGGATTGGAAATTACCTATGCGTACTTTAAAAATTTACCAAAAGAAGAACTGAATAAATTACCCAAAGAATTTGAAAGTAAAAGTTAATTATCCATTATACAATTATTAATTATCCATTAAGCATGTACCAGGATTTATTAGATAAGAAAAAAACATTGGCAGTAATCGGCCTTGGTTATGTTGGGCTTCCTATTGCACTGGAGTTTGCAAAAAAGATCAAAGTGATCGGTTTTGATATTAATGCTGCACGTGTAGAAATGATGTGTAACCATATCGACCCCAGCCAGGAATTGGAAGCGGCTGCTTTTGATGGCTGCGATATTGAATTCACCAACGACCTGGATGTATTGCGCAAGGCAAATTTTTTTATTGTAGCCGTGCCAACACCGGTTGATGAACACAATGTGCCCGACCTGATACCGGTAACCCGTGCCAGCGAAACCATTGGTAAAGTAATTAAGAAAGGAGATTATGTAGTGTATGAAAGTACCGTTTACCCGGGTTGCACCGAAGAAGATTGTGTACCCATTATTGAAAAGATCTCGGGATTAAAAATGACGGAAGATTATATGATCGGCTACTCACCCGAAAGAATAAACCCGGGCGATAAGGAACATACCATCAGTACCATCATTAAAGTAGTGAGTGGCTGTTGTGCAGAAAGTTTAGATACCATTGCCAAAGTATATGAGTTGGTTGTTAAAGCCGGTGTGCATAAAGCATCTTCCATTAAAGTGGCCGAAGCCGCAAAAATTATTGAGAATACGCAACGCGATCTGAATATTGCTTTGATGAATGAACTTTCCATCATCTTCGATAAAATGAATATCAATACCTACGAAGTATTGGAAGCTGCCGGAACCAAATGGAATTTTTTAAAATTTCAGCCGGGCCTTGTAGGCGGGCACTGTATTGGTGTTGATCCCTATTATCTTACCTACAAATCAAAAAAATTAGGTTACAATTCACAGGTAATTTTAGCTGGCCGTTTCATTAACGATGCCATGGCGGGTTATGTGGCCCGTAAAATTTTGCAGAATATTATTCAGACCAGCGACAATGTAAAAAATGCCAAAGTATTGGTAATGGGTGCCACGTTTAAAGAAAATGTAAGTGATATACGTAATAGTAAAGTGGCCGATGTGATCAAAGAACTGAAAGCTTTTTCGCTGCATGTACATGTTACCGATCCACATGCAGATAGCAGTGAACTTAATCATGAATATGGATTTGAGTTAACACCGGAATTGAGTAATGATTATGACGCCGTATTAGTGACCGTACCGCACGATGATTACAAAAAACTGGATGACAATTATTTCGCATCCATAACAAAACCACATGCGCTTATTGCAGATCTGAAAGGCATTTACCGGAATATAATAACATCCAGGAAATACTGGAGCTTATAACCCCCATCCCCTGAAGGGGAGTTATACAACGTGTATAATAATAACACCCACTAAACTGATTCTTATAATGAGTGTAAAAAATGAAGAGCAAAACATGGTGAACTTCCCTTCAGGGGTTGGGGACTTTCATTCTAAAGACCTAAGTCAATCTTCCTTTCTCATTACAGGAGGCGCCGGTTTTATCGGCGGCCATATATCAGAATACCTGTTACAAAACGGAGCAAAGAAAGTAAGGGTGCTGGATAACCTGTCAAATGGATTTCAAACCAATATCAGCATTTTACAAAAATATCCGGCATTTGAATTTATTGAAGGAGATATCCGGAATATAGATACCTGTCAGCAGGCATGCACCGGAATTGATTATGTGAGTCACCAGGCTGCACTGGGCTCTGTACCACGCAGTATTAAAGAGCCTGCTTATTTTACCGAAGTAAATGTAGGTGGCTTTGCCAATATGCTGAAAGCTGCCATTGACAACAATGTCAAACAATTTGTGTACGCTTCTTCCTCTTCTGTTTATGGTGATGAACCAACTTTACCTAAACAGGAAAACAGGATCGGCAATTGCTTATCGCCATACGCCGCTACAAAAAAAACAAACGAACTATATGCACAGGTCTTTGCCGATGTATATGACATAAAATTAATGGGCTTCAGGTACTTTAATATTTTTGGGCCAAGGCAGGACCCTGACGGAGCGTACGCTGCCGTGATACCGCTTTTTGTAAAACATATCATGAAACGTGAGCCGGTTTATATAAATGGCGATGGCGCACAAACCCGCGATTTTACTTTTGTTGATAATGCCGTGCAGGTAAATATCAAAGGCATGCTTACCGATAATGCCGAAGCATTGAATAAAGTGTACAATGTGGCTGTTGGTGAAAATTTTACGGTTAACTATTTATATAATGCCTGTATCAATTATTTAAAAAGCGACTTCCCGGCAACCTACCGCGGACCCAGGGCTGGCGATATCAGGGATTCGCTGGCTGATATTTCACTGGCAAAAAATTTACTTGGCTATCAACCGGTAAAAAGGTTTGAGGAAGGGCTTGAGGAGACGATAGAATTTTTTAAACAACTTTATTCCTGAATTGATAATTTATATTTTTAAAAGCAGCAATATGCCTAATTTTTTGTGAATTTAAAAGTTAGAACCTTTATAGAAAATGAATTTTATAAAAACAGATTTCCCCGGATTGATCATTATTGAACCCACTGTATTTACAGACAGCAGGGGCTATTTTTTTGAGAGTTACAACGAAAATAATTTTAAAGCCGCTGGCATTGATATTAAATTTGTGCAGGACAACCAATCTAAATCTGCTTACGGTGTTATACGTGGCCTGCATTACCAGCTTTACCCGCATGCACAAACAAAATTGATCAGAACATTAAGCGGAAGTATTTTAGATGTGGTGGTTGATATACGCAAAGGTTCCCCAACATTTGGCCAGGCATTCTCCATAGAGTTATCAGCAGCCAATAATAAACAGTTGCTGGTACCAAAAGGTTTTGCACATGGTTTTTCGGTACTGAGCGAAACGGCCGAAGTAATATATAAATGCGATGCTTTTTATAATAAAGAAGCAGAAGGTGGTATTATATATAATGATACCGACCTGAATATTGACTGGCAGATACCTGCTGAAAAAGCGATCGTTTCAGATAAAGACCTGGTTCATCCTTCCATTACTCATTGTAAAAACAATTTTGTCTTTGAAAGCTAACCTGCAAAACATTTTAGTTACCGGTGCCAACGGGCAACTGGGTAATGAGCTGCAGGTTATTGCACCACAGTATCCCGGTTTTAAATTTCTATTTACAACAAAAGAACAACTGCTCATTGAAAATGCAGATGCAGTAAATAATTTCTTTGCAACACATTCCATCAGCTATTGTATAAACTGTGCAGCTTATACAGCGGTTGATAAAGCAGAATCAGAAAGAGAAAATGCTTTTTTAATAAATGCAACTGCCGTTGAAATACTTGCCAAAGCCTGTCAGCAACATAATGCCCAATTACTGCATATTTCTACAGATTATGTTTTTGATGGTACAGCCACTCAGCCGTATAAAGAAACTGATGATACCAATCCTGTAAGTGTTTACGGGCAATCAAAATTATTGGGTGAAGAACTGGCCATGCAAAATGCACCCTCAAGCATTATCATCCGTACAGCCTGGGTATATTCTTCCTTTAAAAATAATTTTGTGAAGACCATGTTGCGGCTAATGAAGGAAAAAGAATCCCTGCCTGCCGACAGGCATGGTATTAATGTGGTGAGCGACCAGTTTGGTTGTCCTACCTATGCCGCTGATCTTGCTGCAGCCATTATGCAGGTTATTGCATCCAACCAAAGCAAATTAAATCCGGGAATATACAACTATACAAATGCAGGCATTACCAATTGGTATGAGTTTGCAGTTACCATAAAAAAATTAAGTGGTAGTAGCTGTATCGTTAATCCCATTACAACAGCACAATATTCTACTGCCGCAAATCGGCCTGCTTATTCAGTTTTAGATACTACAAAAATTAAAGAGACATTTCCTGTGGTTATTCCCGACTGGGAAGAAAGTTTGGGGAAATGTTTGGAGCAGCTCGTTTAGATTTAATTTTAATAAATTGCATTAACTAACACCGTTTTTGTGAAACTTTGTTGAAAGTCAATAGTATTTTATACAAGAAGTTCCGGCAATACAAATGTTAGCTGCTATTTAAAAACCTTTAGGTCGTATAGTAATGAGCTTTAGAAAACTCACCATACTGTTCATACTGTCTGCTACAACTTTATACTGTTCAGCACAACATAAATTAAAAAATTCAGCAGACACTGTGCTGAAATTAATTTATTGTATGCCAGATGGAGAAAACATGAAGCATTTACGCCAAATTGTTTCTGCGAAGTTTGGTTACACATATATTTTTGGAAATTCTCTTTGTTCCTACGGAATTTTTAGCAGAAAAGCGGAATTGTATAATGACTCCATTACTAACATGTTAAATATTAAAAACGGTATGGGGTGGAGAGAACAGAGCGACTCAGAATTTAGAAGATTATTTAATGCTCAAGAAAAGATTAGACAAATATTAAGCGAGACTGAAAATATTTCAAATTTGCCCAAATCATTTCCCGAAAATATTAAATCTGGAAGACTTTCTTTTTGGATTGATGAGACCGAGAATCAGAATAGTTATATTGTAACAGTATTTACATGGTTAAAAGACTCGGCTCATCATTGGAACATACTTTATACACTATCAGTTAATCAAAATACAAAGAGTATAAAAGTAATAGGTAAGAAAATTAAGCCTTTACAATAAACAGCGGCCAACATTCCTTTTTCAGGCGAGTTTCTTTTTTCAGGCGAGTCTCTGGCACAGGACTCGCCGTACTACGAAGTACCAAATTGAGTAACGGCAAGTCCCACACCGATACACAAATCCAACGTAAAAGCTTGCCTGGGAACAAACCTCCACAGTATAAAATAAAAAAGCCGGTCATTGCTGACCGGCATATAAATTTCAAAAAACTTTTTAATTAATATCCTTCCCCTCTCCCAATGTTTTTATAAATCCTTCGATTGCATCTTTATTCGCTTTATCCGGTGCCTGTGGCTGCGCAGCTTTGGCATATTTTAATGCATTCTTATAATCGCCGTTGGCAGAGTAGCCACGCATCAACCCCATATTGGTTGTAAATACATTTGGATTTTTTTGTCCGTTCAATTTAAATGCTTCCAGCGCTTCTGCCGGCTTTTTATCTTTTAATAATTGCCTGGCATAATTGTGCAGTTCCTGCATGGTAGCCAGTGGCATGGCTTCTTTCATCAAAGCGTCGGCTTCGGTTCCCCTGTTCATTTTATTCAATAAAGCCACTTTGGTACTCAATGTTTTAAAATTCTTCTGACCGATAAATGGACCGGCAATAGAATAATCGCTCCACTGCAAAGCTTCATCCAGGTTGGTATTGTGCTGTATGCAGAAATTCACGGCTTCCAGCCAGGCTTCATACTTAAAACCTTTTGCATTCTTTAATTCATTGCGGTAAGATTGCAATTGTGTCTTCACATAATCTACTTCTACCTTAAACGGAATTTTCAATTTTTCCCAGATCAGCGCAATGGTTGCACTGTTTTCTTTTTCATCCATAAACTCAAATTTCATACGCTCTACACTTTCGGCAAGCGGCACTGTATTTACATTCACCCGCAATGCATCTTCTTTGGCATCATAAAAGAACGAGCCCCAGGATGTGGAGTTATTGCTGAAGATAATGGTAGCACTTCCCGGAGCCATGGCTATAAATAATCCGTAAGTGCCTGCTGCCAAAGGCTTTCCTTCCACAATCACATCGCTGCTAAAACTGATCGTTGTATTTTCGTTGGCACCCGCACGCCATGGCGCTTCCTTACTGGTGCCAAAACCCTGGTCAGTAAACCCATAAGGCACCAGTTGCCCCCATATCTTTCCTTCACGTCCTTTTACGGCAGGCCGGTCGTAATGCAGGGTTACATCGGTAATACCAATACGCTCAGCAGTAGTTGCTTTTTTATTGCCCCCATCGGCAATGGTAAAAAGTATTTGAGCATACGAAAATGAAAAAAGGAATGTTGCATTTAATGCAAGCAATAATTTTTTATACCACATAGCAGTTGAGTTTAGATGCTAAATATAATCTCTAAAACCCGTTTGGGAAACTTAATAATGATAAGTGGTTGGCATAAAAAAAGCATCCGCACGCTGGCGGATGCATTAAGATAGTTGTCAGGCCACTTCTAATACACTTACATGTAATAGTCTTTAGCCAATTAAGTAAATTTAATATTGATGATGTCTTAATAGTGGCCAGACAACTCTTACAACACTTATTTCAACACAAAACTTTCCATGAACTTAGTGGTAAAATTTCCTTTGCGGAAATTTTCATCCTGCATTAATTGCTGGTGAAAAGGAATGGTGGTCTTAATTCCTTCGATCACATATTCGCTCAAAGCACGACTCATGGTATTGATAGCTTCTTCACGGGTTTGCGCAATGGCAATTAATTTACCGATCATACTGTCGTAATAAGGCGGAATCACATAACCTGCATACACATGACTATCTACTCTTACCCCATGTCCACCCGGCTGGTGCAACACCGTAATTTTTCCCGGTGAAGGACGAAAATCATTATAAGGATCTTCGGCATTGATGCGGCACTCAATGGCGTGCATTTGCGGGAAATAAGCTTTACCTACAATTTTTTCGCCACAGGCAATTTTTATCTGTTCTTTTATCAGGTCAAAGTTGATCACTTCCTCCGTAACACAATGCTCTACCTGTATACGGGTGTTCATCTCCATGAAATAAAAGTTACGGTGCTTATCTACCAAAAACTCAACCGTACCAACGCTTTCGTAATTGATTGCCTGTGCCGCTTTAATGGCTGCATCGCCCATGCGTTTTCTCAAATCATCAGTCATAAATGGCGATGGCGTTTCCTCTACCAGCTTCTGGTGACGGCGTTGAATAGAACAATCCCTTTCGCTTAAATGACAAATATTACCGTATTGGTCACCTGCAATCTGTATCTCAATATGGCGTGGTTCTTCCACAAATTTCTCCATGTAAATGCCATCATTTTTAAATGAGGCTGCCGCTTCGGTCTTGGCATTTTCAAATGCTTTTTCAATTTCCGATTCTTCCCAAACTACACGCATGCCTTTACCACCACCACCGGCAGTAGCTTTTAAAATAACCGGGTAACCAACTTCTTTGGCAGATTTTTTTGCGTGTTCAACACTTTCTAAAAGTCCATCAACACCGGGCACCACGGGCACACCGGCTTTGATCATCGTATTTTTTGCGGTGATCTTATCACCCATAGAATTGATCATATCGGGTGTTGGGCCAATAAACTTAATACCATGATCGGCGCAGATTTTTGCAAACTTGCTGTTCTCTGCTAAAAATCCATATCCGGGATGAATGGCATCTGCATTGGTAATTTCTGCAGCAGCCATAATATGTGCCATGTTCAGGTAACTGTCTATACTGGCCGGTTTACCAATACAAACGGCTTCGTCTGCAAATTTTACGTGTAAACTATCTTTATCGGCTGTTGAATAAACGGCAACTGTTTTTATACCCATCTCCCTGCAGGTTCTGATCACTCTAAGCGCAATCTCGCCACGGTTTGCTATTAATATCTTTTTAAACACAATCTTTGAATTAAAAATTAAAAATTCTGAAAAAGGAGGTTCCCTTTTTACTTTTGAATTTTTACTTTTGCTTAAGAAGGATCTACTAAAAACAAAGGCTGATCATACTCCACCGGACTGGCGTCCTCCACCAAAACCTTTACAATCTTTCCTTTTACTTCGCTTTCTATTTCATTAAAAAGCTTCATGGCTTCAATAATACAAACCACTTTACCTACCGTAACCTCATCTCCTACTGATGCAAAAATGGGTTTACCCGGACCGGCCTGGCGATAGAATGTGCCGATCATCGGACTTTTGATAGTAACGAAATTATCTGCTTTAGGTTCTTCAGGTTTGGCTGCAACGGGTGTGGCTGCTGCAGATGCCGGTGCTGAACTGGCGGCAACGGGTGCGTAAGCTGGCGCCGCTGTACCTGCTATAATATGTTGAACCGGATCTTTTTTCTGTTTTACTGTAATTTTTACACCTTCTTCTTCAATGGTAATTTCGCCGATGTTGGTTTTATTGATGAGTTTTACCAACTCCTGGATTTGCTTAATGTCCATGTAAATTGTTTAAGTGGATAATTTGAATTCAAAACCGGCTGCTAAGATAGGGGAAGATTAATCATAACTGCAAGCTTAATTTTAAAAAATGGGCAAAAAAAGCCATTTTTAGCCCTAAAATGGGCAATTTTAGGCAAAAATCGGGCAAAATAGTCAAATTTTTAAAAAAAGAAAAAGGATAACCAATTGCCTGATTATCCTTTTCAATATTAAGTTTAGATTATTCTTTCACTCTTTCAACATATTCGCCCGTCTTGGTATTTACCCTGATCAGTTCTCCTTCATTTACAAATAAAGGAACATTAACAGTAGCGCCCGTTTCAACCGTTGCGGGCTTTAAAGTACGGGTAGCGGTATCACCTTTCATACCGGGTTCGCTGTAAGTAACCAATAACACAATTTTGTCGGGCAATTCAACACCCATCGGCAGGTCGGTTTCACCATTGATAAGTACAGACACTTCCTGGCCATCTTTTAAAAATTTAGGCGCATCGATCATGGCCTCTGCAACGGTGATCTGCTCAAAGGTTTCGGTATCCATAAAGCTATACCCGGTATCATCTTTATATAAATACTGGTAAGCTTTTTTTTCAACCCTAACCGGGTGAATTTGTTCGCCACTGTTCCAGGTTATTTCTATGGAACGGTTGTTATCAACGCCTTTAAGTTTTGCCCAAACTTTGGCTGCTGCACGGGCTGTTTTATTTTGCCCGAATTCAATAACGGTATACAGGCTGCCATCTACTTTGATGATTAACCCTGAACGCACATCTGCTGTTGTTGCCATAATAACATATTTTTATCCCGATACTTATCGCGAGGCTGCAAAAGTAGGAATAGTAGGCCTAAATCCGAAATCCAGTATTATTTATATTCCAGGCAATGCCCGTTCACAAATAACAAACCATTATCAAACAAAGCATTTAGCTTTATCTAAATTTAAACCGATGCGAAAATATTTTTTTTTATTATGCCTGGTATGCATTGGTAAAGTAAGCCAGGCGCAGACCGACAGTACGGCTGTTTACCTTCGATTTCCTGAAGTACCTCCTTTTAGTATTACCAAAGTATCGGACAGCAGCAGGTTTACCAAGGCCGACCTGGCTAAAAGAAAAGCTACCTTGATCTTTATTTTTAGTCCCGATTGTGAACACTGCCAGCATGAAACAAACGATCTTATTGCCCATATAAAACTTTTTAAAAAAGTACAGATCATTATGGCTTCAGTTTTAGAATACGAACATTTAAAAAAATTCTACGACGAATATAAAATTGCCGATCATCCCGAGATCATCATGGGAAGAGACCCTACTTATTTTTTAGGAACTTTTTACAAGGTTCATTCCTTTCCTGCCTTATTTTTGTATGATAAAAAGGGGCATTTTGTAAAGGCCTTTGATGGAAGTGTTCCGGTTCAGCAAATTGCCGACGCTTTGTAAAACTGTTTAAAATTATTTATGAAAAAAATTATTGTTTTTTCCTTATTATTAATTGCCGGTTTTAACAGCATAGCACAAAAAGACACACTTCAACCCTATGAAAAAAACAAGAACCTGCCTGAATTTAGCCTGTTAAATGTAGACTCGGTCGTATTTACTTCCAAAATACTGGTTACTGATAAAAAAATAATTCTCATGTTGTTTAATCCTGATTGCGACCATTGCCAGAAACAACTTGATGACCTGTTGTCTATAGACGAAGTTACCCGTAATGCAGAGCTGGTATTGATATCGGTTGTACCACTTAAATTCAACCGCGAATTTTACAAAAAGAACAAGTTGGAAAAATATGTCTACATACACCTGGGACAGGATTACAAAGGATTTTGCATACCATTTTATAATCCGCATACTGTACCTGTGCTGGTATTTTATGATAAGAAAAAACAGTTTGTTTCCATACACCAGGGTAATACAGAAAAGCAGGTAATTATAGATGCTTTAAAAGATTAAACTCATTTAATAAACCGCTGGTTCCACACGATATCACCAGCCACAATGATCCGTATGTCGTAAATTCCTTTACCCAGATTACCAACCGGTATTTTGAAAACTTTATTTAACGATGAGCTTCTCAGCCTGGTAATGATCGCTCCTGTATTTCGCTGAATAAAAATATTAATAACGCCCTTGATCGATTCAAGTCCGCGGTACTCGAGTGTAAGCAGATCGGTAACCGGTACCGGATACATTACCCAGTTATTGGCAGCAGGAATGATGACCATTACTGTATTACTCAATTGAGACTGGTCATTAACTGCAATAAATTTTAAGCGGTAATAATTTGTGCCGGCCACAGGTTTTTTATCTTCAAAAGAAAAGATTCTTTCCTGTTGATTTAATGGTGCGCCCTGCAGGGCAATATCTGTCCAGTTAAGATTATCTACACTGCGTTGAATAAGGTAGGTTCCTGCATCAGCAGGGTTATGTTTCCAATTAATAATAACCATGCTGGCTTTACTATCAAATACGGCAGTAAATTCCGGAATAGTTTGGGCACAGGCACATACATATTGTAAAGGCAGCAGGCTGGCCATTATCAGGATTTTAAGCATGGGAATTGAATTTGGCTATTATCATTACCAAAATCAAACCAAACTCCGGGTAAAACAGCTAAAACTTAAATTGTGGATAATTTTTCCTGAGGCTGTAATTAATTATCTTTGCCCTACAAACCTGCCTGCGGTAAGCAGGTAATTATTTTACCTTAAATATATGTAAATGAAAGTAACTGTAGTTGGAGCCGGAGCCGTAGGAGCTACCTGTGCCGACAATATTGCCCGTAAAGAACTTTGTGATGAACTGGTTTTATTGGATATTAAAGAAGGCGTTGCAGAAGGAAAAGCCATCGACATGATGCAAACCGCTACCCTGCTTGGTTTTGACACCAAAATCAGCGGCAGCACCAACGATTATTCAAAAACTGCCGGTACTGATGTAGCGGTAATTACTTCCGGTATTCCCCGTAAACCCGGCATGACCAGGGAAGAACTGATCGGTATCAATGCGGGTATTGTAAAATCTGTTACTGAAAACATTTTAAAATATTCACCCAATGCCATCATCGTTGTTATCAGTAACCCGATGGATACCATGACCTACCTGGCTTTAAAATCGAGCGGATTGCCAAAGAACAGGATCATTGGTATGGGCGGTATCTTAGACAGCAGCCGTTTTAAATATTATTTATCAACGGCCATGGGATGCCCGGCTACTGATTTACAAGCCGTGGTTGTTGGTGGACATGGTGATACCACCATGATACCTTTAGCAAGGCTGGCAACTTACCAGGGCTCCCCTGTCTGTAATTATTTAGATGCAGAGACTTTGAAAAAAGTTGTTGCCGATACCATGGTGGGCGGCGCAACATTAACCGGTTTATTGGGTACATCTGCCTGGTATGCACCGGGTGCTGCAGGTGCGGCACTGGTTGAAGCCATTGTAAGAAATGAACAAAAATTATTTACCTGCTGTGTTTACCTGGATGGTGAATACGGGCAAAAAGATATTTGCATAGGTGTACCCGTTGTGATCGGCAGGAACGGTATTGAAAAAATTATTGACTATAAACTGAATGAAGAAGAACAGGCTGCATTTAATAAGAGTGCAGAAGCAGTTAGAAGTATGAATGCGGCGTTGGAAAATCTTTAAATAAAAATCTGTTTACAGGTGACTCCTCTTGGAGAGGTGTCACCTGTTTTTTTATGACCAGTTATAAAAAATGTTATAATACTGAAAATTAGTTGGTAGAATCGCATGTAATTGAGTCCAGCACTGATTTTGACTGATGTTTAGTGAAAGTAGTTTCTCTAAACTTTTTTTGTGTATGAAATTGATAAAAAAAGCGTTGTTGGAGTTATTAATTTTTTATCCTCTTCGTAATCTGAACTAATGCTTAGAAGTAATCAGAACTAGTGCTTAGAAGCAATCAGATGCACAACTGTAAATAGCAACTGAAAATAATGAATTGTATTGGTACAAAATTACTTGGCTAGGGCGTTACTGAATAATTGCGGTAGTGAATCTTCTATTTATTTCTTAA
>JBBRQF010000059.1:0-13584 GCA_038226715.1 Chitinophagales bacterium
ACCTGAACAAATGCACAAGCAATGTAAAATACAAATGAGGACTTATAAAACAAAAAACAGTAGTAAGAGGGAACTTACTACTGCATGAAAATTGTACTTTTATTCTTTATTAATCTTGTATCGCCTTTTTAGGACTAGTCAAAATTTTTATTCAAAAAGCTCCAGCCAGGTTTTTGGCCTGCGGTTATCCAGCCATTTAAAGCCTTTTAATTCTTTTTGATCAGCCGGTATTTTTTTAATGGGATATAAAGTACCATTTACTTCATTCACGAATTTCACCTTATTTAATTCCTTCTTCACAAAATAAACATCGATCACATCTCCGCTGCTGCGGTTCATACCAATATAAGCGCTGTCATCATCCTGCGGGTAAAAAATACTTTCTGCCGGACTACCCTTTACCCTTACATAATCAATATTACCATCAACAAAGTAGCCGTTCAATGTTCGCCCGGCAATCTGGTTGTATAAGCCTTCGGCAGATTTGTTGATGATGAGGGCATTATTAAAAACATACAATCTTTTTGGTTTTTGCTTTTGTGTAAAGAGGTATAAAGTATCGCCGGTTACCTGCGATTTACCATTCCATACAATGGGATCGCCAAATAATTTAAAAGTAGAATCGGCAGTAGAGTAGTGCAGACTGTCGCTTACGGCCTGTAGTGAATCATTATAAATCCGTACATGGTGAAAGCCTAAAAAATACCTGACGGAAGTATCACCGCTGGGTTTATCTGCATTTACAATTAGTGTTGTTTTTAAAGTGTCGGTTTTTATTTCCATCTTTCTTTCCAGGCTATCATATTTACGTAAGCCCGAAAAAAGAGTATCGGCAGCAACGTAAGTGCTGTCTCCGTTCCGGTGTATGATCATAACGGGTTTACGACTGGCTAAAAAAGATTTTACTTTACCATCTGCAAATATGGAGCCTCCAAATACTATAACATTATTAATACTATCCACAAATTTCGCATTCCCTTCCATCTGCAATACCTGGCTTTTTTTATCGTAAGCCATTACATCAGCAGTAGCAAACATGGTGCTATCGCTAAAGGATGGGCGGCCCGTAAATAATGCTTCGCCGGTTGCTAAATTATAGGTCCCGGATTTTGTGGTAATTACAGTCCCATCTTTACCAACAATACGAGTTTTAGCAATAAATGTTGCAATATTTGTTTTTAAGTTATAGAGTAAACTATCTGTAGTGATATCCCGTTCGGGATCTTTCAGGTGTACATTGTTCTTAAAATAAATGTCTTTGGTATCGGCATAATAAACACCATCGCGGCTGGTTAATACAGTGGTTCCATTTACAATTCTGCCGCCGTTCCGGTAGGTTGCAATGCCTGTTCTTAAATTATATTCCAGGTCATCGGTGTACAAGGTTCCTTTTTTATCCGTAAGCCTTACATTCTTTTTTAAATAAGCGATTCGTTCGCTGCCAACATAACGCAGGTATTGTGCATAGGTATGTATGCTGTCGTTATCGTTGATGTGAATATTGCCATAAGCTTCCAGGATATTTGTTCTGCGGTTAATGGTAGCACTATCGCAATAAAAAGTGGTGAGACCTTCCTTGATGATCACATCCCCGGCAATGGTTTCCAATGCAGTAACAGAATCAACGGTGATGAGCCTCATGCTTTTGCCCTGCATGATCCTTATGGAACGTATTGAATCAGTAGATGCAGGTACAGCGATGACCTGCTGTGCGGCAGCCTGATAACTGCAGGCAATTAAAAAAAGAATAAATAATTTGCTGTAAGTAAATTTAAATCCCAAGGTTGCTGTTTTTGATTGGCCTGTAAATTGGGGTTTTTATTTTATAAGAGAATGGTAAAATTATTTTTGCTTCAGATAAGGCGCATTTACTGTATCTGGCAAGGGAACGGTTAAACCGGGACTCGTATTCTTCTTTCCAAAAATCGAGATGTTGACGTACCTTTTTGGATTAGTCTTTAAATCGTCGATCAGCAGATTCAGTTTATTGGCAGTTGCAGTAAGGTTATTATACAATTTGGTATCATTTAGTAATAAACCTGCAGTACCGGTTGTTGTATTCAGTTTGCCAATTGTTGATTTAAGATCACCGATAGTTGAATTTAAAGTATTCAATGTTTTCTGAAGGTCCAGGTTTGATAAATTGGTTGCGGTTTTATCCAGGTTGCCAACCAGGTTGGTGATCTTGCCGTTGTTCTTATCAAGATTGGCGGTAAAAGAATTCAGGTTTTTTAAAGTGCCAGCCAGTGCGCCCGTTTGTGTGTTCAATAATATCTGCAAAGAAGCAGATGTACCTACAAGGTTTTCGGTGGTTTTATTTAAATTGGCCAGCATGGCACCAATATTATTTTTAGCAGTAGGGTCAAGAATGTGATTTACGGCTGCAAGAACAGAATCAATTGAAGTTACAGCCTTGGTTACCTGGTAAAGAACGGGGTCAACCTTACTTAATACATCTGTAAAAATTCCTGAAGAAGCCGCTGTAGCAATAGTTCCGTTTTTGGGAATGTATATTGTTGAATCTCCCAAGGTTATTTCAACGCTGGTAGTACCCAGCAAAGATGGTTTTATTATGGCTATAGAATTTACAGGAATGTTTACATCCTTGGTCATATTCATATTCACCAGAATTTCCTTCATGTTTTTATCGGTGGTAATACTGTAGACCGTACCAACCTGCAGGCCGTTTATTACTACCGGGTTGCTGGCTGCAAGCCCCTGTACATTAGTGTATTTGGCAAAAAGGTTATGGCTTTTTCCAAAAAAAGATTTCCCTTTTAAAAAGTTAAAACCCAAAACTAACAATACGATAGCAATGGCAGTTAAGGAACCTATTTTAGTTTCGTTTGAGATTTTCATAATGGTTATGCAGACTTAGAGCAATTATTAAGCCCAAATCAAAAGTAATTTAATTCTTTAATTCAAATCTTACTGAAGCATTATTTTTAAGATCAGCCGATAAGCGTATCTCATGCCTTGTTGTCCCGTCTGTAATGATCATCAACGCCGTATTGGGGGGAATATTCCCCAGGTTGTCTGCAAACAAGATCAACTCATTTGTTTTTCCCGGTTCCAGGTTAAGCATAAAGGAATGTGCATTAGCTGTTAAAGACTGTTTGTCTACGACCAGGGTTTTATTAAAATAAACCGAAACGATATCATTGTCTATATCACCGTCGTCATACAGATCAACTTTTATTTTATTGCTTTTAACCTGTATGGTCTTTATGTCTTTTGTAGCTCTTTTTTCGAAAGCAGCAACAGGTTCAATTATTTTTTTATCCTCAGTTACTGATGCCGGAACCGGTTTGTTATTAGCACTTTCAATCTGTAATTTATAACGTTTTACAGCTTTTGTAATGGCTTCTGCCAGTTCCTGCTGTCCCTTTTCGCTGTTTATATACCGTTCATCTTCGGGGTTGTTTATAAAACCGGTCTCAATTAAAATAGCCGGCATGTTGGTAGCCTGCAAAACCCAGATACCTACCTGTCGTTGGTTTACACCCAATGCCTGCCTGCCGGTGTTTTCCACTTCATCATTTACAAATGTGGCCAGGCGGTCACTTCTTTCCTGGTAACGCTTCGCATAAATGGCAGCGAGTATTTTGCCTTCAGGACTATTAAAATTAAGTGTGTTATCAACAGAGTCTACTCCATCTGCTTCGATCTCAAAATTTTCATCACCACCCATGATGGCTTTTAGTTTATCACTGGTTTTATGTGCCGCAAATATCCATACGCTGGTACCCGTTCTGGTAAGCGGCATTTTAAAATATTCGTAAACGGGTTCTTCTGCTTCGTAAGGTGTTTTTATTTTTTTTCTTCTTTTACCTTTTCCGGTGTAGGAAATTTTATAACGGGTAACTGTCCTGGTACCCGTTTGCCTTCTCCCTTGTTTTAACGGGCCGCTGTCGGCATGGATACATAAAAACAGGTCGCCATGAAATTCATTGGCAAGCTTTGCTTTTTCTGTTGGCGACTGGTAAATATCAGTTGTACGCGTAGGTACCACTTTCACATCAGGCATTTGCTTTTTTAATTCATCTACTAATTTTAAAGCAATAGCCAGGGTAACATCTTTTTCTTTTGAGCGTAAAGAATTTTCGTATTGCCCGATAGCACCGGGATCCCGGTCGCCGCCATGGCCGGCATCAACAACAATTGTTTTGATCAGCTTGGGGGCCTGGGCAGAAATATCTTGTAATATTAACAAATGCAAAGCAGCAAAAAGAAATAAAAAAGGCACTTTGTTCCTTGGCATATTCAGCTCGTTTTTATCGGGGTTAGTAATTATTCTTTTATTCACAATTTCTCCCGGTAACTATCGGGAGTTTATGGCTATTTTTGCCAATCTTAAGTATGAACCAACTGAACAAAGGTAAGGCAAAATATATATTGGTACTGGCATTGCTATCGCTGTTATTCTTCATAACGTTGAATTATAGTGCAAGTGGTTTCAATGCGAACGACTTTCACAGTTTTTTAACTTCCGATACTATTCCCCTCCTTAAAACAGGTACACAAAAGTTAACCCTTAAAAATATAAAGGATACTTCTGTTGCAAAAAAAATAGCAGATACCAGCATCATTGCCCAAATTGATACGTTTAGTTTTCCCACTTCCAAACAGGCACTGGATGAACCGGTGGTTTATCATGCCGATGATTCGATGGTATTGGATGTACCTGCCCAAAAAATAATTTTGTATGGTAAAAAAGCCAGTGTAAAATATATAGATAATGAATTGTATGCCCCGCTGATAGAATATGATCAGAAAACAAACCTGATGAGTGCTTATCTTACTAAGGACAGTAACGGTAATGTAATATCCTTTGCACAATTTAACCAGGGAGACCTGATAACAAGAAGTGATACGGTAAGATTTAATCCAAAAAGCGGCAAAGGTCTTTCTAAAGGAACTTATACACAGCAGGGAGAATTATTTATTTATGCAGAAAAGATAAAAAAACAGGATGCAGATATTTTTTATGTATACCGTGGCAGGTTTACAACCTGTAACCTGGATACACCGCATTTTGCCTTTGTGAGTAAAAGAATAAAATTCATCAATAAAAAAATGGCCATCACCGGTCCGGTGCATCCCGAATTTGAAGGTGTGCCTGTTCCGATCTATTTACCTTTCGGGATATATCCTTTACAAACAGGAAGACGATCCGGTATACTGGCGCCAACATTTACCGCCAATGAACAATTGGGATTGGCTTTGGAAGGATTGGGCTATTACAAAGTGTTGAGCGATAAATGGGATGTTGTGTTGAGGGGTACTATTTATTCTTATGGTGGATGGACGGCCAATGTTAGTCCCAGGTATTATAAGCGATACCATTACCAGGGAAATTTAACGGTGGATATTCAGCACCTGCGTGATCTTGATAAATCGGGTGCCCGAAATTTTAATGTACGCTGGAGCCACAGTTCGGATACCAAGGCCAGGCCGGGTGTTAGCTTTAATGCCAGTTTAAATGCAGGCAGCAGCGGATTTAATTCATCAGTGCCCAATAGTCCGCAGCGTAATTTTCAAAACCAGTTAAATTCATCCATCACCTATTCAAAAATATGGAAGGACAAACCGTTTAATTTAAATATCAGCGGTAATCATAACCAGAATACAAACAGTAAGCAGATCAATATTAATTTACCGGATATTGGTTTTAATGTGAACACGCTCTATCCTTTTCGCCGTAAAGAAGTTATTGGCCAGTACAAATGGTACGAGAATTTAGGCATTGCTTTAAATACAAACGTGCGCAGCCTTTCTTCTTTTTATGATACACTTGGCCATTTCTTTAATGAATTTGCAAAGCATTACCAATGGGGAGCCAATCATAATATTCCTATTTCCTTATCGCTTCCGCAAGTTGGCAACTTCCAGATTGCACCCAGTATATCTTACCAGGAAAGATGGTATCAGGAAAGATCTGTCCAGACCTGGAATAGCGCAAATAAAAAAACTGATACTGTGATCACTAAAGGATTTTACACAGCCCGTGAAATGAATTTTGGCCTGGGCGTTTCCACCCGGATATTTGGTATGTACACTTTTAAAAAGAAAAGTAAGATACAGGGTATCAGGCATGAGATAAGGCCACAGATATCGGCCAGTTATAAACCTGATATGAATAGGAAATACTGGTACTCCACGCAGGTTGATACCTTTGGTAATATAAGCAGGTATTCGGTATACCAGAATAGTGTTTTTGGAGCTTTTGGCGAAGGGAAATTTGGCGGATTGAATTTCGGGATCGATAACAATATTCAAATGAAAGTACGAAGCAGGAAAGATACCGGCGATGCAGCTATTAAAAAGATAACATTGATAGATGGGTTTAGTATCACCAGCAGTTATAATTTCCTGGAAGATTCATTTCGGTTAAAACCATTCAATATAAACCTGCGCACCAATCTTTTTGATAAGATCAGTATTTCTGCAGGTGCTATTGTTGTTCCTTATTTAACAAACAGCAAGGGCGATTTTATTGATAAACTGGTCTGGAATAAAAAAGTTGCACTGGGAAAATTAACCAGTGGCAATATTGCTATACAAAGCCAGTTTAAAGGTGGAGATAAGAATGAAAGGCTTCCGGTAAAGAATCTCCAGGTAAATAATTTAACGAATACGGTATCGGGATTACCTTTAAATGAATACCAGCAGGAAGCTGCTTATATCAGCAATAATCCCGGCGAATTTGCCAACTTTAATATACCCTGGAGCATCAGTTTTTCTTATGCTTTAAATTACAATCGTATTCCCAATGGATTTAATACAGGCTATAAAGGTTCTTTTACGCAGAATGTAAGCTGGACGGGCTCTTTAAACCTTACAGCCAAATGGCAGATAGGTTTAAACGGAACTTATAATATAACAGCAAAAGAGTTAGGTACCATCAGTATGTACCTCACCCGGGAAATGCATTGCTGGCAAATGGCTATCAACGTTTCGCCGGTTGGAAAGTATCGTTCATTTAATATCAGCATCAGCCCTAAATCAGGACTGTTAAGAGATCTGAAAGTAAACCGGACGAGGTATTTTTATGATCTGTAGATTTTGGTTAAGATGTTTAGGCGTTTAGAAGTTTAGGTCTAATTTTAAAATAAAAAACTACCATTTCCTCAACTCTAAATTACTAAACCACTAAACCTCTAAACTTCTAAACATTCTCCACATAATCCTTCAGCATCGCAGTAAACACTTTTTCTTTTAATTCTTTAACGGGCATATTTTCAGATGATACGGCCGGCAGGAAATGCATCTTTAACCTTACCGGAAGCAGAAAGAATTTTTTATTGATGGGCATTGCTTTTTTTGTTCCAATGATAACGCAGGGAATGATATCTTTTTTTGCTGCAAGGGCTAACCTGAAAGCGCCATCGTAAAATGGTTTGATGGGTTCTGAAGAGCGGTTCCTGGCACCTTCGGGGTAGATACACATGTGCATACCTTTTGCCAATACTTTTTTCATGGCATCAAAACTTTTGCTGCGGCTTTTTTCATCGTTACGGTCAACTAAAATGGACCCTTTTTTATAAAAAGAACCAAACAACGGAATTTTTGCAAAGGATGCTTTAGCAATGGTCTTGTTTGGTCCGGGCACATAAGGTGCCGATAGCGGCACATCCAGCAAGGCATTATGATTGAATACAACGATGTAGGCACTGCCAGGTTTGAAATTTTCTTTGCCGCTTACTTTAACCGGGCATCCAACTAAAAACAGCCAAACATTCATCCATATTTTTGATACCCTAATGAAATATTTTTGTCCTTTGGGGTCAGCCATTAAATTGGCAAGCATGGATGGCAGGAAGATGATCATGAAAGTGATAAAAAAAGTTACCAGTCCCCATAAAGCCCAAACCCTTCCAAAAATATTCGTAACAATTTTCATGCGTGTTTTATTTCTTTTCTATGGGGTTAATAATTTCCAGTCTATGGGAGAGATGCCCTGCTTTGTTAAGAGATCATTTGTTTTTGAAAAGTGTTTGCAACCAAAAAAACCGGCATGGGCCGATAGCGGGGAAGGGTGCGCAGCTTTTAAAACAAAATGTTTGGTCTCATCTATAAGTATTTGTTTCTCCTGTGCAAACTTACCCCAAAGTAAAAATACAATGCCTTTTTTTTCATAAGATATTTTTTGAATGACTGTATCTGTAAATGTTGCCCAGCCAAATTTTGCATGACTGAAAGGTTCGTTGGCTCTTACCGTTAGTGCAGCATTTAATAATAAAACACCCTGCTCTGCCCAGCGGGTAAGGTTGCCATAGCTTGCCGGCATGGCAATGCCGATATCCTGTTGAATTTCTTTATAAATATTTACCAATGATGGAGGTGGTTTAATACCGTTTTGTACAGAAAAACTTAATCCATGTGCCTGGCCTTCGCCATGATATGGATCCTGCCCGAGTATCACCACTTTAAGTTTGTTAAAAGGGGTTTGTGTGAAGGCATTAAAAATTAATGGGCCTGGTGGATAAATAATTTTGCCGGCAGCTTTTTCGGTTTTTAAAAAAGTTACGATCTGCTGAAAGTAAGGTTTGGTAAACTCATTTTTTAAAACTTCCTTCCAGGAGGCTTCCATTTTTACTTCCATGCCGTAAATTTTTATAAAAATAAAAAAGAGCCTCCAAATAGGGACTCTTATTATTTTGTGACTCGGATTGGATTCGAACCAATGACCCTCCCGATTAAAAAATCGGGAGGCACTATCCGGTAGAGTCGATTAATTTTTCAATGAACGTTCTGCTTTTCATTCTTTTAATGTACGATTCCCTTTTTCTTGCGTCTTTCAATTCTTCAAAAATCTCCTGATAAACCAATACCCATGGCACCCCGGTTTTAGTGAATTTTTCTTTGCCTCTGTTATGCTCAGTAAAACGTCTATCTAAATCCGGTGTAGAACCAACATAATATTTGTTTAGTTTTTGACTGAATAATATGTATACGAAAGCCTGCATAAGAATATAAAAAGCCTGCGTAACAGGCTTTTTATTTGTGACTCGGATTGGATTCGAACCAATGACCCTCAGCTTAGAAGGCTGATGCTCTATCCAGCTGAGCTACCGAGCCGGTCTTTTATCAACCTGGCCAAAATCGGGTGCAAATATAGGCATTTCACAAAAAAAGTTATCAATTAAAAACTGCTATTGCTTCTGGCGATTATAAAATTTATACATTTGCCATCTACAATTTACTGCTATGAAGTATTTTAATATCTAAGGAAACCTTGCTGCTTCCTTAGTCAGCTTAAGTGATCATGTATATCCTGCATGTAATTAACTCCTTTACTTAACTTTTATTATTTTATTAATCATGGCATTTTCAAAACAAAAAATTCATTCGTTTATACAATTATTTGTACAGGCTGTCAGGGGTGATATTAAAGATTTTACTTCGGGAAGCATTGACAGGGCAATCTTTCTGCTGGCCATACCCATGGTCTTGGAAATGTCGCTGGAATCATTATTCGCAATTGTTGATATTTATTTCGTCAATAAAATTGGGATTGAAGCATCGTCTACTGTTGTATTAACGGAAGCCTCTTTAACTATTTTGTATTCGGTTGCCTGGGGTTTATCAATTGGCGTAACGGCTATGGTGGCAAGGCGTGCAGGCGAAAAGAACTTTAAAGCGGCTTCGGATATTGCTGCACAGGCGATACTTATTGGTTCATTGCTTTCTTTGATCATAAGTGTCGTGGGGTTTATATTTCCACGGGAGATACTGATGCTGATGGGGTCGTCGGAAAAAGTAGCTGCTGAAAATTATCAGTTTACACAGATCATGCTCACAGGCAATATTGTTATTGTATTGCTTTTTATCAACAATGCAATTTTCAGGGGAGTAGGCAATGCAGCTATTGCTATGTGGGCTTTGGCAATAGCCAATGGAATCAATATTATTTTAGACCCGCTGCTGATCATGGGTGTCGGACCTTTTCCGAAGATGGGCGTAAACGGGGCAGCAGTAGCAACTACGATTGGCAGATCCTGTGCTGTATTGTTTCAATTTTATCATTTATTCAATGGCAAATCCCTGGTAAAAATTGCAGCCAGGCAATTCGGGCTTCAGATCCAGATCATCCATAGTATTTTGAAAACTTCGGCCGGGGGGATGTTTCAGTTCATCATTGGCAGTTGTAGCTGGATTTTCCTGGCAAGAATAATTGCAGAATCAGGTACAGCGGTAGTTTCGGGTTATGGAACGGCTATCAGGATCTGCATATTTACATTAATGCCTGCCTGGGGTTTAGCTAATGCTACAGCGACATTAGTAGGTCAAAACCTTGGTGCCAGGCAACCCGAACGGGCCGAAAAGTCAGTGTGGCGATCAGCATTTCTTACTTTTTGCTTTTTTGCGGTAGTTGCGGTTATATTTTTTCTTTTTGGTGAAAACTTACTGCGGTTTTTTACCACCGATGAAATTGCGGTTGCTGCAGGGACTAAATGCTTACATATATTGGCAATAGGGTATGTGTTTTTTGCGTATGGTATGATCTTAACCCAGGCGTTTAACGGAGCCGGAGATACTAAAACACCCACGTATATAAATTTATTTATTTTCTGGCTTTTACAAATACCTTTAGCCTGGTTTTTGGCCAAATTTCTTAACATGGGGCCAACGGGTGTTTATACTGCAATTGCAGTGTCTGAAACAGTTTTAGCAATTGTAAGTATTATCGTATTTAAGAAAGGCAAATGGAAATTGGTAAAAGTCTGATTCTAACTATTTTTACACAAATAATAAATTTAGATACAAATTTTGCCTTTCCATTAATTTAACATTATATTTGCACATAACTCAGATAAAAAAATTTTAATAAAATTAAAGTTTATGAAACAAAAACTAACACTAATTCTGGCATTAACTCTTTTAGCCACAAGTTCTTTTGCTCAAAAATCTATGGGAAGAGGAGATAAAAAGGGGTCATTGATCGGTATCCATTTTAATGTTCAGGATTTTGATGCGCCTTTGCACATTAAAAACCCTTCTACAGGAAAAGGGTATACTAAATTGAAAGATATGGATAAAGGATTTTCTATCTCATTTTGGAAAGGTCTTACCCGTAAAGTAGATTTCTCTTTAAAGGCTAATGCCAGTTTCCGTGATTACCATGCTATATACTACGGTCCCACTAATAAATTTGAAATTGGTGCAGAACTGGAACCAACTATTAATATCCGCCCTTTTGATGATCAAGCCTTGTTTAACCCATTCCTGACAGTAGGTGTTGGCGGTGGTTTATACACTGATCATCTTGGTGCTTATATTCCTGCCGGTTTAGGTTTGCAGCTTAATTTGAAAAGCGTTACCTATGTATTCGTTCAGGCGCAATACAGATGGACTTTAACTAAAAAGACTTTGGGTGATAATTTATTTTATTCAGTTGGTATCGCTCAGAACGTAGGAAGAGAAAAAATAAAAGTTGTTCCACCACCACCACCACCACCAGTTGTTGTTGAGGTTCCAAAAGACAGAGATGGCGATGGGGTATTGGATGTTGATGATAAATGTCCTGATGTTGCCGGTCTTGCTTCTTTGCAAGGTTGCCCCGACAGAGATGGAGATGGTATCACTGATGCTCAAGATAAATGTCCTGATGTACCAGGTTTAGCACGTTATCAAGGTTGTCCAAGTCCTGATACTGATAAAGATGGTATTAATGACGAACTGGATAAATGTCCAACTGTTCCAGGTATCGCCCGTTATCAAGGATGTCCAATTCCTGATACTGATGGAGATGGTGTAAATGATGAAGAAGATAAATGTATCAACGAAAAAGGACCAGCTTCTAACTTCGGTTGTCCTGTTATCAGCGAAGAAATTATCAAACGCGTTAACTTAGCTGCCAAAAATGTATTCTTTGCAACTGCAAGCGATAAATTATTAGCTAAATCATTCCCTAAATTAAATGATGTAGTTACTATTTTGAACGAAAATCCTTCTTACAAAGTACAGATAGATGGTCATACAGATTCTCAGGGTAAAGATGATTACAACCAGGCTTTATCTGACAGAAGAGCTGCATCTGTAAAAGCATACTTAGTAAGCAAAGGTATTGCTGAAACACGCCTTAGCTCTACAGGTTATGGCGAAACTAAACCAGTTGCAGACAACAATACTGCTGCCGGCCGTGCAAAAAACAGAAGAGTAGAAATGACTTTGAGCAACTATTAATAGTTTCTTAAAAATATAAAAAATCCCTCCGAGTAATCGGAGGGGTTTTTGTTTTTGGGAGGGCCTGAATATAGGAAAGAATTTTATTAACTGTTAAAGGGTAACTCAAAAAATAAAACAAATCCCCCGAATTTTTTCGGGGGATTTGTTTTATTACTATTTTAAAATAGAATTGATTTTAATCAAATTTTTTCTTCCAACTCCATCAGCTTTTCAAAAACAATTTCATATTCAGCATTTGCTTTTTTCAACTCATCTGCATTTGTTTTATATGCAGCTTCAGTTTGCTGAAATTTATTTTTATCTCCATACACATCGGGCGATGCCAGGTCAAGTTCCAATTGCGCTTTCTTTTTAGTTAGATCAGCAATCTTATCTTCAAGCTGTTTAAAAAGGGTTTTCTGTTTTGTTAATTCTTTTTTTAGTTCTTTATCAATACCGCTGTTTTGATTATTGGCTACAGGTTGAGCTACCGGTTTTTGTGGTTCTGCTTTTACAATAGCTTCCTTTGCCGGTTGTTTACCTGCAGGCCCTTGTGCGTTTGCTTCTTTCAATAAAGCAGCATCTGTTTTTGCCTTTCTTTCTTTCCAGTCTTCATATTCGGCATAAGTGCCTTTAAACTCCCGTATCTTATGATCTTCTATATCCCATATTTTATTGGCAATGCGGCTTATAAAATACCGGTCGTGACTTACCAATACAATGGTGCCTTCATACTTATTTAAAGATTCTACCAACAGGTCAACCGAGTGAATATCCAGGTGGTTGGTAGGTTCATCCAGCATTAAAAAATTGGCTTTGCTGGCAATGGTTTTTGCTAAGGCAACCCTTGCTTTCTCTCCACCACTTAATACTTTAATTTTCTTTTCAACAGCTTCGCCGCTAAACAAAAAAGCACCCAGTAAACTTCTCAACTCCAGGTCATTCTTTCCGCTTCGGGCATCTTTCAATTCTTCCAGTACATCATTGTTCTGGTTAAGTGCTTCCAACTGGTGCTGTGCATAAAAAGACTCTTCTACATTATGTCCCCAGATCCTGTCACCATAAAAAGATTCCACATCTGCAATGATCCTTAACAAAGTAGATTTTCCTTTACCATTTGCACCAATCAATGCGATCTTATCGCCACGCTCTATTTCGGCACCGGTATCTTCCAGTATCTTCACGTCGCCAAAACTTTTGCTTACATGTTTTAATGTGGCAATCGTTCTGCCCGGTGTTTTATCAATAGCAAAATTGATACGCATATTGGGACGTTCCAATTCTACATTTTCAATACGGTCTAATTTTTCCAGCCGCTTAACAATACTTTGTGCTGCAGCAGCTTTACTTGCTTTGGCTTTAAAACGTTCAACAAAACGTTCATTCTGTCGTATATAATCCTGCTGGTTTTCA
>JBBRQF010000060.1:0-13428 GCA_038226715.1 Chitinophagales bacterium
CTGATAAGCATACGCAACAATTCTTTTACAGCCGGGTCACGTTCATCATACAAATGTGCCACAAGGGATGAATCCCTGTCGAGCCCCAGCGTTAATTGTGTTAGATCGTTTGATCCTATAGAGAACCCATCAATATGTTTTGCAAATTCTTCGGCCATAATAATATTGGAAGGAAGTTCTGCCATTAAAAAAAGCTCAAGACCATCTTTTCCCCTTTCCAATCCGAATTCTTTCATCACATCATGAACTTTATGTAATTCCTCTACAGTTCTGCAAAAAGGGATCATCACTACCACATTACTCAACCCCATTTCTTCCCTCACTTTTTTTATGGCTCTGCATTCAAGCCCAAAAGCGGGTTTATATTTATCCGAATAATACCGGCTTGCACCACGCCAGCCAATCATTGGATTTTCTTCATGCGGCTCAAAATACTTTCCTCCCAATAAATTATAATATTCATTGCTTTTAAAATCGCTGAACCTTACAATTACTTTGTTGGGATAAAATGCGGCTGCAATTTTTGCAACACCATAACTGAGTTTCCGGATAAAAAAATCTTCTTCATCAACAAAACCATAAATCATTTTAGCAATCGTTTGGCTAAGTTCTGCATCACCCAATTCTTTATGTTTCATCAACGCAAGCGGATGCACCTGAATAAAATTGTTGATAATAAACTCTTCCCGTGCCAAACCCACACCGGCATTTGGCAAATGCGAAAACCTGAATGCCAGGTTTGGGGATGCCACATTTAGCATGATGGGCGTTTTTACCGATGGCAGGTCGCTAAGATCCGTTTCAATTTTTTTAAACGAAACGATGCCATCATACACAATCCCTTCGTCACCTTCGGCGCAGGATGCTGTAACAGATTGGCCGGTATTTAATATTTCTGTAGCATTAACACAACCCACAATGGCAGGCACGCCAAGTTCCCTGGCAACAATGGCTGCATGGCATGTTCGTCCGCCTTTGTTGGTAATAATAGCTGATGCTTTTTTCATGATGGGTTCCCAGTCGGGATCGGTCATATCGGTTACAAGCACATCGCCTGCTTTAAATTCATGACCTTCTGTAACACGTTTGTCCATTGAAAATAAAATCGAAACTTTGCCTGCGCCAATTTTATCGCCCACAGCAATTCCTTTAACCAAAGTTTTTCTTCCGGCATCTTCCTCCATCACATACTCCGTAATTTTTGAAAAATCTTTTTGCGAATGAATAGTTTCCGGCCTTGCCTGCACAATAAATAATTCTTTTGATAATCCATCTATTGCCCACTCCACATCCATGGGGCACCAATGGCCTTTTAATGTACTGTAGTAAGTTTCAATTTTTGTTACCCAGTTTGCCAGTTGCATAATGCGTTCGTCTGTTAAGCAATACCGGTGCTGCATTGGCTTGTCTACCTGTATTATTTTAACCCGTTCATCAGGGTCATCGCCATAAACCATCATCTTATCCTTTATACCCAGTTTTTTTTCGATGATGCTGCTGAAACCTTTTTGCATGGTGGGTTTAAAAACAATGTATTCATCAGGCGATACCGAACCCTGCACAATCATCTCTCCCAAACCAAAAGATGCATTTATAACCACCACATCTTTAAAGCCACTTTCGGTATCTAACGAAAAAGCAACACCTGATGCACCCAGATCGCTACGCACCATTTTTTGAATGCAAACCGAAAGGCCAATGCTGAAATGATCGTATCCAAAACTCTGGCGGTAACTGATGGCCCGGTCGGTAAATATGGAAGCAAAACAATTCCTCACGGCATTCATCAAAGGCGCAGGGCCACGTACATTAAGGTAGGTTTCCTGTTGGCCGGCAAATGAAGCATCAGGCAGGTCTTCGGCAGTGGCAGATGAACGAACGGCCACATCGGTAATATCCTGATCGTACAGTTTACTCAGCTCATTATATTTATCAATGATGGCTTCGCTAAGCTCCCGGGGAAATTTTGCATTCTTTAAAAGTTGCCGGGCCTGCAAACCACCACGCCGCAACGATTCAATATCATCTAATTTTATATTGTTGATGACCTTCCTTATTTCTTCATCAAGATTATTGTAGCGGATAAATTCACGGTATGCGGCAACGGTTACCACAAACCCACCGGGTATCTGTATACCAAGCTGGGTAAGGTTTTGCAACATTTCGCCTAAGGAAGCATTTTTGCCGCCAACCTGTTCCAGATCTTTCATGCCCACTTTGTGCAAATCGGCAATGTAAATAGATGAGTTCATAAAAATAAGTTTAGTTCTTACGTTAAAAATAGCAATATCGCATAACAGGAAAAAACAAGCAGAAGACAATTCTCTTTAAATTTAGCAAAACTAACGCAGGTATAAAAGATTATGCTAAAAATAAAAATACTTTTTGCCCCTCACTCTTTTAAAATAACTTTAGCTGATGAAACGTAAACACTTCCTTTCTTCCTTTATTCCACTGGCTGCCACGTTGGGTGCTGTAGCCAGAGGAAAGACCACACTGGAATCCGCTTCGCCAGTTACAATTCCTCCCTATTTAAAAACTGGTGATACTGTTGGCATTTGTTGCCCTGCAGGATTTATGAAAGCAGAAGAAATACAACCTGCCCTGCTAAAACTGGCTGAATGGGGTTTTAATGCAAAGGTTGGTGCTACAGTTGGCAAAAAAGATTTTACATATGGTGGCACTGATGAGGAACGTTTACAGGACCTGCAGCAAATGCTGGATGATAAAAACATTAAAGCCATTCTTTTTGCAAGAGGTGGTTATGGCGGAGTACGCATCATTGACAAACTGAATTTTAAAAAATTTGACCGGGATCCTAAATGGATCATCGGTTTTAGTGATGCTACTGTTTTTCATTCCCACATTAATGAAAAATACCGGGTGGCAACTATTCATTCAAAAATGTGCAACAGTTTCCCCAGTGATTGGGCCAATGCAGAACCTGCACAAAAAGAAACCATCGAATCTATAAACAAATGTTTAAAGGGAGAAAGGATGAAATATCTTTTTACACCCAACGAAAAAAACAAGACCGGCCTGGTTGTGGGCGAATTGGTAGGCGGTAATTTAAAAACGCTCGAGTCACTTGCAGGCAGTGCGTCTGACATACACACAAAAAATAAAATTTTATTTGTAGAAGATACAGGGGAATATTTATACAGCATAGACCGCATGTTCTGGAATTTAAAACGCAGCGGCAAATTAGATAAACTGAAAGGGCTGATTGTTGGTGGTTTTAAAATCAAGCCCGATGATGCAGGAGAAGAATTTGGCAAAACAATTGAAGATATTGTGCTGGAAAAAGTAAGTGAGTATGATTACCCGGTTTGTTTTGATTTCCCCGTAGGGCATCAGAAAAATAATTTTGCTTTAAAATGTGGTGTAATGCACACCCTGGGTGTACACCTTAACGAATGCAGGCTTACAGAAGTTTAAAATTAACGTAGTAAAATACTGGTGCCTTTTTCCTGTACATACTTACCATTCCACGGATCAATATAACTAAGGATCCAAACATAGGTTCCTGTTTCCTGTGGGTTTCCTTTAAAGCGTCCGTCCCAGCCTTGCAGCGCATTGCTGGTTTCAAAAACCAACTGTCCGTTTCGGTTAAACACTTTAAAAGAGAAATTTTTAGCCAGGTCGGCGTTTGTTGCCAGTAACTCATCATTAAGCCCGTCTCTGTTTGGTGTAAATGCATTGGGCACTTTAATTACACAGAAAGTTAAAACCTTTACATGCATGGCATCTATTCCTTTGCAGCCATTATTATCGGCTGTTAATTTATAATCTCTTGTAAAAATATCGGTAAGCACCTGCGATGTAGTTGCACCTGTGTTCCATAAATAAGTAAACGCAGGATTTGCTGCCACACCAATAAGCATTTGATCGTTTTGACAAAGTACAGTATCGGCCGGCAGCTTAACTATTGGCACTGCATAAACGGACACTGTTTTATTTACTGTTGCCGTACCGCAATACCTGTCAACCGCTGAAAGTATAATAGTATAAACTCCCTGTGTAGCATAAGAAAAATTCACATCCACATCATTGGTAAAAGTTTTTCCATCGCCATTATCTCAAAGATATCCTGTAATGAAAGGACCAATTTTTCTTCTTAATAATACCTGGTTACCGGTGCAATATTGCGGTTTAAGCCCGGTAAAATCAATGAATGCGGCAGGTGTTACAAATCTCGTCACCATGGTTGTGTCTTTGCATCCATGGTTTTCAGTAACAATTAATTGAATGGTATAATTATTACTGACAGGGTAAACATGCGCCGGTGGATTTTGTCCGTTAAATTGTGTAAGGTCTCCAAAGTTCCATAAATAATCAATGATATTCCCTTTTGATGTATCTGTAAATATTACCGGCGTATTCACACAAAAAGAATCAAGAGGGTTATTGCTGAAACCGGCTTTAAAGAAATTACCCATCACAATATTGTTAGTAACAGTATCACTGCAGAAACCGTTTGATACAATGAGTTCCACATCAATTGATGGTTTGGTAACCGGGTAAAATTTTGTAACTGCCGGCCCCGAAGCTGAAGAGCCATCACTAAAATTCCATATCCAGGAATTAATACCATTGCCCCCGGGATGTAAAAGCTGAATGGTATCCATGGCACATCCCCATTTAACCTGGTTGGTAAATATTGCCGATGCCGGTCCCAGAACATTAAAAGCAATAATATCACTACTGTTTTGATTTATGCCGCAGGTGTCGGAAATTACAGATGCCCCGGAAGCTTTGTTGTGCAACGTATAGGTTCCAAAATCAGTGATAGGCGCAGACAATTGCAATATGAACCAATTCCTGTGTACACATGATGGCAGTGCAGACATAATAGAAACCGGTGAAGGGCCTGTAATGTCAAATTGTGTACCGTCTGCCAACACGCTAACACAATCAACAGGTTGATTGTAAAATACTTTTATTTGCGAAGGGGTGCACCTGTCATACTGCACCGAATCAAAAACCAGCGGGAGGCGCTGTATTACTGTAAACGGTATTGATGCAGGCAGCATATCTAACCTGCAAACATTTCTAAAAACATCTGCATCGGTACCAATATCAACATTTAATTGATAATTGCCCGGCGGTATAGGTGTTTGTAAGTTGATGATGAGAGATGTAACTCCATTTGCGCCTGGAAGGCTGCAATCAGACGAAACACCTGTAACTACCTGGCCGGCGATTGTAGCGCCGAATTCACTTCCAGAACCAGTGATACTGCTACACAATATATCTTCAGAAAAAGTTATTTTAATTTTAGAATGATCGCAATCAGGCACACTAACGTTAGTGATGGTTGGCAGCGTATTTAAAGTTAAAACCGCCGTGCCGGAAAAAGTAATAGTATAAGGTTGGTTTGATGCTGAATAATTATTTACCATCATCAAATAATCATGCCCGGCCAGTAAATTCATGAGCCTGTTAAATTGCGTTCCCGGGCCACCACCTTCACAATTAATATTAGAGGTCCCTGCCGGAGTGCAACCCGTTGCACCGGTTTGCCCACTTAAGTTTAAAGAAACCCGCAACTCTATCGTATAAACATCTGCCGGCGCATGCCCCGTAATATCCAATACCTCCCAATCATAATCATCACCCGCACCAACCGGATTAATTAAAAACCCAAGCGTGCCTGCCTGGTAACAATGAAATTTATACCAGCGTGAATTATCGGTACCAACCGGGGCGCATCCCGAAGTTGGATTAGGCAAATCACCCTGTCCTGTACAATTAGATACATTATTCTCAATAAAAGTAAGATTTCCACACACTGCCTGTGCTGAACCTGATGTACGCCCCGGGCCGGCACAAGGTGGTTGTGCCTTTGCAATAAAAAATATGAACAAAAGTAAAAAGCTGAGGAATAACCGGCGCATTGGCTAATTTTGATATTTGTAAATTTACTCAAAAAAATTGGGAGGCATAATTAAAAATCCCGCATAAAATTATAATGATAAAATTCCACCGTATTAAAAAAAGCCGATCCCATTGGCATTACCTGCGCTGCCGGTTATATGGCTTCTGAAAAAGCGCATGCCTTTAGACAATTTACAAAGCTGGGGTTTTGACACCGGGTGTAAAATTAAATGAATGCAGACTTTCGGAAGTGAAGATTTAAGTATAAAATGAAAAAGAAAATTATTAAATTTGGTAAATGATAATTGTATGGTAGTAGAAAAGCTGGATAAGAAAAAAATAACAGTTTCCTTTTCAGGAGCAGTAGGGAAAAAGGGGTTAAATGATATTAAGGAATATATTGAATTCCTGGAGGCGAATGGGGTACCAAAAAGGAAGTTAATACCCAAATCGGTAATTAAAAAACTATCAGATGAGATAAATAAAGCTGCCTCAGCAAGGTTTAAGAAAGCTAAAGGAATAGCATGATAATTATTGTAGATGCCAATATTTTAATAAGTGGAATAATAAATCCTCATGGCACTATAAAATCGCTGCTGTTAAATACCAACAATTCTATACAATTAATTATTCCTGAATTTGCAATCATTGAAATCGGACTTCATAAAAATAAAATTTGCAGTACCGCTTCAATAACTTCCGAAAATTTTGATAATTTACTTAGCCGCTATCTTAAAAATATAACTCAATTTTCGCATGAAACTATAAAGCTGAGCGATTATTATAAAGCAGAAAAAATTGTAGCTCCGTTCGACAGTAACGATGCCTGGTATATCGCTTTATCCCTTAGTATGGATGCTGTATTGTGGACAGGTGACCTGAAATTATTCAGAGGCTTGCGCAGGACAGGTTTTTACAACATTATTACTACCAATGAATTTTTGCAAATTATAAAAGGTATTTACTAAATGATAAAAATTCCACCGTATTTAAAAAAAGGCGACAGCATTGGCATTACCTGCCCGGCCGGTTATATGGCTGCAGAAAAAGCACAGGCCTGTATAAACACTTTACAAAGTTGGGGCTTTGATGTGATGGTGGGCAAAACGCTTGGCAGTAATTCTACAAATTATTTCAGCGGTACCGATGAAGAGCGCAGAGATGAGTTGCAGGCCATGCTGGATGATGCTAATATTAATGCCATACTTTTTGGCCGTGGTGGTTATGGTATGGGCCGCATTATTGACGGACTGGATTTTACCAGGTTTAAAAAGAACCCGAAATGGGTTATTGGTTTCAGCGATATTACTGTTTTACATGCGCATCTGTACACAAAAATAAAAGTTGCATCGCTGCATGCATCTATGGCTGCAGCTTTTAATGAAGGCGAAAATAAATTCATACAATCTTTACACAATGCCATAAAAGGCAAAAAAGCAAAATACAGTTGTGCGGCGGATTCATTTAACAAACCGGGCTCAGCTGCTGCAGAACTTGTTGGCGGTAATCTTTCTTTACTGGCAAATATAACCGGCACGCCATCCGACATTAATACAAAAAATAAGATTTTGTTTTTAGAAGATATTGGTGAACAGATCTACAGCATTGACCGCATGCTTTACCAGTTAAAGCGCAGCGGAAAATTTGAAAACCTGGCAGGTCTTATCATTGGTGGCTTTACCGATATGAAAGATACGGAACGCCCCTTTGGAAAAACAGTGTATGAAGCTATTGCCGATATCCTTGCTGATTATGACTACCCGGTTGCTTATGGATTTCCTGTAAGCCATGGTACGGAAAACTATGCTTTAAAAATTGGTGTAACCTACACATTAAAAGTTGGCAAAACTAAAACACAGTTATCGGAGGTTTAATAAACTGTCGAGTTTGGTTTTGTATAAATCAAAAGTAGCCAGGTTGTGGTGTGTTCCTTTTTCAATTGTTACAAATTCATCGGTTGGTTTTAAAAGAGTCTTAAGTCTGGCTGCATTGCGGTAAGGTACCACGCCATCATCGGTGCCATGAAAAATAGTAATGGGGTATTTTACATCTGATAAAAAATCATTGGTGGGCATTTTGTAGGTACTCATTTTACCGGTTGGATAAATGGGTGCATAACAACTGAACAGCGAAGGAATGCTGTAGTAAGGTGTTTCAAGCATCAGCCTTTTATTATTTGTTTCGGATGCAACGTAAGCTGCAATGCCGGTACCAAAGGATTTGCCGTAAATGATAATACTGTCGGCACCATATTTTGAAGCAGCCATTTTTCGTACCTGCAGCGCCTGATCAAATAACTTTTTTTCGGTTCTTTCGCCGGTGCTCTTTCCAAATCCGGGGTAATCTTCCATCCATACTTCGTAACCATGTTTGGTAAAGCTATTGGCAAATTTTGCATAGCGTTCTATATTTTCTTTATTGCCATGATAGTAAAGCACTACACCCCTTCTTACCGAATCAGCGGGAAAAAATTTGATCATATTTATAGTATCTGTATTGTTGAAAGGAATATTTACCTCTTCAAACGGAACATTGAAGTGATACACATAAGCATTGGAAAATTTTTCAGGATGAAATAAAAAACGTTCTTGTAAATAAAATAAAGCAATGCCGATGAGGCAATACAACAGCACAATTATTTTAAGCCAGCGGTATATCTTTTTGCGGTTCATGGAAAGCAAAGTTATGGGTTTGGAGTTTAGAGTTTGGGGTTTAGAGCATTATCAATTATCCATTATTTCATTATCCATTAATACTGTAAAATATCCCTGATAAAATTATGATACTCCGGAAAAGATGTGAGGTTATTGTGCCCGCCGCCCGGAATGCGGATGAGTGTTATTTTATGCGGATTAAGTGCCTGTAGTTTTTCGCTGTTGCTGATGGGGAGTAGCCAGTCTTTGGTGCCGTGCAAAATGTAGGTATGGCAATTTACTTTGGTTATCCACTTATCGGTACGCATGTGGTAACGCAAAACCAAACTTACAGGCAGTATGGGCAAAAACCGTTCTATTGCTTTTATAAAACTAAAGTAAGGTGCATCTAAAATTAAATAACGGGGTTTGTTATCGCTGGCCACTTTTGTTGCAAAGCCGCTGCCAAGGCTGCGGCCATAAACTATCATTTGATTTTCGTTGTATTTGGCTGCCAGCGTTTCATATACAAACTGCATATCGCTCAGCATATCTTTTTCGTTGCGCTTGCCGGTACTTTTACCAAAGCCACGATAATCAACCAGTACCACATCGTATTTATAACGATAAAAATCTACCGCATATTTAGACCAGCCCTTAATACTGCGGCTGTTACCATGAAAATACAATACAAGGCCCAGCGGTTTATCAACTGTAAAATGCAATCCATTTATACGAACACCCGGTTCTACATCAAAAAACAATTCCTCAAAAGGCACATCATATTTATAAATAAAATCCTGCTTGAGCTTCTCGGGCTTAAAAATAAATTTTTCCTGTACAAAATAGGCGATGATGGAAAGGGCTGCAATGCCTGTTATAATATAGAGGATGATGTGAAGCAAAGGATCAGTTTTGGGTTTTGAGTTTTGAGTTTTGGGTTATTGCACCCTGTTAAATTAAGCTTTCTCTTATAAACACAAAACATCAAATATTTCAGTCCGTTGTTATTGTTTGTTCGCTATCACTGAGAATAACAGCATTATTCAACACGAAACTCTAAACACAAAACCCATAACCCCTATTCTTCCTCATCTGTATAAACCCTGGTGAGTTTTAATTTACTTACCGGGGCAATAATCAGTGGGAATTTCTCTACCTGCACCGTATTCTGCTCCAGGCCAAAACCTTTTTCTTCGCTTAGCGAAATTTCTTTAAGCCAGAAATAGAGTTTCATTATCACCCGTTCAAAAAATGGCAGTTCGTTATCCTGGCTCAGGAATTTTTCCATCACCACAAAACGAAAATCGCCCACCACATTATTGCGTTGCTGGCTTTCGTACCGGCTGGTAACATTCACTTCGCGGTTTGCCACCAGGTCTTCCACCACTTTTTTAAACATCAGGTTAAGGCGGGGTGCCATGCGGAACCCGAGCCTGAACTCTACCCGGATAATATCATTGGGTATAATATGCTCAACAGAATATTCGCAGGTGTACGGATCATCCATCGTATCTACATGCACAAACCAGAAAATATCGGCACGTTTTGGTTTGCCGCTCAGTATGCTGTAAATAATTTTATGCTCAATCTCTTTGGGGTTATTGGCACTGGTTAAATACACCAGGTGTGTGGCGTATTTTGGTACCGATGTATCGTTGCTCAGTTCTTCCAGTTTGGGAATATATTCTTCGAGCCGTACAAACTCAACATAACGGTTTTTAATTTTACGTGCCCGGTACCAGATATACATTACTGCAAATAAGCCGCCACCTACAATTAACGTAACATAACCGCCGTGCGGAAATTTATCGAGGTTGGCAATTAAAAAACTCATTTCTATCGTTAAAAAAGTTCCCAGAAAAAGGTATATGAAATAAGATTTAACCCGGTGCAGCACCATAAAATTGGCAACCAGTATGGTGGTAGCCAGCATACACAACGTAATTGCCAAACCATAGGCAGCACCCATGGCACTGGAGGTTTGAAAATACAGTACAATGCCCACGCAACCCACAAACAGCAGCGTATTTATGCCCGGCACAAATAACTGCCCCTTGGCTTCGGTGGGATAGTTGATTTTCATTTTAGGCCAAAGATTCAGGCGGATGGCTTCACTTATTAATGTAAACGAACCGCTTATTAAAGCCTGGCTGGCAATAATGGCTGCAGCGGTTGCAATGATGATACCGGGTATTAAAAACCAATCGGGCATTACGGCATAAAATGTCTTGCCTTCAAATACTTTACCCGTTTGGTTTTGCAGCAGCCAGGCAGCCTGCCCGATATAGGTAAGCAGCAAACATGATTTTACAAATATCCACGAACGGCGTATGTTGCCCCGGCCACAATGGCCCAGATCGCTGTACAGTGCTTCTGCACCTGTAGTACACAAAAATACGGCACCCAATAACCAGAAACCGCCGGGGTATTCTTTTAAAAATATAAATGCTTCGTATGGATTGAGAGCTTTAAAAACACTGAGGTTATCGGAAATATGAGATATACCCAAAACGGCCAGCATACTAAACCAGGCCAGCATCATAGGGCCAAATAATTTACCGATACTTAAAGTACCAAACTGCTGCATAAAAAATAAAAGCGCCAGTATACCAATAACAATATAGATGATGGTTGTTTGACTTATATTGCTGAAAACCGGCGTAATCCTCAATCCCTCAATTGCAGATGTTACTGAAATAGGCGGAGTTATCATACCATCGGCAAGCAGGGCCGCACCGCCAATCATAGCGGGCAATACCAGCCATTTACGCCTGCGCCTTACCAAAGTGTATAAAGAAAAGATACCACCCTCTCCACGGTTATCGGCCTGCAAAGTGAGTATAACGTATTTGATGGTTGTTTGCAGGGTGAGCGTCCAGATGATGCAGCTTAGGGAACCAACTACCAGCAGTTCGGTAATAATTCTGCCATGAATAATCTCGTCGAAAACGTAGAGCGGAGAGGTACCTATATCGCCGTAAATAATACCTAACGCAACCAACAGGCCGGCTGCGGATACTTTGTTAAATTGTTTTGACACAGAAAAGAATTAAACCTTTACCAGGAGAATTATGAAATATTATTGAAGCTGGATTTGCCATTTTTTTAATACAGGTACAAATGTATAAGTAAAACGGAAATACCGGGAGAATTATTTTTAATGTCTGATGGGTGCGGAATGATAACGGTTATATGCTGTACTAAGCTAAACCGGTACCTGCCTGCCCTGGCAGGTTTACCGAATGCCTGCACACCAGGCCATCGCACATAATTTCAGCCAGCACACATTGGCCTGTAATAAAATTATATTTGGTATAAGCTGTGATTAATGAGTTTGAGGTACAGATGATTAGGTTTTAGGACGAAAGGCGATAATTTTTTATATTTAGCTATGGAAACTGTTACTTTAAAAGCTTTGCTGCACCGCTATAATGAGTATATCGGAATTTATTTTGATAAAAATACCGCATTAGAAAAAATAATACGCAAGCAACCTGGCGCAAAGTGGAGCAAGACAAACAAGTGCTGGTACATACCGCTTAACCAGCAGGGATATACTTTATTAGTAAGCCGTTTAAAAGATACTGCTACTATTAACAGTGATGCTTTAAAAGCCTACCTGCAAAAGAAAAAAGCTGTAGAAAAAACGGTTGCCCCTAAAGCTGTTGCAACCCCACCGGGGCCTGAGGGCAAAAACACTTTATATAAAAAACCGGTTGCACCCGCAGAGCCCCATGGGTTATCGCCAGCCTTTAAGTTAAGTACGGCAAACCTTAAAGCACTGAAAGATTTTATACAGCAACTGAAACTAAAGGCTTACAGCCCAAGTACTATACGCACCTACCGCAACGAGTTTTTACAACTGCTGCAATTACTTAAAAACAAACCGGTAGATAAACTTGTGCCCGACGATTTAAAAAGATACATGGTGTTTGCTATGGAAAAAGAAGGCATTAGCGAAAACACAGCCCACAGCCGTTTAAACGCCTTAAAATTTTATTTTGAACAGGTGCTTGGCAGAGAAAAATTTTTTTGGGAAATACCGAGGCCAAAGAAAAGGATGATACTGCCAAAAGTGATTAGTGAAGAAAAAATACTGACGGGTTTACTTGCTGTAGAAAACCTTAAGCATAAAACATTATTACTACTGGCATACAGTGCCGGAATGAGGGTAAGTGAGGTAATACAATTAAAACTTACAGATATTAACAGCGACAGAATGCAAATAACCATAAATGAAGCCAAAGGAAAAAAAGACAGAGTGGTAACACTAAGTGAAACTATTTTACTTTTGTTGAGAGACTACTATAAAGAATATAAACCCAAAGAGTGGTTATTTGAAGGGCAATACCCTGGAGAACATTATAGTGCAAGAAGCGCACAAACAATTTTTAAAGATGCATATAAAAACCTGAATTTACCATCAACAGCTAGTTTTCACAGCCTTCGCCACAGTTATGCCACCCACCTGCTTGAAAATGGAACAGATATTACTTACATACAAAAATTACTGGGGCATAATGATATAAAAACAACTCTTCGCTATACGCATGTAAGCAACAAGGATATTGGTAAAATTGAAAGCCCCTTAGATAAACTGATGAGAAAAAAGGGCTTATAAAAACTTGCGCCTTTTGTATTGTTTGCTATTGAAACACTTAAAAAGCGCAAGTTTGCCACTTTCGTATTTTATATTGTTTTGTATATAAGTGTGTGGGAGATATAAATTTAAGTGGATTTAATTTTCTGAGAATATAAAACTTGCGTATATTTAAGAGTTGGGCGTCATGCAGCGAAATCTTTTCACAATTGGAGTTAAGCCGAAAATCCTAAATAGAGTAGGCATAATTTAAAATTTATAATCATGGCAGACTTATTCAAAAGTGAGCAATTTAGAATCACTGAGGATGAAATC
>JBBRQF010000061.1:0-13350 GCA_038226715.1 Chitinophagales bacterium
ATAATACATAAATTTTAAAATAAATACTATTTACCAATTAAACAGGAGGCAAGTATAGGCTCAATTTTCAACACTATTGGTTGATATTATTTTTTTCAATACTGTTTAAATTATGACACTAAAAATATTATTATGATTTTTTAACATTTTACAAAGAAATCACTAGAGTAAAAAAATTAGCACAGTTTTTGCACAAGCGGATAAAAAATCTAATAGCCTTATCTTGAAAAACAAATATTCCCCCACTAATTTAATGGGCAATAAATCCAGTCTTTTATCCGTTGTTAAAGAGTATTCGGCTACACTTTTTGTAGTACCCGGATATAAATCCTACATTCTATGAAAATATTCCTAACCGCTATAGCACTTTGTCTTAGCTTTTTCTCCCAAGCCACTATTTTTTACATCAGTCCCACAGGCAATGATGTTACCGGTAATGGAACTGCGGGTAACCCCTGGAAGACTTTATACAAAGCTACCAATGCGGTATCAGTGCCAGGTGACATCATCCATGTAAATGCAGGTACTTACATTGAAACTTTGCAGGCTGCATTGAAGCCAGGTGTAAGTATTGAAGGGGATGGTATCACATCAATATTAAAATCAACTCTTACAGCTGATTTTACCCCGATGTTGATTTTGCAATCTGCAGAAGGTACTAACGGTAATCAATATATCGCTAACCTAAAATTCGATGGGCAAAATCTTACTACAGCATGGGGTATTGATGTGGCGGGCAGAAGTAATGTAAGCATACACGATATTACTATGGTTGATTTTAGAGACCGTGGTGTGATCTTCACCGGTAAGTCAGATTTTTCTGATGGTCCGCCTACTATCTATGCAACCGGGAATACCTTTTATAATAATACCGTGATCAATTGCGCCCAGTACCTGAACGGTTATGGTCGTGGCTGTTTAAACATAGGCGGGCAGGATGGATTATTGGTACATCATAATACCCTGGTCCAGGATAGCAGGCCATCAGGACAAAATGGATGGCCACTAAAACTTGCCGGTACAGGATATATCAAGGGCGTTAAAATATACAATAATACACTTATAAAAAATAAGTTTCTCGGTAATTACCCGGGTGACCAGGACTGGGATTTTGCAGTGGAGTTATGGTACAGCCAGGGTGGTTGTGAATTGTACAATAACACGATTACAGGAGGTGTTGACTTAGCAGAAAATTATAAAACGGGTGCTTATACTTACAGTTGGTATGTGCACGACAACACCATCAGCCAGCCAACACTTAACGATAAATTCCAGGGTGGTATTTATTTTGAAAGACAAATAGAAGGAGCAATTGTAGAGAACAATACTTTTGATAAGGTTACTTCAGGTGTTATATTAAATATAGAAGATTTCGGTGCTGGACCATACCAGGCAATCAATAATGTAAAGATCCGCAAAAATTTATTTACCAATATTGGCAAAGCCGCCGGAAATGGTAATAACGGAAGTGGTATATGGATATACTGTGATGCCACCGCAACATTTGATATCAATGGATTGAATATTGATAACAACACTATCGTTGCAGCGCCGGGCAATGCACCATTTGAAGGGCTCAACTTTAATTACGGCAATGCTGCAGGCACTACAAAAAATGTAAATATCCGCAATAATATTGTACAGGGATTTTATGATTACTGGCTTAGGGTAGGTAATGCAGCAAGTACAATCGATAGTTTTACTGTACAAAACAATAACTCTTATTTAAATGCCGGAGCGAATGCAGCCAGTTTCCCTTATGGAACTCCTCCGTATTATATAAACAGCGGCAACATATCCGTTAACCCGCTATTTATTTCTATTCTTAATTTTCAACTGCAGTTGCTCTCTCCTGTAATTGATAAAGGGGTTGATGTTGGATTACCTTATAATAATCTTGGTCCGGATTTAGGATATTTTGAAACCGGTTCACTTTTACCCAATAACCCTCCAACTGCAATTGCAGGGCCTGATCAAACCATTACCTTACCAACCAATTCGGTTAGCCTTAGTGGTAGTGGTACGGATACTGACGGTACCATCAGCAGTTATTTATGGACTAAAATTTCTGGGCCGGCTGCTACTATCACAAACCCCAGTGCAGCAGCAACTACGGTTACCGGAATGTTACAGGGTACTTATAAATTTGAATTAACGGTTACTGATAACAGTGGTGCAACTGGAAAAGATACGATGCAGGTAATTGTAAATGCAGCAAATATCGCTCCTACGGCAAATGCAGGGCCTGATCAAACCATTACTTTACCAACTAATTCGGTTAGCCTTAGTGGTAGTGGTACGGATCCTGACGGAACGATCAGTAGTTATTCATGGACCAAAATAACGGGGCCGGCTGCGACTATTACCAACGCCAATGCTACAGCAACTACGGTTACCGGAATGGTACAGGGCACTTATAAATTTGAATTAAAAGTTACTGATAATGGTGGTGCTGTTGGAAGAGATACTATACAGGTGTTTGTAAATGCTGCAGGCAATATCGCTCCAACTGCAAATGCCGGGCCTGATCAGACCATTACGTTACCGACCAATTCGGTTAGCCTTAGTGGTAGTGGTAATGATCCTGACGGAACGATCAGCAGCTATTCATGGATCAAAATTACCGGGCCGGCTGCAAACATTACAAATGCCAATGCAGCAGCAACTACTGTCACCGGAATGGTGCAGGGAACTTATAAATTTGAATTGACCGTTACTGATAACAGTGGTGCAACAGGAAAAGATACCATGCAGGTAACTGTAAATGCTGCAGGTAATATAGCTCCTATTGCAAATGCGGGGCCTGATCAATCTATTAATTTACCAACCAATTCGGTTAGCCTTAGTGGTAGTGGAACGGATCCTGACGGAACGATAAGCAGTTATTCATGGGTCAAAATTTCTGGGCCGGCTGCAACTATTACAAATGCCAATGCAGCGGCTACTACTGTTACAGCTTTAATCCAGGGTACATATAAATTTGAATTGACTGTTTCTGATAATAGCGGTGCAACAGGAAAAGATACCATGCAGGTAATTGTAAATGCTGCAGGTAATATCGCTCCTGTTGCAAATGCAGGGCCCGATCAATCTATTACTTTACCAACCAATGTAGTTATTCTTAGCGGTAGCGGTATTGATCCCGATGGAACGATCAGTAGTTATTCATGGGCTAAAATTTCCGGCCCGACAGCAACTATTACAAATGCCAACGCAGCTAGTACTCCTGTTACAGGTTTAGTATTGGGTACTTATAAATTTGAATTGACTGTTACTGATAACAATGGTGCAACAGGAAAAGATACGATGCAGGTAATTGTAACCCCGGCTGCAAATATTGCTCCTACTGCAAACGCAGGACCTGATCAAACCATTATTTTACCAACCAATTCGGTTAGCCTTAGCGGTAGTGGTACGGATCCTGATGGAACGATCAGCAGTTATTCATGGATAAAAATTGCCGGGCCGGCTGCAACTATTGCAAATGCCAATGCAGCTGCTACTACGGTTACAGGAATGATACAGGGCACTTATAAATTTGAATTGACTGTTACCGACAATAGCGGTGCAACAGGAAAAGATACGATGCAGGTAATTGTAAATGCAGCAGCAAATATGGCTCCTACTGCAAATGCAGGGCCTGATCAAACCATTATTTTACCGACCAATATTGTTATCCTTAGCGGTAGCGGTACTGATCCTGACGGAACGATCAGCAGTTATTCATGGACTAAAATTGCCGGGCCAACAGCAACTATTACAAATGCCAACGCAGCTTCAACCCCTGTTACAGGTTTAGTGCTAGGAACCTATTTATTTGAATTAAAAGTTACTGATAACGGTGGTGCTTTTGACAGGGACACTGTACAAATAATTGTGAACCCGGCCCCTAATCTGGCGCCAACTGCAAATGCAGGCCCGGATCAGTCTATTACCTTTCCCACTACTTCGGTTATCCTTAATGGTAGTGGCACCGATCTGGATGGAACTATTGCCGGGTATTTATGGACTAAAATTTCTGGCCCCGCTACAGGCACCATTGCTAACAGTACAGCTGCTGGAACATCTGTTACAGGATTAGGCGGAGGAATTTATAAATTTGAATTAAGAGTTACAGATAACAATGGTGCCGTTGGAAGGGATACTATGCAGGTAATAGTATTTGTGCCTAATATTCCACCCGTTGCCAATGCAGGATTAAACCAATCGATCACCTTACCAACAAGTACTGCTAATCTTATAGGAAGCGGCAGTGATGTTGATGGTGCGATCATCGCTTACAACTGGACAAAGATCTCCGGGCCCTCAGCTGGCACAATAGTAAATGCAAATGCTGCGGCTACTACTGTTACAGGTTTAGCAGCTGGTATCTATAAATTTGAATTAAGGGTTACCGATAACAATAACGCAACAGCAAGAGATACCATGCAGGTAACTGTTAATCCCGCAAACGTACCGCCTGTTGCAAATGCAGGCCCCGATCAATCTGTGGTATTGCCTTCAAATAAAGTTACGCTTACAGGTAGTGGTACCGATGTTGACGGAATAGTTGTTAGTTATGCATGGAAGCAGATATCCGGCCCTGCCGATAAACTTACATCCATCAATACACCGGTTACTGTTTTAGATAACCTGATCGTTGGTGCATATAAACTGGAACTTACTGTTACAGATAATAAAGGTGCAACTGGAAAAGACACGGTGAATGTTACTGTAGCCGAAGCAATTATTCCCTCTCAAAACAGTGTAACACTTTATCCTAATCCCGTTATTGACATCACAACACTGGATATCAAAAATACCAATGCCAATGGAACGGTATTGATACAGGTTACAGATTTGCAGGGAAAGATTGTTTACAAAAAACAGTTGAGTGCGGGAAATTATGCCACTAAAGAAAAGATCAACATGAGTACATTCTCAAAAGGAGTATACTTAGTAACGGTTTACTTTACCAGCCAGGATAAGCAAACGATCAAGGCGATGAAGCAATAATAATAATATTAAATAAGAATAACGGCCCGGTAATATATATCTTATTACCGGGTTATTTTTTTTCCAAGCGGCGTATCCTGAAAGAATAATTCTTGCTTCTGCCGAAATATAAAGTATCGAGAGTTATTCTATAATGGCTGGCAAGATAATCATTAACCATTTTTTGATTGGGATTATCAATACTTTGACGTTCCGTAAGATCAGAAACAAGAATATAAGATCCCGGAGGAGTTGCTACTCCTTCTAAGGATCTCCTTAGTTCAACCGTATCTTTTATGTCACTTGTGTAAGTGGTACTGTCAAACCTCACTTCATGGGGTATTGGTATGAGAGGGTTATTTCCCTGGTAGTAATAATCAAAACATAATGATATAGTACTATGGTAGAAAAGAATAGGCTCTTTCTCTTTTTCCTCGCTGTCTACATATTTTGCGATCTGCTCATAGTCATATTCTTTTACCGGGTACCGGTAATTGTATGCCAGCAATGCAATATAAAATATACTGATCGCTCCAAAGATCAACTGCCTTTTAAAAAAACCATAGATATCAAATACCGATAATAACAATGCGGCAAGCGGCATCAGTATAGTGAGGTACCGGTATTGATAGTCTACCCTCGTTATACCAAAAAAGCAGCTCAGCAGGACCACAAAAACAACGCTTAAAACAAGCACCTTGTTGATATTATTAAAATAAGTGCCGCTTACATTTTTATTTTGCCTGTACAATTTATAGTAAGCATATACCAGCAGCACAATGAAAGGAATTTTTATGATCAATTTTAGCCATTTCTCAAAAGGTATCAGTTGAGCTGCCAATAATAAATTCTGCGTGGATTGCAACAGGACCATTATTTGTTTTGTTGCCGAATGAGCTGCCAGGGTTTGAACAAATTTAGTTAATACCGGGGTAAAGAAGATCGAAGGCAAAAAAAGCAAAATAACTGGCAACATAAACAGGCAAAACCTAAAAAAAACTTTCCAGCCATTAAACAGCAATAGTGAAACAGCAAAGCCAGCAATGAGAAAAACAAAAAAGTATTGTGTGTAAATACCAATAAGGCTGGTACCAATGAGCAGGTACAGGTATTTTATCTTATTGCTATTATAGAAACTAAAGAAAAAATAGATCGCTGCAACGGATAGAAATAATAGAAAAGCATACAGGCGGATCTCCATGCCTGCCGATACGGTAAATGGATTGAGCAAAAATAAAACCACCAGCCACCTGGATTTATTATTACCGGAGATCAAACGGGCCAGGAGATAGAAAAAGTAAGTGGCCAAGGCAACAAAGACCAAAGAGAAGAGCCTTGCAAAAAATATACTGGAATTTATTTTACGCCAAAAAGAGAGTAATATGAAATAAACAGGTGGTTGTCCTTCAAAACCATAAGACTGCTTGATAACACCTGCAAAGTTATTGAATGTGGTATTTAATGTATAGGCTTCGTCAACCCAGATATTCAGCTTGCTGCTTAAATAAATTAAGATGGCTGCATAGAAAAACAGGAATGCATAGAAAATGAAATTGCTACCCGGTTGTGTTTTGCCATTCTCAGTAAAATTACCCACTAATAATGCTTTTAATGTTTACAAATTGGTATAGGTTTACAAGGTTATTAAATAGGATATGCTTTTGTTAGACGGATTTTATAAATCTGTACTGCCTTCTTTTCCCTTTTTAAGAGACGTGCCCAAATGAAATAATTCTTCAAAATATCTTTTGCTTTGTAAAGAAAGAAACCCAACACTCAGGAATTGAATGGCGATAATAAACGTTAAACCGCCCACCAGGAAAGACTGCGGGTTCTTTTGAAATTCGTTGGCAAGACTATGAGAGAAAGAATGCTCCGCACCCAATGTTACATTAGACTTAGCAAGGTCTGCCAAAACATCAACCAGTAACCATATCAGTTCATACAATGAAAGCAGCATGAGGATAGCTCCTAATCCTATAAAAAAAATATAAGGCCTGAAAATAAAACCCGACATCAACCCCGAAAAAAAACTTCTTAAAACTCTTAAACTCGAAGTTCTTTTGCCTGCAAATTTATTTTGTTCTGTCCAGTCAAGATTCGCAGGTATTTCAATGATCTTAGCTCTTAATATCATTGCTTTATAAATAATCTCGGGATTGATCTCGTAATCTCTTGTTTTAAGATTTAGTGTTTGCACAAACGATTTGCGGTAAGCCCTAACCATACCTGTAAATGTGTGGTATTTATCCTGGGCTGCAAAACTCATGAACCTGTTCACCCAACTACTCATTATGCGCCTGAAAAAAGGAACAGCTATTACTTTACCCCCTTTCATATAAGGTGAAGCCATAACAATATCAGCGCTTGTTTCGATCAGTTTGTCAACCATTATTTCTATATACTGCTCGCTGTAACTCAGATCGATATCAACTACAACAATGATCTCTCCACTCGAATTGCTAAATCCGGTTTTAATAGCAGTTCCGAGATTCAGGTTGGTGGGATGATGAATTACTCTTACTCCTCTATTTCCCTCAGCTAGTTTATTTGCAATCGCAGCAGTATTGTCTTTACTGCCATCATTAATAATAACAATTTCCCAGTCGTATTTATAGCTTTTACTTTCTAAGTAACTGATGAGCGTCTTTATATTCAGTTCCAGTATCGCTTCCTCATTATAACAGGGGGCAACAATAGTAATGAAAGGTTTATTATCGATTGTCATACTATTAAGGTTTTCTCAATTTATAATGCGTGTAAACCGGGAATAATTTTCCGATCACCGGTATCATATACCCTTTCTTTTCTACAATAAAATTATCTTCCAGTAATTTACTTACTTTTTGCCTGGCATTCCCAAATTCATCTTTGGGTTTTTTTGTCGTATACAAAGACAGAAAAAAATCAAGCAGTTTACTTTCCATCGGACAAATGGTAATGAATACACCTCCTTTTTTTAATATCCTTTTTATTTCGGCCAGTGCTTTGGGAATATCCGGTACAAATTCCAGCACACTCACTGCAACCGCCACATCAAAATGTTCATCCGGAAAATTGGTTTGTTCAATACTCTGTGTACTCAAACTATAATTGGTAATGCCATAGTGCTGACAGATCAAATGAATGTTGTCGAAATTACCATGGATATCGCAGGCATATATGCTATCGCAATGCTTGTTAAGTTCCGGGATAAAAATACCGCTTCCAGTGCCGGCTTCTAATAATACAGGATATTTTTTATCCCCCAAAAGCTGAACGATCCTTTTAAACCGGTAAAGCTGGATATACTTGATGGGAAATTTATAGTTCCAGTGAAAATAATCTACTGCTCCTGTTTTCGCTAACAAATTTTTATCCGGTAAAGTTATTTTCATTCACTGGCTGTTTAAATATTTTTTTTAAATCGAGGGTTAAGTCAATGGAATACCCTGAATAATATCCACCATTTTTCCTGTAACATTTTCTCCAAAAATATTTTCCTGCTTTGCCGGCACAACAAAATCAAGGATCTCTGAAGCAATATTTTTATGGGAAGGATTAACCAATAAATTCCATTTTTCATTTACTGTTTCCACCCATTCTGTTTCCGTGCGTAAAGTGATGCAGGGCTTTTGCAGTAGGTAAGCTTCTTTTTGAATGCCTCCCGAATCGGTGATGATCCTTTTTGCTGCATGTTCCAGCGCAATAAAATCAAGATAGCCCTGCGGGTCAGCTAATTCGATATTACCGGGCAATTCGTACGCAGTTGACAGCATTTTTTTTGTGCGTGGATGAACAGGGAAAATTATTTTTTCTCCCAGTTGTCCCAACTCATTTAAGATATGTTCCAATATGGCCGGGTCATCAACATTGTAATGGCGGTGCAGAGTCAATAAATTATATTGTTTGCCCTTCAATTGCATATCTTCAATCACGGTAGATTTTTTAAGAGCGATGGCTAAACTATTTTTCATTGTATCCACCATAATGTCGCCGGTAAAAAAACTTTTATCCCCCAATCCTTCCTTCGTAAGATTATCTAGAGCAGTTTGGGTAGGCGCAAAAAGATATTTAGAAACATGATCCGTAACAATGCGGTTGATCTCTTCGGGCATCGTCCTGTTATAACTTCTAAGCCCTGCTTCTATATGAATGATAGGGATATTTTGCTTTGCAGCGATCAATGCGCCGGCCAGTGTAGAATTGGTATCACCGAATACAATAACCACATCCGGTTTTTTTTCAAGCATATGCATTTCCAGCTTCAGTATCATTTCGGTGATCTGCAACGTTTGACTGCCGGGGCCAACTTCCAAATGTATATCAGGTTTCCGGATACCAAGATCAATGAAGATCTTTTCGGACATCGCATAGTCGTAATGCTGGCCGGTATGCACAATAAATTCCTGGTGCTTTGCTGCAGTAAGTGCTGCTGATAATGGCGCCAGTTTTATGAATTGCGGCCTTGCTCCAACTATTGAAAAGATTGTCATATATTAATTTGCCTTAGGCTCTATTTCTTTAAGGTTATTCGAAAAGCGTTGAGAAAAAGTTGACATCGGTAATAATTCAAAATGCTTTTTCATCATTTTCATCGCGGTTTCAAATACTTCCATTTTCTTTTCGCTGTTAATATTCATGCCCGGAAAAAAAGCAAGCTGGGGCACATCATCTCCACCTATCAGGTCTAATGGGTGTAATAAATAACTCGGAGGCGTTTTGGTTATCTTACACATGAATATTGAAAACCGCAGGTAAACTTTCATCAACCCTTTTGATATGCCGCTAATAAATAAAAGGTAGCTCTGGTGAAATGGTAGTTTAAAGAACGGCATCGTAGTTACCGGTATCTCCAGTAATTTTCTATTATTGTTGAATTTCCACATATAAGGTTTAAGTGGATAGAACCCTTCTTTGAAAGAACCGAATAATTCCTTACGGCTCTCTTTTTCTTCTTTGGATAATTTTGATTTGGCAAAATAATACTTCCGCATCAATGGGGAAATATAGGTAGGCAATGTTGACGCATCAAAAATATAATTTCTTTTTTGCAATACTTCCAGCAGGTCAACACTCCAGCTAAACCCGGGCCCGCGAAACATATTGGTGCGTGTACCCGTTGCCTTAACAATAGCTTCTTCAGCCATTTCTATTTCCGCTTCTATCTTTTCTTTAGAGTAAGTTTTCAACCAGCTTTCGTGGTGAAAGGAATGATTACCGATCTCGTGGCCTCTTTCAATGATACTGCGCAGTATTTTATGATTTTTTTCTATAGCAGCATCCTGGCCCACTACAAAAAAAGTGATCTTGATATCCAGCCTGTCAAACACATCTAAAAATATAGGCACTACAATATCCAGGTAAGATGGAAAACTTTCCCAGCCCTCATCACCATGCACTTTCATATATGACCATTGATCGTCAAGGTCGAGTGAAATGCTGGCAGGTAGTTTTGTCTTTGCCATCCTATACAAAAATTTCTTTTAATTTGGTTTCGGCTACTTTAATGGTTTCATTTACATTTAAAGTACCATCCAGTATGTAAGAAGTGTTCACGATATATACATTCGGAATCGAAGTGGTTACAGCAGGTAAATTGATTGAATAATCTTTTGTCAATACCGTGATCACGTGCTTTGCCCTGGCCACACCTATAAACTTTAAATTATCATCTGCAAGCCAGGGATACATTTTCTTAAAATTTGAAATGAAGAATTTTTTTATCTCTTCGTCAGAATAATTAAACAGGGGGTCTGTGGGGCTTACATATTTTGGTAAATAAATCAGGTTATTATTATTAAAATATTTTTTATCCACGAGTGCACTCATTTCAATAACACCGGTAAAAGGCACCCACGAATCGGTGATATTGGTAACATAGAATTGACTTATCGGTTTATCCAGCAAAACAGCCACGCATATCACACCGAGGTAATTAATGTTATTCAGCTTTTGTACTTCTGTTTCCGTAAGACCGTAACATAATTTTGCAGAAAGCCCTGAAGGTAATGTTGAAATGATCTTATCAAATTCTTTTATAGCACCGCTGGTAAAAGCTACCTGTGTTCTGCCATCAGCAGTTGCAGCGATCTCTGTTGCAACTGCTGATGTTTTTATGGTAACGCCTGCTGCAATTAATTTTTCTTTAAAAGCTTCTATCACTCTTTTATAACCACCCGGCACATATCCAAACATTTCTTTTTTTAAGCCGCTTCGCCTTGCGCCATACAATCGTTGTATAGTTGCCCATATAAAAACAGCCGAGGTTTTGGTGTAACTTTCTCCCAGCTTGGCCCTCAATAAAGGCAACCATATTTTTTTAAAGGTATTAGCACCCGACCATTTCTGCAGCCATTCTGTTACCGGTATTTTTTCAAGGCGTTTCCAGTCTTTGATACGCGAAGCAACAAGGATGGTAAGGCCAAGCCGGAATTTATCAATTAAGTTGAGGGTAGGAAATTTTAGGAATTCGATGGTATCAGACATGGAATAGAGCTTGCCATTCATGTAAAAACCTGTCTTTGTTTCTACCCATTCTATTTTATCATCAAGGCCTATCTCTTTTAAGATTGTCCTGGTATTAAAATCGGATAACAGGATAACGTGGTAAAATTTATCCCATTCTACGTCATTCATTTTCCAGGAGCTGGCCAAACCGCCGAGTTCGGGTGCTGCTTCAAACAGGGTAACTTGTTTTCCCTGCTGCACCAGCCGCAAGGCTAATGTCATACCCATTATTCCTCCACCAACAATTCCGCATGTTTCTTTTTGAACCTGCATTTATTTTCTGAATTTTGGTTTGGAGAAATTAAAACCCTGTAACTAACGGTCATCGTTTTACCTTTTTAATGCGATGATTTCCTTTTTGAAACCAAATTTTTTCCAAACGATTATCTCTGCATCCGGAAACATTTTTTGCATGTCATGTTCATCCAGTAAATTCCAATCCGGTGCAGTTTTTTTCACCCAAAATTTATTTAATTTTTTGATCACCTTAAGTTGATTCTTCCTTTTAAGGTAACCAACAAATGGGAACCAGGTATGCGCTTCAATCGGGAAGGCTTTGTGAGGGGTTTGAACATAATATTTTTTTGCTACCCGTCTTAATTCAGTTGCAAACTTTGTCTGGATCTCCAAAGCATCCTTTGAAAAACCATCCGAATAACTCCTGTCGCTCCAGAGTTCGTTTTTAGGAATGGTAATATGTTCGATCACCGAATTACAAAAAACACAGTCTACTTCCTGGTCTTTGAAAGGTAATCCATTGCTTGCTGCATCTATTTGTGAGATATAGTACCCTTTTTTTTGCGCATTCTTCAGGGCATCACTATCGATATCTGCAATCAGGACCTTATATTTTTTCAAAGAATCTTTAAACCTGTCCATATATGTACCATCTCCTCCGCCCATATCTAAAATGGTATCATTTTCTAAAAGCCGCATATTGTTTAAGAAAAAATCAAATTTCTCCCTGGCCCATTTTTCATGATATTTTTTAAAAAGTTTTTCTAACATTGGTGTTTTTTTTAAATTAAATGGAGTTATATTTTTATTAGGTTGAGTACTTATAATATTCCAAGCTGAACTTATAATTCTTAAATAATAAATTGCTTTTGCCAGTCAATAGTTTTTTTCAGCCCATCCGTTAAATCCCACTGGGGTGTAAAATTAAGTGTAGAACAAAGTTTTGTTATATTGGGTACCCTTCTCATCACATCTTCATAGTTGCCAAATGTTGAGTAAGGTATGTAATTTAGCTGAGGTTCAGCGCCCTTGCCATTCACCAGTTTCCATATTAAAACGGCCAGGTCTTTTATTGATATTTCCGCATTGGATTTTGGGCCGGTATTAAATATTTCGTTGTCCGATTTATTATTTTCTATACACGCTACCAGGGCATCCACTGTATCATCTATGTAAGTAAAGGTTCTTGTTTGCGAACCGTCGCCATGAATATCGATGGTCTCATTTTTAAATGCCTTTTCAATAAAAACCGACTGAGGCCCGCCCCACCAGGTAAGGTTTTGATGAGGGCCATAAGATCCAAAAAAACGTGTAATGGTATAATTGAGGTTATACTCGTCGTGATTGGCAATAATATACTGCTCGCCATACATTTTAGACAAGGCATAGGCCCAGCGTTTTACTGTAGTAGGCCCCATAACCAGGTCGGATTTTTCATCAAATGGAATATTGGGGTTCTTGCCATACACATCAGAAGTAGAAGCAAAAAGTATCTTGGATTTATCCATTATACATTTATGCACCACATTCCTGAGCATCAGATAATTTTCTTCCAATGTTCTTAATGCATTGGTGTACCGGGGAATTTTTTGAGAAGAAAGGTGAACAACCAGGTCTGCTTTTACATCTTTCAGTATAAGGGGGTTTGCA
>JBBRQF010000062.1:0-12483 GCA_038226715.1 Chitinophagales bacterium
TATATTACCTTCAGCATCCCGTTGTGGAATAGCCCGGCTTAACTGCCAGCGGTATTCACCATCACTTCTTCCGAAACGATGTTCAAGAATAAAATCTGTACCTGTTTTTACGGCATGTATCCATGCTGTTACATTAGCTTCCCTGTCATCGGGATGAACGATCTGCAACCAGCCATCTTTATTGACCTGCTCTTGAGTAAGACCTGAATATTTATATACGGCCTGGTTGAAATAATTTAAATTTCCTGCTGCATCACCAGTCCATACAAACTGCGGCATGGAGTCTGCAAGCACACGGAATTTTTGTTCGTTGGCAGCAATCAGGCGCTCAGCCTCTTTCTGCAGGGTAATATTGCGTGCAATTTTTGATGCACCAATTATATTACCATTATTGCTCCTGATAGGTGAAATAGTTAATGAAACATCTAGTATTTTATTATCCCGGGTGATTCGTTTTGTTTCGAAATGATCAACCCTTTCGCCATTTCTAAGTCGTTGCAGGATATTGGTTTCTTCGTTAATTCTGTCAGCAGGAATTAGCCTGATAAGTGACTGTCCGATCATTTCTTCTTCGGTATAGCCAAATATCTGCTCAGCGGCGGCATTCCAGCTTGTAATGATACCGTTCAGATTCTTACTTATGATAGCATCACTGGAGAATTGTACAATTGCTGCCATTCTGGCCATGTTTTCTTCCCGAGATTGGCTGTCTGTTATATCCCTTACAGTACCGATCATTTTAAGCGGCTTGCTTTCTTCATCATAAAAAACCTTGCCTCTTCCTTCTATCCAGTGAGTAGATCCATCCGCCCATATTAACCTTGATTCATAATGTAGTGTACCGGTTTCATAGGCTTCATTAAATGCTCTTTCCCTGATAAAAAGATCATCGGGGTGAAGGTGCTTTATGATCTCTTCATGTTTTAATACTTCTCCTTTTTTATGGCCCAGTATCTCCAGGTACCTGTCGGAATAAGTTATCGCTTTCGATGTTAAATCTAATTCCCATGTTCCCAATGCGCTGGCATCTATTACAATATTTAATTTTTCGTCGTTTTCTTCTAGTTTTTTTCTTGCAATTACCTGTCCTGTCACATCTTCCATAGTACCATTAAAGCGATAAGCAATTTTTTCATCATTAAACCATGCCCGGCCTTTTACCTGCACAATTATTTCCTGCTGGTTATGTGGTTGAATGATGCTGTATTCAACTTCGTAATAACCACCCGAAGCATAATCAAGTGCTTTTTGAATGGCATCAACAACATACTGCCTGTCTTTTTCAGCAATTACCTGAATAGCATTTTGAAGTTCAATTTCACTTTCGTGAGCTAAGCCAAACCATTCTTTTAAACGGTTGTTACAGATAAACTTATCGGTAGCGGGATTATAATCCCAGGTACCCAGTTTAGCCGCTTCTATGGCAAATTCCAGTTGATTAATACTCTCTTCCAGTTTGCTGCGTGTATTTACCCTATCTGTTGTTTCATTGCAGGTAACAAATACACCGGCAGGTTTGCCAGACTCATCGTTTACAGGACTATAACTGAATGTCCAGTAAACATCTTCCATCTTGCCATTGCGGTAAATTGGTATAAGCTGGTCCTCACTCCAGGTAGCTTCACCGCCGGCCAACACCTGGTCAATAAGCGGTTTAATAACAGGCCATATTTCCTGCCAGTAATCTTCAGCACGGCTACCTAAAATACCGGGGTGTTTGCCTTCATTACCAAGACTTGGCCTGTATGCATCATTGTAAAAACAAACAAGCTGCGGCCCCCAAAATAAAAACATGGGGAATTTTGAATTGAGAATAATACTTAAAGTAGTTCGTAAGCTTTGAGGCCAGGTGTCGGTTGTACCCACTAATGATTGAGACCAATCTTTTGATCGCATTAATTTGCCCATCTCCCCGCCACCTGACAGGAATTGCTGCTCTGTTACTGACAAAATTTTATGTTCAGGATTTTCCATTTCGGACCGACAAATTATAAAACAAATATCATAAATAAGTTTATAAAATTATCACTTTCGGCTCTATATTTATTACTGGCATGGTTTTTACAATTATCAGCATATAACTTCAAACATTAACCTTAAACATTTTTTTATGAAAAAATCAATCGTTTCTTTTTCAATATTTGCAGTCTCATCGCTTTTATTGATGATGGGCTGTAACTCTAAGGATTATAATTCAGAACCTGCCGTTACAACAACTGAATCAGCAATGCCGGATACAACACAGCACATGATGTCCGATACCAGTCATATGATGAGTATGGACACATCTCATAATGGATCTGCAACAAATACTAACCCGGCAGTAAAAGCTAAGAAAGGTAAAGTAAGTACTATGATGATGACAAACAGCAGCAAGAATTTGCCCATGAATCAAGATAAGCAAGGGTATTACAGCAGTGTAGAGGTATTACCGATGTTCCCCGGCGGTCAACCTGCTTTGGATAATTTTATTAATAATACAATTGAATACCCGGCAAATGCAAATGATAATGGAATAGAAGGAAAAGTAACTGTAAATTTTGCAGTAGATGAAATGGGTAAAGTTTCCAATCCAAAAATTGTAGGCAAACCCCTTGGTTACGGATTAGAAGAAGAAGTATTGAAAGCCGTTAATAAAATGCCAACCTGGACACCAGGGATTATAAAAGGTAAGAACGTTAAAACCTATTATACCTTACCGGTTAATTTTAAGATTGAACAATAAGTTTTTTTGTTCTTTACTAATATAGATTGGTAAAAAATAAAGAGCAACATAGATTTATTAAATAAACAGCAGCAGCCTAAGGCAGCTGCTGTTCTGTTATTATCACGTGAGGTTTCCCTACAGGAAAAAAATCCCCATGCTTCAATATTTTTTAAAAGATCATTGACACCAGATATCGTATACATTATTTGCCATGCCTTTATTCCTGCCAGATTAATATTAAAATACAACTGGTGTTAAGTTTCAGATATCTTTTGTTAACCAAATTGTTACTTTTATTTTTTGTAGTCGGCTTATTATACTTTCTGAAAGTGCCCAAATATATAATCCCAAATTTATTTTTTGTTGTTTTTTTTACCCGCAAACAAATTACGCCCATGCAGCATTATTTTCAGCCTGTTTCTTTTTAGTGAAATATGTGGCTGCCTTTTTTTATGTTCATTTAGTCCCGATTTGTATGCCGATAAAATATCTGCATAAGAAATTATGCCTTTGATTGTATTCCCGTCATTAACTGATACAACCGCAAGAACATCTATACCATCCCTGGCCATAAGTTCAACCCCGGCCTTAAGACTGCTGTTAACATCAAGAAAACTATGCTTCCGGTTTACCAGGGTAGCAATTGACTGGTCGGTGTGATATTGATGATTTAACAACTCAGAAGAGTCGATCACTCCTCTGAATTCACCATCATTACTTGAAACGATATAGAACTCATTTTGCATGTCGCCGATAGTGCTAATCCATGCTCTTACTTCGCCTACTGTATTTTCTTCACTAATAACCAACCCGTTTTCTTTTATAACATCAATTACCGGTATTCTTTCCAGGAAATCAGGTTCGTATGAATCAGGAGTCTTGATTCCCCGCCGGGCAATCTTTTCTGTCATGATTGTATTCTCCATAATGAAAAAAGAAATAAAATAAGCTGCGGTACATGAACTTAACAATGGCAATAATATATTTGACTGTCCTGTTGTTTCCAATGCAAAAATAATTGAGGTTAGAAAGGCCCTGGAAGCTCCTGCAAACATGGCCGACATACCTACTACGGCTGCAAGCGGAATTGTTACACCCGAAAATGGAAACCAATTATTGATAACAACCCCCAATAATGCACCTGCCGCTCCTCCGATAGTTAATAATGGGGCTAATGTACCGCCTGAAGTGCCGCTCCCCAATGCAATTGCCCAGGAAATGAATTTCATTATACAAAGAGAGAGCACTATTTGAACAGGCAGATTTCCGGAAAGAACGTCGGTAATATTATCATATCCTACACCCAGTGTTTTTGGAAAAAAATAACCGATTATACCAACAGCAAAACCACCAATAGCCGGCCACCAGGCCCAATGAACAGGCAACCGCTCAAAAGCATCCTCAATAAAATAAACAACTTTGGTAACAAAAACAGATAGCAGGCCAATGATGACTCCTATAATGCTGTAAGCAAAAATAGCCCGGTTTGAAGGAGATAAAATAACAGTATGAATTTCAAAAACATATCCGCTCTCAAATAAAAAATGATGGCCCGCAGCACCTGTAATACAGGCCAGGGCTACCGGGATAATAGAACGTGGCGAAAATTCAAACAATAATAATTCAATAGCCAGGAATATGGCAGCAATGGGGCTGCCAAAAATAGCCGACATGCCTGCAGTTGCTCCTGCAGCTAAAAGAATTTTCCTTTCATTATCACTGATCTTTATTAATTGTCCCAGGGTTGAGCCCAATGCACCACCCGTTGCAATAATGGGCCCTTCTGCACCAAACGGACCACCCGTGCCAATTGAAATGGCGGATGAAACCGGCTTTAAAAAAACAATGGAAGGTTTTATTTTACTTTGTTTGGTTAAGATTTGTTCCATTGCTTCCGGAATACCATGACCACGAATAGCTTTTGAACCATAAAGGGCCATCAGGCCAACCAACAATCCTCCTGCCACAGGAATTAATATAACCCACATACCCAGACCATTATTAGCAGGACTGCTTGAGGCAACAGACAATTTTCCGTAAAAAGAAATATTTGTAAAAACGCTTATCAGGTAAACCAGCAACCTGGCAACAAAACTGATAACGACAGCAACCAGAACTGCTAAAGCCGAGATCGTAATTAACCGTTTCTTTTTATAGGGTATTCTGGACTGTCCATTCCCCATATTCAGCGTTGTAGCCAACGAAACTGAGATTGGGATTCTATCATTCAGCAGGTTATTCATGCAAAATATTTGATGATCTTCTATTGCCCGATTAAGGCTTTCTCCGCTGCAAAATTAAGAAAATATGCTTTGAAAGAATTCCATTTTTTTAAAACCAGGAACAATAAAATCACGTTGCCTAAACATCAGGCTAATCACTTTTTAGATATAATTTCTTAGCTCTATTATTTTAAAGATTTAGTTTCGTAGTGATGATCAATAATATTCATTTTTTATTCGCTTAAAGTTTTCTGTGTAATTCGTACTTAGATATTTTAAGTGCCTTTCATTATTCGGAATAGACAATTTTCCTGATCCTTTTTTGTAGTTCAGGAATGACATCTTCCTTAAACCAAGGATTTATCTTTACCCAATTCTGATTACGGGGAGATGGATGCGGCAATGGGAACCAGGTTGGTAAATATGCTACGTAATTTTTCACCGTTTCTGTAAGGCTTCCTTTAAAAAATTTTTTTAAATAATAGCGCTGTGCATACTGACCTATCAATAAAACAAGCGGCTTTCTTTCAAAATATTTAAATACCTCAGGATGCCATAGTGGTGCACATTCAGGCCTTGGTGCAAGGTCGCCTGAAATCCCCTTTCCCGGGTAACAAAAAGCCATTGGCACGATTGAAAAAAATGTGGGGTTATAAAAAGTTGCTTCATCCACATTCATCCATTCCCTTAATTTTTTTCCACTGGCATCGTTCCAGGGAATTCCTGTTTCATGAACACGTTTGCCGGGAGCCTGGCCAATAATAATAATTTTCGAAAACCCGCCTAATTGCACGACAGGCCTTGGCCCCAACGGTAAATGTTCTTTGCAAACTTCACATTGCTGTATTCTACTTAAAAGTTTATTCATTTGATAAAATAATTATCCGGTGTTGCCTTAAATTAGTTTATGAAAATTTTGAAACTAAAATAAGCAATCACTTGTTTTCTGGCTCTTCCTGGTAATTCAATTCTCCATTCACAATTCTTGCAGGTGCTGTATAAGGATGTTCTGTTTCTTTGCCAATACCCATTATATGCATTACTTTCCAACCATGCAATTTTAAATAATCGGAAACCATTGACCGGTGACAGCGCCACCACACAGCTTCTGAGCACATATATGCTGTTCGTTGTTTTACTGCAATTTTCTCTAACTCTTTTATTCCATCTTTGAAAGAGTCTGTTTCCATATAATCGGCATAGCTTCGAAAAGCAATATGGCGCCAGCCAGTATTTTTTGAATCCGGGTTTGCTTTTCTTCTTCCGCCAAGATCCTTTAAATGCACATATTGAATATTGCTTTGAGGTAAGGAAATTTCCAGCGCTTCTTTATTAAATTGAGGAAACTTACGGGAACCCGGAAAACTTCTGATGTCTGCAATTAACTCAATTTTGAATGAATGCAGCATCGCTACAAATTCCGGCAAAGTGCGGGTAGAATGGCCGATGGTCCATATCGTTTTATTTTTTTCTTTCATTTTTCCTTCCTCGTCATTGCATCTAATTTTCAGGACCTATGCAGGTGAATTGGGATTATCCTGAAATACGCCCTCGCTTCACTCCTGTTTCTTTTCCTGAGTAAACGATGATAAAAGAAATTAAAATAAAGTTAAGTGCGGAGGATGCAGAAAATCAGTGTTCAACCCATCGCCGGATACACTATACATAATCATGCTTAAACAAAAATGGTATTATAAAAACAACACAAAGAGCGGTTATCACAATAATACCGGTCAGCAGTTCCCTGAATTCGATTGCCAAAGCCGGATCTGGAGAACGCTGCACATAAGAGGCACCAAAAAGTAGCAGTATAGTTAAACCAATGCCGAGTGCCTGGTAAACAAGGCCGCCGTACTTTAAATAATGATGAAAGAAATAAAAGCAAACGCCAGCCAGAGTTACTACCAGTAACAACGCAAAAATGATGGTAGAAACATTAATAAGTTCAGACAAGTGAAACCCAATGGTTCCCCTGAAAAAACTATTGAAAATCAGGCTTAGTACTGTTGCAGTAATACCTGCAAAAAGGCCTGCCAAAAGTGATTTAGAAAATTCTGTATGTTCATAATCGTGGTTCATAATATATATTTTAAGGTGAGAAATATACGTTTATTATAAAAGCAGGTAAGGGAAAGTTTCCTGGTCTGATTATTTCTTATAAAATTAACAAAATAAAATGTTATTGAAGCGTTATTGCAATTTTAAGCGGCACTTTAACACTTGGGAAAGCCGTATACATTTGTCTCCGTAATCTTATCTAAAGTTTCAGCTGTTCTATCATTATTTTTTTCAGCCCATGATAAAACCCCTCATTAGCAGATAAGTAGGAAATTATTAATGATGCGTTGGTAGTGTTTAAAGTATTAAACCGGGAAAATCTATTTGTTAAAAAGGCTTTTAGTGTTTATGCCTGCGCTTGATAATACCACCCGAAGCTTCTTTGATGGTACTGGCAAAAACAAAAGCCCTGGGGTCTGATTTATAAACGAGGTTTTTTAATTTTCTTAACTCAAGGCGGTTAATTACTGTGAAGATGATATCACAATCATCGCTTACCTCAAATTTGCCGGGAAGAAATCCTCTTTCGCCTTTATAAATGGTGATGCCTCTGCCCAGGTTATTAACCAACTGGTATTTGATCACTTCGCTTTTTCCGGAAATGATCGTTACACCGGTGTATGCCTGTATACCTTCCACTACGTAGTCAATGCAACGTGTGGCCGCAAAATAGGTTAGTATGGAGTACAAGGCTGTTTCAATACTGAATACATAAGCAGCAATACTGAATATGATGATATTTATACCAAGGATAATTTCTGTAATGGTAAATGAGGTACGTTTTAAAGTGTACAGGGCAAGTACTTCCAGCCCGTCTAATGCAGCACCAGCACGCATTACCAGGCCAATACCAATACCCAGGAAAACGCCTCCAAAAACCGACATCAATAATTTATCATTTGAAAAAATGTTGACATGAATATTGTGCAGAAAAAACAAACAGAACCCCAGCAGCACGATGCATATAAACGTCCAGATTGCAAATCGCTTGCTTACTGTAAAATAACTGAGTATAATAAACGGCAGGTTTAAAGGAATGATCAGCAATGAAGATACATGATGGGTTCCTTGTATCAGCAAGTAAATACCGGTAATGCCACCATCAATTAGCTGGTTTGGCAGCAGGAAAAAATTGATGGCTGTTCCTGCCAGCAATATCCCAAATAAAATAAAAAAAATGTCCTGGATCGTTTCCCCGGTTTTACCGGTTTTGCTTACCGACATGGTCGCCGCTATTTTAACTTCAATTTCGGCAAGGGTATTTTGTTTTTGCTGTTCAAAAAGGTTAATGGCACTATCAGTAAAATACCGATGGCTTGATAAAAACTCCGCCTGCTTCAGGTCCCACTCGGCCTGGGTTTTTACCGAACCCAGTTTTTTATATTCATTAAAAAGTTTTTCGGCGGTAGCTGTGTAATGCTCTCCTCCCAGGTAATGCAGATCGGCATCGCAAAGAATTTTTGCCAGGTGATCCGCAGGTGATTGCGGCAATTTAGTAGCCCGTATCATTTGACATATATGGTTGGTCTGTTCGGGTGTATAGCTAAAATCGGGCAGGTATTTAGTAGCTATTTTACAGGAAAATTCTTCATGGTCATCATGATGCTGTAAAAACCCAGCATCATGAAATAATGCAGCCGTTTTTAGCAACATCAGGTCTTCGTTGGAAATATTTTCAGCTTTACCTAATTTTTCTGCCGCATTAATTACGCTAATGGTATGCGGTGCATTGTGATAAATGATGTAATTAGGTAAACCGGTTTCCAGTTTATTTATCAGGAATTTGTAAACCTCATCGTATTGCATAGACAAGTTTTTGGGCCCATTTAATTGAGTACTTCATACAAAAGCACATCTGCTGATTTGTTTTTAAGGCTGGCAGTGCCAATTTCCTTACAATTAAAAGATTGTTTTACTTTTTCGTAACAGGTTGCCGAAATAACGATCTGGTTTGCAGCAGCAGCAGATTGCAGGCGCTGTGCAGTGTTCACGCTGTCGCCAATAACGGTATAGTCGAGCCTGCGTAATGTAGCCGAACCAATATTACCCGAGATCATTTCTCCGCTGTTGATACCTATAGAGACTTTTGGCGAAAAATTATTTTCTGATGGAAGTGCTGTGATCCTGTTCCTGATGGCCAGGCTGGCGTCAATAGCACGGTCTAAATGATAATCACCTTTAAATACAGCCATTACACAGTCGCCAATAAATTTATCAATGATACCATTTTGTTCTATGATCTCTTTCACCATCACATCAAAATATTTATTGAGCAGGTGAACAACAGTATCGGGTGTTTCTTTTTCGCTGATGGAAGTAAAACTGCAGATATCGATAAAAACCACGGTAGCTTCCAGGGTTTCATTTTCAAGGAGCGAAGATTCAAATTCCCTGCTGCCCATAAAGCTTAGCACATTCTCATCCACGTACATTTTAAGAATATTGTTTTCCTTGATGGCCTTTAATGTTTCCCTTACCTGCTGTACGTGTTTGATCGTTTTTTCCATGGTAAGTTCCAGGTCTTCAAAATTCACGGGCTTGGTTACAAAGTCAAAAGCACCGCGGTTCATAGCTACTCTTATATTATCCATATCGCCATAGGCCGAAACCATAACTGTTTTAGCAAGCGGGCAGGATTCGTTAAGCCTGGAGAGTAAGGTAAGACCATCCATTTCGGGCATGTTGATATCGCTTAACACAATATCAACATCGGGGTTCAGTAACATTTTGTCAAGGGCATCTTTACCATTTATGGCAAAAATAAATTCATATTGATGTTCCCTGATCTTCTGACGGAATTTCTGCCTGATAAGTGTTTCCAGATCAGCTTCATCATCTGCTACCAATATTTTTGTCATGCTATCCTGGTTTTTAATTTTTCTTTTAACGAAGTAAAATCAACGGGCTTGGTTAAAAAATCATCTGCGCCCAGTTTCATGGCATGATTGTAATTTTCATCGTCGCCGTATGCGGTTATCATCATTACCACTGGTGGTGGCTTTTCGTATTTTTCTTTAATGTGCTGCAGCAGTTCCAGGCCACTCATGCCAGGCATATTGATATCAGAAAGGATCAGTACCGCCTCGTGTTCGTGTTCATTCATAAATAGCAGGGCTTCTTCGCCCGAAAATGCGAAAGCCAATTGCATTTCACCGCTTTTTATTTCCTTGCGAAACCTTTGTTCAAACAGTACCTGTACATCTTTTTCATCATCTACTACTAATATTTTCATTTGCTGGTTTTAAGATGGTAAGATAATAATAAATGTGGTACCCTCATTCACTTTAGTTTCTGCTTTTAATTTGCCACCATGCCCTTTAGTTATGATGTCGTAGCTTAAAGATAGGCCTAAACCTGTTCCCTGGCCGGTAGGCTTGGTAGTAAAGAAGGGTTGAAAAATTTTATCTAATACATTTTGGGGGATGCCATTACCATTGTCTGTAACTTTTATTGTGACCTCACCCCCAGCCCCTCTCCCAGGGAAAGGGGAGCGGCTTGTGCTAACGGAAACAGTTGGCTCGTAACCGGGAATATTCAATTTTTTTTTCTCATCGACAGTATAAAATGCATTGGTCAGTAAATTCAAAATCACCCTCCCTATATCCTGTGGAATGATATTTATCTTTTCCATTGAATTATCAAAATCTGTTTTAATAGTTGCATTAAAAGACTTGTCCTTGGCTCTTAATCCGTGATAGCTCAACCGTAAATATTCATCACACAGTGCATTGATATCTGTTGGTTCTTTTACGCTACTGCTGCTGCGGCTATGTTGCAGCATGCCTTTTACGATAGCATCAGCACGTTTGCCGTGGTGGTTTATTTTTTCTTCATTGGCGATTACATCATTTGCTATCGCATTTGCATCCTCCAGATTTCCTTTACTCATTTCATCTTTCATTTCAACCAATAGTTCTTTATTAACTTCAGAAAAATTATTTACAAAGTTTAACGGGTTTTGTATTTCGTGAGCTATGCCTGCGGTGAGCTCACCAAGACTGGCCATTTTTTCTGATTGAATGAGTTGGGTTTGGGTGGATTTTAAATGGGCCAGTGTGTTATTGAGTGTTTGATTTGCTTTCTGCTTCTGCCTGTTATTTCTGAAAAGGATAAATGCAATTATTATTATTACCAGCAACCCACCTAACAAAACATACATTTTTATCCTGGTTTCTAATTCAGTTTTCTCTTTTTCTGCCTGTTGTTTTCTTGTTATTTCACGTTGTGTTATTGCTTTTATCTGACTTGCTTTCTGTGTGGAGTAAAGTTCATCTTTGGTTACTACGGCCAGCTTATAATATTTAAAGGCGCTATCTGTATTACCTTCCAGTTCGTAAGACCTGGATAAACATTCATACCCAGACTGCAACTGGTCTTTGAACTCATTTTTTAGGCTCATCGAAATAACGATATCCGCATAGTATTTAACACTATCTGAAATATGTTTCCCCAGGAATGCCTGTGCAATATTGGTATAAAGACTGGTTTTTGTGCTGATATCTTTTACTGTCTGCAAGCCTTCTATGGATACAACCAGCGCAGAGTCAAAATCTTTTTTGGCAAGATAATTTTCGCCAAGCGTTGCATAAGCTGTTGAAAGCAGATCCTTATTTACTTTACGGGCATACTCCAGTGCTTTATAACCATAAAATATTCCTGAATCGGTCTTATTTAAATAGGGACCATCGGTAGCTATAGCATTATAGCAAAGCATAAGTTCCCGATCATTGCCCACTTTTAATGCTAACGGAAGCTGCTCTAAGGAACTTACATGCGACTGCATTATATCGCCCCCGTACCAATAAGCCTGGCTAACCCTGTAAAGCGCCAGTACTTCTCCATAATCATCTTTTCGTTCATAAAATTTTTTTTCCAACGCCAGTGCTTTATCCAAAGCGTTCACATAATCGCCTGTCTTTGACATATTGCCTGTCTCGGTAACTTCAATATAACTTATAGAAGATTCATCACGCTTGTTTTTGAAATAGTTCCTTAACTGTTGGGCTACCGCCGGAAATGAATTATCACTTCTGATGGACTGCAGGTAACTGTTCAGACAGTTATGTTTTGCATAGTCAGTTGCAGCTTTATTGTAAGTAGCTTTAACACTGTCCGGCAATGGTTGTGCACTTATACAATAAGGAATGATGCAAACGGAAAACAGGTAAAGTGCTTTTTTTATCTTATGCATTTTGAGCAGGTAAGTTGATGATAAAATCTGTTCCTTGTTTTTCTTTGGTTTCCACTTTTACGTCCCCACCATGTGCCTTTACAATATCATAACTTAAACTCAACCCCAACCCTGTTCCTTGCCCGGTTGGTTTGGTAGTGAAGAATGGCTGAAATATTTTATCCAATACTTTTTGTGGAATTCCGTTGCCATTGTCGGTAACTTTTATTGTGACCTCACCCCGGCCCTCTCCAAAGGAGAGGGAGCGGCTTGTGCTAACAGTAACAGTGGGCTCATATCCGGGGATGTTCTGTTTCTTTTTTTCA
>JBBRQF010000063.1:0-12084 GCA_038226715.1 Chitinophagales bacterium
AAAGAGTATGCAAAAAAATGTTGCAGGCATATCGGATGATCAATTAAAAAAAGCATTTGATGACGAGAACAGGATCGTACCACAGAAAGATGTAGCAAGAATTAATATAGCATTGGCAACAACGCTCCGTAATGCTGATGTAAATGCTTATATCAATAAAACTCATACCGCTGTATTAAGTAAATTGTCTGCAAATGCAAAAACAAAAGCAGCGGAGATAATGCTGCTGTCAACTAAATTAAAGTCATCGATAGGAAACACTGCTGTTGGATTATGGATAGATGGCAAGCCTACACTCGCTTTGTATTTAATGGGTGAAGCCTGCAAGGCAGATCCATCCAATACAACTAATCTAAATAATTATGCTGCCTTCCTAACCATGAGTGGTGGTGAACAGTTAGCCTTACCCATACTCGTGAATTTAAATATGCGTTATCCAAAGAATAGCAGTATTCTCAACAACATTACGCAGGCATGGCTGGGGTTGGGAGATATACCCAAAGCAGAAAAATATGCCGACAGTACCATTCGCATTTATGCTTATCACCCACAGGCCAATATGGCTAAATGTTTAATTGAAGAAAGCAAAGGCAATATCCCTGCAGCTATTGAAGCAGCAAAAAAAGCCATCAGCACATCATACAGCATTGAAAAAGAAAATAAATTAAAGAAGCTGGGTTACGAATTAAAAGATAAAGATGTTGACTGGGATAGGCCAATGCCACAAGATGCAATGGGTTTAGGGAAATATAAATGGCCGGAATACCCGTTGGATGTAGAACAAAATAAAGCATTGGAACTGGAATGGAAAATTTTTAAGCTGGATTGTGAGCAGGAACTGGTTAAACTAAAAGCAAAACAACAACAGGCAGAAAAAGTACTTGAGTTGGAAAATGCAAAACGCACGGCTTATATACTTAGTGAAGGACAAAAGGGACACTATGTACAATTGGTACCGGGCTATACTGCCAAGGCTGTAAAAAAATTAGGACCTGGTGTGAATGACATAAATGGAAACCTTTCGTTTGTATTTGCTAATGAAGCAGGCCCTATAGTGAAGGCTTTAGCTGCTACTGCGGAATATAGTAATACATTGAATGAACAGCAACAACTGATAGATAAAAAATATGAAGATCAAATTGGTGAAGGAAGGAGTAATCCCTTTGAAGCCATATGCAACGCTGAGAATGCTATACGCAACGATTTTTTAAAGGCAGCAAATGGCGGGCTGCAAACTGCTTACAGAAACTATTTAAATTATACCAGCCGGCGAATCAGCGACCTGCTATACTATTGCCAGTACACGATGTGGCCCGAACAATTTGAGTATGCAAAAATAAATGCCCAGGTGGCATGGCTTACACAGATCAAAGACCAGCGGGTATTTTTTAAAGATAAAAGCACCTGGTGCAAAAACACGCCAAAGAAAAAAGAAAAAAAAGATTCCCTGCAGCAGTTTGATGATGTGCATTGTGATTATGTAAGCACCATGAACCTTGGTGTATATAAGATCACTTCCAGTTGCAGCAATTTAATTGGCGAATTTGATTTTGGGGGTGTCGAGATCAATTTAAAAGACAATGTTGAAACCGGAAGATTTTCCGGATCGGCAATAGTAGGAGTAAGTAAAGGCATTGACGGGCCAATGGGTTCAGAGATAGAAGCAACAGCAGCAGGTTTAGTGGAATGGGACAATTCGGGTATTACCGATTGGGGGGCTATCGTTAGTACTGCAGCAAATGCAGGCGGGCAGACAATTGCAGGCGCCGACGTGAAGATCACTGTTAACAGCGGCGTTAGTACCAGTGGCAAAGTCATATTACAGGGCGCAAAATAAAATCGTATCAGTTTAGACCAATGAAATATATTTTTCTACCCACCGCTTTGTTTTTTTCATTCCATGCATTTGCGCAGGATTGCAGCAAAGAATTATTACGTGAAAAACCGGGTACCTGGAAAGCAAACCAACAGGGTACTATTGCTAATGTAAAAGCTACAGATCTTACAAAAGAAAAATCGGTAATAGCCGCTATCCACAAAATGGTAAGTACACATTACGAACCTAAAGGCTGCCAGGTTGCCTATAGTACCGTGTATGGGAAATATCCTGATGCTGGCCAAAGTTTCATTGGTGATCCCTATCATTATGCGATGTATATCCTCCCCTTTTTATGCGATCCTAACAGCAAAGACAGGTCAAAATTTTATGTAGCCATTTCCACTACCACCACTGTTGATATAACGGCAAATGAAATTTTTTCTTTAAATAATTTATATGCAGCCAACATACCTCCCGGTGATTTCAGGGGATATTTAAAACTGAACAAAAGGCCGCAAAAAAAAGACGGGTTTTGGTTTATGGGTGAAGAAATTGTAGGCGACCGTGGTACTTCTTCTGAAATAAAAGAATACCGTTGGCTGATCACTTATAATGATACACTTCCTTTTAATTATGTATCCCGCAAAGAATATTTACTGATACAAAAGAAACGTTTGGAACAGGACCTGAAAGATAATCCGGGTGAAAAAGATTATACCAATAAATTTATCAGCAATATTGATACTTACTTAAAAAAACCTGAAACTGAATTAAGTAAGCCAGCCATTTGTATGTGGAACGACGAACAAAGGTTTGAAAGATTTGTAGAAGAAGGTAGCAATGGTTCATTTCTTGCAGTAAAACCTAACCTGGAATACTATCACAAAAAAACGCCCATTTCATCTCCCCAGTTTTTTTCTGTTGTATACAAAATAGCGGCCGGCGATCAGGTATTCGACTATAATATTTCGCAAATAAAAAAAGCGGTTGATCTCACTATATTAAAAAATATGCTGGGTAAATAAAATATTTTTTCAAGATGAAAAAAACGGGTACTTTAATTTTAATAGCTATTGCCTTATTTCCAATATTTGCAACAGCACAGCTTACCGCCGAACAGCGTATACAGGACAGCGTGATTGGCTGGTGGGACAATAATAAATTTGACCAGCAAATAAAACCCGGCTCCGATGCTGAACAAAAAAAACGGGCGGATATCACCAACCTGTTTGTTGACTGGATGAAAAAAAGTTATACGCCTGTGGGTGGCCTGGGTACAGTTACACGTATCAATAACAGTACTGCATTTGGAGTGAAGTTTTTAGTGTGGAATGTAAGTCATGATAAAATGTGGACAGATGCTAAGGGACATTTTAAACCCATTGATGAAGAAAACACGCCCTTTGGTATATGGTGTAATTTAATTCCTGCCTGTTACAAAGTGCCTTTTCTAAATTACGATGGTGCAAATTATTTTGTTTGGCCAACTGATGGGTTTCGCTCCACTGCTTCAGATAAAAGGGAGCTCGATCTTAAAAAATATCCCGCCATCAGCAAATACTATACACGAAGCAATGAATCGCAAATCGTAATACTGGCACCGGGCAATAAAATGCCTTTTGTAGAAGTAACCATTGGCGAATATCTTAATGGCGCCCTCGCCAACGTTGATAAAGAATTACAAAAGAAAAAAGACGGGATACTGGATGGTAACAGGGGCGATGATGCATCCACTATAAAAAGAAGGGAAAGTTTTTATGCTTACCAGGAAAAAGAATATGACCGCTTCAGAAACGGCATTCGTAAATGGCTTGCTGTTTACAAAAATCACCTGAACGAGCCAGCAATGGTAACCAGCCTGCAACCTACTATCAATGATTTTTATGGTGATATAGATCCGTTTAGGAAAAGTATTTCGGACCCTGTACATCCTGTTTATAAGATCCCAAAGGAGGTAATAGAAAAGTGTAAGACTGACAAGCCGCAGTGGGTAGCTACCTACTGGTATTACGAAAACAAAGAAAAAGGTAACCAACTATACGAGATGTATCGTTCTATGACAGAAAACCTGAACTATGATTATATCTACAATTATTTTTTTGATCCCGAAAAAGTAAAAGACAAACCCTACAGCCCGGCAAATGAAGAGCAATTGAAAGCAAGGCTGGAAGGGTACCGGAAAAAAAACTTGACGTCAATCAACCCCGTATCAAAGCCTGTTGCACAGCAAGGCGATACATACTTTTTTGACAACTTTTCATCAAACAATGAAGGAGGCGAACCTGCAAACTGGTTTTTTAAAAGGTATGGCAAACATCCTATAGTAATTACCATTAAAAACCAAAACGGCAAATGGCTTCAGCCAGGTTATAATGTCCCCGTATCTCCCATTATTTTAAAAAAACCTTTGCCCGAAAATTTTACACTGGAATATGATTTGGCTACAGGTGCCGATTTTGTAAGCCGTACCGGCGGCGCTGTAAGATTGATATTGAACACCCGTAAACAAACGGAAGATGGTACCGAGGTGTTGGGCGGCGAAGGCACAAGATTATCGATTGAAATTGCATCAGGTAATGAAGCCGATTACGATAACAATAATTACCGGGGCATTCTAAATATAAAAATAAACAGTGCCCCATCTGCGAATAAGCAAAACGGCCTGGAAGGTATTTCTTTTGAATACCCTCTGCATGAATTCACCAATAAAAAAACAAACATTCATGTAACGGTAAAAGTAGTATCAGGTATAACCACTGTTTTAATCAACAATAAACAGGTGGCGGTTTCAACCAATTTTAAAATGGGGTATGGCGATAAATGTGTTACTTGTGGAATACCTGCAGGAACAAAGTTTAATTTTATAAGCTGGGAAAACAGCACCAATGATGCAGATAATGTAAAAGTGTATATGAGTAACATAAAAATCAGTAAAGAATAAACTTATGTAAAATCCTGTTTTTCGGGGATAGTGTATTGTACTTATTAGCAATAGGTTTACAGCTGTTAAACAAGCGATATAATGAAAAAGATAATAGGTACAACCTGCATACCGGTGCTTGTTCGATAGGTTACATACTACTCATGCGCTGGTAAAAAACAATTATGAAAACACTTGTAACGATAGCACTGATTTGCTGGTCATCTACTTCATGGGCACAAAAAAACAATGAGCAAATTATTGCCGACAGTAGTTTTGGCTGGATGAAGGTGTACCATTTTAAAGGCGCAAAAGAAACCCGTAAACTAGGTGACCGTAATTTTAGTATCGCACAACTTTCTATCTGTGATTCTTTTGCCAACTGGATACAGGCCAGTTATATTCCCAAAGGCACTATCGGCGATGTACGCAAAGCAATCATGCCCCAAATTGGATTATACAATAAACAACAACAGTTTTCACCTCAGGGTTATGGCGCCACTTCCTATACCTGGAGTTTACAAATGAAAAATGGTAAGCCCACACCGATACAGGAAACAGAAATTCCATGGGGAATCACAGCCAATGAAGTTCCGGGTATGTCAATGAACAAATTATGCACTAATGGCGATTACTATTTTTTTATGGAAGAAATCGATCCTTTCGACGCGGGGATAGCAAAAGAGACCGTCAATAAATACAACATCAAAACCTTACCACAGTTCGGTGCATTTTATACTCAACATAGTACGGCTTCCCGTTACGATAGGAATGCAGGCATTGTTGATGCCGTATTGCTTTGCAAAAACAACCAGCTCCCTTTTATAAAAGTTACCATAAGCGATCTGCTGAACAAAGCAGGAAAATTAATACAGGAGGAGCATGAAAAAAAAATAACAGCTATCAGGGAGAAAGAAAAAGGCAATCAAAAAAACATTGACTACTTCAGCAACTATGAGAATGAAAATTACCGGAAAGCGCTGCTTACTTATGAGAAACATAAAGAAAAATATAAAAACAGGCTAAATGAATGGGCTGTCATTCCAAAGGATTTTGATTATATTGATTTTGTAAACGGCTTTGATATTTTTACAGCAAGCCGCGTAGATGAAGGGACAAGTTCAATAAAAACATTTCCCGTTTATAAATTTGCGCCAAATATTGTTGAACAATCAAAACAAGACAAGCCATTGTGGATACGCGTTACATGGAGCTGGATGCTTGCCGATGAACGTACCCGTCACATGCACGAGTCCATTATCAATAATTTTAATTTTCAATACCTCTATGATTTTTTTTACGATCCTGAAAAAGTAAAAGGCAAAGCTTACCAACCCCTGCATTCTCCCTATACAAAAGAAGTAGCAGTGGTAACAGAAAGATCAACCGCTGCTAAAAAAGCCGCAACTGATAACAACATTCATTTTTTTGAAGACTTCTCCTCCAATGCCATTGGCCAAAAACCCACCGGGTGGTATTCCGGAACAAATTCGCAGGGAAGTTATAGTAAGATCGTTGACTTACCTGGTGAAGAAGGCAAGTGGCTGGAAGTAAAAGGCCACAACGGTTTAATTCCCAATGATCTTAAAAAACCATTGCCCCAAAATTTCACCCTGTCTTATGATGTGGCTGTACCAAAAGATTTTACATGGGGTGGCAAAGGCCTCGAAATGTTTATTGCCAAAGAGAAAACTGCAGGCAACATGGAATATTTTATCCGTTTTAGAATAAGGCCCGGTTTTAATGGAAGAGAAGGAGCAGGAGAGCTCGAAACAAAATTCCCATCTGCTTATACAAGCGGATCAAAATCTTATGAGTTGCCCGGCTTTTCGAATGATAAAAACATTAATCGTATTGCGGTGGCGATAAAAAAGAAAGGCGAAACACTAGAGTTGTACATTGACAAAAAATTAATGGCATCTTTTAACAATGCAATGCCTTCAGATATTTCATTCAATGCCGTTTCTTTTTCGCACAGCAGGAGCGACAGTGATACCGAAAAATATTTTATCAGCAATATCAGGATAACAAAAGATCAATAAATGTTTATGAAATGGATATCACGGTCGCCCGGAATATTTTTTAGTGTATCGCTTATAATTTTTTATTTGTCAATAGCGCAGTTAAGTTTTTGCCAGGACTGTAAAACGCAAGCCGCAAATAAACCCTCCACGTACGATGCCAGCTTCCAGCATTTTGTAAACCCGGTTGGAAAGCCTGCTTCATGGGATATCAGTAAAATGAAGCCCCGGCTTGCAAAAGTAGAAAGCTGGATGAAAACCATGCTTAAAGGTTTTACCGGTGCTAAGCTGATGTATGGCAACTATTATTTTCTCGATCCTCTGCGCGCTGATATTTTTTACAAGACATCGGGTTTAGAAAATTATTATGAAAGCACGCTGCTTTTTTTTGCCTATTACTGCTACGACAACAACAATAAAACATTTACCGAAGATGAAAGTGGATCAAAAATAAAGGTGGATTTCAATAACGTATTTAGTTCCGGGCTTACCTCGAATGCCGGTGTTTATAGTATTAACGGAAAGCCCGCATTTCAAATCTTTCAAAAAAAACGCAGCGAAGGGAGAATTGATTTTTATGAACAGAGAGTCCAGGATAATGCAAGTGCCAAAATGTATACAGCAAATGATTATATCATCATACGCAACAGCGATTTGCCGGTCTTTATTTCGGTAACACGTAAAGAATACCTGCAGCAAATGCTTAAGGATGTAGAAAATTCCGGATGGGGGGATACAAAAGCAATGTCTGAAATATACACACAAAACGTAAAACAGTTTGAGGCAGAAATGAAAGCTTTTAAACTCGATAAAAACTATACCCCCGAAAAAGAAGCAAAGCGACGAAAATGGTTTGAAGAAGACCAGGAAAAACTTACAAAGGTCATTAACAAGATCAATCCCGATACTGAAGCAGCCAAAGCTGTGATACTGCAATATTTAAAAAAACCAGCGGAATGGCTCAGCCGTAGTTTCAATAATTTTTATTCCTATTCCACTTATACAGGAAATGGGGTTACCCAATACCTGGAAAGCCTGGACAGGTCTTTTTTGAAAGGGGAAGATGAAACTCATTATGAGATCGTTTCAATCAATCCTGCTTATTTCAACAATCATCCGGATGCCGGTACACCGCAGTTAATAACGGTGCATTTACAAAATGGAACCTATGCACATATGTTAAAAGTAAGACAGCTTACCATGCAGCCCGGCGCACTGGCACTACTGGAAGCAATTTTATCCCCGGGTAAAGAACCTATTCAACAACCTTTACTTGCATCCACTTCAACTTATAAATTATCATTTTTGCCCAAGCTGAATAAGTTACCTCCACTTGTTGTACCTCCAGATATGAAACCTTCGGTAATTGCTGCAATACCGGTTAATAATCCTCCTGTAAATAAAGTAAGTTTTGAACTCCCTCAACTTTCTCCAAAACTTAAACAAGTGCCTGCACCAGCTTTTACAGCAGAAATGTATAAGAACTATGTACAGGAATTGCATACAAAAATTGCCAATGCCATAAAACCGGAAATTAAAAACAAAGTGGATGATTATCTGAAGAGCAAAAAAATAACCCAATCAAAAGATATCAGCAATACGGCATTAGGTGCATGGTTACAAAAAACGCCCAAAGCCAGTTTGTATTTATACAGCATGGCTGCTATGGCGAATTTATCTGATGGATTAACAGCCAACAATTTTTCTGCTTTTTTGATCATGAGTGGATTGCCGGAAAAGGCTATTCCTGTTTTAGAATACTGGAATAAACAACAACCGCGTAGAGCAACAATACTTGCTAACCTTGGTAATGCCTATTATCGTTTAGGAAATATCGTTACTGCAATGAATTACCTGCAGCAAGCTGTACAGCAGGACAGCTTAAATGCAACAGCGAATAAAATACTTTGTATCATCTACCTGAAAAAGGGCGATGTAAAGAAAGCAGAAGAACATGGCACAAGGTCGATCTCCACCAGCCATGATCAGCAAGTGATATCAATCTTGCAACAAGTGAATAGCAAAATAAAACCCGGCGAAGTGATGAGCCGCTTTCCTGCGCTGCCCGAAAAAGAATTTCCAATGCTGGAGCGGATCAAATTACCAATGATGCCATCGAGGCTGGATGATATGGAACAATTTAGTATAGATCTTAATGCAATAAGGGAATCAATAAAAATGACTGTTGCAGCTATTGAAACCAAAACGCCAAAACAATATGATAACATGCAGCAAAGGGCGATGGCGACAAACTTTACCAAAGGCATACCAGCCATTCGTATAAAAGCACAATACATTATTTTGGATGGTTTGCAGACCTACCAAACTGAAGGGATAAAGGAGTTTGATGTATTCAAATACCAGCTCAAAAAAATAAATGCGCCTTACAGCATCAAAGTAAAGGCAATAGTAAATAAATACAATAGCCAGCTGAGTAAGCTGGAAGGTGGTGAAGCAGGAGATGAAGATAAGATAGCGGCGCTGGAATTGGCAAAGTGCAGGGAACTGAATGGAGAAGCAGAAATATACCTCGCCGGCCTATCCCGGCTGGTGAATCAACATGCAGCAAGGCAGGAATATATAACGCGTAAATTTCACAGGGACTATGCCAACTGGGGAGCTTACTGGCAACCCGAAAATGTATTTTCCTTTCCGTCAATTGAAAAAGATTACCTAAGCGACGTATTAAATATTCTTGGCGAGTACCATGTTTTTACCAAAATAAATTGCGCCCTGTTTGAGCCTTTACCAATAAAAGAAGGAACATTGCAGCAATGGGAAGACGAATATTGTGCAAACTTTAAAGGAAAATTTGGCATGGGGCCAGCTAAGCTGATGTGGACCTGCAAGTCCTGGGGCATCGAGGCTGGAGAAGGAATTGTTGGTGCTTTTGAAGTGAATTATACTGACGACGGATCTTTTGAAGACGTATCATTTGAACTTGGATTTGGGGCAAACTGGAACATGGGCACAGAACATGTTGCACAAATAGGGGCTGGTGCTTCAGTAAAAGAATTTGTAAAGATCGGCCCTGACAACCTAACCGGAAACTGGGGAGTAACTGATGCAGGCCTGAAAGGAGAAATTACAATAGAAGGAGAAATAGGCAATGTGAGCGGTGAAGTAAAAGTAATTGAAGTAACAGCCGGGTATAATTCCGGTGTGAAAAAAGAAGGCATTCTTGTACCTATACTCGACCTGAAATAAAATCCTGTTTTTACAGGATTGTATCACAGCACCCGGAAGAATATTTTTGATACAGAAATAATTTATCATGAAAAAAATATTGTCATCCGCGGTATGTAGTTTGCTCACGCTGGTTTTATTTGCTCAAAAAGAAACCTTTGACATTATTAGTTATACCGCCCCGGTTGGCTGGGTAAAGGAAGTAACGCCAACCATTACGATGTATACTACCGCAAATGAAAAAACCGGGAGTTGGTGCCAGTTGAGTATCATTAAAAGCACCGTAAGCAAGGGCAGTATAGATGCTGATTTCGACAGCGAATGGCAAAACCTCATTGTAAAAAATTATAAGATAAGGGAAGCGCCAAAACTGAATGAAATACAGGATGCAGAAGGATGGAAAATAAAAGCGGGTGCCGGAAACTTTTCTTTTAACAAAAGTACTGCTATGGCTATACTTACCACCGCCAGCGGTTATAACCTGTGTGCAAGCATCGTAGCTACTACAAACAGCCAAGACTACACGAAAGATATTGAAGCCTTACTAGGTTCCGTTAACCTGGCAAAACCCGAAACTGCTTCACTGCAGGGAGATGACCTAATTAGAGACAAGAATTCCTTGTCGGGTACATGGGCTGCCGGGGCAAGCGATAATTCTGATTACAGGATGAAAAATGGGGTTATGAATTCTTTAAAGCGGGAATATATCTTTCACAGCGACGGCACTTATCAATTTATAACCAAGGCATTTGACCCTTTGATGAACCAGATCATTTTAGGAAAAGAAAGCGGCACATATCAAATCAATGGCTCTAGCGTTACCGTAAGCCCGAAAAAAAGCGTGCTGGAAGGATGGAGTAAAAAAGACGGCACTGATAAATGGGGAAAGCTTTTGAATTCGCAAAACCTGCCGCTGGAAAAGATAACGTACAGTTTTACCAAACATTATTTTTCAGGTATACAGATTTGGTCACTGGTATTAATATCGGATAAACCCACCAACAGGGACGGCCCTTTTAGTAACAATAAAAGTTTTGAGCATGCATGGTATTACAATCCCATTTCCCCCAATAATACCGCGATCGAATTACCCGCGGGGCAACAAATACCAACAGAAGCAATAAAAAAAGCGCCGGCGCAGCAAATCATTCCCAATACCACTGTTGTCGGCACCTGGGGAGTAGGCACCACAGTAGCATCAGGAACCACTATGAATGTTAATGAAGGCAGCGTCATTACGCAATATATTTTTAATGCGAATGGTACTTATAGTTTTCATATTAAAACCTTCCGGTACCAACTGGATAAATTGCTTTTAACAAGAGAAACCGGCACCTATCAAATCAGCGGTACTAACCTTACCCTAAATCCGCAAAAAACAGTCATCGAATCATGGAGCAGGAAAGATGGCACCGATAACTGGGGTAAATTATTGTCCAGTCAAAAAAAAGAGCTGGAAAAAACAACTTACCAGTTCTTTACGCAGGACTTTGGTTCGGGGATGGTACTGGTATTGAGAGCAAATACGTTAACTAAAAGGGATGGACGATTCAATAATAGCAGTAATGATGCCTGGTTTTATCCCGCCAAATCAAGAATTGAAGAAATTAAATTACCGGACTGATACTATTCATTTTTTTAAAACAGGTGTTATGAAAAAAATATATTTTCTCCTTTGCGTTTGTTTTTGTGTAACCAAATTAGTTGCGCAGAAAAAATTGGTTCCTGTAATGCAATCTCCGCTTACTGGAATTAGCTTACCTGCCGGCACCAAACAAGACAGCAGGATGCTCAGTGTATCAGGAGCAAAAATGTTACTGGAAATGGAAAGCAAGAAAGCCAACATAAGCTTATCAACAACTGAAGTATTAGCATTACCCGCTGCTGTTGGAGGTGGATTTAATGGGGATTCGCTGGCAAAAAACCTCTCCGATCTTGGTTGGACTGTTTCCGTTATACAGGAAGACAATAAATATTCATGGCTGCAAAAAGATAACCGCAATCTTATCATGTATTTTTCTTTAGGCACAAAGGGAACTGAGCTGTATTTGGCAGAAGCAGCATCATCACCAGTACAAAACAGTCAGTCAAATAATACAGTCAATACTCAAACAGAAAATAACCAGGCTCAACAACAA
>JBBRQF010000064.1:0-11781 GCA_038226715.1 Chitinophagales bacterium
CACGAATAAAGCACAAAGTGATGAATTCAGGTCTTATGCATGGCGTGATCCTGAGTTGATAACATTCCCCGCCAGTGATGGTGCCCTCGTGTATGCAAGGGTTTATAAACCTGCCAATCCCGATCCCAATAAACCGGCAGTATTGTTTGTGCATGGCGCAGGCTATTTACAGAATGCACATAAATGGTGGAGCAGTTATTTCAGGGAATATATGTTCAATAATATGTTGGCCGATAACGGTTATTATGTGATGGACATTGATTACCGCGGCAGTGCCGGTTATGGCCGCAACTGGAGAACGGGCATTTACCGTTTTATGGGCGGCAAAGACCTTACTGATAATGTGGATGCCGTAAATTATTTAGTAAAAACCTATGGCGTAAATCCACAGCATGTTGGTTTGTATGGCGGTTCTTATGGCGGTTTCATTACGCTGATGGGCATGTTTACCAAACCTGCTGTATTTGCCGCCGGTGCTGCGTTACGGCCTGTTACAGATTGGGCAAACTATAACCATGGCTATACATCCGATATTTTGAACGAGCCATACAATGATAGTCTTGCGTACAGAAAAAGTTCTCCATTTTATTTTGCAGAAGGATTAAAAGGGAATTTATTGATCTGTCATGGTATGATGGATGTGAACGTACATTTCCAGGATGCAGTGAAACTATCGCAGCGTTTGATAGAACTTGGAAAAGACAATTGGGAACTGGCACCTTACCCGATGGAAGATCATGGCTTTGTGGAACCCAGCAGTTGGACGGATGAATACAAAAGGATATTTAAATTGTTTGAGACGGTGCTGAAGAAATGATCGCCTTTATAATTTTCTGTAGAATATTAAATTAAAAAATAAAAAGTTGCAACTGTATTCCGTGTGCTCAATTTGCAATTCATGATAGCATTCGTTTTATCACTTCGCTTTCATCTTATTATTCTTTGCTTCATGCGTTAATTCTGCAAGTCCCAATATTTCCATCAACGGCGGAACGTACATGCCAAACCGTCCCCGCAATCCTTTTTTTAAACCGTACCAGCCAGCAACAGGATTTTTCGGTGAACGTCCCCATGCTTCAACAGTTCCTTCCTTTGCAGGCTTTTGTTCGTCAGCACTGCCCAGTTCTACCCAGCCGCCATTTGCTTTCAGCATGGCATGCAGGTCTGCAAGACACCGGTAATCATAATGCAAAACCGTCTTTCCAACAGTACAAACTAAAATTTCTTTCCCATCTTTTTCATCCTTATGCATGGTAAATGCTGATGAAAGCGGCGGCGTTTTAAGCAGCCACGGATTTTCTTTTGTTCCTTGTTTTGTTGCCATAAATGAAATTAGTTATTATTTAAAATGAGGTAAAACTGCTGTTTATTCCGCAGGAAATAAGTATCATAATTCTTAATCAGCTTCCTTTACAAATGGAAGTAGCTTGATGTAGGAAATTTTAAACCGGTTATTAACCAGTTCGCCCTGCACTTCTGCCTTGCGTATAGCATTGCACATACCATCCTGTGCATGCGCATCGCCAAAATTATCAATGTTGGCACCATCGGCATAGTACGATTTGCCATTGATACGTACGGCCATCTCACAGGTCTTACCGGTTAAACCAAGTTTACATTTACCACAGGAAACTTCAACAACCTGTATTGGTTTGTTTGCTGCCGGAACAGTAATTTTTGTTTTGGATATTTGACAAACTGCGGCTAACGAAAACAGGCAGTATGCAGAAACAATAAACAGTGATTTCATGAATGGTGATTTAGGTTATAAAATTATCAATTAATAACTGTTAACGAAAACATGCTTTTATTATTATTCTACTCCTCGCTATTACATCCAGACACGGTACAATTTATAAGAGATTGCTGATAAAATCTGGCCTATTTCATTACTATACCTAAGTACAGCTATTCCGCAGCATCTGCATGTAAGCGATCCCCTTCTCCCTTGCAAATTGTATATTCCGTTCCGGAATATCTTCCGGATCATCATAATGTTCCAAAGCCTTGTCAATAATGCTTTCACGCAGCAGGTGCAACATGGGGTAAACGGAGCGGTTGGTAAAATCAGCCGCATCATTACCGGTAGAATCAGCAAACCGGTATTGTGGATGAAAACTGGCTAATTGGTAAATGCCATCATAACCATGTTGGGTAAGCAGTTTTTCTGCCACAGAAACCAGGTCAAGATAATCATCAAAATTTGCGCAGGCATTGGGGAGTATCAAAAAAGAAGTTTCAATACTGTCATCATTATCCAGCCGGGTAAGTTCCTGCAAAAAAGATTCCAGGCAAATTTGCATGCCTGTATCGGGTTCTACTTTATAAAAAACAGTTTGTTGTTTAATTACCCTGGCTGCAAAAGGACAAAAATTACAGCCAATAACCACTTCTGCTATCCATTTTTTTGTTTGATCGATAGCCAGTTGTTCGTTAACCATTTGTACAATACTTTTTTTAGGGTAAAGCTAACCCTATTTATATCGCCTCCCAGTTATTCTTCATTGCAATTAATTAACAAAGTTTACTATTCATTAACAGTCAATAGCATTGTATTTGTATTACCAAGGGTAACTAAACACACGATCATGAAAAAAATAAATTTTACACTTATATTGATCTTAACGATCATGAGCTTTGTCCCGGTTGCAGAAACAAAGGCACAGGAAGTATCTGTATCGGTTGATTTCAACACTTTTCAGCAGGAATTAAGTCCTTACGGAAGGTGGATGAATAGCCCCAGATTTGGGCAGGTATGGATATACAATGATGCAAACTTTAAACCTTATTATACCGATGGCCACTGGGATTACACCAATTATGGCTGGTCGTGGGTATCGGACTTTGACTGGGGCTGGGCGCCATTCCATTATGGCCGTTGGGAAAATGATCCTTATTACGGCTGGATGTGGATACCAGGTTATGAGTGGGCTTCTGCCTGGGTTAGCTGGAGCAGTTACGATGATTATTATGGCTGGGCACCACTTGGATACGGCGTGAACATCAATGTTTCTTTTGGTTCCATACCATATAATCAATGGACATTTGTACCACGCCGTAATATTTGCGACCGCGATATAAACCGGTATTATGTTGCACCCGAAAGAAATTATGGTTTCCGGAATGCGGTTGTCATCAATAATTATTACAATGGTAGTGGCCGTGTTGGCCGCTATGTAAGAGGCCCCGAAAGAAGAGATGTGGAGCGTTACACCGGGAACAGGATAAATGAAAGAAGAATTGATTACAATGACAGGAACCGCGACAGGGATAATAATGCCAGGAATAATAATGATAGAAATGGAAATGATAATAACCGTTGGGGAAGAAGAAATAATGATGTTGTAAACAGGGATAACAATAATAATAATGCCGGTAACAGGGAGAACAGGCCGGGAAGAGATGTAAGACCTGATAATAACAATAACGGCACAAATCCTGGCGGCAGTAATGATAATCGCAGACGTCCAGATGATGTTAACAATCCAGGAAGAAGAGGCAATGATGCCAATCAGAATAACAATGCCGGCACCGGAAATAACCAACGCCGTTGGGGGGTGCCGCCTGAGCAACCTACTAATCCACAACAACCCATTCTTGGAAACAGGGATGCGAATAATAATCCGCAATCCAATGATAACAACCCCGGAAGAAGGCAGAATGATAACAGGCCTGGCAGGAGTATTGACCAACCCGATAATACACAAAGGCAACAACAACAGCAGCAACAGCAGAGAGATCAGCAGATATTACAGCAACAAAGACAACAACAGCAGCAAACTCAACAAAGAGATCAACAGATATTTCAACAACAAAGACAACAGCAACAGCAGCAACAATCTCAACAAAGAGATCAACAGGTACTACAAACACAAAGACAACAGCAACAGCAGCAATCTCAACAAAGAGATCAACAGATATTTCAGCAACAAAGACAACAACAGCAGCCACAAAGACAAGAACAACCGCAACAAAGGGACCAACAGATATTTCAACAGCAAAGGCAACCACAGCAGCAGCAGCAACAAAGTCAGCCTCAAATGCAGCAGCGAAGTATGGAGCGCAGATCTGATGGAAATAGTGGTCAGCGCCCCGATGGTGGCGGTAATGGTAGAAGAAGAAATTAATATAATTAAAGCGTAATGCTTTTAACGTCATTCATTTTGTGAGCAGCAAAATGAATGACATTTTTTTATATCCAATGCCACAGATTGAGTTATTGATAAATTGTTTTTCTTTGCAGTCTCTATGGCTTTGTATATCACTTCACTAAATTCGGGCAGCAACGGCAATTGCTATTATGTAGGTAATGATACTGATGCCGTTTTAATTGATGTTGGCCTGTCCTGCAGGGAAACTGAAAAGCGGATGCATAAGTTGGGATTGAACATGAAAACCGTAAAAGCCATCTTTATTTCGCACGAACATGGAGATCATATTAAAGGCGTATCTGTTTTAGCTAATAAATATAATTTGCCGGTTTATATTACACCTGCAACCGCAAAGCATGGCCCAAGGCTGATCAGCCATATTTCCAGAACATTCACCGCAAATGAAACGGTTGGAATCAACTCTTTAAACATAACTGCCTTTACAAAAAAGCACGATGCCATCGATCCGCATAGTTTTATAATCAGTTACCAGGGCATAACAGTAGGTGTATTAACCGATATTGGAAAAGTATGTGAAGAAGTGATCCGTTATTTTAAACAATGCCATGCCGTTTTTTTAGAAGCCAATTATGATGAGCTGATGCTGGAAAACGGAAAGTACCCAATACATTTAAAGAACCGGATACGTGGCGGAGAAGGTCATTTGTCGAATAAAGAAGCACTTGATTTATTTATCACACACCGCTCTCCTGCCCTGTCGCATCTTTTGTTATCACACTTATCCAAAGAAAATAATTCGCCCGAAATGGCAGAAGCATTATTTACACAACATGCAAACGGTATTCATATCAGCGTTGCATCCAGGTACCAGGCCACAGCTATCTATACCGTAAGGGCAGGTTCAGCTTCCGCTGAGCAAACTGCAAAAAAAATTACCAGGCCAATGCAGTTGGGTTTATTTGAATAAATTTTCAATATCCCCGAATTAAGAGGACACATAACTCTTGTGTGCTGTATCTTTATATGGTAAAATGGTTATCATGGAGTTTATTGATTATTATAAAATATTAGGCATTGATAAAAATGCATCTGAAGACGATATTAAAAAAGCTTACCGCAAATTAGCCCGTAAACTTCATCCCGACCTTAATCCCAACGATAAGGAAGCCCACCAGAAATTTCAAAAGATCAATGAAGCCAACGAGGTTTTAAGTGACCCGGAGAAAAGAAAAAAGTATGATACGTATGGAAAAGACTGGCAGCATGCCGACCAGTTTGAGCAACAAAAAAGATCGGGAGCCCGGCCGCAAAACAGCGGCAGACAGGAGTCTTATGGAAATGCAGGTGAAGATTTCTCCAGTTTTTTTGATTCCATGTTTGGTGGCTCAGGCCGCAGCAACCAGGCAAAATTTCGTGGCCAGGATTATAATGCCGAACTAAAATTAAATCTCACAGATGCGTTGCTTACCCACCAGCAAACCCTTACCGTAAATGGAAAAAATATCCGTATTACCATACCGGCAGGTATTGAGAACGGCCAGGTGATTAAATTAAAAGGTTATGGTGCGCCGGGTGTTAATGGTGGGCCTGCAGGTGACCTGTATATCACTTTCTCCATAACAACACATCCCCAATTTAAGCGATTGGGTAACGACCTGTACACAACCGTTAAAATTGATCTGTACACCGCATTGCTTGGTGGCGATACAACTATTGAAACCCTTAATGGAAAAGTAAAACTTACCGTAAAGCCAGAAACACAGCCCGGTACCAAAATAAGACTCAAAGGCAAAGGTTTTCCAGTTTATAAAAAAGAAGGCGAAACCGGCGATCTGTACATTACTTATGAAGTTGAATTACCTACTCATTTAACAGAAGATCAGAAAAAACTTTTTACTGAATTGTCAAATCTTAAATAACTGGTATTATGCAAACAGAAGAAATGATCATCGTAAATGAATTTTGTATTCATCATCATATTGACATCAGTTTTATTTATGCCTTAAAAGATTCGGGACTGATAGAAGTAACCATCGTGGAGGCGCAATTGGTTATAACCGAAAGCCAGTTGCCCTACCTGGAAAAATTGGTCAGGTTATATTACGAGATGGATATAAACCTGGAAGGAATAGAAACGATCACCTACTTATTAAAAAAGATGCATGACATGCAGCAGGAAATTATGCTCCTTAACAACAGGCTTGGTATATATAAAAATGATTAACAACGCTACATATTAAGATCATCCAAACAGCTATTTATTTCTGAAGCTTTCAATAAATTAATCAGTGGTTAACAGCCTGCTACAGCTTTTTAAAGAATATCGTGAACTCGCTTTAGTTATCAGTATTTGCACAAGCATCATCATTGCTGTATTAGGTATTGTTCCCAGTGTATTTATCACGGCTGCCAATATTTTATTTTTTGGTTTCTGGAACGGTACGCTCATCTCCTTTTTGGGAGAAGCTATTGGAGCAGGCGTTACATTTATATTATACCGCAAGGGATTTAAAAAACGGGTTGAAAAAGGCCTTGATCAATATCCCAAATTAAAAAGACTGATCAATGCAGAACATACAGAAGCATTTTACCTGGTTTTTTCTTTGAGGTTGATGCCCTTTGTACCATCGGGCCTTATAACTTTTGCGGCGGCAGTAGGTAAAGTGAATTTTCTAAATTTTATAACAGCAAGTTCTTTGGGTAAGATACCTGCCCTGCTTATTGAAGCATATTCGGTTTATGCAGTTACACAGTTTAGCTGGCAGGGCAAATTGATACTGGCCATGGCAGCAATGGCATTGGCTTACCTGGTAATTAAAAAAATAAGGAGAAAGAAGCCCTGATCTTTACTCAACAAATTTTCGCCCCTTAGCCATTATTAAAAAAACAATGGCTGTTACAAAGCCCATAATGATAAAGCCAACTATCCACAAAGTTTTTTCACCGTCGCCCACTGTTTTATTACGTGCAACATATACAATGCCGAGTATGCGGTAAGTAAGGCTGGATAAGCCCATAATGACCATGCTGACAATAACAGCCGGGGTAAATATACTTCCTAAGATCAGGAAAGGATTGGGAGCATGCCGCTCAAATGCATCTGCATGAAAAGCAAAGCCCAGTATTGCCTGGAAGTAAAAAATAAAAAACACAACCATGGCTATAAAAGATATTATAAACATGGTTAAAAATGTATTGTACTTATTCATGGCTTTATAATTAGTATTTAGATATCCGCACTTATGACAATGGCATTGGCATCAATTGAAATATTTTCGACGGAATAGCGCTGTTCGATCAAAGCAAAAACTTCTTTTTTAATTTTATTCCGCATCGCATCATCTGCCTTGCTTAAGGCAGCCACAATTGGCGCCCCAACTTCCGTCATCATATTCCAGTAAGTTTCAAGATCGCCGGCATTCAATTTGGTTGGTACTTCTGCTTCCTGTATATTCTTAAAACCTGCCTTTTCAAAAATCGACCTCATTAACCCAGGCTCGCAACACCTGAACATACCGGGTGCGCCTGCAGGAGGTTTAGGCAGGTCCATATTTTTATTAATGGTTCCCATAGTGGCAGTTACCCAAAAGTTTTTTTCAGGAATATTCCAGACTGAAGTGGCTACCCTGCCACCGGGTTTTAATACCCTCGCCATTTCATTGGCTGCCAACTGCATATCCGGAAAAAACATAAATCCAAACCGGCAACTGACTGCATCAAAACTGTCATCAGGAAATGGCAGCTCGCAAACATCACAGGCTTTCAATTCAATATTGCTGACAGCACGGCTCGCTGCATTTTCCTTTGCGATGGCGAGCATATCGGCCGACAGATCCGTCAACACAACTTTCCCTCCGTTAAGCATGGCTGCAATCGTTAATCCCGGTTCACCGGTACCCGATGCAATATCCAGCACTATATCTTTTCCCGATGGTTTAATTGAAGCAATGATCGACTCGCCAACCGGAAATAAAAAGTTCATATTAATGTTGTCCCATTTTTTCCAACCCTGCGAAAATTTATTCCAGGATTGTTTCTGTTGTTCTCTTATTTCTTCCTGTTGCGTATTCATGATTGAAAATAATTGGTGAGATATGATTTTAAAAGTACACATAATTTAAGATAAATCATAGCGAAATCTAACTAAAGAAACAGTTTTGGGTTGGGCGATATGCATTAAGGTATGATGCTGAATTTTACATGCATACAAATTAGATCCCGTTTCTGATTTCATTACTCAATACCTTCAATAGTATATACCGTATTGTTTATGCAGGCTGTATCTCCTGTGGTAAGTCCAGCGAGTTTTTGTCCCAGGGGCGATTGTTGCGACAGGGCTATAACTGCCATATCATCAACTACAGCTTTGCCCAATGCAATGCTTACAAATAAATAACCATGGCCCGTTTTTACAAGACTTCCATTTACAACAACCGGGGCAATTATTGACGGATCTATTTTTTCGAGCACCCGCATTTGTGTCAGCAGTTCCTGTAGTTGTGCCCTTTTATTAGCCTGCTCTATCTGCAACATGGCCAATGCCGTTTCATGTTTGTCGCCGGCAGTACTTTTAGTTTCGTTGCTGCCACTTTCTTTCAGGTCGGCCAACACCTGTTGTAACATACTGATCTTTTCATGTAACAGTTGCAAGTAATGAGTATATATCTTTTGTTTCAGTGTCATATTGCTGTATATAAAAATAGTGAATGAGGATAAACAAATGCATTTTCATATCGGCACCGGTAAGTTTTATACAGTGTCTGGTATTAGTTACTTTTGCAGCAAATTTATAAGCGATCATGAAAGTAGAAGAACAACTGGCAGCAAGAAGTGAAAACAAATGCGAATTATGTGCATCGCAGGATGGTTTAAAAGTGTACGAAGTGCCGCCGCAGAATGGCCTTTCAGCAGATAGCTCAATACTTTTATGCGCTAAATGTCTGGCACAGGTTGAAAAGAAAGAAGAGCTGGACAGCAAACATTGGAAATGCTTAACTGAATCGATGTGGAGTGAAGTACCTGCCGTGCAGGTTACAGCCTGGCGCATGCTGAACCGCCTGCGCAACGAAAGCTGGGCAACCGAAAACCTCGACATGCTTTATCTTACCGACGAAAACCTGGCCTGGGCCAAAGCAACCGGTGATCATGAAAATGATGGTAGTGTAGACCTGCATAAAGATAGCAACGGTCATGTACTGCAGAACGGCGATTCAGTAGTGCTGATAAAATCGCTGGATGTTAAAGGTTCTACCCTTACAGCAAAATTAGGAACGGTTGTAAAAAATATCCGCATTGTAGAAGACAATACCGAACAGATCGAAGGTAAGGTTGAAGGACAGCAGATCGTTATACTCACCCAATATGTAAGGAAACAGCAGGGTTAATGTTGGGGCTTTCGGCTTTTACAGAATAGAAGTAAAAGCCAATACACTTGTTATTATACACATTTTAAATTTTGATTTTTAAGGTTTGAATTTTAATCAACTACATTACATGTTTCAATCATTACCATGTACGAACAGTTTGATCTTTTAATTGACAGTTACCTCAGCGATCATATCGGTATTGCACCCGCTTTTCTTTCCCCGGAATTATCAACTGGTCTTCAGCAAAACATTATACAGTTGCAGCAGGACGGCCTGATGATGGCTGCGGGTATCGGCAACAATCTTGTAAAAGATACCAGTCAGCAAATGCGCAGCGATAAAATTTACTGGATGGATAAAAGTCACAACAATTTATTTGAGAACGAGTTTCTGCAACTTGCCGAAGATTTTATAGAACGCTTGAACAGCACCTGCTATGCAGGTATCAATGCTTACGAGTTTCACTATGCCGTTTATGAAGAAGGCAGTTTTTACAAGCGCCACAAAGACCAGTTTAAAAATAACGACAACCGCAAATTCTCCCTAATTACTTATTTAAACAACAATTGGTTGGATACCGATGGCGGGCAGTTACAGGTTTACCAGGATAATGCAATGCAGAAGATACAGCCCCATGCCCGGACTGCCGTGCTTTTTAAAAGCGACGAAACAGAACATGAAGTAATAAAAGCTAACCGAAGCAGGATGAGTATTACGGGCTGGTTGAAGGTTGTGTAAATCTCTTTACAGCAAAGCTTAAGCCTTAGCACCATACACAAAACCTTTTTAAAATTCACTATTCTTCTTTAACTGCTGTCTTGCTGAGGTTTTCGCAACGAAATATTTAAACTCAAAAGTCAATTAAAGAATCCCACGATGAATAATACCCTGAGTAAAAGCCCTACGCTTTATCACTGTAAATGGTTTCATCAGCTTCGGGATCAACCTGCGACGTATCAACAACTTGCAGGCAGATAGTATTAATGCTGCTGCATGTTATTCTTCAAAATCGGTTTTTAAAATATTCTCAATGCAATATTCTGCTATTGCTGTAATGGTTAAAAAAGGATTTACACCAATTGTTCCGGGGATAAGTGATCCATCTGTTACGTATAAATTATTATAGCCACGTACCCTGCCGAAATTATCCGTTGCTTTATTTAAGACCATCCCTCCGAGCGGGTGATAACAAATACCGGGTCCAAAACCACCCTTAAAAAGCAGGCCTGCTCTTGTTCCGCCATTTGCATTGTTAAGCTTATTTACCAGATATTTGGCATTGGCAAGCGGAGTTTCATTATTTTTTTTTGTCCAGTTCACTACGATATCTTTTGTTAGCTGGTCGTATTTAATTGAGCCTAATTCCGGTAATTTATTGATGAGTAAATACAAAGCGGTATACACTTCCATACCCATTGGCAGCGGCGAAATTTCAGCAAAGAAAGGATGCTTTTTGTCATTCCAGTTGTCGATGCCCGATATGGGTATGGCAGATTGTTTAGCATTGGAACCTCTGGCTAAATCGATACCGGGCAAATTACTTTGAACCTTATTAAAGATGGTGTTGACCATATTTCTACCACACATTACATTTCCATTGGTACCCCATAATTGTCCGGTCCATTCATTCAGGTTAGGTAAGTCGCCATTGTGTTTGGCTGCCAATAATAACTTTGAAGTGCCCATGCTTCCGGCATTCAAAAAAAGTTTTTTGCAAACAATTGTTTTTTGCTCTCTCAGCAAACCTGCTGTATCAATTACATCTACCTTTATTATATAATTCCCATTTTCAGCTTGTGCTATTGTGGTCACCTTGTGCAGGTCGTAAATAGTCAATAGCCCGGTTTGCAGTGCTTTTTTTAAGTAAGTTTTATCCAGACTTTTTTTACCATAATTATTTCCATAAATCACTTCTCCGTTTAAAGCAGATTTGGGCACTAAACCTTTTTCTTCCTTTTCCATATAATCAAAACTATAAACATTAGGCACTCTCATTGTTGTAAATCCAGCTTTATGTGCTTCTGCTTCGCCAACCCTGGAAAACATATAGTATTCCGATTTTTTAAAATAGTCATCAGTTATTTCATTTACACACAACTCTTTTTTGGCCAATGGAAAATAGTAGTCCCAGAACCTGTCTGCATCCAGCTCAGGCATTATTTCCTGAAAATAATTTTTTTTAGGTTGTACTGCCATTCCGCCATTTACCAGGGAACCTCCTCCTACGCCTCTGCCTGCATAGATCTTTACATTCTCAAAATCAAGTCTGTCTAAAACGCCGGTAAATTTTTTATCAAACTCTA
>JBBRQF010000065.1:0-11461 GCA_038226715.1 Chitinophagales bacterium
TCCAGTCTTTTAATAAAACTTTCTTCACCCTTACGCAGCCAAACCCTTGGATCGTAATTTTTTTTATTTGGTTTATCTGCACCATCGGGATTACCCAACTGGCCCTGCAAATATCCTTCGTTCTTTTTATAATTTTCTAAAATACCTTCCCAAAAAGCCCATTGCAGATCGGTATCAATATTCATTTTTATGGCACCATAACTAATGGCTTCCCTGATCTGGTTTTGTGGAGATCCGCTGCCACCATGGAATACAAAGTAAACCGGCTTTTCGGCTGTGTTTAATTTTTGGGTAATATAATCCTGGCTGTTCTTTAAAATGATAGGCGTTAATTGTACATTGCCCGATTTGTATACACCATGAACATTACCAAAAGCCGCAGCTACAGTAAACAGTTTTCCAACCTTACTTAACTCCGTATAAGAATAGGCAACGTGTTCGGGTTGTGTGTATAATTTGGCATTGTCAATATCACTATTATCTACTCCATCTTCTTCGCCACCGGTTACACCCAATTCAATTTCAATGCTCATACCCAACGGCGCCATACGTTTATAAAATTCAACCGAGGTAGCAATATTTTCTTCAATAGGTTCTTCCGACAGATCCAGCATATGAGAACTATACAAGGGCTGTCCTTTTTCTTTGTAAAACTGTTCACCAGCATCAATCAATCCGCTAACCCAGGGTAACCATTTTTTTGAGGCGTGGTCGGTATGTAAAACAACAGGCACGCCATAGTATTTTGCTACATTATGAATGTGCAATGCACCGGAAATACCACCGGAAATATTGCCCTGCAACTTATCGTTCGGCATTCCTTTACCGGCAATAAACTGTGCGCCTCCATTACTAAACTGTATTATAACAGGAGAATTTACTTTTGCTGCTGCTTCTAAAGTAGCATTAATCGTGTTTGTGCCAATGCAATTTACTGCTGGCAATGCAAACTCATTATCTTTTGCGTCGTTATATAATGCCTCTAATTCGGCACCAAATAAAACACCGGAACTATATTTACCCATAGCAAGTTATTTTTTACAAATGTAAGGAAGATGAATCATTAATACATACCGGTAATTTTGTCTTCAATCTGCATGTATGGTTGCAATTAATTCTTTGAAATAAGTTACAGATTGGAGCAACCTGCTACCATACCAGCTAAACATTTCACCGTCGACCAAAATAATTTTTGTGTTGGGTAAATGTTGCTGCAATTCATCAATATTTTTTTGTTTAAAAGGGTAGGGCTCTGAGGAAAGTAAGAGCAGTTGGCAATTAGCGTTTTGCAAATCTTCAATTTGTATCTCGGGGTAACGGGTTTTATGGGCGAAAATGTTTTCAAAACTGCAGTGCAGCAGCATATCATTTATAAAAGTGTCGCAGCCAACTGTCATATACGGTTTGCGCCAAATGAGGTAGGCTGTCCTTAAAGTTGAAAAAACAGGTTGCAGGTCTTCAAAATCTTTCTTCATTTGACTGGTTATGGATAATGCCTTTTCAGTTGTGCCCGTTAAACCTCCTATATCTTCGATCATCTGCCCGGCATCCTGCAAATTGTTTACATCTGTAAGCCAAACCGGGTAATATAGAGACAACTGCTCAATTTGTTCCTTTACATTTTCTTCTTTGTTGGCTATAATAAGATCGGGTTGTAATTGATGTATTTTATCAATAACTATAGTTTTTGTGCCGCCAATCCTTTCCTTGGTTTTAAACCAGTTAGCGGGATGAATGCAAAATTTGGTAATGGCGATGGTTTCGTTTTCCAACCCAAGATCAAATAGCAATTCGGTTTGAGATGGAACCAGTGAAACAATTCTTTCAGGTATATAACCGAGATCAGCGCTATTTCGTAAAATCATGAGCCAAAATTAATGATTAGCAGAATTTGGCGCATAAAAAAACTTCCACAGCATTTTGACGTATCAAATAACTGTGGAAGTCAACTTTTTAACCAGCCAAGCACGACCGGTTTTTTCAGGATTTTCTCTGGATCTGCTTCCTTAAGGGGGTTACCTTATCTGGCATTTGTTCCATAATAATTTGTCCTGGGTTCAGTGAACGCTTTTCATTTAGCCATCATCGCTTTTTAGGGCATAGGCAGGATATTGGTTTTTCTTTGGTCTTTCGGCTATCATCGCCTTTTACAGCATAAGCCAGGATATTGGTCTTTTTTGGTTTTTAGCCATCATCGCTTTTTAAGGCATAGGCAGGATATTGGTTTTATTACTTTTAGATCTTTTGGTTTTTCTATAAGATCAGATCTTCAAGCGCATATTGGTTTTCAAAAAGTTAAAAAGAAGTTGACTGATATTGGATTGTTGGTGGTTCTTCACAAACATTGGATAGAATACATTGGTTTTTATCAGGATTTTTGGATAACGATTGATATTTAATTCCTATCAATCAACTTCTGACACAAAGATGCAACAGTTTAACATTCTATTATAGAGCGATATTGCTCTTTTTTGACGGTATTGTATTTACTGACTGGTTAGTAATTATTCTTTAAATTTTATAGCATTCTTACGTAAAATGATATCGTAAAAATACGTGCTTTGAAATAGTACATTTTGAACATATAAAAAGTGCCACACGTTTAAATGCAGCACTGTATTATCTTTTAGCCTTTAGTAAAATCACTGTTACGTTATTTTGTAAGGCTTTGAATGATGTCGTATTTGGTAACAATATGAAAACTACCGGTTTCATCCCTGCCTAATACAGCACCATTTTCTTTGGTAATAAATGTGCTTAAACGCTCCACAGGTGTTTCAAAAGCTACTTCGGGATAGGCATTTTCCATTACTGATTCAACGGTTTGAACCTTAATATCGGGGTTACTTAATATTTTGTTGAATAAACCGCCTGCAGATATAGCACCAACGCTGGTTTCCTTATCAAGCACCGGTATATTTTCGATATCGTATTTCTTCATCATTTCAATAGCATCTGCAACAGTGTCTTCCTTCTTTAAATGAATTAAACGCTGTGTACCACGGCCGGCAACCAGGTCTTTAAATGTTTTTACATCTAAAAACCCTCTTTCCAGCATCCACTGGTCGTTATATATTTTACCTACATAACGGCTGCCATGGTCGTGAAAAATTAAAACAACTACATCGTCTTTTTTGAGCTTGTCTTTAAGTTGCATCATGCCCTGTAAACAGCTACCGGCACTGTATCCACAGAACATACCTTCTTCCTTTGCAATACGGCGTGCCATCACCGCACCATCTTTATCCGTAACTTTTGTAAACTCATCAATTACACTCATATCGTAATTAGCGGGTACAAAATCCTCACCAAAACCTTCACTTATATATGGGTACACTTCTTTTTGATCAAGCTCACCAGTTTCAAAATATTTTTTTAACAAAGAGCCATAACTATCAATGGCCCATACTTTTATGTTCGGATTTTTTTCTTTTAAATACTTACCGGTTCCAACAATTGTCCCGCCGGTTCCCGTAGCAACAACCAGGTGAGTAACCTTGCCTTCGGTTTGTTCCCAAATTTCGGGACCGGTTTGTTCGTAATGTGCCAGACGGTTGGCTAAATTGTCGTATTGGTTTACATACCAACTGTTGGGAACCTCCGTTGCCAGGCGTTTTGATACAGAATAGTAACTACGTGGATCTTCGGGCTCCACATTGGTAGGGCATACAATAACTTCGGCACCCACAGCTTTTAAAATATCAGCTTTTTCTTTAGACTGCTTATCTGTTGTTGTAAAAATACATTTATAGCCCTTTACACAGGCTGCCAGGGCAAGTCCCATACCCGTATTACCGCTGGTACCTTCAATAATGGTTCCACCGGGTTTTATTTTTCCTTCCTTTTCGGCCACTTCCAGCATCTTTAAAGCCATACGGTCTTTAATGGAATTACCGGGATTAAAATATTCAACCTTCGCCAGTACCGTGCAGGGAAGGTTACTAGTGATCTTATTAAGTTTGATGAGCGGGGTGTTACCAATGGTATCGAGAATATTATTTAACCACATATAGAATCGTTTTTGCCGCAAAGGTAGGAAAATGAACCGAGCGGCATGATGAAGAGAAAATGCCTCGCCGTTAAGAAAAAATATATTGTAATAAAAAGCATTAAAATACTTTTTATAAAACCTTATGATCCGTTAAAATTAAATATGCTTAACAGCAGTTATTATTTATTTAAAATTTCCATTGCCTTTTTAATGGCTTCATCGCCGGTATTCAGCACTTCAAAAAAACCTTCGTTACGCCATACCTGGCGGGCTATTGATGACTTGATGCGGTTAATGAGTTCTGTTTTTTCTTTTGCAGGCGATGCTGCAATGTTTACAGAATCCTTTGCTGCAGCCTGTATAAACTGGTTCCAGTTTTCTTCTGTAAAAGAAAAATGGTTTATAAAATCGGCAGGTGTTTTAAATGTTTTTAAACTGGCCTGGTTTTGCAGGTAAAAATTATAAGCAAAACTTCCAATGGTACCCTTGTCGTAAATGATGGCAGAACTTTTACTGAAACCACCGGTATCTATAGCAATAAAATAATCGGGTGTAATGCCGCCTTTGGCATAAACAATTTTTCCACCCTTTGTTTTATAAACCTTACCGGTATCATTTTTTATTGAGTCGGCATGCTGTGTTTCACCATCATGATAGCGGTTACTGATCTCTTCGTAATAAGCTTTGCTACCATCTTTGTAGGGCCGTTGAATGCTCCTCCCGATTGGGGTATAGTATCTTGCAATAGTTAAACGTAAGGCACTGTTATCACTCAGGTCAAACTGTTCCTGTACCAGGCCTTTGCCAAAAGTGCGCCTGCCGATGATGGTAGCCCGGTCCCAGTCCTGTAATGCACCAATTAATATTTCACTGGCACTGGCAGTGCCTTCATCTGCCAAAACAACCAGCGCACCTTTTTCAAACTGGCCTACACGGCGGCAGCGGTATTCCTTTTTATCAACATGCTTTCCTTCGGTATAGGTGATCAGTTTATCACCATCTAAAAATTCATCAGCAATTTCCACGGCTTCATCCAAAATACCGCCACCATTGCCTCTAAGATCGAGTACGAGTTTTTGTAAACCGGCTTTCTTAAGTGCTTCCAGCGACTCCATGAATTCGCGGTAGGTTACTGAGGAGAACTTGTTCAACCGTATATAGCCAATTTCTTTCGTGATCATATAGCTGGCATCAATGCTGCTAAGCGGAATGGCATCACGGGTAATATCAGCCTTTTTTTCCTGGGCATTTCGTAAATAGGTGACCGTAACTTTTGTACCACGGTCGCCACGCAGCAGCTTCCTGAAAGCTTCCCCATCAGTTTTATTACCTGCCACCAGGCTGTCACCTATTTTAATAAACTTATCGCCGGTTAATAATCCGGCTTTATAGCCTGGGCCGTCCTTTAATACATTGATCACATTAAGGGTGTCATTAAAAATATTGAACTCAATGCCAATACCAAAAAACTTGCCTGCAAGGTCTTCATTTACCTGCTGTAATTCGTCGGCAGGTATAAAAACAGAGTGGGGGTCCAGTTTGCTCAGCATGGCCTGTATGGCAGTATCTTCAAGTGATTCCATTTGTACGTCATCCACATAACGGTTTTTGATCAGGTCCATAATTTCCTGCACCGGCCTGCGCTTTTCGGAAAAAAAGAAACTCTTACCCGGGTTACTATCTCTCATCTTATAACCCAGGTACATACCAACGATCATTGTTATACTGAAGAGCAGGGGTAACCAAACCTGTATTTTTTTATTATTCATTTTGCGAAGATAGGAAGAAGCAACAAGGGCAAAGCGGCAGCAAGGCAGAAGTTTCAGAATAGCAGATCAAAATAAAATTTTATCTTCCTGTGCTGATCAAAAGATGTTTATTGAAAGTTTTTGCTTCGGGTCCGGTAGCTTGCACTTTATAATTAAAATGAATTAACTTCAATCTGTAATATCAAAATAAGTAATGGCGATAAAATTAATAGCTGATAGTGGCTCTACAAAGACTGAATGGTGTTTATTAAACGGAAAATCTAAAAAAACCTTTTATACACAGGGGCTGAGCCCGTATTTTCTATCTGCCGAACAAATAGAATATATCATTAACGAAGAGCTGAAAGTAAAGTTTAAGAAGACGGAACCCGATGAGATATTTTTTTACGGAACCGGTTGCAGTAATGCTGATAATGTAAAACTGGTTAAAAAAGCTATTCAAAAAGTATTTACAAAAGCAAAGATACTGGTTGACCACGATCTGATGGGATCTGCCAAAGCACTCTGCGGGCACGACAAAGGGATTGCCTGTATTTTGGGCACCGGCTCCAACTCCTGTTATTACAATGGAAAAAAAATAATGAAGAACAGTCCGGGCTTAGGTTATGTTTTAGGCGATGAAGGCAGCGGCGCATACCTGGGCCGCAAAGTGATCCAGTATTTTTTGTACAATACTTTTGACGAAGACCTGATGGACCGGTTTAATGCAAAGTACAATACAAACAGCAATGAGATACTTTCGGCAGTTTATAAAAAGCCATTGCCAAACCGTTACCTGGCAGCCTTTACCGGGTTTTTGGTGGAGAACCGCGGGCATTATATGATCGAGAATATTATTGAGGATAGTTTTAATGATTTTTTCTTTAACCATATTTACAAGTACCGCGAAAGCTGGACGATGCCCATTAATTTCACAGGCAGTGTGGCCTATGGTTTCAGGGATGTTTTACAGGAAATGTGTAATTCTTATGAACTCCAGTTGGGTAAAGTAATTAAAAAACCTATGGATGGATTGGTAAAATTTCATCGTTAATAACTATGTCATTTAACAGTATAACAGAATCCGAATCAAATTACCGGCATCTTGAAAAAATGCCGGTATCAACTATTCTATCCAACATTAATAAGGAGGATAAGATAGTACCTGTAGCTATTGAAAAGGTAATTCCGCAAATAGAACAACTGGTACAGGTAGTGGCAGATAAAATGCTGATGGGCGGCCGCCTTTTTTATATTGGTGCCGGTACCAGCGGCCGTTTAGGCATTGTAGATGCCAGTGAATGTCCGCCTACTTATGGTGTACCCTATGGATTGGTTATTGGTATCATAGCCGGTGGTAATAAAGCTATAACCGAAGCCGTTGAATATGCTGAAGACGATCTGGAGCAGGGCTGGCTTGACCTCCGGGAGCATAATGTAAATGAAAAGGATTTTGTAATAGGTATTGCCGCCAGCGGAACAACTCCTTACGTAATAGCTGCCCTTCAAAAATGCAAAGCGCACCGGATTGCCACTGGCAGTATTTCCTGTAACCCAGGCACCCCAATAAGCGCTGTGGCCGATTTTCCGATTGAAGTGGTTGTGGGGCCTGAATTTGTTACCGGTAGTACCCGCATGAAAAGTGGTACGGCCCAGAAATTAGTACTCAACATGATCTCTACTACGGTTATGATACAGTTGGGAAGGGTAGAAGATAACAAGATGGTAAATATGCAACTGACCAACGATAAAATAGTTGACCGGGGCGTAAAAATGCTGATGGAAAGAGCCGGGATAGATGATTATGAAACAGCAAAAGAACTGCTTTTAAAAACCGGGAGCGTTAAAACAGCAATTGAAAATAACCGCTTATAAAAAAATATTGGTTCATTTATGTAATTTAAGTAATTTACGTATCTATACTAAAATTAAAAACTCCTCTTATGAACATTAAATTTTTACTTTCAACTACACTTATTGCAGTTTGCTTAAATGCTTCGGCCCAGGATGCCGGTAAAACTTTTGCAATAACCGGCGACGGTAATCATGATTTTATGTGGATGAACATACGCCAGGTGGATATAAGCACCGGTAAAATCGTTCAGGATATTTACCAAAGGGAAAAAACTCCCTTTGTAATGATGGACGCTGATTCTAAAGCAAAGTCGCTGGCCGAGCAAAGGCCAACCGAAACTATGGTTGCTGCTGCGGCTTACGACAAAAATCAAAACAAGTTGTTTTTTACACCCATGCGTGTTGGTGAATTGCGCTGGCTTGATCTGAATGCAAAGGGTGATGCACAAAAATATTATACGGTTACTTCTACCTTGTTAAATACCAATGCTGCATTAAATGACGAAGCCAATAATTTTACCCGTATGGTAATTGCGGCCGATGGTAATGGTTATGCATTAAACAATGATGCCAGCCGCCTGGTGAAATTCACAACCGGTAAAAAAGTTACTATTACCGATCTGGGTGCTGTTGTTGATGATGAATCAAACAAAAACGTTTCTATCAAAAACAAATGTACAAGTTGGGGTGGAGACATGATCGCTGATGCATACAATAAACTATACATCATCTCCGCCAATCATTATGTATTTGTACTTGATGTAGAAACAAGGGTAGCTAAACAAATTGGATACATAACCGGTTTACCTGCCAATTTCAGTACCAATGGCGCTGCGGTAGACAAAGATGGTAATGTAGTGGTAGCAAGTGCCAGCACATTTGCAGGGTACTACAAATTTTCTTTAAAAGATTTTGTTGCAACTTTTATTGAAGGCTCTGATATGGTTTACAATGCTTCTGACCTGGCGAATGGTAATTTATTATACCAGAAAGAAGCGGATGCTGCTAAAATCTTTGCTGTAGCAGATTTTAAACCGGTTGTTCCAGTTTTAACCAGTGAGGCGCATATTTACCCTAACCCGGTAACAACAAGCGAATTCAATATTTATTTTGATGGCCAGGCTGCCGGAAAATATAACGTTAGCATTACTGACCTGTCGGGTAAACCAATTATGAATAGGGTTGTAACAGTTAGTACAAAAACACAGGTTGAAACAGTACCTCTAAGCAGGAGCATTGCAAAAGGTATGTACATGGTTAAAGTAACCGATGCCGGCAACAAATTTATTTTTACAGAAAGAATAGTAGTTCAATAAAAATATTACGGTTAATAAGTGTAAAGGGTTGTCAAATTTTGACAACCCTCTTTTTTTAACCGCAGATCTGTCTCCCGGCAGGCAGGTTAAAAAGATTGTTTTTGATTTCGTTGATTTATTTGAAATTTGTACAATCAGCGCAATCATTTTATCAAATAAATCAGCGATTCGATTTTGCAGGATATAGAACCATATTATAACTGGCGGCATTTATACGCAGCCGAGGATGACCGGCTTTCGCCTTTTTACGGTCGCGAATACAGCGAATTTGAATTCTCTAATACTGTCTACAATTATTATATTCATCCGCAATGGGATGACTTTGGTTCACGTACATTATACATGAAAGTTTTGTTTACAGATTATGAACAGGGCTATACCATTATAGAATTACTGGGCGAATGGAATGATGCCATCGAGAATGATATCATGACATTGAGAAGGAATATCACCGATATTATGTTTGGCCGGGGAATAAGCAACTTTATATTAATTGCAGAGAATGTATTGAACTTTCACAGCAGTGATGATAGTTATTATGAAGATTGGCGGGAGCAACTTGAAGATGTTGGGGGATGGGTTACTATACTGGATATGCCAGCCCAAAGTCAATATGATTTTAAAAATGCCAGGCTAACTAATTATATTAACCTTATGGATTTTCCACAGTGGCGTACCTTGAAGCCCGAAATTGTTTTTGAACAGATTGATGCTGCCATGTTCAAAAGGTTAAACGAATAAGCCTTATTACGGATTTATTAAACCAGGTTATTATAAAATTTGATTTAAATACTGTTTTTGCTTCATCCTGTCGTATTTTTGTAATCCAAATTAAACTCTAACTCTTTCAATATGACCTGGAAACATTTTTTCACTTCTTCAATCGGAAAGAAATTAATTATGGGCCTTACGGGTCTTTTTTTAATCTCATTCCTGGTTGTACATTGTACCATAAATGCCATGATCTTTTATAATGATGGCGGCCAAACCTTTAACCATTGGGGGCACTTTATGGGCAGTAATCTTTTTATCAGAATTTTTGAAATAGGATTATTTGTTGGCCTGATCTTACATATTATCCAGGGGCTTATGTTATGGAGGCAGAATGTAAAAGCCAGGCCTGTAAAATATGCTGTAAATAAACCACAGGCAAACAGTAAATGGTATAGCCGCAGTATGGGATTGTTGGGCACATTACTTCTTATGTTTTTGGTTCTGCACCTTTATCATTTTTGGGTACCATCACGCTTTGGCGGTATGGCCAATGTTCAGGCTTTGGAAACCACTACATTGGGTGACTATGCAAACCAGGAAGCACATAATCTGTACAAAGCCATGCTCACTGTTTTTCAGGAACTTTGGGTGGTTATTATTTATGTGCTCGGTGTTATTTCTCTTTTCTGGCATCTACTGCATGGCTTTCAAAGTGCGTTTCAAACCTTTGGCTTAAATCATAAAAGGTATACGCCCATCATTAAAAATATAGGCTTTGTTTTTTCACTGGTAATATGCCTGGTATTTATTGCCATGCCTGTTTCCATTTATGCAGGATGGATAAGCTAAGGACTTTAAATAAGAAATTACAAATAAGAAATGTGGAATAAGAAATGAAAAGCAACAACCACCAAATAACCGATAACCAATAACCCATACAAAATGTCTTTAGATTCAAAAATACCTGCAGGCGAAATGGATAAAAAGTGGACCGATTACAAGGGCCATGTAAAACTCGTTAACCCTGCCAACAAGCGCAAACTGGAAATAATTGTTGTTGGTACTGGTTTAGCCGGGGCATCTGCTGCTGCATCTTTAGGAGAGATGGGATATAAGGTAAAAGCATTTTGTTTCCAGGATAGTCCGCGCCGGGCGCATAGCATTGCAGCTCAGGGTGGCATTAATGCAGCTAAGAATTATCAGAATGATGGTGACTCCGTTTTCCGTTTATTTTATGATACCGTAAAAGGTGGCGATTACCGTTCAAGAGAAGGGAATGTTTATCGCCTGGCCGAAGTTAGTGCAGCTATTATTGATCAATGTGTAGCACAGGGTGTTCCCTTTGCAAGAGAATATGGTGGCTTATTAAGCAACCGCAGTTTTGGTGGTACACAGGTACAGCGTACTTTTTATGCAGCCGGACAAACCGGTCAACAATTATTATTAGGTGCTTACAGTGCATTAGAAAGACAGGTTGCCCTGGGAAATGTAACCATGCACAGCCGTCATGAAATGCTGGACATTGTAAAGATAGATGGCAAAGCAAGAGGAATTATAGCGAGAGATCTGGTTAACGGAAATATAGAAAGACATTTTGGACATGCCGTTTTATTATGTACCGGTGGCTATGGCAATGTATTTTATTTAAGTACCAATGCCATGGGCAGCAATGTAACTGCAGCCTGGAAGGCACATAAACAAGGAGCCTATTTTGGTAACCCTTGTTTTACACAAATTCATCCAACCTGTATCCCCGTAAGTGGCGATTACCAGAGTAAATTAACGTTGATGAGCGAAAGCTTGCGCAATGATGGAAGAATTTGGGTACCGAAACAAAA
>JBBRQF010000066.1:0-11141 GCA_038226715.1 Chitinophagales bacterium
GCTGCAAATACACCTGTGATATGCCAACGTAAAACAATTACAAACAATACCGAAAGCCCGATAGTTACTATGGTTTGGGAAACAGAAAATATGACCGTGGCAACTGGCCTGCGGTGTACCCGGTACCAATTGCTGATTATACCGGGCAGCATATTTGTTACCAGTGTAATGGCCGGCAGGATAAAATAAATGGTTTTACCATCTTCTTTAAAAAATCTATTTACCAAATAAGGGCTGAGTATAATAACGCTAATTGCTATGGATACTGATAAAAGAAGTTGGAACCATATCCAGGTACCAAATGTTTTTTTATGGTCTGCTTCTTCTGTACTGTCGTAAAACCATCTGCCGGTAGCGGTATCCATCGCACAAATTACAAGTAAACCCAATAAAAAAAATGTAGTGTTTATCAGGTTGATGATGCCGTAATCTGCAGGAACAAACAACCTGGTGTAAATGGGTATCAGAAAAATACCGATCATCCTGGTAACAATACCGGATAATCCGTAGATCAAAGAATCGCTTCCTAGTTGTTTAAGTTGTTTAAGCATTTGGAGTATTCTTTACTTTATATACTGACCTATAAATATCAGCCAGATATTTTGCAATATTGTCTATATCAAAATAGTTTTCGGCAAAGGCCCTGCTTTGTATACCAACATCATGCCTTAACTGAGCATTACTGATGAGTTTTATAAGTTGTTCCTTTAAATTATCGGGGTTTGTATTGATAACAGGGCAATTTGCCGGCAAGCCTCCTTCAAAAACTTCTTTCATGATGTAACACATGACTGGCTTTCCCATGGCCATTGCTTCCATCATAGCTGCTCCATGCGATCCGATATTGATCTGGTCAAGAAAAATATCAGCTTTACTCATTATGTCAAGTACCTGTTCCCTGCTCATGTCATGAAGCAAAATAAACTCAAAATCATAAGATGCTTTTAGTTCATTGAGGGCCGTTATTATAAGGTCTGTTCCTTTACATATTTTAGCAGTGGGTGAATGAACTACAATGGGCTTTTTATTATTTATATTAGGGAAAGAAGGCTTGAATTTTTTTACATCAAGTCTTAAAAAGGAGGGGAAGGTGGTTTGAAATAATTCCTTTTGAACATAGATATTCATTTCGGGAATTATTAAAGGTATAGCCCCTGCCTGTTGAAATGTCCGTTGCAGTTTTAATGAGCCTTCCCGGCTTTCCAGTTTACTATATTCATAGCCATGATCAAATATCCTGGCATAATATGGATTGATCTTTTTACAAACATCAGGTATCCTGATCTCGGAACCCACCCACTCAATAAAAAAGGGCTTGCCGGATCTGGCAACCCAATTAATATCCTCGTTTCCAGGAAACACAGCGCCCCAGTGATAATGCAATACATCTGCCCATTTGAGTAATTTATAGATTCTTTTTTTATAGGTGAGTTTGTGCCATAGCCATTTAAATGGCTTACGTTTTGTATATCCCAGGGGAATATGAACCGTGGTGGGATAGGTATTTTGATATTTATGTGTTTCAAGCACAAGGCATTTTGCCTGTAACCCTTCTATTTTATTAAGTGCCTCGGCTGTTAATGATGGCATTGATGCCATGTTATAAGGCAATATCAGTATATTCATATTATTTGGTTAGGGTTTTTAAAAGGAAGAACCAACACCAGACTTTTTATGAGCATCCTACTTGCCATTACCAGCTTTAACAACTTTTAAAAATATATTTTTTCTCCACTCATCTACTTTTATATCTACTTCTTCATGAACTTTAAGTCCTGCTTCGACCAGGTATTGATTAAGTTCACTTAAAGTAAATCTTTTAAAATGAAAAGGATCCTGTGCTCCTTCCGGCACAATCAGTTTGGTATACCAATCCGGGCTTTCTTTAGGTTTGGGGGTATTAATATCTTTTTCTCCCGACCATATACAAATCATTCCATCATCTTTTAAAACACGTTTTGCTTCCAGCAAAGTTTCAACAGGATTAATAAAATGATCTAGTGAGGTTGCGTAAATTACACGGTCGAACAATTCATTTCTGAAAGGCAGATATTCGCCAAGTCCCTGTACAAAAGGAAATTTTCGTGGCTGCTCTCCTACCAGAGGATCCAGGCCAATAAAAGTAAAAGGGTTTTGTGTTTTTACATATTCTAAATGAGATGGGATTTCCTGCGGACCTACTCCAATATCCAGCATTAATCCCTTATAATCGCAAAATTCACCAAAGCTTATAAAATCTTTACGTGGGCCAACTCCAAGATTATTTGTTGGGCTGTTTTTATACGATGCTACACCATTGTCCTGTAACTGCTCCCAAACTTTCCATATATCACTGTTTAATGTATCAAGGTTTTTGGGAATAAAATTCCAGAAACCTTCTTTACTGTCATAGGTATTACCTGCATTATCAGATAACGAATCATTTCCGTTCTGCTGCAATGGTTTCTTTGTTACCGGGCATACAAAAAAATCTAGTTCTATTTTATTCATTGTTTTTAATTTATAATTACTTAATTGTTATTCGTTATGATAAAATTATATCAGTGTTTTAATTCCATCCGAAAATTTTATAGAAGGTTTAACCAGTAAATTATTCATTTGGGAAATATTGCCCATTAAATGTCCGGGTACCTTTTCTTCAATATTGAACTGAGGTTTTTTATCAACAATAATTCCAATGATCTCAGAAATTTGCTTTAAACTCAACACTTCGGAGCCACCTATATTTATTGTATGGCTGCCTTCTAAACTCAGGGCCGCCTTGATGGCTTTTGCCGCATCTGTTGCGTGCAATGGATTTATTTTAATTCCAGCTTTTCCAAACAGTGTTATTGGATTCCCCTGCTGTATATTATTAACCAGCCTGGGTATCAGCATATCTTTTCGCTGCCCTTTTCCATAAACAAAAAAGAACCTCAGCTGTTGCACATCAAGCAAGGAACTATAATTATTGAGGATCACTTCACTGCAATGTTTTGTACCCAGGTAAAAACCCATTTCCTTTTTATAAACAATTTCCTGTTCTTCTGTAAATCCTTCATCGCTGTTGCCGTAAATCCCGGCAGATGATGCAAAGATGAATTTTTTTACACCTGTCTTTACCGCAAAATCTATAAGATTTAATGTGCTCACCGTATTGGTGTTAAAAACTTCTTTTGCCTTACCGGGGAATTCCCTAAAATCCTCACTTTGTGCAAGGTGTATAACAGCATCAATACCGGCAGGCAATATATCTGTTGGCCAATCTTTTGAAAAATCAATATTAAAATTATTAGCGCTGTTAAGCTTACCGGAGACAGTAAACAATTCATGCTCCTCTTCCAGGAATGGGATCAAGTGTGATCCTATAAGTCCCCCTGCACCGGTGATCAATATCCTCATGTTAAATTTTTTCATTGTTAAGAAAGAGCCTGCACCACCATTCAAAGTTCATAAAGCTCCATAGTAACAAGCGATGGTTAATACCTTTGTTACAATGTTCGTCAATGATCTTTTTTACGTAATCAGGATTGATAAATTCTGCACTGGCAATATTTTTACCGAGTAATAATTCTTTTACATATTGCGCATTTTCGCCCCTGTACCAGCTTTCGTCAGGTGCACTAAAGCCTTGCTTTTTTCGGTTCACAATTTTTTCCGGCAGAATCTGGCTCATGGCATTTCGCAAAACGTTTTTTCCATCGTCGTATTGCTGAAAGAGTGTGTGTTTATTACCTGCCAGGTTCTCATCTATCCGTTTCATGTTCTCCAGGTTTGCCAACTTATATTTTACCGGGATCTTTTGCGCAAAATTTACCAGTTCGTTATCCAAAAAAGGAAACCTTTCTTCCAGTCCATTGGCCATGGCCAATTTATCTCCAACCAACAGCAAGCCCGGCAGGAATGTTTTTATTTCGAAGTATAGACTGTTTTGTATATGCTCTTCGGGGGTATTGTACTTTAAATTCTTATTAAATGTAAACACCCTTTCAAAAACCTGGCGGGGTGCATGGATATCGATCTGCGCCTGGATATGCGGCTGAAACAGTTTGGGTTTATCTTCATCCATTACCAACCGCTGCCAGAAACCATAATAATTTTCAAAGAATTCGGGCGCATTCAATGATTTAAAAACACGGTAATACCGCCATGGGTAACCACCATATAATTCATCTCCACCTGTACCCTGCAAACATACTTTTACAAACTTGCTCGCCAACCGGCTGATATAATAATTTGGATAACTCATTCCGACCCGGAGATCTTCAAGGTGCCATACCACCCTTGGTAAACTCCAGCGGATATCGCCGGCATTCAGTACTTGTTCATAATGTTCCGACTTGATAAAATTTGCAGTCAATTCCGCATCCACCCTTTCATCAAAACCGCTTTCGGTTCCAAGGACTGCGCTCATTTCAAAGCCCGCTGTAAAAGTGTACATCCGGTCAACATGTTTGCTGGCCAGTACACTCAGTGAACCGCTGTCCATTCCCCCGCTTAAATAACTACCCACAGGAACATCGGCCACCATCTGTCTTTCGACAGCTTTAGATAAGAGCCGTTCTGTTTCTGAACTGGCATCTTCGGCAGTCATGGTATTATCTGGTTCGGTGAAATTATAATCCCACCAGGAGCGGTGCCGGAAGTCGGCTTCTTCTACACTTATTTTGATCGTATTGGCCGGAGGCAGCATGCTTACACCTTTGAATAAAGTATGATAGGCAAACAAATTCTGAAATGTAAAATATTCATTTAAGGCAACGGGGTTTAATTCCACTTTAAAAGCGGGGTGCTGCATGAATGCTTTTATTTCTGAAGCAAATAAAAGTACCGACCCCTGCTGAAAATAATACAATGGCTTAACACCAAACCTGTCTCTGCTCAACCATAATTCTTTTTTGGTTCTATGCCAGGCAGCAATGGCAAACATCCCATCCAGGCGCTCAAAAAAAGAAGGTCCGTATTCAGCAAGGCCTTCCGCAATTACTTCTGTATCACTGGTAGACCTGAAAGGGTGTCCTTTAAACTGTAGATCTTTTTTTAGTGCGGGAAAATTATAAATACACCCATTAAAAACAATAACCCATTCTCCATTATGAGAAGACATAGGCTGGGCACCATTTAAAGAAACATCAAGAATAGCAAGCCTTCTGTGGCCAAGCCCCATATACTCATCAACAAACACACCTTCGCCATCAGGCCCCCTGTGTGCAATGGCATCTGTCATTGACCTTAAGGTGCCGGCTGATACCGGGTCTTTATTAAAATTAAATATGCCTGCTATGCCACACATTTTATATCTCTTTGTTTTTCCCTCTCCACCTGATCAGTTTATTCAAACCTTCTTCGAGTGAGTATTTGTATTTAAATCCTAATTCTTTTTCTGCTTTCTCCCTGCTGCCGATACGGTTTTGTACCAATGCACGGGCATCATCTTCACTATAAGGTTTGTAGGTAACTTTTAAATCGCTGTTTTTTAAACCCAGAATGATATCACAAAGCTCCTTGATAGATGTTTGTACTTCTGTACCCACATTATAAAATCCAAAAGGTACATCGGCCTGCATAGCTTTTATATTGCATTTCGCAACATCTTCTACATAAATAAAATCATAGGCCTGTGATCCATCACCATTAATAGTTGGTGCTTCGTTGGCGTCTATTTTATTCAACATAATTGGTATTACGCCTGTGTAAGCTGCTGTTTGATCCTGGTGTGGGCCATAAACATTCATATAGCGTAAGCCAATTACCTGCAAACCATACCGGTCGTTAAAAGCCGTTGCCATGGCTTCGCCGGCAATTTTAGTAGCACCATAAAAATTTTTATTATTATAAGGATGTTCTTCTGTCATGGGTAATTCAACAGCATCGCCATACACAGATGCTGATGAGGACCAAACCAGTTTTTTTATATTATTTTTTACACAGGCTTCCAGCACATTGAATGTGCCAGCTATATTTACATCAAAAGCTGTACGTGGATAATCCTTACAATGCAGCAGCCACATCGCAGCAAGACAAAAAACATAATCCACTCCTTTCATGGCATCATTCAGAATATCTATTTCACGAATATCGCCTCCCACCGGGTAAATTTTGCAGCGGTTGTCTTTCAATGCCTCTTCCAGGTATTCTTTTTTACCACGGGCAAAATTGTCATAAACAACGACTTCTGCCACTTTTTCTTTCAGCAGTTCAGTAACAACAAAACTGCCAATGAAACCTGCACCGCCAATTACCAAACATCTTGAGTTATTTAATTCCATACGTCTTTAATTATATTTTGTAATTCCTGATTGTATGCACCAATTCAATTGCTTTTAATGTTTCACTTATAGGGAAACCATCTCCTTTCAATATCTGCTCGTAACTTTTTGTGTGTAACTCTGTAAAACCATCGCTAAATTCAAAACCTTCCCCATCTATTGTTAATGTTCTGTAAGTCCGTTTGCCAGCATTTTTTGCAGCAGCAGGTAAAGTAGCTGCATCAATACTAAGCATCCAGTTTACACTTGCTCTTTCCAGTTCAAGTTTTCCGGAGGCGGTAACGTCAGTATGTTGTGTTACAATATTTTCTTTTACATCGCCAAATATCCACATCAGCATATCAAAAAAATGCACCCCAATATTGGTGGCAATGCCACCACTCTTTTGCATATCGCCTTTCCAGCTTGCGTGGTACCAATGCCCACGGGAGGTAATGTATTGCAGGTCTACTTCATGTTTTGTTCCGGCCGGTGCAGCAGCAATTTTTTCTTTTAATGCTATAATAGCCGGGTGCAGTCTCAATTGCAGGATCGTGAACACCTGGCCTCCCGTTTCTTTTTCAATCTCCACCAATGCCTCAATATTCCAGGGGTTTAGCACCACTGGTTTTTCGCAAATTACATTAGCGCCAATGCGTAACCCAAAACGGATATGTGCATCATGCAAATAATTGGGGCTGCAAACGGTTACAAAATCGATTTTGTTTCCGAGTCTTTTTTGTTTTTCCAGGTGCCGGTCAAAGCGTTCAAACTCGGTAAAAAAATCAGCGTCCGGAAAATAGCTATCCAATATACCTACGGAGTCGTGTTTATCCAATGCAGCAATTAGGTTATTGCCCGTATCTTTTATTGCCTTCATGTGCCTTGGTGCTATATAACCACCTGCTCCTATAATTGCAAAATTTTTCATGCTGATCATTTTCTTTTATGCTTATTATTTCCCCGATATACCTGCTGTTTCAAATATTTTATGTCTCCACTTACCTGCTCCATATCAACAACTTCTCATTCACATTTTTACTTTCTTTCAATGCTGCAAACTCTTCCGGCGAATAAATTACATACCGTATTTTTCTTTTTACCATCGGCTCGGCTTTTTGTATCAGTTCGGTGAGGTAGGGGGTATTAACGATGCCCACCAGTTCCAGGTCTATCACATTGGTATCATTGCCTTTGGCAAATTCGCCGGCTAAATAAACCCTTTCCACTTCGCCCAGTTGCTTTATTACATTCTCAATGATGGTATCAATACCTACATATTTCCGGATAATACTGTTGAGGTCGAAAAACAACGGGTGCTTTGTATTGGCCGTAAAATATTTTTTATTGCCCTGCACATCACTGCTTACCATGCCTGCCTTCTCCAGTTTGTTAAGCTCCAGCCGGATGGCATTGGTGCTTTCGCCAAATTCCTCCTCCAGCCCACGCAGGTAGGCCCGGTTACTGCTGTTTAAAAAAAACTTGAGCAGTAATTTAATACGTGTTTTGGAAGAAATGAGTGCTTCTATCATTGAAATTGAGTAAATAAACTACTCAAAGATAAGCGGTTTATCCATTTTTTACTCCTAAAGACGAAAAATTTGGGGAATTAGTTGTGTTGGGAGGGAAATAAATGTGGGGAGAGCCGGTTTGAAGGTTTAAGGGTTTAGGGGTTTAGTTTGGTTCATGTAGTTTTAAAGCTTCTTCCTAAACGTCTAAACATCTAAACATCTAAACGTCCATACATCTAATCGTCTAACCTTTCCTAAACATCTAAACTTTTCTTCAGCTTATCCGCCTCACCATTTTATTTTCCAACACATACTCCTGACCGCTTTCGGAGCAGACAGCCCTGTTATCAGTATCAAATTGCAGTTTTTGGCCAAACTCACTCATCCAGCCGGTTTGTTTGCCAGGGTTACCAACTATAAGTGCATAGGCCGCAACATCTTTGGTTACCACAGTTCCTGCACCTATAAAAGCATATTCACCAATGGTATTACCGCATACAATAGTGGCATTGGCACCAATACTTGCGCCTTTTTTAATCAATGTAGTTTTAAATTCATCCTTACGGCTTACTGCACTACGCGGATTGATCACATTGGTTAAAACCATACTCGGTCCCAGGAAAACATCATCCTCGCAGATGACCCCTTCGTAAATACTTACATTGTTCTGCACCCGCACATTATTGCCAAGCACCACTTTGGGAGACACCACTACGTTTTGCCCAAGGTTACAATTATTGCCAATAACTGCTCCCGGCATAATATGACTGAAGTGCCAGATCTTAGTGCCTTCGCCAATGATACAGTTATCATCTATTACTGCAGTGGGATGTGCGAAATAATTCATTTTTAAAAAGTTTAGGGTTAGGGTAATTAGGAATTAGGATTTAGGATTTAGGAATTGGGGGTTTAGGAGGTTACAGTCTAATCTTCTAAATCGCTAAACGTTAAACTTTCTTATCCTGCTATCTTCCTCAAATATTCTCCATAACCACTTTTCTCCAATTCTTTGGCCTGTTGTAATAATGCTTCCTTATTGATAAAGCCCATACGCCAGGCGATCTCCTCGGGGCAACCGATCTTTAAGCCCTGCCTTTTTTCTATTACCCTTACATATTCGGCAGCATCGTTAAGACTTTCAAAAGTACCGGTGTCTAACCAGGCAAAACCTCTGTCGAGCACGGCTACTTTTAATTGCTTTTGCTGCAGGTAATGATCGTTAACCGTTGTTATTTCATATTCGCCACGGTGGCTTGGTTGTATATTTTTTGCTATCTCCACCACCTTGTTATCATAAAAATATAGACCGGGTACGGCAAAATGACTTTTGGGTGCCGTTGGTTTTTCTTCAATGCTGATGGCATTTTTATCTGCATCAAATGCTACCACACCATAGCGCTCGGGATCGCTTACAGGGTAAGCAAAAATTACGGCACCGGCCGGATCAACACTCTGCTGCAATAACTTACTGAAACCACTGCCATAAAAAATATTATCGCCCAATACCAGGGCCACACTATCGCTGCCAATAAATTGTTCGCCAATTACAAAAGCCTGTGCCAGCCCGTTAGGTACTTCCTGTTTGGCATACTGAATGGCGCATCCCCACTGGCTTCCATCGCCAAGCAACCTTTTAAACTGATCCTGGTCTTCGGGTGTGGTGATCACCAATACCTCTTTAATACCTGCGAGCATCAGCGTACTCAACGGGTAATAGATCATCGGCTTATCATACACGGGCATCAGTTGCTTACTGATCCCTTTTGTTATCGGGTAAAGCCTGGTGCCGGAGCCGCCGGCGAGTATTATTCCTTTCATAAATGCGTTTGTTTTATGCTTTCATTTCTTATTAATATCTACAGGAATTAGGAATTGGTAATTGGTAATTAGGCCTTATGACACTAAGACCAGTTCAATCTTTAAACTGCTCATACTTTTACAAATTCTATATTAACTTTACTGATTGAATCATTCCAATTCCCAATTCCCAATTCCCAATTCCCAATTCCCAATTCCCAATTCCCAATTCCCAATTCCTAACCCCCTAATCCCCATACTGCTGCTCATAATACGCCCTGTAATCCCCGCTCGTAACATGCTTCAGCCACTCGCTGTTGGCAAGGTACCAGTCAATCGTTTTAGAAATTCCTTCTTCAAATTGTAAAGATGGCAACCAGCCCAGTTCATTTTTTAATTTAGATGCATCAATAGCATAACGCAGGTCGTGACCGGCACGATCAGTTACATACGTGATCAGTTTTTCGGAACTGCCTTTTTCCCTGCCCAGCTTTTCATCCATCTGCCTGCACAATTCTTTTACCAGGTTAATATTGGTCCATTCATTATGCCCGCCAATATTATAGGTCTCCCCAATTTTACCGTTATGAAAAACCACGTCAATGGCACGTACATGATCCTCTACATATAACCAGTCCCGCACATTTTCTCCCTTGCCATAAATGGGTAGTGGTTTATTATTGATGATATTGTGAATACAAAGTGGTATCAGTTTTTCGGGAAAATGAAAAGGCCCGTAGTTATTACTGCAGTTGCTGATCTTTACCGGTAATTTATACGTGTGGTAAAATGCCCTTACAATATGATCTGATGAGGCCTTGGATGCTGAGTACGGACTGCGGGGATCATAAGCCGTTTCTTCTGTAAAAAAACCTTCTTCACCCAGCGAACCATACACTTCATCAGTAGAAATATGATAAAATATCCTGTTATCCATATTGCCCGCCCAGGCTTCTTTGGCAGCCTGCAGCAAGGAAGCTGTACCCAAAACATTGGTGGTTATAAAAGCGAGCGGATCTGTAATTGACCTGTCTACATGACTTTCGGCAGCACAATGCAGCACGGCTGTAAACTTATGTTCTGCAAATAGGCTTCGCAATAAAGCCAGGTCGGTAATATCGCCTTTTACAAATTGGTAATTAGGTTCGTTTTCAATGTCCCTTAAATTTTCGAGGTTGCCTGCATAGGTAAGTGCGTCCAGGTTAACGATCCTGTAACCTGGATATTTTTTTACAAATAACCGGGTTAAATGAGAGCCAATAAAACCTGCCCCGCCGGTGAGTAGAATAGTATGCATGTATAATAATTGCTTTAAGAGCAGCAAAAATAGCCAATAATAAGTTGCGGAGAAATTAATACAAAACAGGGGTCATTTCAAACTGTCGCTTTTATTTCGGTCGGTGGGGACACCGAACCGAGGATTGCCGTGGATTGCCGTGGTTGGTCGTGGTTGGCCGTGGTTGGTCGTGGTTGGTGTCCCCACCAACCACTTGCTCCTGCCAGAATTTGAAATGCTCCCAAAACAGGATACCAATCTTAAAAGATTTTAACCACTTACACTTTTATATAGATCTTCTTCTTATCAAGTATCCATGCCAAAAACCAC
>JBBRQF010000067.1:0-10556 GCA_038226715.1 Chitinophagales bacterium
ATGATATGACGGGTGGGCCAGGTTTTATGGGTATGGAAAACTTAAGACAGTTTGCTGATGCAGGAGGTGTGATCATCAGCCTCGATAATGCTTCCACCATCCTGGCAACAGCTGGTATAACCAGTGACCTGGAAACTTATGATGCCAGCGGACTCTTTCATCCGGGTTCGGTAGTACAGGTGAAAGCACGTAAAAAAGACAACCCTGTTTTGTACGGCTTTCCTGAAACATTCCCCATCTTTAAAGGAAACGGGCCATTGCTGAAGGTCCAAAAATACAACCGCGATATGATGCTGTTGCAATACGGGACCAAAGGATTAAAAGATGAAGAAAAATATACCGGAAAAATTTTAGGTATGCCCGGCAGCGACACCGTAACGGTTGTCAAAGAAGAACCGAAAAAAGAAACGCCTTATGTACTTTCGGGTATGGTTCGTAATGAGCAAACCATTATCGGGCATGGTGCTATTTTTAATGTACCGGTTGGTGCAGGCAGGTTAATTGCTTTTACTTTCGATCCCTTACACCGGTATCTTAATTTGCATGATGCGCCTTTGGTGTGGAATGTGCTGATTAATTGGGATCATCTTGGCAATCAATAATTATTTAAAAATAATATTGTACAACTAAAATAACTCATATTAGATAAACCCTTTTCTGGTCTTGAGTTCTAAGCCCCCTCTCCTTTGGAGAGGGGGTTGGGGGTGAGGTCAAGCCAAATAAGAATTTGAAAGTATTAACCAGGCAATAATTATTAAAAACAAAATATAACTATTCATTTTTTACTACAACCAAAACCAAACCACCGCCTTGGTTCGTGTCCCCACGAATCATTTGCAAATATCATATTATTGGTTCGTGGGGACACGAACCAAGGCATAGAGGTACTAAATAAAAAAGTAAATTTGAGTTATGGCAAAATCAGCTAAAAAAGCATCAACAACTTTTCATAACATTATGGCAGCATCTGTTAAGGGCAATCCTGCACCTACTCCAAAGAAAAAGTAAAGAAACAAAAAGGATGACTATTGGTATATTAATCTTTTTAATAGTTGAAATACTGATAATATTTTTGGTAGGGAAAAGAATGTTTAGCTCATTCCGCCAATTTCGGCAATCCATTTTTAGCATGTTTGCAAAAGTTTATTATTTATTCTTCAAACCATCAATTTATCATGAACATCACTTTAAGTCTGAATTTCTTATAGAATTCATTTTTGTAGTCATTGCTTTTACTATGCTAAATTATATGCTATATAGATTTATTTTTTTTAACCTTTTGGTCTAACACTTATATAGTTGCCTGAGGACATGAACCAAGGCATAGATCAACTGGGATCATCCTGGCAATCAATAATTATTAAAAACAAAAAAACGTAACACTTCTTTTTTTACAAGCAACCAAAACTAAATCTATGATGCAAGCATCTGTAAAAGTTAAAACGCTTTTCTCCATTTTATTTTTGTTATTTGTACAGTCTCAAATATTTGCCCAGAGCACACGCCTCTTGCGGCAACCTGCTATCAGCGCCACACAAATTGCATTTGCCTACGGCGGTGATATATGGACTGTACAAAAGAATGGCGGAGCTGCACTTCGGATAACCAGCACCGCTGCTGTTGAATCGGATCCGCATTTTTCTCCTGATGGAAAATGGATCGCATTCAGCTCAAACCGCAGCGGCATGGCGCAGGTATATATTGTACCGGCAGTTGGTGGCACCCCTACCCGGCTTACCTGGTATCCTGCCGCTTCAGCTGCCCGTGGCTTTACACCCGATGGCGCAGCAATTTTATTTTCTTCGGCCAGGGAAACTGCGCCCACAGGATATGGCCGCTTATGGAAAGTATCCGTAAAAGGCGGGCCTTCACAACTGCTGCCTGCACCATGGGGATTTGATGGAAGATATTCTCCCGACGGAAATAAATTAATTGTAGACAGGGTAAGCAGGTGGGATGTGGAATGGAGACATTACCGCGGGGGTCAAAATACGCCGCTGCAGATATTAGATCTTAAAACATTAACGGAGCAAAATATTCCAACAGAAGGAAGCGAAGACATACATCCAATCTGGTTGAATAATGAAATTTATTTTTTGAGCGACAGGAATTTTATAATGAATGTGTGGGCATATAATATTTCAACTGCTACAGTTAGACAGGTTACTAAATTTACAAAAGGCGATGTAAAATGGCTTGAAGGAAATGGAAACGAGTTGGTAATTGAACATGATGGTTACCTGCACACACTTGATCCTGTTTCTGGTAAAAGCAATCAATTGGATATAACCGTTACCGGAGATTTTCCCTGGGCCGAAACCCGTTTAGAAAATGTAACAGCCAGGATTTCCGATGCCTCCTTATCGCCAACGGGCAAACGTATTGTAGCAGAAGCAAGAGGCGAAATATTTACCGTGCCTGTTGAAAATGGTGACGCCAGGAATCTTACGCGCAGCTCCGGTGCTGCCGACCGCAGGCCAATCTGGTCGCCCGATGGAAGGCAAATTGCCTGGTTTTCTGATAAGGATGGTGAAGGCTATGCGATGTATATTACCGACCAGGAAGGCACTAAAGAACCACGCAAAATTTCTATTGGCGAAAGTAAATTACCATGGGAACCTGTTTGGTCGCCCGACGGAAAAATGATCGCCTATGCAGATAATGCGGTAAGGGTAAAAGTGCTTGAAATAGCAACAGGCACTATTTCAAATGTAGATATTGGTGGTACAAATCTCGATAGGGGCAATATGGGTTTCACCTGGTCGCCCGATAGTAAATGGCTTGCTTATTCAAAAACGACAGCCAATAATTTCAGGGGCATTATGGTCTGGAGTACCGAAACTAAAAAAGTTACGCCGCTCAGTAACCCGATGGCTGATGCCATATCTCCTGTCTGGGATCTTAACAACAGGTATCTTTATTTTTTAGCAAGTACAGATGTAGCTTTAGGTTCGGGCTGGGCTAATACCAGTTCTCAGCAGGCAAAGCCAACATTTGGCGCATACATTACTTTACTGCGACATGATGAACCTAATCCTTTCCCGCTAAAAACTGATGAAGAGCCTGACACTACGACTAAACCAAAATCAAAGGATACTACTAGCACAACTAAAGACGTACGCATTGATTGGGCGCAATTGGATAGCCGTATTATTGCCATGCCCATACCTGCAGGAGAATATGATGGTTTGCTTGCAGGACCCAAAGGAACGGTATTGATTATTTCCGGATCAACATTGAGCAAATATAATATTGCAGATAAGAAAATGGAAGAGTTGGTGAAAGGTGGATCGCAGTTTGCCGTTTCGGCCAATGCAGAAAAATTATTATTTAAATCGGGCCCGGGCTGGCGGGTGGTTTCAACAGCCAAACCTGCAGGTGCAACAGAAGGTGCTGTACCTATCACCTTGCGGATGGAATTGAACAGGATTGAAGAATGGACACAGATATTTAAAGAGGCATGGAGATACCAGCGTGATTATTTTTATGATAGAAATATGCATGGCAGGGATTGGAATGAAGTATGGGAACAATATGCACCGCTGATGCCTTATATCAGGCATCGTACCGATCTCACTTACCTGCTTGATCAACTGGGCGGTGAAGTTTCTGTTGGGCACAGTTTTGTTTTTGGCGGAGATTTTCCTGCGCTTGATACATCACGTGTAGGCGTTCTGGGTGCCGATCTTATAGCAACTGATGGCAGGTGGAAGATCAACAGGATATATACCGCTGAGAGCTGGAACCCTGGTTTGATAGCGCCCCTATCGCAACCCAATCTTAAAATAGAACAAGGAAATTACATACTGGCAGTTAATGGTAATTCATTAACAGCTTCGGATGATCCATATCAATTTTTAAATGGCACTGCCGATATGCAAACAGTTTTACTGGTAAATAATAAACCTGTAACCGAAGGAGCCTGGACGGTTATTGTAAAGCCTGTACAAAATGAAAGCGCATTGCGCCAGCGTGCCTGGGTAGAAGATAACCGCAGAAAAGTAGATGAATTATCAAAAGGTAAATTAGGATATGTATGGGTGCCCAATACAGGAGGCCCGGGGTTTACCAGTTTTAATCGCTACTATTTTTCGCAGCAGGATAAACAGGGAGCCGTTATAGATGAAAGATTTAATGGTGGCGGTTTACTCGATGATTATATGGTTGACCTGATGGTTCGCCGTTTGCGTGCAGCACTTACCAACGAAGTGCCTGATGGAAAGCCACTCCGTTTACCTGCCGGCATATTAGGCCCCAAAGTTTTATTGATTAACGAAATGGCCGGCTCCGGTGGAGATTTCTTTCCCTGGATATTCCGTCAGCAAAAAGTAGGTCCGCTAATTGGTACCCGCACATGGGGCGGATTGGTGAAGTCATCAACGCATTATTCATTTGTTGATGCTGGGGCAATGACCGCACCCGATAACGCAGTATTTGACCCGATAAATAATAAATGGGTAGCAGAAAATATGGGTGTTGCGCCAGATATAGAACAAAAGATATCTGCCATTGCAGTATCAAAAGGCAACGATCTGCAACTTGAAAAAGCAGTGGAAGAAACATTGAAACTTTTGGAGAAAGAACCATTTCCTTCAGTAAAAAGACCTCCTTATTCTACACCGGCAAAAAATAAATAGTATTGGTCTCCGGGATTAAAACAGAAGGGAAAGCTTTAAAAGTTTTCCCTTCTGTTTTAAATGACCTTGTTTATAAGAACCTATGCCTTCACAAAACCTGCAAAGAATATCCCCTGTTACCGATATTCAATTTCCAAAAGCATCCATAATAGTATAAATGATTACAGGAGCAATTGTTACAGAAAGAACCTGCCCGATATAATTGTAAATTTGTAAAAAAATATGTTTCGTCACCAGGGTAAAAGCAGAACGTACGTTCATAATCTAAAATTAGCCTCCATGCTTTCTTTTGTGGCCGGCATTGTAAATATTACCGGGGTGTTATCGGTAAAAGTACTCACTACAAATGTTACCGGGCATTTTGCTTTTTTTTCCGAAGAACTGTCAAATAAAAATTACCAGGTTGCAGTTGTTTACCTGCTCTTTATCCTTTCATTTTTTGCCGGTGCATTTGTCTCAAATTTGCTTATAGAAATGATTTTAAGAATAAAACCACAGATGGCTTATGTGTTTCCAATGGCAGTTGAAATAATTATCTTAAGTGCTGTAGGCATATTTGGAGGCAGGTCGGTTTTAAATAGCGGCAGTGGGCAGCTGATAGCATGTTGCTTATTATTTGCAATGGGCCTGCAAAATTCATTGGTTACAAAAGTATCACAGTCTGTAGTGCGAACAACACATTTGACAGGCCTCTTTACTGACCTGGGAATTGAAGTTTCACAATTATTTTTTTACCGAAAAACATTACAATTTCAAATGCTGGCAAAAAGTATTTACCTGAAACTGGCGATCATCGGTTGCTTTTTTTCAGGATGCCTTATTGGCGGATTTTTGTTTAGCAGTCTTGAAATGAAGACATTGCTTATTGCTGCTGCTTTTTTAGTGATCGCTTTTTTTTATGATAATATTATTTTCCATTATCGTCATGTTAAACGGAAAGTTAAGTCTTGGTAGTTTTTTGTGCTATCCACCGGCAGGGCGGTTAATATGTATTTTTGTTGTTGCACTTAGATAATTTACCGGCAAGCCAACTGTAAGAGCCGACAAAGAGGCTGCAAAAAAATTCTTTATATTGTTATTATCCATCGCTTATAAATTTCATCGATAGCTTACAAAATACTACATTTACAATGTAAAACTTATCTTATTACAGTGAGAAAAATTGGTTACATAGTATTGATACTGATTATTCTGATGCCTTCATTTGGGTACTTTTTAATCTTTAAAATACAGCAGCATTTTGCACAAACAGAAATGCTTAAACAATTAAACAATGACCTGGCAAGAACAGAAAAAATCATGTTGTCTTTTGCAGACTTTAAGAAAAACCAGGTTGATGATCATGAGATTTTTTTTAATGGCAAAATGTATGATATCAAACTTGTTAAATATTCAGGCAATTTGGTTGAATTACTTGTTATTAATGATACTAAAGAAGAAAAGATATTAGAAAAGATCAATTATCTGATAACGCATTCACATCATGGGCATAATAACCAGATCAATCATCTTATTAATTTACTTAGCCAGATTTACATTTTTTCCGTTGCTCAAAATGAATATGCATTAAAAACGGTTCTTTCAAGGTTTCCATCATTTTGCGAATCTATCAGACTTAACAATCTGGATATCACTTCTCCACCACCCAAATTAGTTTGCTGAAAATATTTTCGCTAAACCCGAAAAGCACTGCTATTGCTGTAGTGTGATATTTCTATTTTTTAAACAAAACTAAATGGTATGAAAAATTATCGTTACTGTATCTATGCAATTTTATCTGTTCTTATCAGCTTTCCTGTTTTTTCTCAAAACATGTTAACGGGAAAAATTACTGATAATTCAACACATTCGCCATTGAAAATGGCATCTGTTTATATTACTGACCTGAAATTAGGCGCTATTACTGATGCCGCCGGAAAATATACCATAAACAATATAGCACAAGGAACATACCTCATGATAGTGAGTATACCTGGTTATGCGTCACAAACAAAAGAGATCAACGTTAAGGAAACAACTGTTATTGATTTTGTAATGGAGCTATCTCCGATAGAACTAAAAGAAGTAATTGTAACCGGAGTTTCCCGTGCAACTGAACAACAAACAAATCCTGTTCCTTCAGATGTAGTAACCCATAGAGAAATGCTGCAAAACAATGCAACAAATATTATCGATGCCATTTCCGGTTCACCGGGAGTGTCTCAAATGACGCTTGGGCCAAATATTTCAAAGCCCTTTATTCGTGGGTTGGGATATAACCGGGTTGTAACTGTAAATGATGGAATTCGCCAGGAAGGGCAGCAATGGTTTGATGAATTTGGAGAAGAAATTGATGAGTTTTCGGTAGACCGAGTGGAGATATTGAAAGGGCCAGCCAGTTTAAGTTATGGCTCAGATGCTATGGCAGGTGTAATCAACATGATAGCTGCTCCCCCATTGCCCGAAGGAAAAATTATCGGAAATATTTTTGCAAACTACCAAACCAATAATGGTTTATTGGCATCTTCTTTTAACCTGGGCGGAAATCGAAAAGGTTTTATTTGGGATTTACGATACAGTAATAAAATGGCGCATGACTATCAGAATAAATATGATGGCTATGTTGCCAATTCAGGTTACGCAGAAAGTAATTTTAAAGCCCTTGTGGGTATAAATAGAAATTGGGGTTATTCACATCTTACACTTTCTTCATTCTCTTTAAAAACTGGTATTATTGAAGGGGCCAGAGACAGTGCAACCGGCCAATTTCTGCAACATTTTCTGATAGATGGCCCAGATGACAGCTTGGGTATAGCTCCCCCCGAAAGTTTCAAAAAGTATAATAGCTTCCCTGTTATTCACCAGCATGTGCGTCATTACAAGGCCGTTTTAGATAATAGCTTTTCAATTGGTGGAGGAAGATTAAATCTTCTGTTGGGCTTTCAACAAAACCACCGGCAGGAAGCCAATGACCTGGCCCAGGGAGATATTTATAATAATTATTTCTTCCTCAATACTTTCAATTACGATCTGCGGTACATTTTTAAAGAAAAGAAACGTCTCGAAATTTCTGTTGGCGTTAATGGCATGCAACAGAATTCCGAAAACAAAGGAACGGCATTTGTAATTCCTGAATATTCAATCTTTGACATTGGCGTATTTGCAATTGCAAAAAAAACATACCATAAACTAACTGTAAGTGGCGGACTTCGTTTTGATACACGTTTACTTAAAGGCAAAGATCTTTGGGTAGATTCATCGGGAGAGAGATTGCCCGGCCCTGAAACCGGTGCGATTCCCGATTTTACTGCTTATCATTCTGATTTTTCAGGGCTTTCGGGAAGCGTTGGCGCTACTTATGATTTTACTAATAATTTTTATGCCAAATTAAATATCGCACGTGGATACCGTGCACCTACAGCGGCCGAAAGCGGCGCAAATGGTATTCATGACGGAACTCCGTTTTACGAAATAGGCGATCATAATTTAAAAGCAGAAAGCAGTATACAGGTTGACGGAACAATTGGAATAAAAACAAAAAATATATCTGCTGAACTCACAGGATTTGTAAATAATATTAATAATTACATTTTTGCTGAAAAACTTGAAAGTGTTTACGGTGGAGACTCCATAAGGGAAGACCCTGCCCTTGCACTCGCCCCAGGCCCTGCATTTAAATATGTTCAGGGCAATGCTGTGCTTTCCGGGTTAGAGTTAACTTTAAATATTCACCCAGTCTTTATTAAAGGATTGTATTTTGATAACAGTTTTTCATTTGTAAGTGCTGTTCAAAAAGATCAGCCTGATTCTACTAAATACCTGCCTTTTACTCCTCCTGCTAAATACAAAACTGAATTAAAATATGTAAGCTCAATCGGCAAGGCTATAAAAAACGCTTATATAAAAATGGGGCTTGATTGTTTTTTTGAGCAGAATAAAATATATTACAAGTACGGTAATGAAACGGTAACACCTGCTTATACGTTACTAAACGCAGGAGTAGGTGGCGATATTTATATACATGATAAGCCGCTGTTTTCTGTTTTTATTTATGGTTCAAATCTTGCAGATGTGGGCTATCAAAGCAACCTGAGCCGTTTGAAATACACAGATGAGAATAATGTTACAGGCAGGATCGGTGTATTTAATATGGGTAGAAATGTTAGTTTCAAATTGCTTATTCCAATCAATATAAAAAAATAAGTTAATTACTTACATTACAATTCATTCTTTAATTAGTAATATTCGTTAGCCCGCCATCAAAACCGTACTGATTTTTCACAATACCAGTATTTTGTTACACTAAAGCCGACTAAGAGTCGGCTTTAGTGTAATTCTTAAAAATTTTACCCATTTATGAAATGCCAGATTACAAAATTGATTTTCTTATCAACTTAACTTTTGAGTCCTTAAATTGTTATGAAAACCGTAGACCGGTTTTATAAATGTCTGCACCAACTAAAACTACCCTGCCGCTTCCATTACATTCCGTAAAGCAGATTTTACATCTTCAAAAATCATTTGGTTCAGATTCAGGAAATTGATATTTTCCATGGCGGCTAAAATATTGCTGAATCAATAAGCAGCCGCCTGGTAAAAAGCATTTTACTTTTTAGGATAAAGTTTTGCAATAAATTTTTTATCTGCTTCTGATAATCCAGTATTCCAGCCTATAGAAAAATTTCCTTTGGAAAGCGCTTCAGGCACGGGATACATCATGATCGATTTTTTATCCAGCTTATTGGAGCGTATCTGGCTTATATCGTATTTTGAAAACACCTGGTCATCCACTTCTTCCTTACTCCAGCCATCGGTCTGTTTATAATATTCATACACTTTGGGTTTATCCCAGGGAATACCATTGTCGGGCCGTTCGTGTTCATGAATACAACCGAGCGTATGGCCAAATTCATGTACAACTACGCGGTTGTACTCCAGGTCGTCCGTTGTAGGTGTCAGCCAGCCAAAATTCATGGTTGGTTTTGTTTTGTCTTCCGACAATATCTGTGTGCCCATCAACGACCAGGAACCATCATTGGTATCAAACGCAATGCGTACATCGCCCGGTTTTTTTCGAACCGTAAAATCAAATTCAATATTGGCATAGTCCATCCATATTTTTGCATACCTGGTAATGCGGTCCTTCACTGATTTTTTTCCACCCATGAATGAAACAGTGAGTACACGGCCATTCTTCCATTCCTTACTGATCTCTGTGGCCATCCGAGACAGCGAAATAATATGCGCCGGCTTCTTAATTGTATTTTTATGGGCATAGTTTTCCAGTATGCTCATATCTATTTTAGAGCTGATGCCCCTTACATTGGAAGGCCTTTCCAAAAAAGAATTCTTAAGGTCTTTTATCTGGTTGTGGTGAGAGATGCGGCATTCGCGGCAGTAGTAAATGTTTGAAATTTTCATACAAATATTTTTTTGAGTGCAATAGTTTCGAAAAGTATAGCTAATTATTTTAAGATGCAATATCCTGACTCATTATCTTATACTTTCGAAACACCGTAGGCCGTATAAAAACAGGCATACTGCTTTTTATTCTCTTCCCTCTCTCCTGAGTTTGCCGAAGGATGCGCCAGGGCTGGGGTGAGGTCAATTCCATTCCCATTTATCAAAAAACTGCGATTCCTCACAAATCATTGCTTACATTCATAGCCTAAAAATTACCAGCATGAAAAATTTACTGGCTTATGCCATTGTATGCAGCAGCCTTCTGGCCTGCAACAACCAATCATCAACCCAATCAGCAGCATCAACTACAACTACACAAAAAGGAGATGTACTGGCGGTTAATATCGACAGTACGGTTAGTCCCGGTGCCGATTTCTTTGAATATGCCAATGGTGGCTGGTTAAAAAGAAATCCTATTCCCGGCGAACAATCGGCCTGGGGCATCGGCAACCTGGTGATTGAAGAAAACCTGAAACG
>JBBRQF010000068.1:0-9727 GCA_038226715.1 Chitinophagales bacterium
AAACACAGACCCAAACAGAGCCATGCTTGTCGCATTGTTTATCACTATAGCTATAACTGCTGTATGTTACTTTTTCCAAAAATATAATCTTAAAGAAATGACATCAGATATTATATCCGGTGGAAATGAAATAATGACCACTTTAGTAATTCTCACTTTAGCGTGGCCTTTAGCATCTGTTTCACAAGAATTGGGTTTGAATGAATTCATTCACCAAAACTTAAGCACTTCAATGCCTGCATGGAGTGTAGCCGTTTCACTTTTCATACTGTCATCTGCCGTAACTTATTTTATTGGTTCGGGTTGGGGAGCAGCTTCTCTAATTATGCCTATTGCAATTTCTCTTGCAGTAGTATCCGGAGCCAGTATTCCACTTTGTGTAGCGGCAATAATTACAGGAGGCACATTTGGAGATGTTACTTCGCCGGTTGCAGGAATGACGAATATGTCATCAAATATTGCTCAAGCAGATCATGCAAAATATTTAAAATATGCAAGCCCTTACAATTTTATTGCAGCAGGCATTGCAGCCGTTTTATTTTTGGTTGTAGGAATAATCAATTAAATTAATACAGCAGGATGCATAGCAAAAACATTATTATCTGAAAAACATAAACGACATATCAACCAACGCACCTGATGGAATTAATAAATCATCAGCCAATAAACAATTAAAAAAATTGCAGATGCAACTTTTTCAACTGCAAAATCTTTTTTATGCAGAAGGAAAACATGCGCTGCTTATCATTCTCCAGGGAATGGATACTTCCGGTAAAGACGGAACTATACGCCATGTTTTTTCCTGTATTAATCCCCAGGGATGCATAGTGAAATCTTTTAAGACACCAACAGAAGAAGAAAAATTACACGATTTTCTTTGGCGGATTTATGCTAACCTTCCAGAAAAAAGAATGATTCAGATTTTCAACCGTTCACAGTATGAAGATATTTTATTTCCTGTTGTTCATGGGTTGCTTGATAAAAAAGAAATTCAGGAACGCCATGATACGATTAACAAATTTGAAGAACATCTGCAAAAAAACGGAACCATCATTCTGAAATTTTTCCTGCACATTTCTAAGGAAGAGCAGGACAAAAGATTAGAAAAAAGATTAACCAATCCAGAAAAAAAATGGAAATACAATGCAGATGATAAAAAAGAAGCAAGGAAATGGGGTGACTATATGGATGCTTATCAGAATGTACTGGATGGATGCGGTAAATACAACCCATGGATAGTGATTCCTGCAGATAACAAATGGTATCGCAATTATTTAGTGGCAAATACAATTGTAAAAACACTTGAAAATTTAAAAATGAAATATCCAAAATAATTTTTTAACAATAAAATTCACAAACATGACAGACATCACTATTAACATTAACACCGGTTCAGAAAATGCCGAACCGAAGATTACAACTACTGCAGACAATGCGAAAACCGTTGTTCCAAAAACAGATTTACCCAAAGTGGAAACTCCGAAAGAAGAAACTACTTCTGAAGAAGAAACTCCAAAGGATGAAATTCCAAAGGATGAAACTCTAAAGAAAGATGACTCGAAAAAAATGGACATGACCGAAGATGAGCATGCAAAAATGAGTGCTGATAAAACTAAACCTTCCGAAGAAACTACTCCAAAAGAGGAAGCTCCGAAAGAAGAAATGAAGGAAGAAAAGCCTTCGGAGAAAGACGACGCAAAAAAAATGGACATGACTGAAGATGAGCATGCTAAAATGGGCGAAAAAAAATAAACCTTGAGGATCTGATATTTAGAAAAAGGAAATGTCTTTTCCAAAAGAGGATTACACAATAAGTGTAAGAGAATAAAATTCACATTATGACAAAAATTACCATCAATATCGATACTGAAGGCGGCGAGCCGAAGGTTACAGCTACAACGGAGACTGCTAAAGCAGATACTCCAAAAGCAGAGCCAACAAAAGAGGAATCTCCGAAGGAAGAAAAGAAAGCAGAAACTTCTCCGGGAAAAGAATCCATTAAGGGTGAATCTCCAGAGGAAGACGAATCGAAGAAAATGGACATGACTAAAGAGGAACATGCGAAAATGAGTGAGGAGAAACCATCAGAAAAAGAGTCATCAAAGGATGAATCTTCCAAGAAAGGTGATGAGAAAATGGACATGACTGCAGATGAACATGCCAAAATGAAAAACGGCAATGCACCAATGGGAATGCAGGGGCACGACCATCACAAAATGATTGCAGATTTTAAGTTACGTTTTTTCATTTGTTTGGGGATTTCCATTCCGATCATGATATTGTCTCCGATGCTTCAAAAACTCGTTGGCATAAACTGGCAATTTGCGGGTTCGCAGTATGTTGCCTTTGCACTATCCTCTGTTGTTTTCTTCTATGGTGGGGTTCCTTTTCTGAAAGGATTCTGGAATGAAATAAAAACCCGTACACCGGGGATGATGATATTGATTGCTGTAGCTATTTCAACTGCCTATATATACAGCACTGCTACGGTTTTTGGTTTAAAAGGAGAAGATTTTTTCTGGGAACTGGCAACATTAATTACTATCATGCTGCTTGGTCACTGGCTCGAAATGAAATCAATTGCAGGAGCATCCCGTGAACTGGAATTGCTTGTACAGTTAATGCCTGCTGAAGCACATCTTATAGCCGGCGATAAAATCACTGATGTAAAAACTGATTCGCTTAAGGAGAAAGATCTTATTCTTATCAAACCCGGAGAAAAAATTGCAGCCGATGGATTAATTGCTGAAGGGGAAAGTTATTTAAACGAATCCATGCTAACCGGGGAGTCAGCTCCCGTAAAAAAAACAAAAGGACAAAAAGTAATAGCAGGTTCTATCAATGGCAATGGTTCTATAAAAATTACGGTTACACATGCTGCAAAAGATTCTTATCTCTCTACGGTCATTAAGATGGTGGATGATGCACAGAAGTCAAAATCAAAAACACAACTGCTGGCAGACAGGGCAGCACTCGTTCTCACCATCGTTGCATTAACACTCGGCTTTGGAACATTTGCTTTTTGGTTGATATATGGGCAGCCACTTCAATTTGCATTGGAAAGAATGGTGACTGTAATCGTAATTTGTTGTCCTCATGCACTCGGTTTGGCTGTGCCGTTGGTAGTTGCTATTTCTACTTCGCTGGCGGCCAAAAATGGGTTACTTATTAAGAACAGAACAGCCTTTGAGAACTCCAGAAAAATAACCACCATCATTTTTGATAAAACAGGAACACTCACCATCGGAAAATTTGAAGTCGCAAGAATCAAATCCTTACAATCTGGGTTGGATGAAAAAGAAATCATTCGTATGGCATCTGCATTAGAACAAAATTCAGAGCATCCCATTGCAACCGGAATACTTGCCAAAGCCAAAGAACTTGCTGTTACAATTCCCGCAGTAACTAATTTTAAAGCCATCACAGGCAAAGGAATTGAAGCAGAAGTGGAAGGGAAAAATATCAAAGTAGTTAGTCCCGGTTATCTCAAAGAGAATAATATTTCATTGCCTGAAAATTATGCAGGCAGTAATGCCGAAACAATTGTTTTCATTATTGCGGATGGTAAAATGGCTGGATACATTTCATTGGGAGATAAAATAAGACCCGAATCTGCTGAGGCAATAGAAACCCTTCACGACAATAAAATAAAATCAATCTTGCTTACTGGTGATAATGCAACCGTTGCAAAAAGTGTAAGCGATGAATTAAAGATGGATGGATATTTTGCAGAAGTATTACCAGACCAAAAATTAGAAAAGATAAAAGAACTGCAGAAAAAAGGAGAATTTGTTGCCATGACAGGAGACGGCGTAAACGATGCACCCGCATTGGCACAGGCAGATATAGGAATTGCAGTAGGAAGCGGAAGCGACATTGCAGCCGAAACAGCAGGGATAATTTTAGTGAACAGCAACCCGAAAGACATTGCAAGTTTAATTTTATTCGGCAAAGCGACATACCGAAAAATGATTCAGAATTTAATTTGGGCAACGGGTTACAATGTAGTGGCAATACCGCTTGCGGCAGGTGTGCTTTACAAATACGGTATTTTATTGACGCCTGCGGTTGGAGCCGTATTAATGAGTGTAAGTACCATTGTAGTTGCTATTAATGCGAAAATGCTGAGGGTTAAAACTGTATCTAAAAAAAATTAAAACAAAAAATTATTACATGACAAATTCATTTTTAAAAACCATTTTACCCGGCTCGTTAGTGTTGTTGTTATTCACTGCAATGATGTCCGGTTGCAATAACAATAAAACATCGTCTGTAATGCAAGCATCCAAAATATTTGTAGCAAATGAGGATGGAGGCAGTATTTCTGTTATTGATTTATCGGACAGCACAAAAAATACTACCATAGATTTATCTGACAGTTCAGGGATGTTCATGGCCCATAATGTGCAGGTTTCACCAAATGGGCTTATGGTTTGGGCCACTGCAAATCCGATGGATAGTACAAAGGAAAGTGAACTGATAGCTTTTGACCCAATAACATATTCGATAACTAAACGCATAAAACTTGGCAAAGGATTAGAGTTAACGCATGTGGTATTTGATTCGGCATCAAAAAATGCTTTTGCCGGTGAACCAAAACAAAATCAGGTTATTCAGGTAAACACTGAAACAGGTAATGTTGTACGAAAATTTGATTTAGGTAAAACAAATGGCCCTCATGGATTGAGATACAGTAACGGGAAATTATATGTTGCCAATATGGGTTCCAAATCAATGAGTATTATAGAAATAGCATCAGGTAAAATAAATGAAATTCCCCTTGCTGGCATGGCTGCGCAAACTGCAGTAACCCCGGATGGAAAATTTGTACTTGTTACACTATACGATACAAAGGAGGTTATAAGATATGAAATACAAAGTCAGCAATTAACGAGGATACCACTTCCGGATGGTTCACAAGGACCTATTCAATCTTACTCAACACCTGACAGCAAGTTGCTGTTTGTAGCTGACCAGGGGTTTCTGTTAAACAGACCAGTATCTGATAAAGTATTTGTAATTGATATAGCGTCTGCAAAAGTTATTGGCACTATTAAAGTTGGTAATAAGGCACATTGTGTGGTAATTAGTAATGACGGAAAAACAGTTTACGTTACTAATCAACAAGACAATACTGTTTCAACAATAGATGTAGCATCTCAAAAAGTGACAGGAAGTTTTCCTGTTGGCAAAAACCCTAATGGCCTGAGTTATTGGTTTAAAGTTGGAGGCATGCCATAGTTTAAATAAGATAATAAAATGTGTAAATCAGTTCTATATTAATTAATCACTAAAAATAAACAAAATGATGAAAGATCATTCCTGGGGATGGGGCATGGGTTGGGGTATGTGGATAATTCCGATTGCCGTTATTCTCATTATTGTCTTTTTTTTGAGAGGCAAACGCCGAGGCTAAAATCAACAAAGAACAATTTGAGTGTATGAAGTTATTATAAGCTGCTCCCCATAGCTTTATTGCCGAAGTATTTCCGCATCAAAAGTTGGAAAAAATAAAAGCTTCAGGATAAAGGAGAGTTTCCGGTGACGAGGTAAACGACGCACCCGCATTAGCACAAGCCGATTTAGGAATTGCAGTAGGAAACGGAAGCGATATAGCAGCAGAAACATCAAGGATAATTTTAGTGAACAGTAATCTGAAAGACATTGCGAATTTGATTTTATTCGGCAAAGCGACGAATACCACGCCAATGCTTTTGAAAACAGTTTCATCGGGCAAAATAGAACCCAAAAAATTAATAACGCACCATTTTAAATTAGATGAAATACTACAGGCTTATTTGGTAATGCTAAAAAAAAACAATGGAAGTAATATCGACAAACGAATAAAACAAAAGCATGAACAGCGGGAAAAAAATGAGCGATGCCGAACTTGAAAAGCTTCAACACGAATCTTTCAACTATTTTCTGCATGAGGTGAATCCGACTAATGGATTGGTGAAAGACAAAACAGCAGCGAATTGGCCTGCAAGTATTGCCGCAACTGGCCTGGCATTGGCAGCCTATCCCGTGGGTGTTGAGCGTGGATACATGTCACGTTCCGCAGCAATAGAACGAACCTTGAACACGCTGCGTTTTTTCTGGAATAGCCCACAGGGTACTGAACCTGATGCCACCGGCTACAAAGGCTTTTATTATCATTTTCTCGACATGCAGACCGGTCGGCGGGCCTGGCTGTGTGAACTATCAACCATAGACAGCAGCTTTCTGCTGGCAGGGGCGTTGACGGCGGGAATTTATTTTGATGCGGATACTTCAGAAGAGACGGAAATCCGCACGCTGGCAGATTCCCTGTATCGCCGGGCAGATTGGCAATGGGCGCAGAACGAAGCTGAAACGGTTACCCACGGCTGGAAGCCTGAAAGCGGGTTTCTAAAATATCGTTGGGAAGGCTACGACGAGGCGATGCTATTATACATGTTGGGTCTTGGCTCGCCTACGCATCCACTACCTGAAAGCAGTTATAAAGCATGGACCTCCACTTACCGATGGGAACGCAGTTATGGGTATGACTATCTATATGCAGGATCATTGTTCATACATCAGTTATCACATGTATGGATTGACTTTCGTGGTATCCAGGATGCCTTCATGCGTAGCAAAGGCATAGATTATTTTGAGAACAGCCGCCGTGCAACTTACGTACAACAACAATATGCGATTGATAACCCATTTAATTTCTCAGGCTATGCTTCATGCTGCTGGGGGATCACTGCAAGTGATGGCCCCAGCCCGGACATGAGTAAAATAAATGAGATTGACCGGCAGTTTTTTGACTATGTAGGTCGCGGTGTACCATACGGACCTGATGACGGTACGCTTGCACCTTGGGCAGTTGCTGCATCGCTTCCGTTTGCGCCTGAAATTGTGTTGGCCAATCTTCAGTATTGTATTCACCAGGCCAAATTAACGGAATTCAATTCCTACGGTTTCAAAGCTTCTTTTAACCCGACTCATCCTGGAGAGCCCGGCAATCCTCATGGCTGGTGGGTGTCGCCATGGCACTTTGGGCTTAATCAAGGTCCAATTGTTTTAATGATCGAAAACCATCGTACAAGCCTGATATGGCGATTGATGCAGAACTGTCCATACATCACTAAAGGTTTGCGAAGAGCGGGTTTTAAAGAGGGGTGGCTAAATAAAGGTAGCTAGTCCCAATTGTTGGAAGTATGGGGGAGGCGAAAGAAAGTAAATTATCCTGGTTGGTTTTTTAAAAATATAATATAACAGAACATGAAAGAAAGCTATGGCACATTATCAGAAACTATTAAAGGTTTACAGAAGGAAGGTTACACGCTGGATTTTAATATTTATAAAGAATGTGTGATTTGTGATCAGCAAAATATACGTTTATCTCCTGATGATTTTGAGATTGATAAAGTTTACCGCTTTGAAGGCGAATCAAATCCTGATGATCAGTCAATACTATATGCTATCTCCTCATCCAAATTTAACGTGAAAGGCCTATTGGTAAATGGTTATGGTATTTCCGCAGTTGAAATATCTGATGCCTTGATTTCAAAATTAAATACACATGCCGATACTCATTTAAAAACGGCACCAACTGAAAATAGAGAAGGTGAAAATAAATCGAACGAAGCCACGCCACTACGGCCGGAAGGCGACCGTATATTAGATGCTCCATTTGTGGAAATGGATCTGAATAATTTTATTGTTCAAATAAAAGAAGAAATTACCTGGGCAACAACTGATCATAACTCCATCACCATTTTTAAATCAGACAATACGACTGTAGTGCTGATTGGAATGCATCGAAATGCCGAATTAAAAAAACATAGTGCTTATGGAGACATTCATGTGCAGGTATTGGAAGGAAAAATAAACTTCTGCACAGAGCAACAAACGGTTTCACTTCTAAAGGGACAAATGATTGCTTTAAAGGCGGATATTCCACATAGTGTATTGGCTTTAGAAGATAGTTTTTTTCTACTTACCGTTATCGTTAATAATTATTCTTGACAAAGCATTTGAACCGAGAAATGGTATATGAGCCTCGCTTACGATGAAGCCCAAAATGACAACAAAAGAATTGCAAACTTTTAATTGCAAACAAAATAATATTATGGAAACACAAACTATTGAAACAGATAAAGAACAATTATCACCCGAACTTTTAAACAGCATGAATGCTTATTGGCGGGCTGCCAATTATCTTTCTGTTGGCCAAATTTATTTACATGAAAACCCCCTCTTAAGAGAACCATTAAAACCGGAAAATATCAAGAACATGCTGCTCGGGCATTGGGGCACCACGCCCGGACAAAATTTTATTTATGTTCACCTTAATCGCATCATAAAGAAATATGACCTCGATATGATTTACATATCAGGCCCCGGCCATGGCGGTCCGGCAATCGTCGGCAATGTTTATCTCGAAGGAACTTACAGTGAAGTATATCCAAACATCAGCCGGGACGAAGAAGGGTTACAAAAATTATTTACGCAGTTCTCTTTTCCCGGCGGTATTCCAAGCCATGTTTCGCCTGAATGCCCCGGCTCTATACATGAAGGCGGTGAGCTTGGCTATTCACTCAGCCATGCTTTCGGTGCGGCTTTTGATAATCCTGGTTTAATTGTGAGTTGTGTAGTAGGCGATGGTGAAGCAGAAACCGGGCCTTTAGCCACAGCATGGCATTCCAACAAATTTTTGAATCCTGTTACTGATGGCGTGGTGCTGCCCATTCTGCATTTGAATGGCTACAAAATTGCCAACCCAACAGTGCTTGCAAGAATTAGCACTGAAGAATTGGATCAACTGTTTAAAGGTTACGGCTGGAAGCCTTACCTGATTGAAGGTGACGATCCATTGGAAATGCACCAGAAAATGGCGCAGTTAATGGATAAAGTAATGGAAGAAATAAAAGCCATAAAAAAGAATGCAATTGAAAACGGCGATATGGAACGTCCCATTTGGCCCATGATAATTTTAAAATCACCCAAAGGATGGACGGGTCCAAAATATGTAAATGGTTTAAAGATAGAAGGCAATTTTCGGGCGCACCAGGTGCCAATAACAGACCCTAAAACAAACCCTGAACATTTAAAGCAATTAGAAGACTGGCTAAAAAGTTACAGGCCCGAAGAGCTCTTTGACGAAAATGGCCGGCTCAATGCAGAGCTTGCTGAGTTGGCTCCAAAAGGTGAAAGGCGAATGGGTGCCAATCCACATGCCAATGGTGGCTTACTGCTGCACAATCTTCGTATGCCCGATTTTAGGGAATACGGAAATGGCCTAAAGACTCGTGGAGAGAAAGGCCCAGGTGATACACTTGCTTTAGGAACCTTTATGAGGGATATCATAAAATTGAATTCCGATAAAAGAAACTTTCGTGTTTTTGGTCCTGATGAAACATTGTCAAACAAATTGAATGCAGTGTTTGAAGCGACTAACCGTCAATGGGAAGCGCCCATCATTGATACAGATGAGTTTTTGAAAAGGGATGGCCGGGTAATTGAAATGTTGAGTGAGCACCAATGTGAAGGCTGGCTGGAAGGGTATTTGTTAACTGGAAGACATGGTTTGTTCAACTGCTATGAAGCATTCATCCATATCATTGATTCCATGTTCAACCAGCATGCCAAATGGCTGGAGGTAACATCAAAAATCCCCTGGCGCAGGAAAATCGCTTCACTCAATATTTTGTTGGCATCACATGTATGGCGTCAGGATCATAATGGGTTTACCCAC
>JBBRQF010000069.1:0-7051 GCA_038226715.1 Chitinophagales bacterium
CGATAACCGAAAAGCAATTGATATACCTGAAGAAGAAAGAGATTATTATTTAGAACGCAGGTATCCTGCTTTTGGAAACCTGGTACCACGTGATGTGGCGTCAAGAGCTGCAAAAGAAAGATGCGATGAAGGTTATGGCGTAGGTACAACCAAACTGGCTGTTTACCTCGATTTTAAAGATGCTATTGTGCGCTATGGTAAAATTGAAGCCGGTAAAACAGGGAATGAAAATGCTGAACATCATTCAATAGTTCAACTGGGTAAAGATGTTGTAAAAGAAAAATATGGAAATCTTTTTGACATGTATGAAAAGATAACCGGCGAAAATCCTTACGAAATGCCGATGCGGATTTATCCTGCAGTGCATTATACCATGGGTGGTTTGTGGGTTGATTATGAATTAAAAACTACTGTGGATGGTTTATATTGTTTAGGGGAGGCAAATTTTAGTGACCATGGTGCAAACAGGCTTGGTGCCAGTGCTTTAATGCAGGGATTGGCTGATGGCTATTTTGTAATTCCCTACACATTGGGTAATTACCTGGCAGATGATATACGCACTGCTTCCATACCAACCAATCATCCTGCTTTTGAGGAAGCAGAAAAAAAAGTAAGTGACCGCATTAATACACTGATGAGCATTAAAGGAGATCAAACGGTGGAAAGTTTTCACAAACGCCTTGGTAAGATCATGTGGGAGAAATGCGGCATGGCCCGTAATGCACAGGGTTTGCAGGAAGCTATTGTTGAAATTCAGGCATTAAAAAAAGAATTCTGGAGTAATGTAAAGATACCCGGCGATATTAATGAAATGAATCCTGAACTGGATAAAGCCGGCAGGGTAGCAGATTTTATTGAACTGGGCGAACTGATGTGTAAAGATGCCTTGAACAGGAATGAAAGCTGTGGCGGGCATTTCAGGGAAGAATCGCAAACCGAGGATGGTGAAGCAAAACGTGATGATGATAATTATTGTTTTGTATCTGCCTGGGAATATAAAGGCGAAAGTGATTGGCAATTGAATAAAGAGCCTTTGAATTTTGAGATCGTAAAACCAACGCAACGTTCCTACAAATAAGATGAAGATCAGCGGATTCACTTTTATAAAAAATGCAGTGAAATATGGTTACCCGGTTGTTGAATCGATTCAATCGCTTTTACCCATTGTGGATGGGACGATCGTTTGCCTAGATGCACAGGGTTTCAGGCGGGATGGCAGGAAATTAAATGTAAAACTGATCAACGCTTACATTTATCATTATGGCTGGCTGCGTAGCCCGGTTACCAGGCAGAAAAAGTTTATCGATTTTGGTAAACTGTGGAATGCGGATAATGTTCACGATAAATGGACAGAAGAAGTAAAGCAGCAATCAGGTGATTTTGATTGAGTAAAGAGGACAGGACATTTAACATAGATGTTTGAAAGAAGAATTTTAAAAATACAAAACTGAGGCTCTTATATTTTTTATGGCGGAATTTTGGATGGAGGCCATTTGAATAAAGTAATTATAAACGTATTTAGAAATTATGGAACACTACAACATGAACCTCACACTGAAAGTGTGGAAACAAAAGAACAGTAAAGTTGGTGGGAGTTTTGAAACTTACCAGGTAAAGGATATCTCTTCCGAAATGTCATTCCTGGAAATGTTTGATGTGTTGAACGAGCAACTGATCACTGAAAGTAAAGACCCTATTGCTTTTGATCACGACTGCCGTGAAGGGATTTGCGGTATGTGCAGTATGTACATTGATGGCAGGGCTCATGGTCCCTGGACAGAAAATACAACCTGCCAGTTGCATATGCGTGCCTTTAAAGATGGAGATACAATTGTTGTAGAACCCTGGCGCTCTGCTGCCTTCCCGGTTATTAAAGACCTGATGGTTGACCGTGGAGCTTTTGACAGGATCATCCAGGCTGGTGGGTTTATATCTGTAAACACCGGTAATGCAGTTGATGCAAATAGTCTGCCTATTGATAAAAAAAATGCTGACACCGCATTTGATGCGGCATCCTGTATCGGTTGCGGCGCTTGTGTGGCAGCCTGTAAAAACAGCAGCGCTATGTTATTTGTAAGTGCTAAGGTTTCTCAATTGGCATTGTTACCACAGGGACAACCTGAAAGGGAATCCAGGGTATTAAATATGGTGGCACAAATGGATAAAGAAGGATTTGGAAACTGTACAAATACGTATGCCTGCGAGGCCGAATGCCCCAAAGGGATCTCTGTATCAAATATTGCCAGGATGAACAGGGAATATTTAAAAGCAGGACTAAGTACAGAACAATAAAATTACCTATTTACATTATAATTAAAAGCCTTCTGCATAAGAAGGCTTTTGTATGTATGAAAGAAGGTTTTCCTGTCTTGTACATTTATTAGTAATTTTAACCTTACTAATCCCAAAGAACTATTGAATCTTAAAAGGATATACCTATTCCTGCTGTTCATTTTTTTTGTGCAATTACTTCCTGCACAGATAAATCCACCGTCGCTTTCAAATCTTCATAAAATAATAATTAGTACCAAACAAAAAACAGTCAGACTGGATTCTTTAAGCCTGGTTCCGGAATCAGTAATCATTGATGGGGTTTCGCCATTCTATTATAAAGTGGATGAAGTTAATGCAACCATCACCTGGCTCGAAAATCCCGGCAAGGATAATGTAACGGTTACTTACCGGGTATTTCCTTATAAATTGAATGCGGTGGTAAGGCATTTTAGTTTTGATAGTATCCGTAACAATTTCATAAGCAATAATCCATTTACCTTCCGGCTTACTTCAAAGCAAACCAGCCCTTTAATGGATTTTGGGAATATAAAATCGGAGGGAAGTTTTGGACGTGGCATTTCGTTTGGTAATAGCCAGGATGCCGTGGTAAGTTCAAGTCTTAATTTACAATTGAACGGTTTTATAGGCGACAGCCTGGAACTTACAGCGGCCATTACCGATAACAATATACCAATACAGCCTGATGGTAATACGCAGGACCTGCGTGACTTTGACCGCATCTACATCCAGATCAAAAAGAAAGGCTGGCAGGCAAATTTTGGTGATATTGATATCCGGCAAAGTAAAAATTATTTTCTTAATTTTTATAAAAGGCTGCAGGGCGTTTCATTTATTACGGATAATAAGATCACTAAAAATATTTCCAATTCATTATTGCTGAGTGGTGCCATTGCCAAGGGGAAATTTACCCGAAACCAATTAACACCTTTTGAAGGTAACCAGGGCCCATACAGGTTAACCAGTCCAAACCTCGAACTCTTTTTTGTAGTGCTGGCCGGTACAGAAAGAGTGTATATGGATGGCGAATTACTGCAACGTGGCGAAGACCAGGATTACATTATCAATTATAATACGGCAGAATTAACTTTCACGCAAAAAAGATTAGTTACAAAAGATAAAAGAATACAGGTTGAATTTGAATATGCCGACCGTAATTTTTTAAACTCCCAGATCTATGTAAGTGATGAAGTAGGTTTTAAGGATAAATTTTTACTGAGTGTTGGATTTTATAACAATGCTGATGCAAAGAACTCTTCCATTAACCAGGTGCTGGATACCAGGCAAAAACAATTCCTGGCCGACATTGGTGATGGTATTGATACTGCTTATTATGTGAATGCGGTAAGGGATACCTTGAGCGCCGGTAAAATATTATACAAAAAAACAGATACATTGTACAATGGAACAGTACATGATTCCATTTTTGTTTTCTCTGCTGATCCCAATGATGTATTGTACGGTTTAAGTTTTACTTACCTCGGACCCGGGAAAGGAAATTATACGTCATTGCAAAGTGTAGCCAATGGAAAGGTTTTTGGTTGGGTTCAGCCCGATGTAAACAATAATAAGCAGGGCGATTATGCTCCCGTAATTTTATTGATACCACCTAAAAAACAGCAATTGATCAGTATTGGCGGTGAGTATGTCTTTAATCCAAAAACAAGGCTTAGGGCAGAGATAGCCATGAGTGATTATGATATCAATCTTTTTTCAAGTAAGGATAAGGGCAATGACAGGGGCTTTGCAGGCAAACTGCAGTTTACAAAAGATGATACTAAGGTTAATCTTTTTCGTAAGCGTTTAATTATGCAAACAAAACTTGGTTACGAATATGTACAGGAAAGGTTCAGGCCCATTGAACGTTTGAGAAATATTGAATTCTTGCGTGACTGGAGTTTGCCAAACGATATAGCCTATGCCGATGAGCATTTGATAAATGCTTCTGTGAAACTGGGTGACAGTACCGGAAATTTTTTACAGTATGATGTTACGGATTATAACCGCAGTGACAAATACAACGGGGTGCGACAGATTTTAAATACGTACAACAATTTAAACGGATGGAAACTCGCCAACCAGTTCAGCATAACAACCATTAATAACTCAAATCAAAACGGAATTTTTTTAAGGCCAACTGTCGATCTTACTAAAGACCTTACCCATTTAAGAAAAATGCAGCTTGGGTTTAAATATAACAGCGAGCATAATAAACTGCGTGATAAAGTGGCAGATACTTTATCGGTTTTAAGTTATGCTTTTAATGTGTGGCAGGTTTATCTCAGGTCAAATCCTGCTAAAGCAAATAAATGGGGTGTTTCGTATTTTACAAGGAATGACCTGTTGCCGGTATTATCGAAGCTGGAAAAAGCCGACAGGAGTGACAACTATAATTTTTTTACCGAATTATTGAAAAGCGAAAAACACCAGGTAAAGCTAAATGTAACTTATCGTAAACTGCATATTAACAACAGTAATATCAGCAGGCAAAAAGCCGATGAAAGCCTGTTGGGCAGGGCAGAGTATTATGTAAATGAATTAAAAGGATTTATCATTGGCAATGTTTTATATGAACTCGGTTCGGGCCAGGAACAAAAGCGCGAATACACCTATGTAGAAGTGCCGGCAGGACAGGGAGAATACACGTGGATAGATTATAACAACAATGGTATTCCTGAGCTGAATGAATTTGAAATAGCCATTTTCCAGGATCAAAAAAAATATATCCGTGTTTTTACTCCGAGCAATCAATACGTAAAAGCAAATTATGTGCAGTTCAATTACAGTTTTACTTTAAATCCTAAAGAGATCATCGGCCCATCGGCAACAGGCTTTAAAAAGATTCTGGCCCGTTCCAGTACCAGCTCGGCCCTGCAGATCAATAAGAAAGATATCAGTACCGGTACTTTCCAGTTTAATCCCTTTACAAGCAAACTGGTTGATACAACGCTGATAACCTTAAGTTCTTTTTTATCAAACACCTTGTTCTTTAACCGGAGTAATATTAAATGGGGGTTTGATTTTACACACAGCATCAATAACGGTAAATCTTTATTGAGTTACGGATTTGAAAGCCGCCGGCTCCGCAACATGGTCACTAAAGTAAGGTGGAATATTAACCGTCATTTTGTAACTACTTTCAGTTACAAGCAGATAAAAAATGTTTTAAATACTACAGGCCCTAAATTCGATAACCGTAATTACCTGGTGCTGCAAAATATTATAGAGCCTTCTGTATCTTATGTACATAAAACCAATTTAAGGGCTACCATTACTTATGCATTCGGAATGAAAAAAAAAACGATCGACTCTATGGAAAGTGCAACCAACCATGTGTTAACAGCAGATGTACGTTACAATATCCTTTCAAGCAGTACGCTTAATGCCAGGTTCTCGCTTAACCAGATCGCTTATAAAGGCTATACCGGTTCGGCCAATACAACAGTTGGTTATATTTTGCTGGATGGGTTATTGCCAGGTAAAAATTATCTATGGAATGTAGAATTTACAAAACGCCTTGCCGGTAATATTGAAATGAGTGTTCAGTATGAGGGACGTAAACCTGAAGCTGCAAGAATCGTACATATCGGCCGGGCTTCGATCAGGGCTATTTTTTAATGTACCAGGTATCTGAAAAAATTAACTGAATAAACCCCCTTTTTTCAGACTGCGTATCCCTTCGCCAATTTTAAATCCGTTGTTATATACTTCAATTTTATAATCGCCGGTTTCAAAATCGGTATTTTGTTTCCAGTCGATGCTTAATGTCTGGCGTTGTCCCTGCGTATAATTAACATCAAGTTTTTGTGTATAATATTTTTGTTCGCCATCCCTGGTGCTGAACCTGCCCGAGCCCTGTGCCTCTGCTGCAAGCGGTTTGCCGTTGGGGCCGGTTATACATACGAAAATATTTTTAGTACCCGACTGCGCAACCCTGTTTTCATCAATGTCGAATGAGATGCGGAGTTTATCTACCCTTTTAGCAATAGTGGTTTCCTTTTCGTCGCCATTGCTTCTTTCATTAATACCCAGTATCGAAAAGTTAGAAGCCTGCAGGGTAGAAGCTACATCAATTACTTCTTCTTTTTGTTTAATTAATGTTGTGGCCGAGTCGTAATTTTTTTGAACGTTATCACGTTCCTGTATCACCGTATTCTTTTCCTGTGTAAGTATTAATTTTTCTCCCTTAAGTGTTTCAACCTGGGTTTTATATCCCATAATATCTCCATTTAGAGAAGCAATTAGACCTTTAGCCTGGGCCAGTTCTTCCTGTGTGGCACCCACCTTTGATAACAACTGCTGTATCTTCTCTTTCTTTGCTGCAATATCCCGGTCTTTTTTAGTAATAGCACTGTCCTTGCTGTGCAGCATATTGGCGCTGCCGGTTTTTATCATATCATAAAGCCTGGTAGCATCTTCCAGTTCTTTTTGTAACTGATCTTTTTGCGAAGTTGTATTCGTGATCGCCAGGTCTTTTTGCTGAATGGTTTCTTTGGTTTGGCTTTTATCCCAGATAATATATGCCCAGGTTCCCAGCAATGCGATCACCAGTCCGGCAGTTAAATAATTACGCCACCTGTCCCGGGCCGGTGGGCCTATGGGTTGTATATATATTTCTGTATCTGGAAAATTCTCGAAACTCATAGTTTAGGTTTTTCTATTATCAGGTTTTATCAGGTAAAAGCAGGAAATTTTTCCATTTGGGTATGGATTGAACTATGTTGCTTTTGCGCTAAAATTATGCCAAAGATAATACTAC
>JBBRQF010000070.1:0-6996 GCA_038226715.1 Chitinophagales bacterium
GTAGATAATTCCCCTCGTTCAATCTCATGAATAATTTGAAGCTTTAAAGACATACTGTAATCGCCTTGCTTGCGCTTTACATAATTGGATAATGGCGTCATAACGATGTTTTTTTGTGTATCGCTATTTCAGGACGGGACAGTGTCTAAATAAAAAAAATCCCACCGGAAGATGGGATTTTTATTTTATAGAGATTTTGTTTATTAAATCGTACCTCGACTTCGCTCTGAATCTTTTTAAATATCCGTAGCCTCGCCATAAGCCACAGCAGTTGCTTCTTTCAAAGCTTCGCTCATGGTTGGGTGCGGGTGAACGGCATTTAATATTTCGTGGCCGGTGGTTTCTAATTTACGGGCAACCACGGCTTCGGCGATCATCTCTGTTACGCCGGCACCAATAATATGGCAACCTAAAAATTCACCGTATTTAGCATCGTAAATTACTTTTACAAAACCTTCGGTGGCACCTGCAGATACTGCCTTACCACTTGCAACAAATGGAAACTTACCAACCTTCAGTTCATAACCGGCATCTTTGGCCGCTTTTTCGGTGTAACCAACGCTGGCAATTTCGGGACTGCAATAAGTACAACCGGGTATATTGTTGTAATCCATTGGTTCGGGATGGTGGCCGCTTAAATGCTCGGCTGCATTAATGCCTTCTTTGCTGGCAACGTGTGCAAGCGCCTGTCCGGGTGTGCAATCACCAATGGCGTAAATGCCGGGTACATTGGTTTGCTGGTTGGCATCAACAATTATCTTTCCTTTTTCGGTTTTAATGCCCAGCGCTTCCAGCCCTACGTTTTCAATATTGGCAACAACACCAACAGCGCTTAATAAAATATCGGCTTCCAAAACCACTTCTCCATCTACTGTTTTAACTGTTGCTTTTACACCATCACTGCTGGTATCAACTTTAGTGATCTCAGCGCTGGTCATGATGGTCATTCCCTGCTTTTTAAAATTCTTTTCCAATTCTTTGCTGATGTCTTCATCTTCAACCGGAACTAACCTTGGCATAAACTCTACCATGGTTACCTTGGTACCCATGCTATTGTAAAAATACGCAAACTCACTTCCGATCGCACCACTTCCGCAAATAATCATGCTTTTTGGTTGCTCCGGTAAGATCATGGCTTCGCGATAACCAACTATTTTTTTACCGTCAATGGGCATGGTCGGTAACTCACGTGCCCGGCCGCCTGTTGCGATGATGATATTTTTTGCTTCTACAATTTGTTTGGTACCGTCGGTTGCCGTTACTTCTAATTTGGTAGCTGCAATCAGTTTGCCGGTTCCCATGATCACGTCGATCTTATTCTTCTTCATCAAAAACTGTATGCCCTTGCTCATTTTGTCGGCCACACCACGACTACGGGTGATAACGCCACCGAAATTGGCCGATGGGTTCTCTACATTTATACCATAAGTAATAGCATGTTTGGCATATTCATACACCTGTGCACTTTTTAATAATGCCTTGGTTGGTATACAACCCCAGTTAAGGCAGATACCGCCCAGTAGTTCACGTTCTACTATTGCCACTTTTTTACCAAGCTGACTTGCTCTGATTGCTGCGGGATAACCACCGGGGCCGCTTCCAAGTACTATTACATCGTATGCCATGTTTATAATTATGAGTTATGAATGATGAATTATGAGTTGCAAATTTAATCTGAAAGGAGGGATTAGCCAAAAGCTAATTTGAAAGGAGCAGCGTGGCAGCCTGAGCCTGTCGAAGGCGAGTTTAAACTGAGCATATCGGCTTCGACAGGCTCAGCCTGACAGCTTTTTATTAATTGTAGACATCTTGTTTTAACTTTTTTTACAGCATAGCCTCGGTATTTCTGTGTATTTTTAAGGATGATTAAAAGATTATTATTTCTCTGTACGTTTTTACTTTTTATTACTATCGTTAATGGCCAGAAAATTGCCAAATGGAAGATGGAAGATGTGGTCAAATCCTTCTCCGCTAAAAACGATACGGTGTACGTGGTTAATTTTTGGGCAACTTTTTGCAAACCTTGTGTTGCAGAGATTCCGGATTTTATAAAACTGGTTGAAAAGTATAAAAATCAAAAAGTAAAGTTGCTGCTGGTGAGTTTAGACCTGCCGTCCTATTATCCTGCAAAGATTGCAGACTTTGCAAAGAAGAATAATTACAAAACAAATATTGCCTGGCTTAGTGAGACCAATGCCGATCATTTTTGTCCGATGATAGACCCGAAATGGAGTGGTGCCATTCCATCTACCATTATTGTGAATAATAAAACGGGCTATAAAAAATTTGTGGAAGACCAGGTGAGTCCGGCCGATTTTGAGAAGTATTTGAAAGAAGCGATAGGAGGGAATGCGGTGAATAAGTATGTGGCACCGATGAATGAGGCGGAGGTAATAGACAATGAATCAATTAAACGTAATGCTGATGCATCCCGGATGGATTATATCAACTTTAAATCAAACGATAGTTCAGTATATGCAGTTGCTGAAGGGAAAGTAAAAACGATTGCCAGGATAGAAGACATTAAAATTGTAATCATTGAAAAGGATAAATTTTTTTATACTTACTCAAATCTCGGATCAACCTTGATAAAAACAGGTGATGTAATAAAAGCAGACCAGTTAATTGGTTACGCAGCTTTTGATTTAGATGGATATAAGCCAAGCTTAGACCTTTATGTTTCTAAAGCTGAAAATAATATCATATTATCCAAAGCTGATTTTGCAAAAAGAAAGGATAAAAAATTTACAGATCATTCCATAGATTCTAATCAACCTCAATAAAAATATAATTGCTACTTGTAATTAGTTCAGTAGTTTTTTAACCAAAAGCTTTCGCCTCCGCTGCCGGCGGGCAGCGTACCTGCAACGCTGCTGCTTTTTCACGTTTGAAAAAATATCGCTAAGGCGATTTTTTCAATAATGCCTTCGGCATTACCCTTGAAAAAGAGGCAGCTTATGCAGGTACTGGTGTAAATAAAAAATCAGTTTGCCAATGCAGCAAACTGATTTTAGTATAAGTCTTTTCCTAATTCCTAATTCCTAATTCCTAATTCCTAATTCCCAATTCCCAATTCTTAATTCCCAATTACATCTTACTCCTCTTAATACTGCAACCCACACTTTTGCTTTCTTTTACAGAAACATCTTTACCGGCCACCATTTCATTAATGGCTTCCTGCAGGTGTAAGCGTTTAATAGCACTTACATCAGATGGACTGTCGTCAATAGCGCCATGGTAAACTAATTTTAAATCTTTGTTGAATAAAAAACATTCCGGTGTGCGGTTGGCACCAAAAGCATCGGCAACCATATTGTTTTTATCAACCACATAGTTCCATTTGTAGCCCTGTGCTTTGGCGTAAGCCTGCATGGCAGCATAGCTGTCATCATCGGCACGTTGGCCTTCGTTGCTATTTAAGATAATTACTCCTACTTTATTTTCGGTGGCATATTTGCTGATTGCAAGGGTTCGTTGCTGGTTTTTAACCACATAAGGACAGGTGTTGCAACTGAACATCACTAATACACCATTCTCTTTTTTAGCATCTTTGATGGCCACTTCTTTACCGGAAATGTCCTGCATTTTAAGATCGGCTTTAGGCATATTACTACCTATTGGCAATGGATCGCCTGCAGTAAAGGCAAGCGTTGCCAGCGAAGCAACGGCTATTAAACTGAACATTATCTTTTTCATGATTTTTTATTTTTTTAAAGTTAAGCAATTGGCCGGCGTAAAAGTAACCACTCATGTAGTTTTTTCCATTGTTCCCTGTATTTTTTCTTTTTCTTCACGTTTGGTGGCAATGGCTTTTAATGTTTTTATACTCACATTCAACTCAAAGCCTATGAGTAATACCAGGGAGTTGATGTAAATGAGCGCCATTAAAACGATGACTGTACCAATGGAGCCATATAAGGCATTGTACTTACCAAAATTGTTGACAAAATAAGAGAAACCAATTGAGGCCATAATGGATAAAAAGGTAGCCAGTATAGTACCGGGAGAAGTTAATTTCCAGCGTTTTTGAACAGCGGGGGCGTATTTATAAATGAAAGCAATGGAATAAAAGATGACGGCTACAATAAAGAACCAGCGGACATAAAATATAAATTCCCGCCAGAACTTACTGCCCATGCCCAACCATTTTAAAACGGCACCCTGTGTTATCAATAAAATAAGACAACCCAGCACCAGGCCAAAAATTAATACCGTAAGCCTGATAGCAACCCAGCGCTTATGCAGGCCTTTTCTTTTTTCGAAACCTTCATAATTTTTATTAAAGGAACGCATTAAACCCATCATGGCATTTGATGCAAAGAACAATGCCAATATTAAACCAAATGACAATAAGCCAATTTTGTTACCATCAATAAATGAGTCAACAAAATTGATGATATTGGTATTGTATCCTTTGGCGGGCACAATATCCCTAATCAGGGTATGCAACTGTATCTTTAAACTTTTTTTTGGGATAAACGGAAGGCTGGGAATTAAAGTAAATAAAAATAAAAAGGATGGCGGTATGGCCATGATAAAATTATAAGCCACAGCAGAAGCCCTTTCGGTTAGACCAACAGTTTTAACCTGCCTGTAAAAAAAACGGCCTACATCATACAATGGTACGCCCTCAAAACCAGGTAAATACCAATGTTTACTTTTACGTAAGATAAAAGCAATTGGAATGCTGGTAATTATTTTTCGCTCCAGTTTGTTCATGTAAAAAATGGCTCAGGTTGCAAAGTACTCAAATTTAATTGCAGCAACGCCTGTGTTTTTTATTGCTTGGCGGCTTTGGCTTTTATCAAACTATCTAACGCCAACTGGTATGCTTTGGCAAACAACATGTGCGCTTCATAAGTGCTGGCAAAATTTGAATAACCGTTAAAATCGGGTTTGGCTACAAAATAAATGTAATTGGTCTTTGGTGCGTTTAAAACTGCATCAATGGTTTTAACTGATGGTGTGCAAATGGGTCCGGGGGGTAAACCGGCATTCATGTACGTATTAAAAGGCGAATCGTATGCCAGGTGCCCATGCAGTATACGGGTTAATGCAAAATTCTTCATGGCAAATTTTACAGTAGGATCGGCCTGTAGCTTCATACCATTTTCCATGCGGTTCATATACACACTGGCAATTAAACCTTTGTCTTCTGCCTTATTGGTTTCTTCCTCTACAATACTGGCCAAAGTATATACCTGTTCGGTCGTAAAGTTCATAGCCCTTGCTTTGGCCAGCCGCTCTTCGTTCCAGAATTTTTCTTTTTCGTCATGTAGTTTTTCAATGATCTTTTCGGCTGGCGTATTCCAGAAAATAGTGTAGCTGTTGGGGATCACATTGGTCATCATATTATTATTGTCAACATCATATTTGTGTAAGGTTTCGGGATCAGTTAATATTTTCATTACACTGGCCGAATCGCATTCAAAATTGGCCGCTATCTTTTGTGCCAGGTCTTCCTTTAAACGTAGTTTGGTTATAACAAAATTTACCGGGGTTTGATTACCCGAGCGCAACATCCGCAACAGGTTTAAAACACTGCTGCCGTCTTTAACGAGGTAACGGCCTGCCTTAACCTTAGCCGGGTATTTTAATTGTTTGGAAATAAGATCGAAGAAAAAAGTATTGCCGATCATGTGCTGATCAAGCAGCGATTGCCTTACATCGCTGTAAACCGAACCGGTTTTGATATAAAAATATTTGTTTTCGGGAGCCGAAATAGTTGGTCCCAACACCTGCCAGGCTGCATAACCGCCGGTTATAAGCAGGATGAATATTAGGATTGAAATTATTTTCTTTTTCATGGTAAACAAAGTAAAACAAAAAACCCCGTCATATCACGACGGGGTTCTGAAATATTTTATAAAAAATTATTTTTTACTGCTGTCCATTACTTTTGGCGTAGCCGTGTTGGCTGGTGTTGAAGCAGGTACTTTAGAATTTACATTTTCCATTAATTCTTTATTGGGAGCCGAACCTGCACCTTCTTTTGGAATAAAAGCAGGAGAGATAACACAAAGAATACCTACAATTGCCGCAAATAACCAGGTGCCTTTTTCCAGTACATCGGTTGTTTGTTTAACACCCATGATCTGGTTACCAAAACCTCCAAAACTACTTGATAAACCACCACCCTTAGGATTCTGTATCAATACGATCATTCCCAGTATCACAGAAGCAACGATCACTAAAATTCCGAATAAAATTAACATGTTATAATTCTTTTAAGTTTTCTATTTTGGCTGCAAAGTAAGTGCTTTTGGCAGGATTGAGCAAACTTAATTTTTGATACACTTCAGTGGCTTTGCCCGGTTTACCCTGTTTGGCAAATACCTCGGCCATCGACTCGGTTAAAACCCCTGCATCGGTATTACTGTTTTCGGCCAGTACCTGTATGTTGCTGTCGGTTTTTTCTGCCGATGCTGTTTCGTCTGCCACGTGAACTTTCTTCATGGTTTTAAGCCATTCGGTAAAGCTTTTAAGCTGTTTGCCAAGTTTGTCACCTGTTTGCACATCTTCTGGTAATTTTATTCCCTGCGATGCAAAATAATCTACCATGTGCATGGGTTCAAAAAGCATGGCTTCAGTTAGGTTTGTTTTTTCCTCCGGCATTTTTAACGTGATCTTCATGGGCTCGATCTCCTTTTCCTCCGCATGACTGCCAGGCTCAGGCGCATCTGTATTATCAGGCAGGTCATCAACTGTTTCCAAAACGGGCTCCGGTATTTCTGAAATGGGGTCTGCTGTTTCTAAAACATATCCAGGTGTTTCTAAAAGGTGTTCCTGCTTTTCTACAGCAGGTTCGTGTCTTTCTAAAACAGGTTCCCGTATTTCCAAAGCCGGTTCGGGAGTTTTATTGACTACAGTTGGAATTATTTCTGCTACCTCAACTTTACTGTTTGTTTGCAGCAGTTGAAAATTTAACCAACGCGGGTTATTGAACAAAATATTTGTTTTTACCGCCTGCTTTTCAAATGCTGCATCATCCTGTAA
>JBBRQF010000071.1:0-6103 GCA_038226715.1 Chitinophagales bacterium
TGCCAAAGGATGTTCTGATTGTTGTTCAATACTAAACAATAAATCAGCACGTTCCGTTTCGCCTGCACCCGATTTCCATTGTATAGAAACTACTTCAGGCTTTCCTTCTGTGATCGTGCCTGTTTTATCCAGCACAATGGCATTCACTTTTTTAGCCAGTTCCAGGCTTTCTGCGTCTTTAATTAAAATTCCATGCTCTGCACCTTTACCCACACCGGTCATGATTGCAGTAGGCGTTGCCAAACCCAATGCACATGGGCAGGCAATTACCAACACTGTTACCAATGCCAACATACCATGTGTAAAACCATTTTCACCTCCCAATATTATCCAGGCAATCAGGCTCAGAACGGCAATAAGCATTACAACAGGAACGAAGATGCCTGCAATTTTATCCACGAGCTTTTGAACGGGTGCCTTGCTGCCTTGTGCCTCCTGCACCATTTTTATAATTTGCGCCAATATGGTGTCGCCGCCCACTTTATCTGCAGTAAACTGAAAACTTCCTTTCTGGTTGATGGTTCCGGCAAATACTTTTTCACCCTTTTTCTTTTCCAGCGGAATGGGTTCACCACTAATCATGCTTTCATCTACAAAGGAATTTCCGGATTTTACAGTTCCGTCCACTGCTATCTTTTCTCCCGGCTTTACCAACAAGATGTCACCTACTTTTACAGAAGCAATAGGCATTTCCATCTGATGCCCTCCTTCGTGAACTACCGTAACGGTTTTTGGTTGTAAGCCCATCAGCTTTTTTATCGCTGACGAGGTATTTCCTTTTGCCTTTTCTTCGAGCATTTTGCCCAGGAGAATAAAGGCTATTACCACGGCTGCGGCTTCAAAATAAACATGAGCTTCCAGTCCTCTGCTATGCCAGTATTGTGGAAAGACTGTATTAAATACACTGAACAAATACGCCACGCCTGTACTCAACGCTACCAGCGTATCCATGTTGGCAGAACGATGCTTTGCCTGCTTCCATGCACCGATGAAAAATTGCTTTCCGAAAAATAGCACAACCGGAGTTGCCAATGCCCACATGATATAATTAGCATAAGGTATGTGCATGAAAAACATCGCGATCAGCACCAAAGGAATGGATAGGGCAACCGAGCCAATAGTTCTTCTCTTCAGTGATTTGAACTTTTTACGGTGTACTTCTTCCAATTCATCTTTTGCTTCTTCACTTTCATCAATCATTAAATCGTAACCAATACTTTGCATGGAAGCCTTTAATTTTTGAGCATCGGTAATGGTAGGCACATATTCTACCTGCGCCGTGGCATTTGCATAGTTGACGGATACATTCACTACACCGGCTGTGTTTTCCAAAATACTTTGCGAACTGCTGGCACAGGAAGCACAAGTCATATTGAGAACCGGAAACGTTTTCTTCACTGTATCTACATCATAGCCTAAATCCCTGATGGCTTTTACCGCCTTCGGTATCGTTTCCAGTTCATCATCTGTTGTAATCACAGCACGATGGTTGTTAAGCTCCACCTTATGGGTCTTAACACCTTTTACCTCGTTTAATCCTTTATCCACAATCAGCGCACAATGTTCACTTTCCACACCGGCCAGGGGAAGATTGATGGTATGTATTTCTTTATTCATCTTTCATTTTTTTAAACGATACAAAGGTCTGGCATAAACATAGCTTTATTGTTACAGCATTTTGGAAAAGATTTGCAGATAATTGTGCCGATGCAAAAGATATCAATCAGTCTTTTACAGCGTCAATAGACTTTCGGTGCTTTGCTCCAAGCTGTTTGAATTGTGAGGGTGTCATACCTGTGAGGTTTTTGAACTGGCTTGAAAGGTGCTGGATGCTGCTATACCCAAGGTTAAATGCAATCTGTGTTAATGACTGTTCATTGTATATCAGCCATTCCTTTACTTTTTCAATTTTCTGGAGGTTGAAAAACTGTTCTAACGTGATACCTTCCAGTTCGGAGAACAACTTGCTGATGGAAGAGTAATCTTTGAATACTTTTTCGCCAATAAATTTTGTAAGGCTGAAATGTTCTTCTACGTTGTCGCTTTGCACTTTTTGTATTAGCAGATTTTTAACTTGCTCAATTAATTGTGTTTTTTGATCATCTAAAAGTTCAAACCCGGTTTCCCGGAGCTCTTGCGTAAAGATTTTTAGTTGTCTGGCAGTAGGCTTTTTCTCCAGTGCCACTTCGCCCAGTCTGACATATTTTACCTGTAAATTATTCCTTTTTAAAATTTGCTCTACGGATGTAATGCAGCGGGGGCAAACCATGTTTTTTATGTAGAGTTTCATGTTACTTTTTTTGAAAACTGCAGAACAAAAAATCCTGCACTGTATTGAATGGTGTAATATGTTCTTCCCGGATACATTTTACCCGGCTAAAAGCCAGCTCAAACCTTGCACTCATGGATGCTTCGTTATATTGTTTAATTTCCAGACCGCTGCATTTTTGGGGGCCTTCTTCAGAAAAGGTACCCAGAATCAAATAACCTTTTTTTTTAATCCCATTTTCTGCAATAGAAACATATTTGTTTATACCCTCTTCGTCTGTAAGAAAATGAAAAGCTGCCCGGTCGTGCCAAAAATCAAACTGAACCGGCGGTACAAATTCCGTAACATCTGCAACTATCCAATGAATTTGCTTTGCTCTGTCACCTAAACGTTGCTTTGCTTTTTCCAAAGCAGTTGCCGCAATATCTAATATCCAGATATTTTGATAGCCCTTTTCCAATAATACATCTACCAAATGACTATCGCCGCCGCCAATATCAATAATATTTGCATTCAGCGGTAATTGAAATAATTCCAAAAACTCCATAGAAGTTTTAGGATAAGGCTGAAACCAGCTTACTTCATTTTGTGCTTTGGTTGCAAATACATTTTCCCAGTGATGTTTCCTGTCAGATGTCATTTTTGAATATTAAAGGTAATCACAAAAACCAAAGTGTTTAATTAATAAAATCCGGCAGGTTAAGCTTTACACAGCATATTTTTTGGTCTGCGTATAATCCTCATCAATTTTATAACCTTGTCTCATGAAAACAATTTGTCTTGAAATTTATAAAATACACCTGCTTGCTACATCTATGATTTCATTTTGAAAAGCCTCCAAATATATCTGTGTTGTTTTTTCGCCATCGTGGCCCAAAGCCTGGCTAATGATAGAAGTGGAAATTCCTTCTCTTCTTAAAACCGTTGCGTAAGTGTGACGAGCCACATAGGTCGTTAGTGGGGTTTCTATGCCAGCATCTTTACCTAAAATTTTAAGGCCTTTATTAACATACTTAATCATTTTCTCTCTCCGGTTGTATAACGATACAGGAGTATGGTGGCTTTCATTAAAAATCGGGAAAATATAACTTTCTTTTGTTTGATACATGCCACGTCCATAATACTCAATAATATCCATAGCAGGCTTAAGTAACTCGATATTAAACAGCTTTTTTGTTTTCTGTCTTGTATATTTTAGCCTGTTGTTATTGAGATCTTTCCATTTCAAATATGCAATATCGGCGAAATTCATGCCGCGGCAGTAATAACTGAATAAAAATACATTTTGAGCTAAAATTTGACCTGACTCTGTAGGACGTAAGGCTGCAATCTTTTCTATCTCTTTTTTTGAAATAGCTCTTTTATCTGTTTTTATATTGGTATACTTTGCCAGGCTAAATTTTTTAAATGGATAATAACCTTCGCTACACACTTCTTCCTTTATTGCTTTATTAATTACTGCTCTTAATGTTCTCAGATACAGAAATATAGTGTTTCCACCTTTATTTTTGGATTTTAGAAATTCTTCAAATTTATTGAGGAAAGCTACATCAATATCTGAAAATGGAATATCACCCGTCGGAATAAAATGTCTCAGATTTCGCTTAGTATCCTTATAGATTTCGGAATTTTTAATCTGCCCATTAATTTTAAATCGTTCTATGACTTTTTCGAAATAAGCAAAGAAAAGGGTATTGCTAACCCTGCCTTTCTTGAGCTTTCCCTTTATTTCAAAAGCTGATAGGTTTTTGTCTTCATTTTCCAGGTTCAAAACCAATCTTTCAGCATCCATTATTTTCTTGGCAATGGTAATTTTTGCTTCCTTATAAGCAGAGGGTCCGCGGTTCGAACGCGTGTGCTCACACAAAAAAGGTTCACTTCTGGTGAACCTTTTTCTATTAAATGCGTTTATTTTCTTTTTTAGCCAAAAATCAACCTATTTTTGTCTTATCAATATGTCCACCTACACAAATACAAAATTCCAGGAAGATACAGATACACTTACCGTAACTGATTCTTATTGCAGCCTCATTGTTTGGAACGATGAGGTAAATACATTTGAGTGGGTTATTGAAACCTTGATGGAAGTTTGCGGCCATTCAACCGAACAGGCCGAGCAATGCGCCATCATCATCGATTCTAAAGGCAAATACGCTGTTAAAGAAGGCAGCTACGAAATACTGAAACCCCAATGCAATGCCATCACCGAAAGAGGTATCAATGCAACCGTTGATGTGATGGCAAATTAATTCCCTCCTTAAAATCTATTCATCTTGTTGTATTTATACCCTTACACCTGTCATGCAGAGGCACGAAGCCTCTCTCCCGATAATTTTTAAGTTGCCCCATTATTTTATCTTTACCTATGTTTTTGCTTACAAAAGAATTATTGTTTCCGCCTGTATCCACGGCTGATGAAGAAGGCTTATTGGCCATCGGCGGAGACCTGAGCGCCGAACGCCTCTTGCTTGCTTACCGCAGCGGAATATTTCCCTGGTATAATGATGATGAACCCATTTGCTGGTGGAGCCCCGACCCTCGTTTTGTTTTATATCCCCATGAACTGAAAGTGACCGGCAGCATGAAAACTGTTTTGCAAAATGGCAGATTCCGGTTTACAACAAACCGTGCATTTACAACCGTTATACAAAACTGTAAAATGGTTAGCCGCAAAGGCCAGGATGGTACCTGGATATCTCCCGCCATGCAACAGGCCTATACCACTTTACACGAACTGGGCTATGCCCACAGTGCCGAAACCTGGCTGGATGGCAAACTCGTTGGCGGTTTATATGGTATCAGGCTGGGTAAAATATTTTTTGGTGAAAGTATGTTCAGCCTGCAAAGCAATGCCAGCAAATTTGCTTTTATCAAGTATGTGCAGCAGTTGCAGAAAGAAAATGTACAACTGATCGACTGCCAGTTGCACACCAACCATTTGGAAAGCCTGGGCGCTAAAATGATTGACAGAAAATTATTTACGGAAATCCTTGCCGCAGATAAGTTCATTTCAGATTTTCCTAAGCCTTAAATCTTATTTACTTCTAGTGTAACAGCAGTACCCGGATCATCCCTTCGCTCCAATATTCCTCTTTAGGGGATAGGGGCAAATTCCGTATTTTTGTCCATATATTAAAAACCAGACTATGCTATTTGAATTTACAGAAGAACAATTAATGATAAAGCAGGCGGCAAAGGATTTTGCGGTAAACGAATGTCTGCCCGGCGTTATTGAAAGAGATGAGTTACAAAAATTTCCAAGAGAACAGATAGAAAAATTAGCCGATCTCGGTTTTATGGGCATGATGGTTAAGCCGGAATATGGCGGTAGTGGTATGGACACGATCAGTTATGTTTTAGCGATGGAAGAGATCAGTAAGATTGATGCAAGTGTAAGTGTTTGTGTAAGTGTAAACAACAGCCTGGTTTGTTATGGCCTGCAGGAATATGCGAGTGAAGAACAAAAACAAAAATATTTACACCCGTTGGCGCAGGGCAAAAAAGATGGCGAACTATACATTGGTGCTTTTTTATTAAGTGAGCCCGAAGCCGGCAGCGACGCTACTTCGCAACGTACAACAGCCGAAGATAAAGGCGATCATTATTTACTGAACGGTACCAAGAACTGGATAACCAATGGCAACAGCGCCAGCGTGTACCTGGTAATTGCACAAACAGATGTAAGCAAGGGTAGCCGCGGCATCAATGCATTTATTGTAGAAAAAAGCTGGGCTGGTGTTGAAGTGGGTGCTAAAGAAAATAAACTCGGCATCCGCGGAAGTGATACACACAGTATTTTATTTACCGATGTTAAAGTACCAAAGGAAAACCGCA
>JBBRQF010000072.1:0-5147 GCA_038226715.1 Chitinophagales bacterium
TTACTGAGAACATTACTAAAAAAATACTGGCAACTGGCCTGCTGCTGAATCCTATCGTTCAGATCAGGCAACTCAATTTTGAAGTTACTGTACTGGGAGAAGTGAACCATCCTACTGTGATCACTGTGCCAAGTGAACAGATATCATTGGTTAAGGCATTGGGACTTGCGGGCGACCTTACCATTTATGGAAAAAGAGATAATGTGCTGTTGATAAGAGAAGAGGATGGAAAAAGAACAACGAGGCATATAAACCTTACATCGATTGACTTTTTAAATTCACCTTATTATTACTTAAAGCCGAACGATGTTATTTATGTAGAGCCAAGTAAGTCTAAAATAGCCACTACCGACAGGTCTGTACAGATCATACCCGTTGTGTTGAGTGGTATTTCAATACTTTTTTTAGTACTGGATAAGGTCATTAAATAATTTGAGCGCAGCAGCATATGGAAATGAGCAGACATACCGAAATGGAAGAAGAAAAAGAAACGAATATCGGGCAGCAGATAATATCTAAATATTTGCCTTTCTGGCCACTATTTATATTATTTGCGATGCTGGCATTGGTTGCTGCATATGCATACCTGCGTTATGCAACACCGATATACCAGGCCTCTGCCACAATTATGATCAAAGATGAAAGCAGGGGTGGTAGTGAAGATGCCCAAATAACAGAGTCTTTGAAGTTGCTTGCTTCAAAGAAGAATATTGAAAATGAAATGGAAGTGCTGCAATCAAGAGGTTTAATGGAAAGGGTAGTAAAATCTCTTTTTTTATATGCCCCGGTATCACAGGAAGGCAAGTTGAAATCCGGGGACGCTTATGATTTATCGCCTATTTTAATTGAAGCGAGAAACCCGGATTCTATACAGGAGGCATTGAAAATAAAATTCAATTACCATAAGGATACCAAAACGGTTACTTTAGAAAATAAATATAAATACCCTTTGAATCAATTTGTGAATACGCCTTATGGTTCACTCCGATTCCTGCCAAATAAGAATTATCATCTGTTTCCCAATACGAATACGAAGCAGGTGTTCTTTTCACTGGAAAATCCGGAAATTAGCGCTTCAAATTATTTGGGGGGGCTGAAAATAATACCCAACAAACAATCTGCGATTGTTGAGATCACTTACAAAGATCCCATACCTGAGCGGGCTGTTGATATCATCACCCAGCTCATTGTGATATATGACGAGGTTTCGATTAATGATAAAAACACCTCGGCACGCAATACACTGGCTTTTGTTAATCAGCAATTGGCAGGGGTTTCTCACGACCTGGATTCTATAGAAAGAAAGGTACAGCAATATAAATCGGGGACTGGTGCTGTGGATATTAGTTCATTGGGAGGGAATGTTTTAAGGAACTTAAGTGAAAATGATCAAAAGATAGGGGATGTAAATATGCAGCTTGCTATGCTGAACCAGGTTGAAAAATCTGTTAACAGCAAAGAAAGCGGGGAGCTGGTATCTCCTTCAACATTAGGCGTTCGGGATGCTTCACTGGCATCTTTAATCACCCAGCTGCAAACAAAAGAGGAAGAATATGAAAAGTTGAAGAAAACAGTTGGTGCAAACCATCCATCTCTTCTTGCACTCCAGGAACAGATCAGTAAATTACAACCGGGTATAGTAGAAAATATCAAAAGCCAGCGGCAAAGCCTTGAAGCATCAAAACAAAGTTTAAGTGCTACCAATGGGTCTTATAGTGCAGTGTTATCCCAGGTGCCACAAAAGGAAAAAGCATTGCTGGAAATAAGCAGGGAACAAATAACAAAAGTTACCCAGTACCAAACCTTGCTTCAAAGAAAGCAGGAAGCTGAAATGACCATTGCACAGATAGTATCTAACAGCAGGGTTGTAGATAAAGCATCAGCCAGTAACGGTCCGGTTAGTCCTAACAGGAAGATGATCTATATCATTGCGCTAATTGGAGCTATTGGATTATGTGTTGGGATCATAACCATAAAAGATTCCTTTACCGGCAAGATCAAGTATAGAATGGAGATCGAAAAGATGAGCTCGATCCCTATTATTGGTGAAATTGCATTTGATAAATCAAAAACACCATTGGTAATTGAAAAGGGGACTAGGAGTTTTGTAGCAGAGGAATTCAGGAAATTGAGGATATCGCTTTCTTTTTTAGGCATTGATAACGCCCACAAAAAGCTACTGATCACATCGAGTATATCAGGTGAAGGCAAGAGTTTTATTGCAGCAAATCTTGCTGTAAGCCTTTCACTCACTGGTAAAAAAGTGGCTTTAGTTGACCTGGATCTGAATAATCCATCCATTTCAAAGATATTAAACGTGAGCTACGAGGATGGCGCTACTGAGTTTTTAAACGGGGAAAAAACAGCTTCTGAGGTGGTTAATAAAATTGACACGCACGAAAACCTGTATTTTATTTCAGCAGGCAGCCTTCCGGAAAACCCTACCGAACTTTTGGCGAATGGGAAAGTAAAATACCTGATAGATTATTTAGAAAATAATTTTGATATTGTAGTAATTGATACCTCACCTGCGGTACTGGTTACTGATGCTTATATCTTATCCGGTATGTGTGATGCCACTTTATATGTGATCAGGCATAATTACACGCCAAAAATGCTTATTAAAAGACTTGATGAAAATAATCATATCAATACCATAAATAACCCTGCCATCGTTTTTAATGGTGTTAAAACAAGGGGGGTATTTAAAAATAACTATGGTTATGGGTATGATTATGTATATGGTAATAAAGAAAGGGGTGCTAAAACAAAGAAAGTATCTTAATTTAAACGTAAAAAGGCCCAAGAATATGAAAATAAAATAACTCGATCATTATTAAGCTGTGACTGAGATTGGCGAAGCCCCGCTTAATTACTATATTTGTTTCTACATATCCGATTAACTGCCACCTGTTCCAAATATCTGACTAACTATCCTCTCCATTATCCGATTAACTGCACATTTCTAATTTTAAAAAAATGGTTATGCAGAAAAATTGGTACATTCTTTATACTAAATCGCAATCCGAAAAAAGAGTTGCAGTACTGTTGACAAAAAAGAAAGTTGAAAATTTTATTCCCCTGGTAAGTGTAGAAGTACAAAGATCATGGAGAAATAAGGTGACCCATAGGCCTTTATTTAAATCTTATGTTTTTGTTCATGTAACAGAACAGGAAGTCGTTGCTTTAAGGCAGACAGACGGAGTGATCAACTTGCTTTACTGGTTAGGTAAGCCTGCAGTTATTACTGAGGCTGAGGTAAATGCTATGCGGAAGTTTACAACAGACTACCAGAATATCGACTTGGAAAAGTTAACAGTAAACAGCAACGTTATCGAAAAAAGCCTTTTCCGTTCTTCTTATGAAATAGATGGAAATGTAATTGCCGTAAAAAATAAAACAATAAAGATCAACCTTCCATCGTTAGGGTATGCGATGATCGCTGAACTGAAAGAAGACAGCATTTTCGTAAGAGAAAAGTCAATGTTACTAAATTATACATTTGCACAGTCATGATGAATTTCGAAGACAAAATTTACGTTTCAGGACATAATGGATTGGTTGGATCGGCGATAGTAAGGGCCCTTCAAAGTAAAGGATTTACGAACTTGGTTTATAAAACATCAAATGAACTTGACCTCCGGAACCAGGCTGAAACCGAAAGCTTTTTTGCTTCAGAAAGACCAAAATTTGTTTTTTTAGCTGCGGGCAAAGTTGGCGGCATCGTAGCCAATAATACTTACCGGGCCGATTTTTTATATGACAATCTTTTGATCGTAGCGAATATTGTACATGCTGCATATGCCAATAAAGTAGATAAGCTGCTTTTTTTAGGTAGCTCCTGCATTTATCCTAAAATGGCACCACAGCCCATCAAAGAAGAATATCTTTTAACCGGCGCATTGGAATATACCAATGAACCTTATGCTATCGCAAAAATTGCCGGCATTAAATTGTGTGAAAACTACCGTGATCAATATGGCGCCAACTATATAAGTGTTATGCCTACTAATCTATATGGTATAAACGATAACTACCATCCCGAAAATTCGCATGTGCTTCCGGCATTAATACGCAGGTTCCATGAGGCCAAATCAGCGGGTTTAAAAGAAGTGGCCATATGGGGTTCGGGTAGCCCAAGGAGAGAGTTCTTATACTCCGATGACCTTGCAGATGCCTGCCTTTTTTTAATGGATAATTATGATGAAAAAGGGATCGTGAATATTGGCTGCGGCGAAGACATCAGTATAAAAGAACTGGCAACAAAAATAAAAGAAGTTACAGGATATGGCGGTAGCCTTGTGTTTGATACCTCGAAACCAGATGGTACTCCCCGCAAATTACTGGATGTATCTAAACTCCATGGATTAGGATGGAAGCATAAAACTGCACTCACAGAAGGTCTGAAAACCGCTTACCAGGATTTTTTAAAGAAACAAGCAATACCTTCACTTGCCTGATCTATAATTCCAAATACAATAAATAAACAGAATGAAAACCGCATTAATTACCGGTATAACCGGACAAGACGGAGCTTATCTTGCCGAACTCCTTTTAGAAAAAGGGTATAAAGTACATGGAGTAAAAAGACGTTCGTCCTTGATGAACACCGATCGTATTGATCATTTATACCAGGATCCCCACGAAGCAGATGTAAAGTTTACCCTGCATTATGGTGATATGACCGACAGTACCAACCTTATCCGCATCATACAGGAAACACAACCCGACGAGATATATAATCTGGCAGCAATGAGCCACGTTAAAGTTAGTTTTGATACACCGGAATATACCGCCAATGCTGATGGTATTGGCACTTTGCGTTTAATGGAAGCCCTCCGTATTTTAAAGATGGAGAAAAAAACACGTATCTACCAGGCATCTACTTCCGAATTATATGGGTTGGTGCAGGAAGTACCGCAAAGAGAAACTACCCCGTTTTATCCAAGAAGTCCTTATGCAGTTGCTAAATTGTATGCTTACTGGATAGTAGTGAATTACCGCGAAGCTTATAATATGTATGCCTGTAACGGTATCTTATTTAATCATGAAAGCCCTTTACGCGGAGAAACTTTTGTAACCCGTAAAATTACCCGTGCCGTTTCTAAAATTGCACTGGGCCTGCAGGATAAACTTTATCTCGGCAA
>JBBRQF010000073.1:0-4913 GCA_038226715.1 Chitinophagales bacterium
AGCAAGAAATTTCCTGCGTGAATTCGTATTCTCCATATTGATATTTTTAAAATAATGGGACTGTTACATTTTCTTTTTGGTAACCCAGCTTTTCAATTGTTTGTCAGAGATCATTTCCCTTTTGCTACTGTATATTTTGTCTGTCTCAATCTCTACCAATGTACCATCCTGGGTAAGCATCTTAACAGTTTCTTTTTTTTCTTTTTTATTACCGGGGATATTTTTCAGTAGTGCAAAAGAAGAAAGGGCGGCAGCGCCCCATAAAAGGAATTTTTTGCGTGAGGAGGTATTGTTATTTTGTTCCATAATTTGTTGGTCTTGTTTTGTACTGCAATGTATACCCGTATTCAAATTCATAAAATAATCTTACTCACGATGCGATATGATTCATATCATAAGTACCTGACCGGATTTTAAACAAAAAGCCCGGCCTGCATATGCAAACCAGGCCTCCTGTTCACCAAAAAATTATTTCCGGGGCGATGTTATTAAATTAATCGGGATACATCTTTCATTAGTTCGGGTTTTAGAATTCGTTATGTTTTTAAAAATTAGAAATTCCACAACCTGGTGATGTTAAACCCGATCACGAACTGGCCTTCTGTAAAATCATTTTGATTGAAATAATTATTGCTTTGAGGAATGATGTTATGGTAGTTGCCTGCAAATACCTGGAAGGCATGCGAACTGGTAACCATCTCCAGGCCAAAACTGATATTGGGATGCGGGTTGTTCATAGGGTGTTGGGTAAGAGGTTGATCGTAGTTTACCATGAAATTCGTTTTGGTGGTCATTTTATACCTGCCCATAAACGCAATGGCAAAATGATCATTTTTCATTTTGGGCTGAATTTTACCGTTACCATCTATGTAGCCGTCAATATTATTATAATGAGAAAGGCTTGGAGCAACCTGCAATGAAAACTTTTCTGTTATCTTCCTGGCTATAAGCAGCTGGTGAAAATAAGAGAACCTGTCACCCCCACTAACAAAATTTTCTTTCGGTCTTGAATCAAGAACGACGTTACTAAACCACGAAACGCTTACAGGCCATCCGCCCGTTTTGTTTTGTTTTACGATGGCATATTTACCATTAAGATCGAATTGCACCCTGTCTTTGGTAAACCCGAAACCAAATTGCAATTTGTTTTTTACTACATAACTCAACCCTATGCGGATATTGGATGGAGCGTACAGCCCCCAGAGATCTTTACGGCCATTACTAACAACACCAAACCGGTGTTGTATATCCATTTCAAAAGTTCCTTTAATGGGTACCATTACACTCTGGTTATCCTGTATCCAGTTACTTTCGAATGTGTTTTTTACTGCTTTCTTTTTTACTACCGGTGCAGGTTGGGTGCTGTCAGTTACAATATCCTGTGCTGTTGTTTGTAAAGCGAACAACATTAACAGGCATAAGCCAGTGGCACGCAGTAAGCGGGGCAGGTATTTATTTAACTTTTTCATACTTTCTTTTTTTATTAATTATTTTTTGCGCCTTGTTTTATCCAGGCCAATACAAATTGATTAATATTGGATGGATTGTTAGGCCCGCCAACGGGCATAATTGTTGGGCGTTTGCCGGTAAGCCATAAGTATATCGAACTACTTTCGGCCGTATTCAGATCTACATAGTTGCCATTGATAAGTGTATTATATACTTTATCCGGGGAAAGATCTGGTTTAATTCCGCCATTGTTATGACAGCCACTGATGCTGCATTTTGTAGTAAACACGGGAATGATATCATCAGCAAGACTTACAGGCCTGGTAATTTCCTCACCAGTATTTGGTATCACTAAGGTTGTAACTTTATAACAGCCGGTAACAAAAAAAGTACACGTTGAAACCAGAATCAATGCTATAGCTATTATTTTCTTTGACATGATCTTTTATATTTAAGAATATGACATAAATGAGCGTACATATTATTTGGCAAATTTTAATGTGAATTTCGAATTGATTGCATGTGCAATTGCAGCATTATTAAATACTGCAATGCCAAATACATAATCACTTGTAACATCAAATTGAACATCGGCATTGCCCGCTAAACCGCTTGGGGTAATTAAGCTGCGGCTAAATTCCAGTATCCACCCACTTCCGGTAAAAGTTGCCATAGCAGATATATCACCCCTGTCTCCCACAAAAGGTGCAACATCACATACACTTGGCATGCATTTGCTACCTGTGGTTGATCCATTGCGTTGAAATTGCAAATCTGTATTGGGATCAATTGTTCCTCCTGCATAAGTAAGAATACCATTTACATCAACCCCGGTAATTTGTTTTGCAATTCCTGCAACCTGGTCGCTTTTTGAAACCCAGTAATAATTGGTAGCGCCCGGAACAAAATATTTAGGAACATTCACGGTTTGCCCTGCTGCTCCTCCTGTTAATGGAAGCGTTTGAACATTATCGGAGTAACCTCCTGAAACTTTTGGATCACCATGTCTTCCACCATCTGCTAAATCAAATTCAGTATTATTTTGCAATTGGTCATCAACCTGGCTACTTGGAAATCCTGTTCTAACTGATTTCCAATGCCACATATCAAGGAACTCTGTTGTGCTGCCTGTAAAGTGTCTTCCCGTAGCACCTCCGTGCGTTAGCGGATCAAGAGACGTGTGGCAAGTGGCATAACATCCTTTTGAGTTAAAGTCCGTAACAGAATTATTAACATTCCAGAGCATGGCAAATTTATCTTCGTAAAATGCTTCTCTTATTTTATTGCCTTGAGCATCAAAAGTTGGTTTACGATCTTCTTCTTTCCATGTTTTAGACGCTGGATCAAAATACCAGGGATCTCTGTTAAAGCTTTTGTTGGCGTCATTCCATTCTGCTAAAAAATAAATCTTGCTGCCATCGTACATCGACCGCATTGTTACGGTATGTGAAGATCCCACGTATCCTTTAAAATAATCATTGCCCGGGTCAGGCACAGTAACGATAGCAGTTAATTTCTGGGCGTTTGACCAGGACGCATCAATTATTCCATCAACTGTTGGTGGGTTAGTTACTTTTAGAGAAACCAATTGTGTACTGGCATCAGAAGTTCCTGATGGATTAAGTACCTGGTCGGTTTTTGTACAGCTAACCCAATATCCCACAAATAATATGAAGGAAGTTAGTATCCATAGTTGCCTTGATTGTATTAGTTTCATAACTTATAATTTTAGATTTTGTAAATATTGATTTTGAATAAATTTGTTTATTTGTGTAATGTCATCAAATTGTCATTACGATGTAATTTATTCCGGGAATCCCGGTGATAAAAGAAGTATGCTCATAACAGCGTGTGACTATAGTCATGTTTATCATTTAAAACAAAAAACCCGTGCTGCATTTGCAGCCGGGCTCTTTGTTCACTGTTCACTAAAAATTATTTTTTAAGTGTTCTTATAAAATTTACCAAACTCCATCTCTCGTCAGCTTCGGGTAATTTCTTTTTAAAGTTGGGCATATCAGTACGGCCTTCTGATAATTTATAAAATAAGGCGCCGTCTGTCTGAGACTGTGTATCTGCTTTTGAAAAATCACCAGGCTCTGTTTTTAGCTGCGCTGCTTTTGGCCCATCGCCCAGACCTTTTGCACCGTGGCAAGATTTACAGTGGGTAGCCCATAACGCCTTTCCATCAGCAATGGAAGCAGCATTAACGGCAATGGGGTTTTTCATCGTTTTATAGTTGTCGGGTACCGGCCAGGGTTTTTGATCCATGTTATGCTTAACAGTAAAGCTAATACCGGTAATTCCCAGGATAACTGTAACTAAAGCGAATATCTTTTTCATAAAATGTAATGTTTTTGATGGTTTAATTACTAATGGGCTTATTGTTCCATTGTTTCATCAGCAAGTTAATGTTAAGCATCTTTTCTGCAACTGATGAATAACCAGTACTGATATGATTGTCGTCATGTTATGTAAAAAGGGTCTATTTGAGGTAAAATGAAATACCCGTTTCTATATTTGACATATCGATCACCTGTGCTGGTTTTTCAGCATCGAAAACCAATAACCCAAATGACTCTTTTTGTTCGTCGAGGTCAATACATTCTTTTTCGCCGTTACTTCGAATAAACAGCAGGTACCTGTAGCGTTTAGATTCAACGATCTTTAACGAAGGCCAGGTCTTTTTTATAACGATACGTGCGTTGCGCATCTGGAAAAAATATTCGTGCATCAAACCTTCGTAAGTCATGGTATCCGTTTGTGTTTTTATTTTTAATAGCTGCATTGAATCAGGCTGGTAAAAAACTGCGGATGCCGTGGTGATTGCCAGCGTGTCCTGTAATATGGCCGGGGCTTTAAATATGGAGTTTATGGTGCTTTTATTTTTAACCTTATCTATTTTTTGTTTTTCGGCTGTGCGGTTGTTATCACAGCCGGCTAAGAGCACAGCCAGGTATACAACAAAAAAAAATCCAGCAATATATAAAAAAGCGGTTTTCATTCTAAAAAATTACATTGTTGTAATCAGATTTTATAAAAGAACCCTGAATTAGATTTAATTCAGGGTTGTTGAAACCGGATTCTTTCTTCATGAACGAATCAGTATTTTAATAATTCCATAACCTGGTAATGTTAAAGCCGATCCTGAAATTATCAAGGAAATGGAAATTAACAGAAGCAGGGTTAAGTTTTGGTTCATGGTTAAATGGATCACTATCGTTGAATAAGTTATTCCTTGCCGGTGATAGGAAAAAGTAATTACCCAAAAATAGCTGGAATGAGTGACTGCTGGTATTGAACTCAAGCCCTAAAGATAAATTCGGATGGGGGTTATGAATATTGTGTTTTGTAATGGGTTGATCGTAGTTGATCATTAAAGATGTTACGTTGGTGAGCTTGTATCTTCCTGAAAAAGCAATGGCAAAATGCTCATGTTTCATTTCGTTGAATATTTCAGTTCC
>JBBRQF010000074.1:0-4780 GCA_038226715.1 Chitinophagales bacterium
GGTCCGCACCGTGGGGGGCGTACAGTTGGCGCCGTTGGTGTTCCGCAGCAGCCCAATGTATTTTATATCGGTGTTAGTAATGGTGGTGTGTGGAAGACAACTGATTATGGAAGAACATGGAATCCCATTTTTGATGACCAGCCAACAGGATCAATTGGCGATATTGTTGTAGCTCCGTCTGACCCCAATGTAATTTATGTTGGAAGCGGAGAAGGGTTGCAACGTCCAGATCTTTCTGTGGGCAACGGCATGTACAAATCACTTGACGCAGGAAAAACGTGGTCACATTTGGGGTTAGAAAATGTGCAGCAAATTGGCGGACTAGCAATAGATCCAAAAAATGAGAACAGGGTTTTTGTAGCAGTGCTTGGTCATCCATATGGCCCTAATACAGAACGTGGGATTTACCGGACAATTGACGGTGGCAAAACATGGAAAAATGTATTATTCAAAGATGAAAATACGGGAGCTGTACAGGTCACTATTGATCCGAAAAATTCTGATATAATTTATGCCGATATGTGGGCAGGCAGGCAAGGCCCATGGGAAAATGGCGCATGGAACGGAAAAGAAAGCGGATTATTTAAATCTTCAGATGGCGGAGAAACATGGAAGAAATTAACCAAAGGGTTGCCTACCACAGAACAGGGTTTAGGAAGAATTGGTTTTGGTATTTCTCCCACTGATCCCAACCGAGTATATGCAACGGTAGATGCAGGAAAATTTGGTGGCCTTTACAGAAGTAATGATGCCGGTGAATCCTGGACAATGATGACCGGTGATGAACGAATTTGGGGAAGAGGGAGTGATTTTGCTGAAATAAAAGTGGACCCAAATAATCCGGATATTGTTTACAGCGCAAATGTTGTTGTTTGGAAATCTGTTGATGGCGGCAAAACATGGAATGCATTCAGAGGTGCACCCGGTGGTGACGATTATCACCGCATCTGGATAAATCCAAATAATACAGACATCATTTTAATTGCAAGTGACCAGGGTGCGATCATTACAGTAAATGGGGGACAAACGTTTTCTTCATGGTACAATCAACCTACTGCACAAATGTATCATGTAAGTACAGACAATGCATTTCCCTACAATGTATACAGTGGTCAGCAGGAAAGCGGCTCTGTTGGTATTTCCTCCAAAAGTAATGACGGACAAATAACTTTTCATGACTGGCACCCGGTAGGTGCAGAAGAATATGGTTACGTAGCTGCTGATCCTTTGGACCCGAATATTATTTATGGCGGAAAACTCTCAAGGTTTGATAAGCGCACCGGGCAAACACAAAATATTGCGCCCGAAGCGGTACGAAGCGGAAAGTATCGTTTTGTAAGAACGGCCCCTGTTTTATTTTCTCCGGCAGATAATAAAACATTGTTCTATGCAGGGAATGTTTTGTTTAAAACATTGAACGGCGGAAAAGACTGGCAGGTTATCAGTCCCGATCTTTCGAGAGATACATGGGATGTGCCTGCCAATGTTGGTATTTATACATCTGATGAACAAAAGAAAATGCCAAGGCGAGGCGTTATTTACACAGTTGCTCCTTCACCAAAAGACATCAATACAATTTGGTGCGGTACAGATGATGGGTTGATACATATAACAAGAGATGCTGGTAAAACATGGAAGAATGTTACACCTACCGCAGTTACATCATGGAGTAAAATTTCTTTAATGGATGCATCTTATTTTGATGTGAATACGGCGTATGCTGCCGTAAATCGTATAAGGCTGGATGATATGCATCCACACATTTATAAAACAACAAATGGCGGTAAAACGTGGAAAGAAATTGTAACCGGATTGCCAAACGATCCGATCAATGTGGTAAGAGAAGATCCTTTACACAAGGGTTTATTATTTGCAGGCAGTGAAAGCGCAGTGTATGTATCATTCGATGATGGTGAGCATTGGCAATCACTGCGATTAAATATGCCCGCCACGAGTATACGAGATCTGGTTATTAAAGACGATGATCTTGTTATAGGTACGCATGGCAGAAGTTTTTGGATACTCGATAACATCACGCCGCTAAGGCAACTAAACCCTAAACTTCTAAACTCAACTATACTTTATAAACCAGCCAATGCTTACAGAATTCGTTGGAATATGTGGACAGATACGCCGTTGCCACAGGAAGAGCCCGCCGGCGATAATCCACCTGATGGTGCCATGATTGATTATTATATAAAAGAAAACACAGAAAAAATACAGTTGGAAATATCAGATGCTAATGGAAATATTATCCGAAGATATTCCGGCTTAGATACTCTATATAAAATTCCTGCAGGCAATGTTCCAGGTTATTGGATTCGTCCGCAACAAATTTTGTCAGGAAAAGAAGGGTCACATCGTTTTTTATGGGACATGCGGTATGAGCCTTTAAACATTCCACCGGTATATCCTATCAGTGCTATCTACAATAAAACCGCACTTGTTGAAACATCTCCCTGGGTCATGCCGGGAAATTATACAGCAAGATTAACCGCTGCCGGTAAAACGGTTGAGCAATCATTTAGGGTAGAACCTGATCCAAGAATAAAGACTTCCGTAAAAGAGCTGAAGCAGCAACATGATCTGTCGTTAATGCTGTACAGAGATCGGCTTAAAATTACAGAAGCTTTAAAGGAACTTGCCGTTCTCCGCAGCAGGATAAAAGAACAACTAACTTTTGCAAAAGGTACTCCTGCAACAGCGTTGGCTGAATTTGATGCGCAGGCAGCAGCATTCGAAAATGATCCCCAGAGTTTTGTCCGCATAAATGCTTCCTTGGCAGCTGTCTTTAATATTCTTCAGTCAACAGATATGCCTGCCACTTCTCAAAGTATAGCTGCTGCAAAAGAGAGTGATGGGGCGTTTAAAGTATATTGGGATAAATGGGAGGAACTAAAAAAACGAATGAAGAGTTGTTTGCGTGAGAAATAAGAGAACGAAAATAATGGGGTGGCGGGGCATGGGCAATTGTTCAAAGCCGAGCATTTGTTACGGGCTTTCGCTACAATCTTTTGTTCGTTCCTCACAAAAGTATTTCCGCTGCAATCCCTGCCATGCGGAGCGGTGAAACTATTTTCAGCTTTTATTGACGGGAGGAAAGTGGCGACCGTTGCGTGGGATATCCATTGAGGCCAGACTGAAAGAATGAGTTAAAACTCATTTTTATTAAAAATCCTTAGAGACGCTGCGCTTAACTCTAAGGATACACCAGTTTACTAAGCCTTTGTCTTTGTTCAAAATGCGCTATAATCATTCTTTCTGACTTTTTGATTCAATATATGAGCATTATGCCGTCAGTTAAATATAAGGCAACTCTTCATATTATTCCGCATCTCTCGTTAACTATATAAAGTATAAAAGAGCTGGACCTTAACTTTACGCTTTAGTGATTTGTGGCGACACCAGGAACTAAGAAAAGTTGATATGCACAATGCAAAAGGCACATAGCAAGCGCTATAGTTAAAATCAGATTTATTAAAAATACAAACATTCGTATGATAGTGATTATCGGTGCCGGCATAGCAGGATTAACTTGTGCCAAATATTTAAAAGAGAACGGTATTGAAGCAGTCGTACTCGAAGCTTCCGATGCAGTAGGCGGGCGAGTGCGAACCGATAAGATCAATGGTTTTACACTCGACCAGGGTTTTCAGGTATTATTAACGTCGTATCCGGAAGCTACTAAAATATTGGATTACGATGCATTAAAATTAAAGATGCTGCCGAGTGGTGCACGCATTCGATTGGGTAATAAATACCATTTAATGCCTAACCCATTAAAAAACTGGACAACAGCTCCGCAAGCGCTTTTGGCGCCTGTAGGGAATTTATGGGATAAACTAAAGGTGCTCCAACTTAATATAAAACTCAGAAACGCCCCAGATCCTACCGTTGCTGCGCCTGCTGAAAAACAAACCACTTTGGCGTTTTTAAAAGAATTTGGTTATTCGGATACCATCATAAATCGTTTTTATAAACCGTTTTTCCGGGGCGTTTTTTTGGAAAAAGAGTTGAACACAGATGCGCAGTTTTTCAAGTTTCTGTTTAGTCAATTTGCAAAGGGCAACGTGGTAGTACCGGCAAACGGCATGCAAGCCATTCCCGAACAAATTGCATCCTGTCTTTCACCCAATCAAATACGGTTACAAACACGGGTCGAAAAAATAGAAGGCAAGACAGTGTTCCTTCAAAACGGAGAGACCATAACGGCTGACACAATCGTGATAGCTACAGACGCCTTCGCAGCAGACCGCTTGTTGGGAAGAAGTCAGCGAACCATTTATAACAGTACTGATTGTCTGTATTTCACTTGTGATATGCCTTTCGAACTTTTTGATGTGCCGTACCTGATCATCAATGCCAATGAAGATGAATTAATCCACCACATTGTTGATTTATCTGCGTTTGCGCCAAGTTATGCACCTGCAAAAAAAGCCCTGATTTCTGTAAGCCTTGTAGGAAAGAATGCATTTTCTGAAATTGAATTGTTAGAAAAAGTGCAGCAGGAACTCCAGCGATGGTTTGGCAAAAAGTATCAATGGCAACATCTTCGCACCTATCGGATTCCCGAAGCATTGCCACAATATTTTAATAAACCATCATCAAATAGTTCTTTAAAAATAAATGATTTTATGTACCAGTGTGGCGATCACACAGCGTATCCATCACTGAATGCTGCAATGAAAACAGGTAGAGAAGTTGCGGGAATGATATTACAAAAGCAGGTGCATTAAAAAAATGATAATGGCTATTTCATCCGCCTCGGTGCGTGTCACAC
>JBBRQF010000075.1:0-4653 GCA_038226715.1 Chitinophagales bacterium
TGAGTGTTGGCATAGGTATTTGTCCGTTTACAGCAATGGCCCTTTTTGATTTTCCGGCAAAATTTACAACAGTGTCCTTTATGTACAAATCGTAACGAACGGTTCTTGGTGGCTGGTTGCTTTCTATTATTTTATATCCAAAATCATTTGATACAGGCATAGTTTCCATATTCATGCCTTGCATATTATCCTGGTTGCTCCCAGTTGCCGAATTTTTTGGCATTGGCATATCCATTTTTGGCGTTTCCTTTGGTTTTTCTTTTACCAATTTCATTCCGCACTTAGGGCAGTTACCGGGCTTAGTTGACTGAATTTCAGGGTGCATTACACAGGTGTAAACAGGGGCTTGTGGTACTGCTTTTGGCATGGTGTCCATTTGCATATTTCCCATATCATGTTGGTGTTTTGCAGTGTCTTTAGGCATCGGCATATCCATTTCTTTTCTTACCGGAGGAATTATTGCCTTTGTTTTTTCCTTAACCAATTTCATTCCACACTTTGGACAATTTCCGGGTGTGGGCGAATGAATTTCGGGATGCATTGGACAGGTATAAGTTACCGGCTGCTGCTTGCTTTCCTTCTTGTTCATGTCCATGCCTTTCATATCCTCCCGTTTTTGCGGGACAAGTTGCGCTTGTGCAAAGGAATAAATGGAAATCATAAATATGATAGTAATTATTTTTTTCATCATTCAATATTTTATTTGCAGCAACCTTTTTTACGAATGAAGATTGCTTTGAATACTTTGATTAATATTTGTTTTATTTTTTTCACTTTTATTTTAATCATTAGCCGAAAGACTGTCTTTTGCTGATGCTGCCCAATTGATTAGTATTGTTTTTTGGGCGGCTGTTAAAACTGCATTTCTGTGAATGAGCGTATAGGATGATATTGGCATTTCACCATCTTTTACCTGGTTTATTATTCCCTGTAATTTGCTTTGTTGCTTACGATTAGACAATTCTCCAAACTGGCTGAAGTTTAGCATGGCTTTCCCATTTTTTATATGTGATGCCATCAACCATGCTCCTGGTTGGATAAAAGAATACCAGGGATAGTGAGTGTTATTGCTATGGCAATCGTAACAGGATGTTTTTAATATGCCTGAAACATTGGCTGGCACAGGAACAGTTTTTTCAATATCAGTTGGCATAACCTGACCATTTTGATTAAGGGCTGGTTGTATAAATTGAATTGCAATTAATATTACCAACAAAGTCAAAATGATTTTTTTAAACCGTTTCATGTATGCCTTATTTTTCGCTTAACTGATGTTTATTTCAATTCTTCTTTTACTGAACCGCAGGTGGGCATTGATTTGCCCAGATATGGATTCGCAATTTCTTTAGTTTCGCTTAGCCAGTTTGCACCTTTGCCATCATTATACATGGGACAATGGTCATAATACAATTTTTGACCACCACCGAATGTTTTTACCAATTGGTAGATGTCTTTGCTCAACATATTAAAATGCTCCCTTTGATGTTTAATATTACCTCCATTTGAACCAATATGTTCTGCATGTTCCCTGGCATCATCTTCTATATCATTGTAAATTTTTGCCTGGTCTGTAGTTAATGCAACTTTATTGAAACTGGTAAATGCCTTAATCATTTCATTTCCTGCGGCAGCAGCATCTTTATCGTTATCCTTTGCAAAGGCATTTTTCATTTTTAAATAACCACTTAGTATTTCAGTTATTGAAGCTGTGGCTGTAGTTTCTGTAGTTGCCGTTACTTGCTTAGCCAATGTATCAACAGGCGTATTTGTTGATTGTGCATCACTGGCTGTATTGTCCTTTTTGTCTGATGATGAATTATTGCAAGCTGCAAGAACCATTGTTAGCGTAGCCATTCCAAGAATTAAATTTTTCATTCTTTTTGTTTTAGTTTTTAGTAAATATTGCAAAGAGGTAAAGCCTCAGGCTGCAAGCAACCTGTGGCTATCCTGTTAATTGAGTGATTATTTTAAGGTTTCTGTTACTTTGCCACAGGTAAGCATCGCCTTTCCGTAATACGGATTTTTGATGGCCGCTTCGCTGCTTAACCAATACATCTTTTTCATTGGGCAATATTCCTGGTAAACAGGTTCAGCAGATAGCTTAGCTTCCTTTGCCAGCTTATACATATTGTTAGATAAAGAAGAGAAATGTTCCCTTTGTTCCGCAATACCGTTATTTTCCGAAATGTGTTTCGCATCAAAAGCCAGCTTCTCCTGCAAGGGCATAAATGCGTTCATATCAGTCTCTGATAATGATTTCATATCAACAGCATCGAGGGCTTTTAAAAGCTCCCCAGCGTTGGTGGCGGCAATTTTTGCATCACTGTTAACCAACGCATTTTTGATTCCGTAATATGAATTGAGCAATTGCGATAATTGAGTTGTTTTTGTATTATACTGTGCAAAGGAATATTGAGCGGTTATAGTTGTAAGAAATGCAACTACTAAAAATAGCTTTTTCATTTTTTTGATTTAATGTTTATCGAATAGAATAATTACAGGCATAACAATAAGGTTATGCAGAAATGCAAAACATTAAATCAAATCAAATCTGGAAGCTCTTGATTAATATGCGGATGTCAGGAGGTGGGGGATGAAAAAAATAAAAAATATATTTCTGCTTAAGAACCTGTGGTAGTTTAAAAATTTCAACACCAAAGTAGATGCTGGGTATAGCTATAAAAACAGGAGCATTAATTGCCACATTGCCGTTTAAAGCAAGGCTTTTATCTAAGCCTTGAAATTTCATTACCCCACCGTTACAGCAACCATCTTTTTCTGAACTTTCTTTTGAATCGTGATGATGCTTTTTACCTTCATCGTGATGTGGAGCTTTTTCTCCGTCAACCTGATTATGACCAGTTGTTTCAACGGTTTCTTCCTCATCATGATGATGTTTATTAAAACCCATATCTACACCCATAGCACAGGAAAAGCCTATAACCGTATTCATGGAGAACACGATTAACAGCAAGGCTGCTTTTAACTTTATGGATATTTGTTTTGTCATTAGTCCTTGTAAAAATAGTGCAATTCCCTGAATAGTAAGTATTGTCGTTATGCAAAAGTATATCCGGATTTTGTTAAAAAATTACAGAATTATGGAAAATATTAATAGAATTAAGGAACCAGAGGGTTTTTAACTTAACAAACAAAATTAAGTTTGACCAGTAATCAGTTTAGAAAAAGCCCGGCTGATATTTCCAGATTGCTTTTTGCCCTCTTTTAACCACCAATTTTTTTAGGCTTAACGAAAGGTTGGGGTTTCATACGGATGTCCGTGTTTAGCTGTTCTTCATATTCCTGGGGGAAGTTTGAATTTGGCCGTCCCTGTGCATCTTTTTTAGGAGATGTTGCAGGTGCGTCTTTTAAGGGCTTCTTAATTTCGGGTGACCCGGTCATGTTGTTCTTTTTCATTTTTAGTGTTTTATTTTTTTAATAATTTTCTCACAATTTATCTGTTGCGGCTATGCTTCGTCTCCCAGCATTTCATTCTTTTATCTGCCAGGTTACTGATCAATTTATTATAAGATTCCGTAAATTTCTGTATGCCTTCGTTTTCTAATTGTTGAGTTATAAATGATATATCGATACCTGTTTCCTATAGTTCGCCAAACAATTTTTCAGCCTCTTCAAGCTCTCGCTCAATGGCATCTTTTTTTATACTGCCATGGGCGGCAAAAGCTGCAATCATTTCATCGGGCAAATTTGCCCATAAACAGACGCAATACCTTTAATAGCTATTTTTTCCACGAGGTACGTAGTTCCATTTTCTATGTTTTCTTTTGATTCCATTTCCAATCTCTTATTTCCGGCATATCCATCCCATGCTTCCGGATATAATATTTGTGTTCAATAAGCTTATCCTGCATCTCTTGTTTCAGGTATGTAGTTTTATCTTCTAATTCCGGTAACCTGTCTATTACATCCTTCACCAGGTCAAAACGGTCTAATTGGTTTAAAACAGTCATATCAAAGGCTGTAGTAATTGTGCCCTCTTCTTTATAACCCCGTACATGAATATTAATATGATTTGTACGCCTGTAGGTAAGCCGGTGAATAAGCCATGGATACCCGTGAAAAGCAAAAATTATGGGTTTGTCTTTAGTGAATAAAGTATCAAAATCTGCATCGCTCAATCCGTGCGGGTGTTCAGTTGCAGGTTGTAATTTCATCAGGTCAACGACATTAACTACCCGTATTTTTAAGTCAGGCAATTTTTCTCTTAAGATAGAAACTGCAGCGAGTGTTTCCAGTGTAGGTACATCACCGGCACAAACCATCACTATATCTGGTTCTACACCTTCATCATTGCTTGCCCATTCCCATAAACCAATTCCTTTGGTGCAATGCACAAGAGCTTCTTCCATAGAAAGCCACTGTGGTGCAGGATGTTTACCAGCAACTATCACATTTACATACTGCCTGCTGCGAAAACAGTGATCCATCACCGATAGTAAACAATTTGCATCCGCTGGTAAATACACACGAACAACAGATGCTTTTTTATTTATTACCACATCAAGAAAGCCCGGATCCTGGTGGGTAAACCCATTATGATCCTGACGCCATACATGTGATGCCAACAAAATATTGAGTGAAGCGATTTTCCTGCGCCAGGGGATTTTTGATGTTACCTCCAGCCATTTGGCA
>JBBRQF010000076.1:0-4467 GCA_038226715.1 Chitinophagales bacterium
CATTCCTGATTTAAGTGAAAACCAGGTAATTGTTTTTACGGAATGGATGGGCCGCAGCCCGCAGGTAATAGAAGACCAGATCACCTATCCGCTGGTATCAAATCTGCAGGGTATTCCTAAAATCAAAAATATTCGTGGCACGTCAATGTTTGGGATGAGTTTCGTGTATATTATTTTCGAAGATAAAGTTGACCTGTATTGGGCAAGAACAAGAGTATTGGAAAGACTGAATTATGCACAGCGTTTATTACCACCAGGTATTACGCCTTCTTTAGGCCCTGATGGCACAGGAGTTGGCCATGTATTCTGGTACACCCTTGATGCAAAAAAAATGGACCTTGGCGAGCAACGGGCTTTGCAGGATTGGTACGTAAAGTTTGCATTACAAACTGTACCGGGTGTAGCTGAAGTAGCTTCTTTCGGTGGCTTTGAAAAACAATACCAGTTAGTGGTTGACCCTGTAAAACTACAGTACTACAACGTTTCTTTGATGGATTTAATGAACAAAGTAAAAGCCAACAACAACGATGTAGGAGGACGAAAATTTGAAATGGCAGATATGGCATACATCATCCGTGGTTTGGGGTATGTAAAAAGTAAGGAAGACCTGGAAAGTATTGCAGTGGGAAATTATAACGGTATTCCCGTAAGAGTAAAAGACATAGCCAGTGTACAAATGGGTGGTGATTTAAGGTTGGGTATTTTTGACCAGAATGGTGAAGGCGAAGTAGTTGGCGGCATAATAGTAATGCGGTATGGAGAAAATGCAGACAATGTAATAAAGGCTGTAAAAATAAAAATGAAAGATGTGGAGAAAGGATTGCCGGAAGGTGTAAAATTTCATGCCGCTTATGACAGAAGTACCTTGATTGAAGAAGCCATTAATTCTATCAAAGGAACATTAATTGAAGAATTAATTACTGTATCCATCATTGTATTGATATTCCTTTTTCACTGGCGCAGTGCGCTAATCATATTAATTCAGTTGCCTATTTCCGTATCCATTGGTTTTATATTGTTACAGGCATTTGGCATCTCCTCCAACATCATGTCGTTAACCGGTATTGCCTTAGCCATTGGGATAGTGGTTGATGATGGCATTGTAATGGTGGAAAATTCATACAGGCATTTATCAGAAGCACAAATTGAAAAAAATAAAACTAATGGTTAATAAGAAATTCTCCATACGGAATTTATTTCTCGGCACAAAAGATCCTTTAACCGCCGAGGAACATTTATCAATTATTGGAAAAGCATCCAAGCAGGTTGGACCGGGTGTGTTCTTCTCCAGTATTGTAGTAATTATTTCTTTTCTACCCGTTTTTTTATTAACGGGTATGGAAGGAAAATTATTCAGCCCTTTGGCATGGACAAAAACTTTTATACTGCTGGTAGATGCATTTTTAGCAATTACACTGGGGCCGGTATTAATTTCTTTTTTTCTGAAAGGCCAGCTAAAACCCGAAGGAGCCAATCCAATAACAAGAACATTGGAAAAAATGTACAGACCGGTTTTAAAGTTGTGTTTGAAGTGGAGAAAAACAACCATTGGAATAAATGTAATTGCACTGGTGGTCGGTATAATAATGGCTACACGTTTAGGTTCTGAGTTTATGCCACCACTGGATGAAGGTTCTATTCTATTTATGCCCATCACTTTACCTGATGCATCTAACTCAGAAATAAAACGGTTATTACAGGTACAGGATAAAATTATTAAAACCGTTCCCGAAGTACACAATGTTTTAGGTAAAGCAGGCAGGGCATATACCGCTACGGACAATTCTCCCATCAGCATGGTAGAAACCATCATTTTATTAAAACCAAGAAAAGAATGGCGAAAGGGATTAACTAAAAATGATATAATCGAAGAACTTAACAATAAGCTACAGATACCCGGCGTAACCAATGGCTGGACACAACCCATCATCAACCGTATCAACATGCTTTCAACCGGCATAAGAACTGATGTTGGATTAAAAGTGTACGGACAAAACCTGGATACTATTTATGCCTTTGCACAAAAACTAAAAAAAGAGTTAGAAGGAATAGCGGGTGTAAAAGATTTGTATGTAGAACCCATTACCGGCGGAAAATATATCGATATAATAATCAAACGAGAGGAGATAGGCCGGTATGGATTAAGTGTAGATGATGTAAATGCAGTAGTGGAAAGTGCATTGGGTGGAATGAAGTTGACTACCACTGTTGAAGGTCGTAGAAGGTTTTCAGTAAATGCACGTTTTGGGCAGGATTTTAGAAATAACCTGCAAGACTTAAAAAGGATGCAGGTACAGACTATGGGCTTCGGTCCTGTTCCCCTGGAAGCAGTAGCAGACATAAAAATTTCAGAGGGCCCTCCCATGATAAACTCAGAAAATGCTTTATTGAGGGGAACTGTTTTATTCAATGTAAGAGACAGGGACTTGGGAAGTACGGTAACAGAAGCGCAAAAAAAATTAGGGGCCATGGTTCAGCAAATGCCCAAAGGATATTTTATTGACTGGAGTGGGCAATGGGAAAATCAATTAAGAGCTAACCAGACTTTAAAAATTGTAATGCCTATTGTACTGGTATTAATTTTTATGGTTTTATATTTTACTTATCATTCCTTCAAAGAATCTATTCTTACCATGATAACATTGCCATTTGCTTTAGTGGGTGGTGTAGTAATGGTGTATTTCTATGGAGTTAATTTATCCGTTGCTGTTGCAGTTGGCTTTATTGCATTATTCGGAATGTCGGTAGAATTAGCCATGCTGATGACTATCTATTTAAACCAGGCCATGATAAAATTGGTGGCAGATAAAGGCAACTCAAAAGATACCATTTCAACAACTGATTTAAGGGAATATATTGTTGAAGGTGCCACCAAGCGCCTCCGCCCGGTTGTGATGACAGTATCTGTTTCGTTATTTGGATTGATTCCCATCTTATGGGCAACAGGAACCGGAAGCGATGTGATGTTACCCATCACTATTCCATTGATAGGAGGAACCATCACTTCTATAATATTCGTATTGTTTGTAACTCCTGTGGTACTTGAAATTGTAAAAGAAAATGAATTAAAACATAAAGGTAAAATTGAAGTCATCGATGTTAAAGAATAAAATAATCATAATGCTGTTTGCACTTATTGTTGCCCTGAGTATTAAGGCGCAAACATTAAAGCTGGATGCCATCATTGACAGCATTACAACTTTACACCCTGTTATAAAAATGTATAACAATGAAATCCGCTCTATGGATGAAGCCGCCAAAGGTGCCAAAAGCTGGATGCCGCCTGAGTTTAGCACAGGCTTATGGATGGTGCCTTACAATACCAAACTATGGAAGAAAGATGATATGGGCGGCACCGGAATGGGGCAGTATATGATTGGCGGGCAACAAATGATTCCCAATAGGAACAAACAAAATGCTGATGCTGCCTACATGGAAGCCATGTCATCAGTAGAAAAAGAAAAAAAGAATGCCAGCCTGAATGAATTGATTAATGATGCCAAACAGTTTTACTATGAATGGATTATTCTTAAAAAGAAATTAGTCGTCATAGAACAAAACGAAAAGCTGCTGGACTTTATGATTAAGAATGCGGAGATACGTTACAAAAACGGGTTGGAGAAAATAAGTGCATACTATAAAGCAAAAGCAGCATTGGGTAATTTAAAAAATATGCAATTGATGTTTGAAAACGATATTAAAGTAAACCGAATCCGTATCAATACCCTGATGGGTAGAAATGCGATGATTGATTTTGATATTGATACAACCTACCTTGTAAAGGATTACTCAAATATTATTTTTGACAGCACACTTTTTTACAGTAGCCGCAGCGATTTAAAAGCGATAGACAGGGACATCAAAATTACCTGGCTTAAACAGGAAACCGAAAGGCAAAGCCTCAAACCTCAATTCGGTATCAGGTACGAACACATGTTTGGTTTCGGTGGGTTTCCCATGCAGTACACTTTAATGGGAATGATGAAACTGCCACTTACCAAATGGTCTTCCAAAATGAATAAGGCAAATATTGAAAGCCTGAAATGGAAGGCCAATGCTTTACAATCACAAAAAGAAATGATGGTGAACGAATATAGTGGGATGGCGTATGGAATGCTGAATGAAATAACGTTAAAGAAAAAGCAACTGAAATTGTATGAGGAGAATATTATTCCGGCATTAACTAACAATTACAAGACAATGCAACTGGGCTATGAGCAAAACACCGAAGAATTATTTATGCTTTTTGATGCATGGGAAACGCTGAATATGACACAGCTTGAATATATCAATCAATTAAAGGAGCTATTGTTAATGCAGGTTCAATTGGAAAGAATTCAGGAAATTAAGTAAATGATTTAATTCAAAAAATATGGTTAAAATCAAAAAATATGATCAATATCTAGTGCCGGTAATGCTACTCATTATAACAGCAATTTTCATTTCTATCAGTTCATGTAAAGGAAA
>JBBRQF010000077.1:0-4303 GCA_038226715.1 Chitinophagales bacterium
CTCAGCAGATAGAGGAATTTATAACTCAACCGACGGTGGAACTAACTGGAAAAAAGTTTTATTTGTTGACAATAAAACGGGCTGTGCAGAATTATCGATGGATATGAACAACCCCCGTATACTTTATGCAGCCATGTGGGAACATGGTCGCCTGCCTTGGAAAGTGACTAGTGGCGGGCCTGGTAGCGGATTATATAAATCAACAGACAGTGGAGATCATTGGGACAAAATGACTGAAGGGCTACCAAAAGAAATGGGTAAAATGTCTATTGCTGTTTGCAGATCTAATTCCGAAAAAGTATATGCGTTAATTGAAAGTGATTTTGAAAAAGAAGCAGGTGGATTATATGTTTCTAACAATGGAGGAAAATTATGGAAGCAGGTTTCCGGCGATCATCGACTTATTCAACGTGCTTGGTATTACATAGAACTTTTTCCCGATCCACAAAATGACGAAACGGTTTATGTAATGAGTGCTCCGGCATTGCGCTCCACTGACGGCGGAAAAACATGGGCCAATATTCCTTCAGGGCATGGCGATCATCATAATTTGTGGATCAATCCGACAAATTCCAACAATATGGTAATGTCAGATGATGGCGGAGCTGAAATAAGTTTTAATAAAGGAAAATCGTGGAGTTCAATCGGCAATATGCCGACCGGACAATTTTACCGCATCAATGTTGACAATCAATTTCCATATAGAATTTATGGCGGTCAGCAAGATAATAGCTCGGTAAGTATTGCGAGCAGAGAGTTAAACAGTTCCAGCATTGGCAATGCAAGCTGGACAAGCTCTGCAGGTGGTGAGAGTGCGTTCCTTGCATTTAATCCAGATGACCCAAGGTATGTAATGGGTGGAAGTTACGAGGGTACCATTGAAGTGCTTGATACAAAAGCAAAGGCAAGTTTTAATAACATGCCTGCCCCTATTCAGTACCTCAGCATGGATGCCAAGGATATGAAATACCGCTACAATTGGAACGCACCCATTATTTGGAGTAAGCATGAGCCAGGTACTTTTTACCACGGCAGCCAGCTGTTATTGAAAACAACAGACATGGGTAAAACCTGGACGGAAGCATCTCCTGATCTTACAAGAAACGAAAAAGAAAAACAAGGAAAGCCTGGTGTTCCATTTACAAACGAAGCTGTAGGCGCAGAAAATTATGGAACGCTTAGTTATGTTATTGAATCGCCAAATGAAAAAGGCGTGATATATACAGGTAGTGATGATGGTGTTGTTTCGATAACAAGGGATGGAGGAAAAACATGGAAAAATATTACACCAGCCGGCCTGCCTGAATGTTTGATAAATGCTATTGATGTGTCGCCTTTTGATAATGCAACAGCATATATTGCTACTACCCGTTATAAATTTAACGACCATAAACCTGGTTTATATAAAACAACTGATTACGGAAAAACATGGACGAAGATAGATGCAGGTATTCCTGATGGAGCATTTACAAGAGTAGTTAGGGAAGATGAAAAAAGAAAAGACCTTTTGTTTGCCGGTACTGAAACAGGTATTTATGCTTCATGGAATGGTGGAAAAAATTGGATACCCTTTCAACTAAATTTACCCAACACACCCGTAACCGATTTAAAAATTTACCAGGGCAATTTAATTGCTGCAACCTCTGGCAGAGCATTTTGGGTATTAGACGATTTAAGTTTAATTCGTCAGTATAAAAAGGACAGCAGCTTAATGGTCTACCAACCATCGCCTGCATACACAGCAAATGGCGGAAGTGAATTAGATGAAAATGATGAAGAATTTACAGGTGCTGATAAATTAAAAGGTGTTAACCCTGCCAATGGAATTGTATTCTACTACCAATTACCGACTTTAAAAGATAGTCTCCCGATCAGTTTAGTAATTAAAGATGAACAGGGTAATTTGGTAAGAACTTTTAGTTCTGCCGCAGATAAATCTTATAAAAAGTATGATGGTGCGCCACCGGCAGATCCTGTTTTATCTAAAACAAAAGGATTAAATCGTTTTGTATGGAATATGTTGTACCCAACCATGAAGGGTATAACTGATGTTTATGTAGAAGCGGGTTACAAGGGACACAAAGCCCCTCCGGGAAAATATTCTTTTATATTAAAAGTAGGAGATAAAGAAATGAGCACAACATCAGAAATTTTATACAACCCATTGTACCCCTCAACCGCAGCCGACTATGCGCTGTACAACCAAACCTTAAACGGTGTTGAGACTTCGCTTACCAAAATGCACGAAACAGTTATGTTGATGAACAATAAAAAAGAACAATTAGAATTGATGTTGAAAGGTTTAACTGAAGAAGATAAATATAAAAGTGTAAAAATTGCCGGTACTGCATTGGTAAAAAAGATGAAGGGTTGGGATGAAGAAATGGTGCAACGAAAATCCAAAGCATATGATGATGCCGAAAATTTTCCTAATAGGTTTACGGCTAATTATTTGTTCTTAATTAACCAAATGCAAAATGATTTGCCGGTTGTAACACAACCAAGTTTAGATAGAGTGAAAGAAATGAATACTGTATGGGAGCAATTGAAAAACAGGGCAACTACTATATTAGAGACTGATATACCAGCAATGAATAAACTTTGTTGGGATGCAGGCATCGGTGCTGTTTGGAAGAATTGAGTGATATAAAAGAAACGCTTGAGGATGAAAATTTGAAATGGGAAATTTTATCTGACTACGATATTTGTAAAAATTTCTCGCATTGTGCAATACTATTATTGATACACAAGCCCGGAACAATCTGACTAAATGTTGTTCAATTGTTCTGGGTTATTGCTGTTTGCAAATTTGTGTTTTATTTGTCTTTGTCAATAGCTAAAATTGTTCTCAGCAATACATTGGCGCCGTTAGCCATATCAATCCCTTTTGTAAATTCTTTGGGTGAATGGCTAATGCCTCCTACACTTGGCACAAAGATCATCCCAACGGGAGCAATAGTAGAAATTTCCTGTGCATCGTGCCCTGCACCACTTTGCATGTACTGGTAGGTTAGGCCAAGCGCTTTTGCATTGGTTACAATTTTATCCTGAATAGACTTATCTGTCAGTGCGGGTTTAGACGCATTGTTTTGATAATTAAAAGTAAAATGAGTGCCTGATGCTGTTTCAATATTTTTTGCACGTTGCTCAATGGCTTTAAACAATTGCCATATTTTTTCATAATTTAAATCTCTTATTTCCAAACCGAGATTTACCTTACCTGATATTACATTGAATGCACCGGGCAAGGCTGCAATCTTTCCAACAGTCCCCACTTGTCTGCCGGGTATTCTTATAATTTCTTCGTTTACGGCAACAATAAATTTTGCTGCGGCAAGTAAGGCATCACTACGCATATTCATGGGTGTGGTGCCTGCATGGTTTGCAAAACCTTGTACTACAACTTCCCAGTGTTCAATCCCAACGATCCCTTCTACCACGCCTATCTGTAATTTTCCTTTTTCCAGCAAACCACCCTGCTCAATGTGCAATTCTACAAATGCAGCCAGATCTCCTTTTTTGCGTGCTGCGCCTTTTATATCATCGGGGTTTCCTCCAATAGCTTTAACACCTTCCCCAATAGTTAAACCACTTTGGGTTTTAAGTTTTAATGCATCCGGGCTAAAATTCCCTGCCATGGCTGCCGATCCGTCTGTGCCGCCTTCTTCGTTGGAAAAAATAATTAACTCTATTGGGTGCTTCGTAGTGATTTTATTTTCATTTAATATTTCTATTACTTCTAATGCACCTATTGAACCTAAGCAGCCATCATAATTTCCGCCATCCGGCACCATGTCAAGATGCGATCCGAAAGCGATCGGCTTTAGAGACGGATTTTCTCCTTTTCTTTTTCCGATAATATTGCCGCCATTGTCAATACGCACATCGAGCCCTGCACCGCGCATCAATCCCATAAAATAGTTTCTTCCTTCTATATCGCCTTTCGTATAAGCAACCCGATAACCTCTTCCATTGGCATCTTTACCAAATTGAGCAAGTTCAGTAATTCGCTTTTCAAGTCGTTGTTGGTTTGCAGTTAACTGTGCAAACGAAACATAAGAAAGCAAGGTGATTGCGAGGGTTGTTAGAAAGCAGGGACGTAGCATTGGTTTTTTTTTAATAATTTATGACGGTAATATAATTATAAATGTAGTTCATTACACTTCCTTCTTTTGCATTTTTAATATCATAAATTCTCTGAATCACTGATTTAGATGATTTGATGGATGTCAGTGATTTCATTTTTGTATTTTGATTTATGGGTTATATTTTATTCCATGTAATACTTTAATCAGCCTTGTCC
>JBBRQF010000078.1:0-3917 GCA_038226715.1 Chitinophagales bacterium
AATATTTCTTATTCACCAAACAAAAAAAATAAATGAAAGCAATTAAAATGCTGATGATGGCAGCTTTAACCATCTTTTCTGTTACCCTATTTGCACAGGATTCAACAAAACAAAAATCTAAAATGAAAATGGAGCAAATGAAATACAGTTGCCCTATGCATCCGGATGTAACCAGTAACAAACCAGGTAAATGTTCCAAATGTGGTATGGATATGACCAAAATGAAAAATGATAAAATGAAAATGAGTGCCATGAAAACTTATGCCTGCCCTATGCATCCGGATGTAACCAGTAACAAACCAGGTAAATGTTCCAAATGTGGTATGAATATGACCAAAATGAAAAATGATAAAATGAAAATGAGTGCCATGAAAACTTATGCCTGCCCAATGCACCCGGACCTAACCAGTGATAAGCCAGGAAAGTGTTCCAAATGCGGCATGGATATGACCAAAATGAAAAAAGATAAAATGGAAATGAGTGCCATGAAAACCTATGCCTGTCCTATGCATCCTGATGTAACCAGTGATAAGCCTGGCAAATGCTCTAAATGCGGAATGGATTTAAAAGAAATGCCAGCCGTTGTGTATGCCTGTCCGATGAAATGTGAGGGAGATAAAACTTATGATAAAGCAGGTAAATGCCCTGTTTGCGGCATGGCATTGAAAGAGAAAAAAGATGAACATGCGGGTCACAAACATTAATAGTAAAATAAAAAAATAAACAGGCATGGAAAAATTAAGTCTATACATTTTTATAGTTCCCTCGGCAGCCTTGCTGCTGCTGATTATTCTTGTCGTTTATTTAAAGAAAAAGGCGGGCAACCAGCCGACTTTTATGCAGCTTTTTTGGAGCATTACAATATGCTCATTCATACTCCATTTTTCATGGGAGATGTTGCAGATGCCGTTGTATAAAAACATGTTTCTGGATTGGCGATCTACCTTTTTTTGCGCACTGGCCTCTGTAGCAGATACCATCATGGTACTTTTAATCTATTATGGGTTTGCATTGCTGTATAAAAATAACTGGTGGATGACCCGGCCAAGACTCTACCGGTTGTTGATACTTGTAATTGCCGGTGGTGCTGGTGCTGCGCTGGGTGAACTACGGCATATTAATCTGGGTACCTGGAGTTATTCAACACAAATGCCAATGATACCGGGTTTAAAAGTGGGCCTGGTACCAGTTTTACAGTTTATGCTTTTGCCCAGCGTTATTTATGTTCTGGCATTAAGTTTCAAAGAAAATAAAAGAGATGAAGAATGAATCAAAAGACATCCGCAATCCATATAAGGACAAAAGATGATGGACTGTGGCAGTGTAGAAGAAATGTTTAAATAGGCCCCTTTAACTCCCCCGAAGGGGGAAGAAAAAAAACTATTATGATTCCTAAATTAATCTCCTGGTCATTAAAAAACCGCTACATCGTATTGCTGCTGGCAGCAGGTTTGTTTGTGTGGGGTATTTTAAATATCCAAAAGAATCCAATAGATGCAATACCTGACCTCAGCGAAAACCAGGTAATTGTTTTTACCGAATGGATGGGTCGTGGCCCCCAGATCATGGAAGACCAGGTTACGTATCCTTTAGTGAGCAACTTACAGGGTATTCCCAAAGTAAAAAACATCCGGGGTACATCTATGTTCGGGATGAGTTTTGTGTATGTGATTTTTGAGGATGATGTGGATGTCTATTGGGCAAGAACAAGGGTACTGGAACGCTTAAATTATGCACAACGTTTATTACCTAATGGCGTAACGCCAACCTTGGGGCCTGATGGAACCGGCGTGGGGCATGTATTCTGGTATACTCTTGATACAAAAAATCTCGACCTCGGAGAGCAAAGGGCATTACAGGATTGGTACGTAAAGTTGGCGCTGCAAACAGTAACCGGTGTTGCTGAAGTAGCGTCCTTTGGAGGTTTTGAAAAACAATACCAGTTGGTGATTGATCCGGTGAAATTGCAATTCTACAACATCTCCCTGATGGACGTAATGACGAAAGTAAAAGCCAGCAACAATGATGTGGGTGGCCGCAAATTTGAAATGAGTGATATGGCTTATATCATCCGGGGCCTGGGATACATTAAAAATAAAGATGACATTGAAAGTATTGCGGTTGGAAATTACAACGGTATCCCGGTAAGAGTGAAGGATATTGGTACCGTACAAATGGGTGGTGATTTAAGGCTCGGCATTTTTGATGAGAATGGTGAAGGAGAAGTAGTGGGTGGTATTGTGGTGATGCGGTACGGTGAAAATGCAGATAATGTGATTGCGGCAGTAAAAGAAAAAATGAAAGATGTACAAAAAGGTCTGCCGGAAGGAGTAACCTTCAAGACCGCTTATGACCGCAGTGAATTAATCGAAGCTTCTATGGGCAACATCAAAGTAAAATTGATTGAAGAGATGACAATTGTTGCATTGATTGTTATCATCTTTTTATTTCATTGGCGGAGTGCTTTAAGTATCATCATTCAAATTCCTATCACCATTGCAATAAGTTTTATCCTCTTAAACCTTTTTGGTATTTCATCTAACATTATGTCACGAACCGGTATTGCGTTGGCAATTGGGGTGATAGTAGATAATGGAATTATCATGAGTGAGAATTCCTATCGTCATTTATCAGATTGGCAAAACGAACACAATCCTAAAGCGTAAAAAATGAAAAAGCTATTTAATAAACTCAGCGGCAAGAAAGATTATTACCATATACCTGAATTAGAGCGGATGCAGTTGATTGAAAAAGCCTGCGTACAGGTATCAAGAGGTGTATTCTTTTCTACCATCATAATTATTGCTTCTTTTTTGCCGGTGTTTTTATTAACCGGACAAGAAGGAAAATTATTTCATCCATTGGCATTTACCAAATCATTTATCATGCTTGTTGATGCGGTACTGGTAATAACCCTGGCACCGGTACTCATTTCTTTTTTTATGAAAGGCAGGTTCAGGCCCGAAACAACGAACCCGGTTAACCGCATTTTGGAAAAAGTATATGAGCCTGTAATACGTGCATGTATCAAGTGGAGAAAAACAACCATCATTGTAAATATCATTGCATTGGCAATTAGTATTCCCATGCTGATGAGCCTGGGTAAAGAATTTATGCCACCCCTGGATGAAGGTTCTATTTTATTTATGCCTGTAACATTACCCGATGTTTCCAACAGCGAAGCAAAACGGGTTTTACAAGTTCAGGATAAACTGATTAAATCTGTTCCCGAAGTAAAAAATGTGCTTGGCAAAGCTGGCAGGGCAAATACAGCGACAGATAATTCTCCTATCAGCATGATTGAAACCATTGTGTTACTGAAGCCGCAGAGCGAATGGAGAAAAGGCATTTCTAAAAACGATATTATCAACGAGCTGAATGCAAAGTTGCAAATACCGGGTGTAACTAACGGTTGGACACAGCCTATAATTAACCGTATTAATATGCTGTCAACAGGTATCCGTACTGATGTAGGCGTAAAAGTGTACGGACAAAATCTGGATACCATTTATGCATTTGCTGAAAAGGTTAAAAAAGAACTAGAAGGCATTAATGGCGTAAAAGATTTGTATGTAGAACCCATCACCGGCGGCAAGTATATTGATATTGTTGTTAAGCGGGATGAAATCAGCAGGTATGGATTAACAGTAGATGATGTAAACAGTGTAGTGGAAATTGCTTTAGGCGGAATGAGGTTAACAACAACTGTTGAAGGCCGTCAACGCTTTTCAGTAAATGCAAGATTTGGCCAGGACTTCAGAAATAACCTTAGTTCTTTAAAACGCTTACAGGTGCAAACAATGAAATACGGCCCCGTTCCAGTGGAAGCGGTGGCTGATGTAAAAATAACCGAAGGCCCGCCGATGATTAATTCAGAAAATGCCATGCTGAGAGGTACAGTATTGTTTAATGTAAGG
>JBBRQF010000079.1:0-3504 GCA_038226715.1 Chitinophagales bacterium
AGGCCCGCCACTAATCACTTTCCATGGGAGGCGGCCATGTTCCCACATAGCAGCGTAAAGTATGCGGGGGTTATTCATATCCATCGATAATTCTGTACAGCCCGTTTTATCATCAACAAACAAAACTTTTTTCCAGTTTATACCACCATCTGTTGATTTATAAATTCCTCTGTCTGTTGAGTTGCTATACAAAGCACCTTGTGCAGCAACCAAAACAATATTCGGATCTTTTGGATCAACAACAATACGGGCAATATGTCTGGTCAAATCTAATCCCATTTTTTTCCATGTTTTTCCTGCATCGGTGCTTTTATAAACACCATCACCCGAGTGTGTCATTACACCACGTACCGCATGTTCACCCATACCAACATACACCACATTGGCATCAGATTCTGCAACGGCAATGGCGCCAATGGTAGCAGTTTTAAAAAACCCATCAGAGATATTATCCCAGGTAATACCCATGTCTTCGGTTTTCCAAAGTCCACCCCCTGTGGTGCCCATATAGTAGGTATTGATATTGCCAACAACGCCGGTTGAGGCGACAGAACGCCCGCCTCTAAAGGGACCAATATTGCGCCACTTTACTGGTTTAAAATAATTGTTTAATTCGTTTGCGGAAGAATCTTTAGGTGGCTGTGCGTTTAAACTGACAGCAGAAAACAGCAAAGAAAAAAAGAGTAGTATTTGGTTAAACATAAAAGGTTATTTTTTGGTATGATTGAAGTATAAATTAGTGAAATGTTATAACCCGACCAACTATTTCATTTTTTTAAGTGTGACATCATTAAAAAACACCAATTTTTGTAAATGAAATTTTACAGTTGGAGCAAACAATACAAAAAAGCCAAGGCCAAATTAAATTAAATATCTTTCAAAAATATATTGTAAGCGTTACCTTGTGTTTGATAATCAATGCGTTTTACGTGGTGGTTAAAAAATAAAACTTGTCAGACTATATCTTTCGGAGCCGATAAAATCTACAAACTAACTGTTACCATCAGCACTAAAAAGTTAATGATAAAATCGAAATACATGTGAGCGATAATGGCAATGGCATTCCTAAAAAAGATTTGCATAAAATTTTTCAGGCATTTATTATAACAAAACGATCGGTGCAGGGAACAGGGTTAGGATTAAGTTTTAGTTATGATATTAATAAAGCTCATGGGGGGAATTGGAGGTAGGAACAAAGGAACGGGAAGAAACAACATTTATTATTCAATTGCGTGGCTGATCAAAAAACTAATTATGAAAAAACTTTTATCAATCGGTTTGCTATTGCTTTCTGTTTCCGGTATGGCGCAGACTTTCCCTAAAGCATACATAGACAGCCTGACTTCGGTAGCATTGGCCCAAAAGAACAACGACCCCATAACGCTTAACCGTGACAGTGTGCTGCAGCTTCTTTTCAAAGCAACTTTACCTGCAGACCGTATCAGGATGTTTTATTACATTGTAGGTAACTACGATGAGCTTACACCGAAGCAGGCTCTCTATTATCATCAACTTATTCTGGACAGTGCCCGTAAAAACAAAGACAAAGTATTAGAAGCTACAGTAATGGCAGAGCTTGGCTTTATAACCTCCCGCAATGGGAAAACTGCTGAGGGATTGAAAATGATTTATCAATCTTTGGAAAAAGCGGAGGAAACGGGCAATGCTCAAGCCATTGGTATTGCCTATAACAACCTTGGTAACTGCTATCCGAATAACATACAATTATCTAAAGAATATTATAATAAAGCGCTCACCTTTTCAAGGAAAGGCAAAGACTATGATTTTGTGGTATATAATCTGGGTAATATCGGTAATATATTCATGAAAGAAAATAAAAGAGATTCGGCATTGGCCTATTTTCTGGAATCATACCGTTTGGCCGTTGAAAAAAATGTGGCGCAAGGAATTGTTTATACACTTCTCTCGTTAAGCGAACTTGATGACGGCGCTAATGCATTTCATTATTATCAGCAGATTTCCAGGTTTCCATATGCTGTAAGAAATTTAGACGTTCAACGTAGTCTGGATGGTAACTATGCCGTTTATTATATGCGATCCAAGAAAATGGATTCAGCTTTCTACTTCGCCTCCCGTGTATTTAATGCAGTAAAAAACGCAGATCTTTCAAAGCAACTTGGCGCTTTAAAGCTAATGGCTATGTATTATGAAGCATTGCCTAACGCAGACAGTGCATTACTGTATGTTAAAAGTTATTACCAATTGAAAGATAGTATGTTTGGAAACAAAGTAATAGAACAAACGCAGGAAATGGCTTACAATGACATGCAACGAAGCAAAGAGTTAGTAAAACAAAAAACAGCTTATCAAAATCGTTTGCGGCTATACGGCTTATCGGCTATCGCAGCATTTTTACTTGTAGTGGCCTTTTTGTTTTGGCGTAGTAAAAAGAAAGAAGAAAATGCCAAAATATTAGTGCAACAACAAAAAGAACAATTACAGCAAACCCTTATACAATTAAAACAAACCCAAACCCAACTCATCCAATCAGAAAAAATGGCTAGCCTTGGTGAACTCACTGCAGGCATTGCACATGAAATTCAAAATCCGTTAAACTTCGTCAATAATTTTAGTGAAGTAAGCAATGAGCTCATTGATGAAATGAATATTGAGTTGGGCAAAGGTGACATTGAAGAAGCCAAAATAATTGCATTTGATGTAAAAAGTAATTTAGAAAAAATTAACCACCATGGCAAGCGGGCAGCCGACATTGTAAAGGGAATGTTGCAACACAGCCGCAGCACTAGTGGCACAAAAGAACCCACAGATATTAATGCATTGTGTGATGAATATTTGCGTCTCTCTTATCACGGCTTGCGTGCAAAAGACAAATCATTTAACGCAACAATGAAAACTGATTTTGATACATCACTTGAAAAAGTAAATATCATTTCGCAGGACATTGGAAGAGTAATTTTGAATTTACTTACCAATGCTTTTTATGTGGTGGATGAGAAAAAGAAAGCAGGTGTTGAAGGTTACGAACCAACTGTAACCGTAAGCACGAGCCGCTCTCCTCTCCCTTGGAGAGGGGTTGGGGGTGAGGTCATAATTAAAGTAACCGATAACGGCAATGGTATTCCGCAAAAAGTATTGGATAAAATATTCCAGCCATTCTTTACTACCAAACCCACCGGGCAGGGAACAGGTTTGGGTTTGAGCTTGAGTTATGATATTGTGAAAGCGCATGGTGGAGAATTGAAGGTGGAAACGATAGAAAATGAGGGAAGTGTATTTATTATTAAATTACCTTTTGTATGAATACTGTTTATTTAGATTACAGAATTAAATGGAATTTAAAATGAAAAAATCAGTAAAATCTTTTAATCTGTAAAATCAGTGATTCAGACAAATTTAAGAACGAACAACATGTATTATCTTACTATCAAATTAACTTTAAACAAAATATAGAATGAAAATTTTAGTAGTTGATGATGAAAAAGATGTACAGGTTCTTTTTGAACAGCGTTTCCGCAAAGAAAT
>JBBRQF010000080.1:0-3439 GCA_038226715.1 Chitinophagales bacterium
AATATAGCGCAGCGTTGCAGCAGGTACCAGAAAGAAGGCTATTTCAACGGCCACTACTTTAAAGAATACGGGAATAAATTTTTCCAGTTCATTAAAACTAATTCAGGCTGGAAAATTAATGCAATGACCTGGGAAGATGATCCTTTTAATACTATTGAATCTGCCCATAGTTGCCAGTTTGAGTAGTATTTTCCACACTTTATCAAACAGCATATTTAATACTCCCCCATTATCTGTAGTTATTGTGAATTTTCAAAACTGTTTACCTGCGTTTTATGAGATGGCATTGTAATTGATATATTAACTGAATCAAACATGTTAATATGCTCAGACACTTACTACTCTCTTGCGTTTTTTTATTTGTATCAATACTAAGTTCTAACAGCCAGCCTGTCATTACTTTCGATCCTGTTGTTAGCTCAGGGTTAACAGCTCCAGTTGATGTTGTTACAGCCAATGACGGCACTGCCCGTGTTTTTATAGTGGAACAGGGGGGTACGATCAAGTTATATGCCAGTAACTATACTTTAATAAATGGCAATTTTTTAACCATCAATACTGGCATTTCCACCGGTGGTGAGAGGGGCCTGCTCAGCCTTGCCTTTGATCCCAATTACGCAACCAACCGTTACTTTTTTGTGTACTACACTAATACCGCGGGTGGAATTAATATAGATCGTTTTCAAACCATGTTGGCCAACCCCGACCAGGCCGATGCTTCCACGCAAACCAACATCATGACTATAGATAAGACTGTAGCATCTAGTACTCATAACGGGGGTAAATTAAATTTCGGCCCTGATGGTAATTTATATTTTGGTTTGGGTGATGGTAGCAGTGGCGGCGACCCAAGTAATTTTGCCCAACGCGGTGATAGCTTATGGGGAAAAATGGTTCGCATTAACGTAAATAATTTTACAACGCCGCCGTACTATACAGTGCCTGCTGATAACCCCTTTGTTTCAAGTTCAACCATAATGCATGAGATTTTTTCATTCGGGTTACGCAATCCATGGCGCTGGAGTTTTGATAAACTTACTGGTTATACCTGGATCGCTGATGTGGGCCAGAGTACAAGAGAAGAGATCAATGTATTGAGCCCTGCAGCGGCCAATGGTGCCAATTATGGATGGAGATGTTATGAAGGAACTTTTGCCTACAACATAACTGGTTGCCTGTCAGCTTCCAATTATATTACTCCTGTATTCGATTACCCGCACAACAGTGCAACGGGTGGTTTTTCTGTAACAGGTGGCTATGTGTACCGCGGCAGCGTGTACCCGGCCATGTATGGTTACTATATTTGCACCGATTATTTGAGCGGCAATGTTTGGGTGATCAATGCTGTTACACATACTACTACCTTGCAAGCGGGCGGTCCGGTTTTAAAAATTACTTCTTTTGGTGAATTGGAAAATGGGGAACTGATGGCAGTATCGTTGAATGGTACTTTATACCGGGTGACGACAGCGAGTGTTTTGACTTTACATTTATTACAATGGGATGGTAATCCTTACACCAACTACAACCAATTGAACTGGCAAACTACTAATGAAGTAAACGTAAAACAATTTGAAGTGGAATACAGTACCGATGGCATAATATTCACAACTGCAGGTATTATACCTGCAAAAAATGAAGCCCGGTCGGCATATAGCTTTCGTCATACCATTCAAAATAATTTATTGTATTACCGCTTAAAGATGGTTCATGGCAACGGTAAAATAGATTACTCCGGAATCCTGGCGTTAAAAAATAAATCTATAAAAAAAGAGCAGTTTATTTATTCCTATCCCGGCAATTCAAGACTGGTATGGTTAAATATACCCGCCAATCAAAAAGCAACCTTTCAACTTTTCAGTTTAAATGGCCAAAACCTGCTGAATGTAAAAAATTACCTTAATAATGCAATCATTGATTTACAAAAGGTTCCAGCCGGTCTTTATATTGGTAAAATTATACTGGCAGACAGAACGGTGAGTGAAAAGATACTTGTTAAGTAGTTTATAGTTCTTAGTTTCGGAGAATGCACTATACTTTGTACGAACTTTCATTTACCCAATACTCTGAGTAATATAATTTTGTCACAATGCAAGCCAACACTTAAAAACTTATTATAAAACAATTTATAGCCATACTCATCAACCTATCTTTTCTGTCAAGTAAAGCCCAGCTCTATGTATTATGGGACTCTTTATCTTTTTTCTATAGTAGAAATGCAGGGCAATACCACTTCAAAATTATTACCGGCAAAAGATTATAACGGGTTTGCAAAGTATAATTTTAAGCCGGTGGCAAAAACAGCCGAAGGTTAAGCAAAATAGTGCCTTTGGCTGAACAGATTTTTAAAGAGCTTAAAGCCCAAGGCTATGCTATAACCAATGTTGCTGTTGACCAACCTGGAGTCTTTATACATTTTGGAAAGAAATTGTAATATACAGTTAAGCAGGTTCTGGAAATGAAAACACCAAAAGGGCCTAATGTTTAGCATTACTTCTCCAATAGTTAATTCTGATGACAATGAAAAAAGTTGGGTTTTCATTGATACCCATAATGGTGAACATAAAACGTTGCGCGCTACCATCACCCGAGTAAGCTACAAGCTCATCATCCCACTTCTTCAAAAAGCGATACTTTACCCATAGTAAACAATTAACTACGGCATTGTAGTTACTTATCTAAGCTATTTTTAATTCCACTGCTGTTTATAAAGTACAAAAAAAATATTTATTAAATCAGCGCATAATCACCTCTATTTTATTAAACCAAAAATATTTGGCGCTAACTTGTGCACTTATCCATTTTTTGTACTTTTTAAACGACCCTGCATGGACAAGCTACAACAGCCTGAATTTGAATTATCTGCTTTTTTCGAAATGAAGCCAGACCTTGTTTGTATTGCGGGCAAGGATGGTTTCTTTAAAAATATCAACCAGGCAGTGATTGACAAACTGGGTTATACAAAGGAAGAATTATTTGAAACGCCCATCTCCTCTTTTATATTTTCTGAACAGGGGGACGTTACCTAAAAAAAGAGAAGGATTGCTTAAAGGGGTCTTCATTATTTCTGCAGAAGGGATGAATTGCAAAAAAAGATCACGACAGCCAATACCAATATTAGCTCTTCCATTGTAGTTGATTTGAATTGTTTACAATAGATGTTACAGATATATCAGCCGAAATGAATTTTGTTACCCCTAATTAAATTCTTTCAATTTTACAGATAAAACAACAAGCTTCCGCATTCCGTGCATGCAGGTAAGCCAGTTTGGGCTCTTCAGCAAATATCTTTTCGATGAGTAGGTCTATATCCTGATTCACTACCAATTTTGTAAATACCATATTTTGATTTTTACTATAGCCGATCAATGACAAAGGAAAACTTGCTGTATCCGCCTTTATCCCCGGCGGAAAACGATAAATATCTTTATATGCTTCC
>JBBRQF010000081.1:0-3089 GCA_038226715.1 Chitinophagales bacterium
ATACCTTGAGGAGCTGCAGGGTTTTTGCTTTGCAACAAGGGCACTCCGTTATATCAAAGCCATAGCGTTCCATTATGTACAGGTGTTGTGGTATTGTCACCAGCCCTTTATGCAAAGGCAGTTTCATTTTTTTAAGTACCTTATTGATACGCTGCTGACGATTTCTGTTACACAGGTACCCATACGTTCTTATTTTAGTAAATCTTTCCGGCAATATATGCTGCTCAAAACGGCGGATAAATTCTGTGCCTCCCAATGTCATCTGCTTTTGTTTATTATCATCAGCATAATCTTTATAGCCAAAAGTTACTGTTCCTGCCTCATCGTTGATACTGCTGATTCTATGGTTACTGATAGCTACTTTATGGGTATACCTTCCTAAATATTCAATCACAGCCTGGGGCCCTCCAAAAGGTGCCTTCGCATATACGACCCAATCTTTTTTATAGACGTCATTTACTAATGCATTTATAGCCGTTCCCGGTTTTGGTATTACAGTCTCATTTGCCAGTAGCGCTTTGAGCGCGTGCATAAATTTTGCTCTGTATACTATACCCATCGCTTTTACCGGGAACAAAAACCGCCAGTCATTCTTTGTTGCCGCCTTCCATTCATCATTGGTTATACCTCCGCCACTTACAATACAATGGATATGGGGATGGAAGCTCAGTTGTTGTCCCCAGGTATGCAGGACGCTGATAATACCCGGCGTTGCTCCCAGGTATTTTGGGTCTTTGGCAAAGCTGAGTAATGTTTGTGAGGATGCATCAAAGAGCAGTTTGTATAAAATTTTTCTATGCCCCATTACCAGGCTGTTGAGTTCATGTGGTATCGTAAATACTACATGATAATACTTTACTGGCAACAGCTACTGCATCCTGGCTTCTATCCATTGCTCTTTCTTTACAGCGCCGCACTGCGGACAATGCCTGTCCCTGCAACTATTGTATTGGTATTTTAGCTGACCGCAATGTTCGTTGGTGCAACGGTAGAGATGATAACCTAAAGAAGCCGTCCGGCACACTTTTAAACGTTGTAATACTTTTTGTACATGACCATTGGCTGCGCTGGCGGCAGTATCCCGATGATGCTTTAGCAATACCTGCTGCACCGTTGCCCGGGGTATTGTATAAGATAACATAACAACATCATTTTTATTTTTTTACATGAGGTTGTTTATTTTCTTTACCCTGCGGCAAGGCATCATAAGGATTAACAATGCCCTGCATACGTGTTGAAGTAAGGTGCATATACCGCATCGTGGTTTGCAGGTTGCTATGCCCCAACAATTCTTTTACAGTATGTAAATCAGCGCCATTATCAACCAGGTGAGTGGCAAAACTATGGCGCAGGGTGTGCACCGTATAGTTTTTACTGTCAAGCCCGATTTGTGCTACGCCTTTTTGTACCAGGTGCTGGATATTGCGCATGCTGACAGGCACACCAGATCTGCTTCCATTAAATAAATATATTTTAGGCTTATATATAATATAATAGGCCCTGAGTTCCTGCAGCACCTGTTCAGATAAAATAGTAAAACGATCCTTTGCGCCTTTGCCCTGCACAATTTTGATACGCATAATCTTACTGTCTATATCTGCAATCTTCAATGAAGCAATTTCAGAGAGCCGCATACCAGTACTGTATAACAGCATAATGATAGTGCGGTGCTTGATATTTTTTACAGCATCAATAAGTGTCTTTATTTCGGCTGCTGACATAACCGGAGGCAGCTTTGTGCTTTTGCGTGGATAAACAACAGTCGGGATTACGTATGGTTGCTTAAGCACATGGCGGAAAAAGAAAGAGATACTCTGCGCCGCCATCTTGCATTTTACCCGGCTGCATTGAAGTGTTTTAGAAAGATACAGCAGGTACTGCATCATCATGTCTTCTGTAAACTTTTCCGGCAAAACATCTGCATAATAAACCAACAGGTAACGCAGTTCTGAAAGATAATTACGGATAGTAAGCGGACTGTAATGCCCGATTGATAAATATTGACTGGTTTTTTCTAATACCGCAATAGATTGCGGACTTAACGTTTTTTTTCCATGATCTTGTAATTTTTAGATGTTAAAAATAAACTACAAGATATGAGAATTGAGAAACTCATCGCCTGGATAGGCGATGTTGGTTCAACACGTGAATTTATGATATTAGACGTACCCTGCGAAAAAATAAAACTCTGAAAATCAATGGAAGCCTGATCAACATTTTGTATTGTTAATAGCACAATCCGTTTTTGGGTTAGCCGTTTGTAAACGTTTGGCGGAACCTTTATCGCTGTTTTCTTTTCCGTCTGGGCACGGCTTCGCCACCCTCACTCACATCTTTATTTAAATATACTGAAAACGGTTTAACAAAGAAGAAGTGTTTACTACGCAAATCCTACTTTTTTTAGAAATTGTGGCCAAACGGAGGATTGATTTCAAATTGGTTGACTGTAATGAGCCAAAATAGTATTACGTCCTATTTCCTTACCAACAGATGCCGCCTGGTAGGATCATTCATGATTTCATCTATCAGGGAGTTAACGATATCCTGCACATCCTGTTTAATAATTCGGTAGACGCCGTCAATAGTCTTCCTTTCCACCTCACGCACTTTGGGCAAGGGCAGTTGGCTTTCTTTCTCTTTTTGTAAGGCGTAGTGGTCGAAGAAAAATCGAACAGCCTTCTTAGATACCCTTCGGCAGAACCTTACTCAAAGGATGGATCGTGACGATGAAGAGGCATTTTAAAAAATTATTTTTCACAGCTGTGAAAAACTGTGAAAAATCGCTTTCTACTGAGTGCATATTTGCATAGTCATCATTAATAACCCTGTAATAAACACGTTAAGACTATGCAGCACATCATTACCTGGAACCAATATATTATTTACTCAGTCGCAGGCTTAGTAATGTATTATGGCTTTATCATTTTCAGGTTTTACAGAAAAGATATTCTGCAGATACAATTTCCAAAAGCCGGCAAGAAGAAAAATGATTCATCCAGCCAGGGAACACTTTTTACAGGTAGTTCGTCAAACGCTTCTACTGAAACTGCCCAAAATACGCTTTCTCCTGTGGTGCATGATTTTGTAGA
>JBBRQF010000082.1:0-2871 GCA_038226715.1 Chitinophagales bacterium
GATAACAACATTCATTTTTTTGAAGACTTCTCCTCCAATGCCATTGGCCAAAAACCCACCGGGTGGTATTCCGGAACAAATTCGCAGGGAAGTTATAGTAAGATCGTTGACTTACCTGGCGAAGAAGGCAAATGGCTGGAAGTAAAAGGCCACAACGGTTTAATTCCCAATGATCTTAAAAAACCATTGCCCCTAAATTTCACCCTGTCTTATGATGTGGCTGTACCAAAAGATTTTACATGGGGTGGCAAAGGCCTCGAAATGTTTATTGCCAAAGAGAAAACTGCAGGCAACATGGAATATTTTATCCGTTTTAGAATAAGGCCCGGCTATAATGGAAGAGAAGGTGCAGCAGAACTGGAAACAAAATCCCCTGCAGCCTATGCAAGCGGGGCAAAATCGTTTGAACTCCCGGGGTTTTCAAACGATAAAAAGATCAACCGCATTACGGTAATGATAAAAAAGAAAGGCGAAATGCTGGAGCTGTATATCGATAAAAAATTATTCGCAACATTTAATAACGCCTTACCAGCCGATATTCCATTTAATGCAGTTTCATTTTCGCATAGCAGGAGCGACGGCGAAACAGAAAAATATTTTATCAGCAATATTAAGATCACCAGGGATTGATAGTCCTTTTATAAAAAATAATATTGCCTCCAAGTTTATATCTTCCTATACCGCTTATTGCGCAGTACCGCAGTCCATGATCAATTTAATCCAGGGTAACCGTTAAAATGAATCATAACGAAAAAATACCTGTTTTACAGGATAGTAATACCGTATAGAGGAGAATATTTTTGACCAGTAATTATGAATTATGAAAAAAATATTTCTCAATAGCGTTTTTATTCTTTCTACAACAATTGCCTTGGCGCAAAAAGAAAGTTTCGACATTATTAATTATACGGCCCCTGCCGGATGGAAAAAAGAAATAAAGGAAAATACGGTCACATACACTATTATCGATAGTAAAACTAATGCCTGGTGCCAGGTAGGCATTATTAAAAGCACTAGCAGTAAAGGCAATATAGATGCAGATTTTGACAGCGAATGGCAGGATCTCATTGTGAAAAGTTATAAAATAACTGAAGCGCCAAAGCTGAATGACGTACAGGAAACAGAAGGATGGAAAATAAAAGCCGGTGCCGGTAATTTTATTTTTAATAATAGTACTGTAATGGCTATGCTTACTACGGCAAGTGGATACAACCGCTGTGCCAGTATTGTTGTTACTACCAATAGCCAGGTGTATATAAAAGATATTGAAGCGTTATTAGCTTCGGTGACCTTGGAAAAGTCCGAAGTTGTTTCGCAACAGTCCACGTCATCCATTGAGGACAAAAATTCCATCATTGGCACCTGGAGCGCCGGTGCAAGTGATAATTCCGATTACAGGATGAAAAATGGGGTAATGAATTCTCTTAAGCGGCAATACAGCTTCCGTGGGGATGGCACTTATCAATTTATAACTAAAGCATTTGATCCATTGATGAACCAGATTATTTTGGGCAAAGAAAGCGGCACTTATCAAATCAATGGCACTAACATTACAGTAACCCCGAAAAAAAGTGTTTTGGAAGGATGGAGTAAAAAAGACGGCACCGATAAATGGGGCAAGCTCTTAAATACGCAAAATATAGCACTGGAAAAAGTAACGTACAGTTTTACCAAGCATTATTTTTCAGGTATACAAATATGGTCGTTGGTATTAATAGCGGATAAACCCACCAACAGGGATGGGCCTTTCAGCAACAATAAAAGTTTTGAGCATGCATGGTATTACAACCCCATCTCTCCCAACAATACTTTGATTGATTTACCCGGGGGGCAGCAAATAACAACCGGTGAAATAAAAAAAGTGCCGGAGCGGCAGACTATTGGCAATACTGCCGTTGTGGGCACCTGGGGCGTTAGTACAACAGTGGCTTCTGCTCAACAAATGGATGTTAATGAAGGCAGCCTGGTTACACAATATATCTTTAACGCGAATGGCACTTATAGTTTCCATATCAAAACCTTCAGGTATGTTTTGGATAAACTGCTGCTTACCAGGGAAACCGGTAGTTATCAAACCAACGGCAATAATCTTACCCTAAATCCTCGAACGTCTGTAACTGAATCATGGACCAGGAAAGATGGTACTGATAAATGGGGTAAATTATTATCCAGTCAAAAAAGAGTGATGGAAAAAACTACCTACCAATTTTTTACCGAGGACTTCGGTTTGGGCATGGTATTGATATTAAAAGCAAAAGCTATCACTAAAAGAGATGGGCATTTCAACAATAGTAGCAATGATGCCTGGTATTATCCGGCCAAATCAAAAATAGAAGAAATTAAATTACCTGACTGATGAAGTATTCATTTTTTTAAAACAGCATTATGAAACAAATAATTTTTCTGCTTCAATTTTCTTTTTGTGCAACCCTATTATTTGCTCAAAAAAAATTGGTACCGGTAACTCAATCTGTTCTTACCGGGATCAGTTTACCCGCTGGCAGTAAACAGGACAGCAGGATGCTAAGTGTATCGGGAGCAAAAATGTTACTGGCGATGGAAAGCAATAAGACGAACACAGCAATATCCACACCCGAGGTATTTTTATTACCAGCTGCTACTACAAGTGGATTTAATGCCGATTCACTCACAAAAAATCTTTCTGATCTTGGCTGGGCCGTTTCAGCCGTTCAGGGAGATAATAAATATGCATGGTTACAAAAAGAGGCTCGCAATCTTATCATGTATTTTTCTTTAGGCACAAAGGGAACTGAGCTGTATTTGGCAGAAGCAGCATCATCACCAGTACAAAACAGTCAGTCAAATAATACAGTCAATACTCAAACAGAAAATAACCAGGCTCAACAACAA
>JBBRQF010000083.1:0-2854 GCA_038226715.1 Chitinophagales bacterium
AATTTCAAATAGCGAGCCCTCATTTTTTCAAAGCCACTTTTTTTCGGTTTACTAATTTCTTTTTCCAGAAAAACCGCTTTCTGATTCCAGGTACCATCTTCCCCTTCATCCTTATTTAAGCCGGAGGCAACAAACTCTTCTGCATCCGACATTTCTACTCCGTCTGATTTTTTATGATGCTTTACTTTCATAATCCAGTTAGCCATAACAGGAACAAAAGTCTGTGCCAGCAAATAGGAGAAAACCATGCTAAACCCAATGGCCAGTGCAAGTGGCAAAAACAAAGAACCTGGAATGCCGCCCATTGTAAAAGCCGGTGCAAAAACAGCTAAAATACAAAAAAGTATCAGCAATTTCGGGAATGCAATTTCTTTACAGGCATCTGATATTGCCAATGCTTTGGGCTTACCCATATCAAGGTGCTGGTGAATATTCTCAATGGTAACGGTGCTTTCATCCACCAAAATACCAATGGCCAAAGCCAATCCACTTAGCGTCATGATATTGATGGTCTGACCAAAGAGATTTAAAAAAAGTACGGCAGAGATAATGGAAGTTGGAATGGTTAGGATAACGATTAAGGCACCTCTGATGTCTTTCAGAAAAAGCAATACAATCAGTCCGGTTAAGAGTGCTCCTAAAACACCCTCACTTAAAAGGCTTTTTACAGAATTGATTACATAGGTCGACTGGTCGAATTCATAACTCAGTTTTACATCTTCAGGCAGTTGCGCCTGTATTTTAGGAATGGCTGTTTTTAGATTTTGCACCACTTCCCATGTAGAGGCATCTGCACTTTTGGCAATACTTAAATAAACAGAACGCCTGCCATTTACCAATGCATATCCCGAAGTAATGTCTGCACCATCCTCTACTTTGGCCACATCTTTTAAATAAAGATTTTGCACGCCACCTTTAAATAAAGGGATGTCTTCGAAATCCTTGATATTCTTTATAGATGTATTGCTATGGGTGATATAATTTTTATCTCCTATGCGTACATTGCCTGCGGGTGCTGTTTGGTTATTGATCCGCATGGCTTCCACCAATTGATCAGGTGTCATATTATGTAAACGTAATAACTCCGGATCGGCTTTAATCACAACAGTTCTGACATTTCCACCGAATGGTGGGGAAGAAACCAAACCAGGAATGGAAGTGAATGAGGAACGAACATAGATATTGGCCATATCCAGCAGTTCATTATTTGTACGTTTATCGCTGCTCAGAACCAACTGACCAACTGGCAAAGTGGATGCATCAAATCGGATGATAAAAGGGGGATTGGAGCCTGGAGGAAATCCAGCTTGTGCACGATTACCAAAGGCACTCACTTCTGCAGCTGCCTGTGCCATATTCGTACCCGGGTAAAAACTGATTTTCATCAAGGTAAGTCCTTGAATGTTTTTTGTTTCTATGTACTTTATCCCATTTACAAACAAGAAAATATTGATATACTGTTTTGCAAAAAAAGATTCCATCTGTATAGGCGTATATCCTCCAAAAGGATGCGATATATAGATCACTGGAAGATCTAATTTTGGAAAAATATCAACTTTGATGACCGTAATTGCTTTTATTCCAAAGAAGAATAATCCTGCAGTCAATACTAAGATGGAAATTGGTTTACGTAATGCAAATCGGATCAAGTTCATAATGATAAGAAGTTATTAACGACTGATTTAATTTTTACAACTGACTTTCGAATAAACTAAAATCTCCTGCAGCAGCTACCCGAATTAATAATGCCTGCCACACATTATTATTAGCAATATCTCTATCTGTTTCAGCCCTAGTTAATGCGTAAGAAGCTTGCGTTACATCCAATAAATTGGTCAGTCCATTTTTATAAAGAACTGAACGCTGCATATAGGCATCTGTTGCCGCTTTCACCTGATGCGGTGCTTCATAGTAATTAGCAAGTGCATTTTTGATTTTGGTATTGGATAGCTGGAACTGCGCTTTTATTTGCTGGTCAACCAATTGATACTCTTCCTGCAACCCTTTACTAATCATATTCTGCGCTTTCACCTGTTGCGAAATCCGGTAAGGTTGTGTGATATTCCAGGTTACACCAACGCCTAATAAATAATTGCTGCGAGAAGGGGTAATACCTTTCCAATAATTTTTATCAAAACTTGTTGGATTAAGACCGTAATCGCTATTAAAACCAGAGCCTCTTCCTTGAACCACTCCAATTAAGGTAAAGGCAGGATAAGAGGACGTTTTAAACAAGCGGGATTGTTGATCACTCAAATTAATTCTACTCTTATAAAACTGTAATAAAGGATGGTTTAAAGTAACAATGGAATCCTGAAGGATGGAGGGCAATCTGGAAATAAAAAAACTGTCTAGCATATATTCCTGAGATGGGATTCCCAATAGTTGTGACAACTGATTCGATAATTCCTGTTCAAAATCTGTTGCCTTTGTTAGTAAAATCTTAGCTGATGAATAATCAGCATTTGCCTGTGATGAATCCACGCCGGGTATTAAACCATTCAGCGCCCGTACAATAACTGTATTTCTAAATGTATAAGCACGCTCCAAGTTCTTCCTGTAAGAATGGGTTAACTGTTTTGCCGCCAATAAATTCAAATAAGCGGAAGTGGTTCTGATTTTGTGTTGAAATATTTCCTGCTGCAAGTCTTTGTCGTCTTTAACCGAAAGGGCAGCAGCTGTTTTTACTTTTTCTTTCGCTTTGCCAAATGTAAAAAAGTCCCAATTAATATTAGCCAGATAGAGCGCACCAAAAGCTGCATTATTATTTTGCTGGTTAAATACTGGGCCGCCAGAAGCAACTCCCAAGCCACTTAAACCATAAAGTGGTCCCGTCTGACCATTTACTGTGCCA
>JBBRQF010000084.1:0-2677 GCA_038226715.1 Chitinophagales bacterium
GTCGTCACCATGTAAATAATAATGGCCAAAGAATTTCGCATCCTGCTTGTCACCCATACCGTTGTCAATTAAAATCAACCGGTCTTCATCTTCGATTAATAAGCAGCGCAAAGCCCAGCTGCACATGTTATTTTCATCAGCGGGATTTAGTTTATTCCAAATACTTTTAGGTACCACACCAAACATTGCCCCACCATCTAATTTAAAATAGCCGGTATTGATGGTATATAATTTCATACTCAGGATTTTTTATTTTTTATTTTTTTAGGTAGCGTTTTTTTTGCCGGGACTGTTGACATCTGCACATCTTCTTTTATTTCTTCTATGCTTTCATCTGGCACCACTTCATCATTAGCTGTGGCGGTTTGTTTTTTTACTTCCTTTTTTATGGTTTTATTAAAACTTCCAAAAAAAGATTCCATCCGCGTGATGGATATTTTATTGTTCGAAAAAACGGGGGTTAACTGCAATCCTTTTGACCTGAGCAAACTGATCAACCCGTTTGTTCCCAATAAATGGCCACAGCCCACTGCGAAAAAAGCAGTTTTCCCAACAGTGATATTTTGTATCGAATCAGCCATACTTCGGTTCCTGGTATCAAAAACAATTTTGCGATAATTGAGATTCATGGTTTCAATAAGCGGCGTCATAGAAACCAATTGCTGGTTTGCATAAAAGCGCTTCATGTTGGCAGCCAATGCAACATCGTCATTAAATAATAAGGTGGTATCTGTTAGCCTGGCATCAATTATTTTATACAGCATATTTATCTGGAATTTAAAAGTCTCCAGGCCTTTTGTTTTTTTGCCCATGGTAATGGCATATTTAGAAAGTGCGATATCAAGACCTGTAACACCTGGCTCCGCCGACATATAATCTGCCAGTAAGGTCTGGCTGAATTTATTGAATTGGTCCAGGCTGTCAGGATTTATCGATGTATGATAATTCCTGTTAACGGCCGCGATCATCCGGCGCCAGTTGGGTGTTTTTTTAACAGAATCGAGGTAATTTAATTTTGATTGAAAGAAACCGTCGTCAATACTCATTTCGCTATACAGTGTTGTGTAATTCAATTCGCCATAAAAAACACTGCTCCCGAGGACTGCCATATAGACGGAATCAGTAAGCAGCATAAATTTTTCCTGAGGCAGGTGTATGGTACCAAAAAGATAGGAAGGTTGTTGGTTGGACGGGTTGTTGATACGCCATAATACCGTATTTTCATTTTGAGCATCGCTTGCAATGGCATTCAGCAATACAAATAACAAAAGGAATATTTTTTTTAACATAGGGGTATATTGAAAATCAGTTAGTCTTTTTTTGGGCAGAGATAGTTACCATCAGTAATAGCAACCCGATGATAAAAAATATCATGATTGCCAAAACACTATTGCGCATGCTGCCGGTTAATTCTTCCAGCAAACCAAAAGTGAACATGCCGATCACGATCGCAATTTTTTCACTTACATCATAAAAACTAAAAAATGAAGCGGTATCTTTTGTTTCAGGCATCAATTTACTGTAAGTACTTCGGCTTAATGATTGTATCCCGCCCATTACCAGGCCTACTGCAGCACCTAAAAAATAAAATTGCATTGCCGTGGTAGTAAAATAGGCGGCGATGCAGATCAATATCCAGATCACTACAACAAAAGCCAGCACCTGTAGATTGCCGTATTTTTCTGCGAGCTTTGCCATCAGGTACGCCCCGGCAATAGCCACCAGTTGGATAATTAAAATGGTTATGATCAATTTATCCGTAGGAAGGTTAAGTTCTTTAGCACCAAATAAAGCAGCGGCAAGCATTACCGTTTGTACACCCATATTATAAAAAAAGAATGCGGCTAAAAACTTTTTTAACACCGGCATACTGTTTACCTGTGCCCAAACTTTTTTTAATTCAATAAAGCCGTTCGCAAAAATATTTTTATCGGGCCTTAGTGCTGCAGGTTCTCCCTTTGGTAACCTGCTGAATGGCACTTGTGCCCAGCCGATCCACCATAACCCCACCATTACAAATGATAGTCTTGCAGCCAGTGACCCATCTTTCATGGTAAATACCAGCACGAGGCAAATAACCTGTAACAGTACACTGCCAATATACCCCATGGTAAATCCTTTGGCACTCACCATATCGCGGTCTTTTTCGGCGGCAATTTCGGGGAGATAAGAATTATAAAAGACCAGGCTGCTCCAGAAACCGATACAGGCAATAATTACACAGGTAATACCAATGCCCATCGAATTTTTATCCGTAAAGAAAAACATGCAGCCACAGGCTATACTGCCCAAGGTGCAGAAAAAGCGCATAAAACTTTTTTTATTGCCTTTGTAATCTGCAATGGAAGATAATATCGGGATCAATACTGCAACCACCAATATTGCAAATGCGATCGCGTAATTATACAACGCCGTATTCACAAACTTGCGTCCTAAAAAAATAACAGTATCATCGCCATTAACCTTAGTGGCGCTTTCGTAATAAGCAGGAAAAATTGTGGAAGTAATTACCAAGTTGTAAACACTGTTGGCCCAATCGTACATGGCCCACCCATTGATAACTTTTTTAGAAGCTGTTTGCATGCTGGTTGCTTTGAAGTAAATGTACGTTTTTGTACTGATTTTAAATAACAGCCCTGGTATAAGGTTTTATACTATTTTTTACACCATAAAAAAA
>JBBRQF010000085.1:0-2664 GCA_038226715.1 Chitinophagales bacterium
AATTTAAATTATATTGAAGACGCCCGTTATAAAGTATTGAACCGTTTTTACATGATGAGCTTTACCTACAACCTGCGTAAGGCAGGAAATAGTGGGCCGCAGATCAATGTAAGGATAAATTAAATAGTATAGCTTGAAAACTGGGCCGGTGTATGAGAATGCGCCGGCTTTTTTGCTTTTACAACTATTGTATATTGACACTTCAGAGAATTATGGCGAATTACTTCCAATTGAAAAAAATGAAAATGACGATCTCTAAGTCATTTTTAAATCAATAAGGGCATCATTTTACAAGCTTTTTTATAAAATTGAAGAAGAAGAAGAAATATTCCGTTTACAAAAATTATAGTTGACACTAAATCTAATCTGAAAATCCAGACAAAAGGATTTTGGAAAAAGCTTTTCCGGAGCGATTAACCAGGTTAATAATTTAACTCCGTTTGATAAGCGTTGAATGTAAAACTTTTATTTTCCACATCCTCTTATCTTTTATCAGTATAACAGTTTCCAACCATTTAACAGTTACATGCCCGCCATTCTTTGATATTTCAGCCTGGTTATTATAAGTTGCCCATGCGATATCCCCATTCACTTTGGTAGCTATAAACTCGATCGTATTGATCCGTTTAAAATCCGCGGCCTGGTTGAGTTTAATTCCCTGAATCAATGTGTCAAAGTTCCAGGTCATACCATTTTCATATAAAGCAATGTCCGGGGTACAATAGGCTTATAAATTGACTGTATCAAGGTTGGCTAAGGCTTCGAATATTTTAAGCACAGTATTTTGAACTGATGCCTGCCTTCCTGTTAACTTTGTTTGTGCAATGCAACAGGAGATTGAAATAAAAAACCCGGTAGCAACAAGTAAATATTTTTTCATACTGCATTAAATTAAACCTCGTAAATAAATTTCCTATAGTGTATGCATTTGCATGAAAAGCCACGATTGTTTATGTCTGCTACCTGTTTATTGCAGATCCTTTAATGCCCGTTTTGCCTTTTCATTCGCTGGCCTTAATTTTAACGCCTGCTCAAAACATTTTTTAGCATTTGCCTTATCTCCTTTTAATAACCAGGCATCTCCCATATCATTCCATGCCACAATAATATTCGGAAATTCTTTTGTGTAAACCGTATAAAGTGCCAACGCTGCTTCAGCATTTTTTTCTTCCAGCAATGTTTCCCCCACACTTAATAAAACCATATCATCCTCCAGCTGTATACCTGCTGCCTGCAGCTCTTTTTTATAATTGGCGACAAAATTTTCAGCGCCTTTTTCTTTTATCAAACCATAAATAAATCGTGAGGGAGGTAACGGTAAAGGCAGGATTGCTTTATCGTTTAAAGCCGCTGAAATACCCTGGGCTATTGTTTCGGCACTGCCTTCGTCGTAATTAGACAATACCACAAAGCAATAATTCTTTTCCATATTCATAGCCAGCACTGCACTTACACCGGGTGCGCCACCGGCAATACTAAGCCTGCCTTTTTGTTTACATTCATCCCAGCTGGCATAGTGAACCTGGAATACCGGGCTGTTAAACAGTTTTAATTTACTGCCATCAGCCAATAAAATATTATCGCTCATTATGGAGTGAGCAAACTTGCACATATCTGTTGTACTTGAATAAATACCCCCATCCCCTGCACCCATCATTTTAAAATGGAGGTTATTTCTTTTGGGGCCAATAAAATTGGTAAGGTAACCGATAGCTTTACCATCCATATTTTTATTGAAATAACCGAAAGCGGAATGGCCCATTTTCAGCTTGCCGAAAATCATATTTTGATAAGCATCTCCCAATAGTTTACCCGTTATTTTTTCTATTAATGCGGCAAGTACGGCATAACCTGAATTGGAATATTTTACACTGGTGCCGGGTGCAAATAATAATTTTTCTTTTTGAATTAAAAGCAACAGGCCAGTAACCGAATTGATTTCTTCACTGGCATCTTCCCATGTTCCTGAATCTGCATAATCACCCAGCCCAGAAGTATGTTCCAGTAATTGTTCAACAGTAATTTGTTTACATAGCGGATCAGTAAAACCCGGCAACAGATCAATTATCTTTTCCTGGAAGTCTAGCTTCTTCTCTTCAATAAGCTGGAGGATCACCGTCTTTGTAAATAATTTAGTGATGGAGCCTATGGAGAATGTTGTAACACCCGTATTGAGAATATTTTTTTCTATATCTGCAGCGCCAATGCTTTTTTCATAGAGTGTATTATTGTTCTTCAGGACCAATACTGAACCTGCATAAACGTCTTTGATTAACGCTTCTTTAAGTATCGCATCAATTTTATCACGATAGCCTCCCGTTGGTTGTGCGAAAAGTATAGTGCCGCCTAATAATACAGGTAAAAGCAGCGGTAACATTTTTTTTATAAGCATAAATAGTTTATTAAAGCCTTAAAATATTTTGACCCAACACAACTGCAATGACGCAAAATAAAATAAAGCCCCGTTATCATCAATTCGTAACTATCCTCACTGGCCCGTTACCATCACCCATCAATTCCTTTCTGATCTTGGCAAATTCTGCCGGTGTAACTTTTTTCCCTTTGGAAGGCGCTTTCAATTCAGCTTTTTTTACATCGTTGCTGATCGTTGTTGCGGTAAATACAAATTCACTTTGGTTAACGTCCATTGCCAATATCAAGCCG
>JBBRQF010000086.1:0-2495 GCA_038226715.1 Chitinophagales bacterium
CTTACTGCAGCGAGCACCGGTTAAAACCATCCAATTATTATTACTGGCAAAAAAAGTTACAACCCCAACATCCCGGTAAATTTATATCCATCACGCCGGCATTATTAAATGTACCGGTGAGTATTACTTTTACTAATGGTAAACGTATAAGTTTCGAGGCCATGCCACCTGTTGAATATATCCAACAATTAATGAGTTAGCATGCTACACCTTAGTGCCGGCGAGCGGTATTATTTTTATAACCAGGTAACGGACATGCGCAAGGGCTGTTACAGTCTGTGTGGCATTGTGCAAAATGAATTGCATAAAAATATTTTATTGGGAGATGTGTTTGTTTTCATCAATAAGCGGCACAACCAAATAAAATTATTGCAATGGGACAGAGATGGCTTTGCGCTCTATGAAAAAAGACTGGAGAAAGGTACTTTTGAAAGGCCCGGTACCAAGCAAAACAGTACAGATATTTTACTTACCCATCTACAGTTACAACACATCCTGCAGGGCATCGTTTTAAAATCGGTACAACACAAAAAAAGATATACCACCTCTGTGTAAAAATACTGCTGAAAATCAGTGGCAACCCGGCTTTAAAGCCAGCGCAATTAATTACTTTTACAGCATCAGTTTCACTGCACAACATACCGATTTTAAAAGCTTATATGAGCAATCATTAGTAGTAATTGATGACCAAAAAAAAGCCATAGATCATTTTCAAATACTTGTTGGCAACTTCCAAATAATAATTGATAATAATCACATCATTGAAGCAAAGCACCAACAGGTAAATGAACTTCAATCGCAAAAGATAAATTTACTTCAGCTACAGATTCTGGAATTGCAAAAATTTATTTTTAGTGGCAAACAAGAAAAGTTTAAGCTAAACCCTGATAGCAACGAACAGCAGATAGCCTTATTTGAAAACGATAAGCTGGCCGAAGTGGTTGTAGAAAGCACCAAATATGTAAAAGCATATGAGGTAAAACAAACCGTTGTACGGGTAAATCATCCGGGCCGTAAACCATTACCTGCACACTTACGCAGAGAAGAAATCATCTTAACACCCGTAGAAGATGTAACAGGCTTAACCCCCGTAGGTGAAGAAATAACAGAAATACTGGAATATCAGCAAGGCGAACTGTATGTAAAAAAATACATTCGCCCTGAGTATATAAAACCTGATGAAACCGGCACACAGGCAAAACGTGTAATAGCTCCCCTGCCTAACATGCCCATGGCAAAAAGTTATGTCGGTGCATCTTTATTATCGCACCTGATGGTAAGTAAATATATAGATCACTTACCCATTTACAGGCAGCTGCAAATGTTTACCCGCCAAAAAATAACTATAGAAGATAACACCGTTAATAATTGGTTTAAACAGGGCTGCAACTTAATAGTGCCACTCTTTGAAGCACACCAACGGCAGGTACTCTCTACAAAATATTTAAGTGTAGATGAAACGCCCGTAAAAGTATTAGACAAAACAAAAAAAGGCACCACACACCAGGGATATTACTGGGTGTATTACAATACGCACAGCCGCCAGGTATTATTTAAATACCAAACAGGCCGGGCCGCAGCGTGGCCAAAAGAAACATTAAAAAATTACAAGGGCTATCTGCAAACAGATGGGTATGCTGCCTACAATCAGTTTGATGATGTGGAAGGTATTATTCCATTAAACTGCTGGGCACATGCAAGGCGTAAATTTATAGATGCCCAAAGTTTTGACAATGCCAAAGCAAGCCAAGTGCTTACTCAAATACAATTACTGTATGCGGTAGAAAAATATTGTGTAGAAAATAAGTATACCGCAGATGAAATAAAAAATTATCGCCGGGGTCATGCTGTACCACTACTGGCAACACTGCATCAGATTTTACAAACACAACTACTCAGCAGCTTGCCCAAAAGTCCGCTGGGAATGGCTTTACAATATACCCTTGCCCGATGGGACAAATTAAATGTGTACCTACAGGATGGTAATTTACGAATAGATAATAATCCGGTAGAAAACAGCATACGCCCCGTAGCAATTGGCAGAAAAAATTACCTGTTTGCCGGCAATCATGAAGCCGCCGGGAGAAGTGCCATGCTGTACAGTTTATTTGCCACATGCAAACTGCATAACATAAACCCCATCCAATGGCTCACCTATGTGTTTGAAAATATTAATGAGCATAAAATAAACAACATCAAGGAACTCCTGCCGCAAAATTATGCTGCTTTGTTGAGTGAGAAATGATGGGGTTGGTGGAGGGGATACGTTTGACTAGCTATATATGGTTTAAAAATTAATCCCTCTTACATATTCTATCGAAGTTAATATAAGTACAGGGTTTCTTAATGTCCTGTTTTTAACTATCGAAGTTTGAAGTATCTGCATTATTTCTGCCAACGGTTTGGCGCTTGGCGAAGGTGGCGATTTTCACCACAAATGTTGATGCGGAGAACCAAACTTTGATTAACCACAAATGTGTCTGCGGAGCACTGAA
>JBBRQF010000087.1:0-2491 GCA_038226715.1 Chitinophagales bacterium
ATTGGGAGGTATACTTATTTTTCTTAAAGTAAAATCTCTTGACCAGATCGTAAAAGATAAAACCGGTTCTGCGTAAAATATTCATTTGAATTAAAGGCGATACAGTTCTGTATCGCCTTTTTTATTATCTTACTTTCAAACTATTATTTACATGTCTGAGAAAAAACTATTTCAACCTTTTGTTTCGCCTCAAACCATCATGAAAGAATTGACGGTAAAATCAATCCTGCTGGGTTCATTATTTGGAGTAATATTTGGTGCAGCCACTGTTTACCTGGCATTAAAAGCAGGGCTCACGGTTTCTGCTTCAATACCAATTGCTGTAATTGCCATTACACTTGGCCGTAAGTTCTTCAAGACAACCATTCTCGAAAATAATATCATTCAAACCACCGGCAGCGCAGGGGAAAGTATTGCATCGGGTGTTGCATTTACCCTGCCTGGCTTTTTATTTCTTTCTTCGCCCGATAGTGCGTCCTACTTTAATTATTTAACCATTCTGATATTGGCCATTGTTGGTGGTATGCTGGGTACGCTATTGATGGTACCGCTGAGAAAAGCTTTAATCGTTAATGAACATGAAACATTGCCTTATCCCGAAGGAACCGCCTGTGGCGATGTATTAAAAGCAGGTGAAAAAGGTGGCGACTTTGCCAAGACCGCATTTTGGGGGTTGGGTGTGGCCTTCGGGTATGCGATACTGCAAAAGATATTTCATGTGATCTCAGAAACGCCGGTGTTCCTTACAAAGCAGTCCAATAAATTTTTCCCTTCTGCAAAGATTAGCGGAGAAATTACGCCGGAGTATATGGGTGTAGGCTATATAATCGGTCCACGCATTTCCGGCGTGTTGGTAGCCGGTGGTGTATTAAGCTGGCTGGTACTGATCCCGCTTTTATCATCCATTGTACCTGCCGATACCATTGCCACGCAGTTAGCCAAACTCGGTTACCTGGCTGATATTACAAAAGATGGCGGTAAAGGTGGATGGAATGCTGCAACACATACATTCAACGATTATTCTGCAGCCATTTATTATGCTTTCATCAGGCAGATCGGTGCCGGTGCGGTTACTGCAGGAGGAATCATCACATTGATCAAAACAATACCTACTATTATAAAATCTGTTAAAGGAAGTTTTGGTTCAATAAAAAATTCAGGAGAACAATCCGGGGCTGTTTTAAGAACAGAAAAAGACCTTAGCCTTAAGATAGTTGGCATAGGCAGTTTAGCGCTCGTTGCATTGATCGCTATTTTACCACAGGTACCTGGCGACAGTATTTTGCAAAAATTATTAATCGGTATTTTAGTCATTATTTTTGGCGCCTTATTCGTTACCGTCTCATCAAGAATAGTAGGGTTGATAGGTTCCTCGAATAACCCCATCAGCGGCATGACCATTGCAACAGTAATGGGAACGAGTTTAATTTTTATGGCGGTAGGATGGACGGGAAAAACATATGAGCCCCTAGTTTTGGTTGTAGGAGGAATGATATGTATTGCTGCTGCCAATGCGGGTGCCACCTCGCAGGATCTAAAGAGTGGCTATATTGTAGGTGCCACTCCCCGTAATCAACAGATCGCTTTATTTATAGGTGCTATCGTTTCCTCCATTGTTATTGGCATCACCATTAAATATTTAGATAAGCCCAATGCAGAAATGGTGGCGCAGGGCGTTAATCATGCCATTGGTACGGATAAATATCCTGCACCACAGGCAACACTCATGGCAACATTAATAAAAGGCATTCTTTCGCATAACCTGGACTGGCAGTATGTTTTTGTAGGTATTTTTCTTGCTGTAGTAATGGAACTGTGCGGCATTAAATCATTAAGTTTTGCAGTTGGCGCTTATCTTCCTTTGTCCACTACTTTGCCGATCTCTATCGGGGGAGCCATTAAAGGCTTAGTAGACCGCAAAAAGAAAAAAGCGGAAATTACTGATCTTCCTGAAGAAGAAGAATTAGGCAAAGGAAGTTTATTTGCCACCGGGCTTGTAGCAGGCGGTGCAGTTGCGGGTGTAATTATCGCATTTGTTTCGGGAAGTGAGAGCGGCGATAAATTTTTGCAATGGATCAGTATGGAAAATTCAATAAAAGGCGGTTTAAGTACCAATGGCTATTACATGTTAGGCGTTTTATTCTTTGCCATCATGGGTTGGATATTATACAAAACGGCATTGAAGAAAAATGAATAGACCCTGGCGGGAATTTATTAAAATACAACAGGCTGTTCTTAATTTGAACAGCCTTTTTTTTACAGGGATTTAATCTCTTATACAAAATTCAAATACTCAAATTTATTGCCCAATATCATTTTATCATCGGCGCCCAGCCATTTATTTAATACTGTAGCATAAACGTTCTTAAAATCAACTTTATGTTTCAGGTCTCCTTCATTCAGGTCTCCCAGGTCAGGCATCGCATTTAAAACACCTTTCTGCTTTAAGCCACCGCTTATAAAGAACATATTGTTGGCAGTACCATGATCG
>JBBRQF010000088.1:0-2340 GCA_038226715.1 Chitinophagales bacterium
AACGCCACCAATTTTTTCTAAATTGACCTGCATGTCTTGCGCAAGTGTTTTATTTATCAGCAGGTCATGCGTTCCACCAATAACTTCATAGTCCACTTTAGTCCCTGTGCCCATTGCCGCACCTTCTGCCGCTTTTGCAACCCGATCAAAAATACTTTCAACGTTGGCTCTGTCGGGGTTTCTTACATAATAATACACTTCAGCAAAATCAGGAACAACGTTCGGTGCTTTGCCGCCATTGGTAATAACATAATGTATGCGGGTTTCCTGCGGAATATGTTCTCTCATCATATTCACCATGTAATCCATCGACTCTACGCCATCCAACGCAGATCTACCTTTTTCAGGAGATGCAGAAGCGTGTGCCGCAATACCATAAAACCTAAATTTAGCAGATTTATTTGCCAGTGCACTTGTGTAAGTAACAGAATTATTGTCGCTTGGGTGCCAGTGTATCACAATATCGACATCATTAAAAAGTCCTTCTCTCACCATGTAAACTTTTCCGCTCCCGCCTTCTTCAGCAGGGCATCCAAAAACTTTTATCGTACCCTTTATTTTGCCATCAGCCAACAATTTTTTAATGGCAATACCTGCAGCAACAGAACCCGTACCAAATAAATGATGCCCACAAGCATGACCGCTCGTCTTGCCTACCAAAGGGGTTTTAGTAACAGCGCTATCCTGCGATATGCCCGGTAACGCATCAAACTCTGCTAATATAGCTATCACAGGTTGACCGCTACCATACGTAGCCACAAAAGCAGTCGGAATGCCTGCTACACCTGCTTCTACAGCAAAGCCGTTGCTTTTTAATGTGCTTTGTAATAGTGCTGAACTTTTCACTTCTTTGTATCCCACTTCAGCAAAACCCCAAATGTTTAAAGCAATATTCTTATAGGCATCGTAGCCGTTCTGAATATTATCTGTCGCTTCTTTTTTTAAATTATTAACGACTTTTACATTACTAGTGTTTTGGGCGGTAGCATTCAATACGAACAGTATTGGTGCCAGGGTAAAAAATAATTTCATGAATAGTTATTTAGTGTTTGGTACTAAGACTTAAAATTATAGAAGTTTTTAAGAGTAACACAAATAAATAAAATGCTCACATCGTTGTACAGCGATAACGTGCTCCATTTCACCAAAAATTAAGTTAACATATAGGTATAAAATGTTTGATGATACGATTTGGATTTTAATTTGTTAATAGTGATATATTAAATAGACTGTCATGAAAAAATTTATACTTCCTCTCATTGCCATTGTTATTTTATCATCCTGCGGCAGCAGTAAAAATTACTTACAAAGAGCAGATACAGATAGAGCTTTGCAGGATGCAGTAAAGAAACTTGCAAAAGATAAAAATGATGGCGATGCACTGTCAGCAATTCCCGTTTTATACAGCAATTTAAAACTGGACCATCTTGCAAAAATAAAAAGCTACAAAAGCAGCAACGACATTAACCGTTTTGATATGCTCATTAAAGAATATGAGCAGTTGCAAAATGCTTACAACGCTATTTTAAACAATACGGCAGCTTTTAAGATTGTCAACCCACAATATTACGGCACTGAATTGCTGGAGACAAAACAAGCAGCAGCAGAAGCTACATACAGTGCTGCAGAAAGTTATTTAGCAAAACAAAACAGGGATGACGCAAAGCGGGCATATACTTTATTTAAGCGTACTGATAAATATGTACCTGCATTTAAAGACAGCAAAACAAAAATGCAGGAGGCTTACGAAAATGCAATTGTAAATGTGGTCATCAACAAAGTAGAAGACAACTCTTACTTTTTTAATAGCGGCTGGGGCAATACCGGTTACAATTATAGCAATCAGTATTTTCAGGAAAGCCTTGTGAGGGAATTACAAAACAACAACGGCTATAACCGTTATGCAGCAAGGTTTTTTACAGACTGGGATGCACGCAGAGAAAATGTTAAGCCTGACTGGGTGGTAGATTTAAGACTGCGTGATATGAATGTACCATATCCCATCACTTACAATTACCAGCGGCAGGTAAGTGCCAATGTTCAGGATGGAAGAGACACATCCGGCAAGCCAATGTATAAAACTGTTTATGCTACACTGAACCTTAGCCGCCAAAGTTTTGATGCCAGTGCTGCCATGGAAATGAACATTAGGGATATAAAAACAAACCGCACTATCAGTTACCGAACTTTTAGCAACAACTACCGCTGGCAGGAAGAAAGTGGCAGCTACACAGGTGATAGACGTGCATTGAGCAGCAGTGACTGGGCAACCATCAACAACTATAATTACAACAGCCCACGCAGAGAAGATGTGTTGGAAGATCTGTATAGAAAGATTTA
>JBBRQF010000089.1:0-2242 GCA_038226715.1 Chitinophagales bacterium
GAATTAGGAATTAGGAATTAGGAATTAGGAATTAGGAATTAGGAATTAGGAATTAGGAATTAGGAATTAGGAATTAAATTCGGGCTGCCAAAGTTAGCAGAACCAATTAACTAATTAACCAATTAACGGATTAACCAATTAACCACCCATGCGCTTCTTTTCCAAAATAACCGTTTTTTGTAACTTTTGTTTTTTAGCATCTGTTGTTTTCTGGTATATAGAAATGCATCATCAAAACGGCAAAGACAGCAGCCAGGTTTTACCATTGCCCTGGATGGAGAACACATTGGTGATCCTGGGTTACAGTGCTATCGTCGTTAACACACTTTTTTTACTGTTAACTTTTATTTTTTATTCTTTCAAGACAGGCATTAAAATTCCCCGCTGGATAATTATCTTTAACATCATCATTTTTTGCTGCCAGGTTTACTTCCATTTCATTTTTAAATAATTAAGATGATAAATAACATTCTTAAAGACAGGCCAACTAAATTGTTTGTCATCTTTACTGCTTTTTTTGTTGCCAATGCACTCATTGCAGAATGTATCGGTACTAAAATATTTTCGTTGGAAAAACTTTTTGGCCAGCATCCGTTGAGTTTCACTTTGTTTGGCGAATCGGGACTGGGCTTAAGTCTTACCTGCGGTGTTTTGTTGTGGCCGCTGGAGTTTATTATGACGGATATTGTGAATGAATATTACGGCCCCAAAGCAGTGCGGCGCATTTCTTTCATTGCTGTTGGATTGATCGCTTATGCTTTTCTAATGTTCTATATGGCCATGGGCGTTCCCGGAGCCGATTTTTGGTTTGGTACCGGTGTAAAAAACGGCGTACCGGATATGTCGAAAGCTTTTAACGGCATTTTTGGCCAGGGCATGTGGATCATCTTTGGAAGCCTTACTGCTTTTTTGGTAAGCCAGATCGTGGATGTAACGGTTTTTCACCGCATCAAGAAGATCACAGGCGAAAAAAAAATATGGTTAAGGGCAACAGGCTCAACACTGATATCGCAACTGGTAGATAGTTTTATTGTTTTATTTATTGCCTTCAAAATAGGACAGGGCTGGAGCTGGCAACTTGTTTTTGCCATTTGTCTCATTAACTACACCTATAAATTTACCATGGCTATTTTATTAACGCCTGTAATTTATTTTGTTGAGCACCGGATCGAAAAATATTTCGGCCCCGAAACAACCAAAAAAATGAAAATGGCTGCCATGGGTATTGAGAGTGAATAAAGGAGTACCATGAATTTTACGTTTAGTAAATAATATAAAAGGACGATTGCCTGGTAATCCAATTAGACTTTAAAGCTACCCAATAGAACTTGTCATATCGACGATAGGAGATATCTTATGTAAGCAGCTTTAGGTAATTTAAGTTTCAGTAATAGATTTCTCCTTCATCGAAATGACAAGGAAAATTTAATGCCTGATTGGTATAATATGAGATTTTAAAGCCCTCTCTACTGAGCTTGTCAAAGGATGGAGAGGGTTGGGGTGAGGTCAAACGGAATTCTATTTCTTCTTTGTGCTGATGTTGTTATAAGCACAGCCCAGTGCATCTTTCAGCATCGCTTTCTTTATCTTTTTCAAATTAATATAAGTACATCCCTTTGCTCCCCATGCACCGGGGACCGGGTAGATGACTGTCGTATCAAAAGAACAAAACACAGATTGGTCTATCAGTGAAAGTGTTAACATGGCAATGCAATTGTTCTCTGCAAGTGTAGCAAATATCTTTTTATTCACCCTGAAAGAAGCCTTTTCAAAATGCGGCAGTTCCTGCACTTCCGGAAAAGAATTTGCCAACTGCCTGAATGTTTTAATACTTACCATGATTTATAAACCTGGTTTTCTTTTTTGGAATAATACCCGTTTGCTATAAAAGCCAGGGGCATACCAATAGCCAGTATTAAGATCACTGCATTGATGGTTGACGATTCAGCATTAAAAACAAAGGGCTTATGGCTCCATAATGGTAAGAACACGATATTCATCATGATCCATACAAAAAGTCCATACACAATACCGGTGCCTATTTTATTTATCCGCATAAAACCCAATCTTGGGTACAATATAAAAAACAATACGGCCCAGGACATGGCGATCAAAAAATGAACCAATAAGCCAGTAATGCTCAACATGGTTGTATCTGTTATAGCATCTTTGCCAAATACAAATTTTGCGAGATATTGTAAAATGGTTACCGGGCTTGTCCCTCTTTTTAAATAGCTGTATA
>JBBRQF010000090.1:0-2177 GCA_038226715.1 Chitinophagales bacterium
GAAGCTGTATCTCAATTTAAACCTACAAAAATTTTCATTACAGAAGAAGATGACGCTAGCATAAAAAAGCCAGGCATGAAGATGATCTGGTCTACCAGTAGATTTTAAATTTATCTTCTTAAATTGAAGAGCCAGATAAAAACTAAGCTAAACTTTTTAACTTCACTTTACTTTTTTATTATAATTCTATTCCGATTTTCCTCATTAATATAGAAGCATTTAAGCTGGTACATACCCCATCCTTTAGCAGGTAATCGAAATACAGTTCATCTTTGCTTACCTGCACATCAAAATGGTAGTTTAAAATATTATTTGGGTATTGCTCCTTCATTTTTGCCAGTTCAACATCGTGCGTTGCAATTACACAGGCAGCCTTTCGTTTTATCAACTGTTTTATTAAGGCCTCAGAACCTGTGTGACGGTCTAACGAATTCGTACCTCTTAAAATCTCATCCAGTAAAATGAATACTTTTTCGTTATTGTTCACTTTATCAATGATTGTTTTTAGTTTCTTCAACTCAGCGTAAAAAGTCGATGTACTTTCCTCTAAATTATCTGCAATACGCATGCTGCTCATAATTTGTAGCGGTGATAAACAAAAGCTTTTAGCGCATACCGGCGCTCCGGCCATAGCTAAAACAACATTAACACCTATACTCCTGAGATATGTACTTTTGCCCGCCATATTACTGCCTGTAACCAGCATTATTTCGCCCGCATGATCAATTTTAATGAAATTATTTACACACTTACCCGGATCAATTAACGGATGCCCGATCTCATTTCCTGACAGAAAAAAATGTTGCGCTTTCAGAACCGGAAAGCACCAGCCCGGTTGATTAAAAGCTAAAGTTCCTAAACTGTTTATTGCTTCAAATTCTCCCAAGGTATCAAACCAGGCGATCACATTTTTTTGGTTTTGTCTTTTCCATTTCTCCAAAGCGATCACCTGTTGCAGATCCCATTGTAATAATATATCCAGTGGTATAAACACCACAAAATTAAAGCGTAGATCAAGCCGTTCTAATATTTTCTTAAGTTGCTTGAGTTTTGCTGATGCTATCCCATGATCTTGTTTAAACTCCTTTTGTAAAGCCTGTAAATAAGTTGACCCAAACTTTGTTTCTTCAATTAGTTGAATACTGTCTGATAGTACATCCAGTTCGTCTGCCATTTTTGAAACCTGCTGATGCAAAGGAGTTACTTTCTTACTCACATAAAATGCAAAAGCAGCAGAAACCAGTAAACAATAATTTCTGAAATAATTACTGAGTACGTCTGTTATATTTAGCAGAATTACAGCAAGCAGCAGCACTGGTACCAGGTACCTTATTATTAACCATAATTTTTTATCTATAAAACTATTATCCTCAGCAAACCAGTTTTGCAAACGGGTTTGCGTTTCTTTTTTTATTTTTTTTGCTGCCCCAAAAGCTTGCAATTCCTGGCGCCAGTTTGTTTGCGTTGCCAGCTCTTTAATGGCAAGTTGTCTTTCTGCAATAATTTGCGGTGATGCCGGATGTAATAGCCAACTTGCCAGTGCATTGCCACCCATTTCTGAACTGGTTCTGTTAAGAAATTGATATAGTGATGCATGACCAAAGATATCAAGGTCATTTGCATAAAAATGGTCCTTTTGTGTATGTGCTTTCCCTTCGTCAAAATGATAATAGTTAAACGATAATGCATTTAACTCATCTTCATTAATGCTGATAAGATGCGTATAATGAGCAATCGATAACTTGTTTTTTATATCCGCAAATACCAGCCTGGTAAACAGCGCCAAAAGTAAAATCCCGCTAATAATTACATACAAAAGCCCAAAAGAGATAAGCAAATACCAGCCTAAAGCGATACCGCTTATAGCAGCAAAACGTAACCATGCAAGCCTTGTCTTTTTTTTGAAAAGCAATTTCAAATCAATCTGTAATGATTCAACCCTTTGTTTGTAATATTCACCTGGAGGCATTTTTCAAATTTTATTTATGAAGGTATTGCAAATTAGGTGCTAACTAACAACGAATTTAAAACTGGCCTATGACTTATAATCCATACAAAAATCCTCCCCGTTAACCGGGGAGGATTTGTATAACTGTTTAGTTATCTCTTATTGAATTACCACTCTACACATGGTGATACGATTACCATTCAGGTCACCGATCTCAACCCAGTATAAA
>JBBRQF010000091.1:0-2114 GCA_038226715.1 Chitinophagales bacterium
ATTTATCCTTGTCAACAAACCGCAACGTATCTCCAATCAGGTAGCGCCAGGTTCCGGCGGCAGTGCTGATGAGCAGCGCATAATCTTTTCCCTCTTCTATTTCATGTATCATCAACGCTTCAGGATTATCAACCATTTCACCGTCGGCGTCAAAATTATTTTCATCAAAAGGAACGAACTCCATAAAAATATGTTCGCCCGTTACCAGCCGCATCCCTTCTGTATGCTGTCTTTCCTGGTAAGCAATAAAACCTTCGCTTGCCAGATACGTTTCAATATAGGTAATGGGCTTACCGAGCAGTTTTTCAAATCCTTTTTTATAGGGTTCAAAGCTTACGCCGCCATGCACAAAGAAGGCAAGGTTGGGCCACATCTCGTGAATATTATTTAGTTTATAGCGGGCTATCACCATTTCCATGCACATTTGTATCCAGGCCGGTACGCCCACTAAAAAACCGATATCCCACTCGGGCGCTTTTTCAACTATCTCCTCTAATTTTTTATTCCAGTCTTTTTCTTTAGATATTTTTTTTCCGGGCTTATAAAATGGCTGGAACCAGAAGGGTGCTTTCTTTACGGTAATACCGCTCAGGTCGCCTGCATAATAGCCCGCTTCTTTCTGCAGGTCGGTACTGCCACCCAATGTAAGCCAGCCCTTACTGATAGAACTGTACGGAATATCTTCATAGGTGCGGAGGCTAAGCAACTGTTTAATCATAGCAATCTTATTGCCACGTAACAGGTCATTGGTAATGGGAATGTATTTGCTTGCCGATTCGCTTGTGCCGCTACTCAGTGCATAGTATTTTATTTTTCCCGGCCAGCAGATATCAGATTTTCCTTCCAGTGTTTTATGCCACCATTCGTTGTATATTTTATTATAGTTAAAGGTGGGAACCAGTTCCTGAAATTTTTTGCCGGGATGTTTGCTTAAGAGTATTTCATCAAATAGATATTGCTGGCCAAATTCGGTAAACCGGGCTTTACGAAGCAGTTTCTTAAGCACACTAATCTGTTGTCTGCGGGGATTATTTTGCGGAAGCCGCAGGGCTTTTAAAATTGTATTAGGCAGCTTGATATCAAGAATCGCCATCGTTAGAAGCTCATTTTAGAATATACGAAGCTAACGCAAATGCCTTAATAATAACAGGGTTAATACAGGGGTAGAGATGCAATTGCTAAGCCAATCTACTGTACTGTCGCAAAACGATCAACGCATCCTGCCACCAGTCATAATTCTTGGCATAGTGCCTGTCGGATTTTTCCAATAACGCCTCAGTTAACAAACCGTTAGCGGTTACATGTGCCAGAATACTTTTTTTAATGGGGGGAAGTTCCCCGCCGGCAGTAGCATATCCCACCCATGTTTTATGGCCCATCAGTACCTGCCAGGCATTGCGCAGCAAACGGACTCCTTTCATGTGCAGCAAGAGATGAATGGGTGCGGTAATAAGTAACAACAATGACAATACCGCATCTAGTATTCTTTTCATTCTTTGCTGGTGAGGTTGTGCAATGCGGTACGCTGTAAATGGTCCAACGATCTTACCCGCAGAAGCAGGCGTGTAGCTCCCAACAATACTTTTACTGCCGGATAGATGAAACAATATACGCAGGTTATCAGAAGAAAATTTTTGAATGATTTTGATGATTTCGGATAATGAAATCGTTCCCTCACAAAAAATAATTTCCGAGAAAGCGACCATTTTTTTAAGTGCAGTAAGTTCAGCCACATGACCTATAGCGGTATGTTCTACATTAACCGGCGCCACCCTGCCCAGCAGCGTTTCTTCCATCATGGATTTTTTTAAAATCAATAGTATCTCTGCGTATTCTTTTTCGCTGCCTACCACAACCGTTTGCCCTGACCGCTCCCATTCGTAATTAAAGAAAGAACGCTGATTGAAAAATGCGGATTGACGTAGCCAAATGATCATGCCGCCTCCCAACATCCCTCCCCAAAGCATTACCCCTCTTGAAAAGCGGAGTGTTTCGGGCAACAGAGAGTATGCTGCCAAAATACAAACCATCGCAAAAGCTACCGATAAAACGGTTCGCGATGTTTTATAGTGCTTATCATATAAACCAATAAAAGCAGCGGTTAAAATATATAC
>JBBRQF010000092.1:0-2090 GCA_038226715.1 Chitinophagales bacterium
AAGCTTACGCAACCCGAACTGGCTGAGAAGGCAGGTGTTGGTTTACGATTTGTGAGGGAGCTTGAACAGGGTAAAGAAACGTTGCGATTGGATAAGGTGAACCAGGTGCTGCAATTATTTGGTTGCGAGGTAGGCCCTGTACAATTAAAACAATCTGAAATATAACCATGCTAAAGGCAGCAATAATAATGCACGATACAACAGCCGGTTGGCTTACACAAGATGAGAATGGTTATCATTTTGAGTATGACAAAGCGTATTTGCAATTGGCATCGCCACAGGCTGTAAGTCTTACACTGCCCATACAAACAACTGCATTTCATGATAAAGTGTTGTTTCCCTTTTTTGATGGACTAATACCCGAAGGATGGTTATTGGATATAGCCGAGAAGAACTGGAAAATAAACCCACGAGACAGGATGGAACTGTTGCTGGCATGTTGTAAAGATTGCATAGGTGCTGTTAGTGTTCACCCTGTAAATAACGAAGGGCAATGAGAGAAAAATGTTTATACTGTTATAAGCCACTGGCTGAGGGAGAGATAGATTTTCATGCAGCGTGCAGTAAAAAAATGTTTGGTGAGCAGGTGCCTCCTGTTTTGCCATATTGTGAAGAACAATTAGAGGGCCTGGCAGCGGAAGTTATTAAAACACATACTACCGTAACGGGTGTACAGCCAAAACTTTCGCTTCACCTTGCCAAAGCCGGTGATGCACAGGCTGCAAAGAAATTTACCATTGTAGGCTTATGGAGTGGGTATATTTTAAAACCGCCAACAGCCAATTATCCTCATTTGCCTGAGGTGGAAGATCTAACCATGCATTTGGCAAGTGTTGCAAAAATTAAAGTAGTGCCGCATAGTTTGATCAGGTTATCATCTGGCAATCTGGCTTATATAACCAAAAGAATAGATCGTGTAAAAAAGGAAAAGTTACACATGGAAGATATGTGCCAGCTCACTGAAAGACTAACAGAAGATAAATACCGTGGCAGTTACGAGCAAATAGCCAAGGCTATACAAAAGTATTCTGCAACACCGGGTTTGGATATCGTGAACTTTTTTGAAGTGCTGCTGTTTTCTTTTCTAACAGGCAATGCAGATATGCACTTAAAAAACTTTTCGCTTATACAGCAACCGGGGTTGGGTATGGTACTGTCGGCTGCTTACGACCTGGTAGCAACTGCACTCGTCAACCCGAAGGATGATGAAGACCTTGCGTTAACCTTAAACGGAAAGAAGAAGAAAATTAAAAAAGAAGATTTTATTGCAGCTTTTAATACGGTGAAACTGGATGAAAAACAGCGGGGTAACATTTTTAAAAAAATGGAAAAAAGCAAACTACTTTGGATGAAACAAATAGACAACAGTTTCCTGAACAATGAATTTAAAGAGTCGTATAAAGCAATTTTGGAGGAGCGGTTTAGCAGGATATTTAATGATAATATTTCTGAATGATAATAAAGCCTGAACATAGCGTATCACTCCGCAGCAATGTCCCGGCCCTTGCCGCACATTGCGTAAATATTCATTCTCATTTGTAATGCCATGCAACGCAATAATAACTGCATTGCTTTCTTCTCATTCAATTAAATAAAAATCCGTTTCCCTCAACAGAAAACGGACCGGACTTTCAAAGGGAATATTTTTTATTTGATTTGAACCAACGCTTTGGCACTTGCATTTTTGCCGATAAAGGTTGCAAGGTCTCCAACTGTATTTAGGCTTGTATAACTATTGGCAACGGTTGTGAGCGGAATCTGGTACTGTTCTGCCACCAACACCTGCAAGGCGGTTTTTAAAAGGGGATTTTGTGCAAAGGAATTTAGTTTTGTGTCTTCATTAAAGTTGCTCATAAAAGCGGTGTTCTGCCCAACGTTTTCAAAAGCAGTGCTTCCACCAACTGTTTTAAGTACAGACTTTCTTATCGGTTGGTGTCCCCACCGACCGAAACAGATTGTCGATAATAAATGTCCCAGTAGTAATTATCTTTAAAAAATTCGTTACAACTACAACTCTTCGTATAAGGCAAGAGCAAATTGATTTTCTATCAAATTATCGCTGTTAATTCAGGTTTGTGGGGTCACAAACC
>JBBRQF010000093.1:0-2056 GCA_038226715.1 Chitinophagales bacterium
AAACCAGGAACTGCTAAACTTATCAATATTGGGCGGGCTTCAGTGAGGGCAATATTTTGATCATAATTAGTGATCTGACGTTACAAACAGACATTAGGGAAAAGTCCGTAATATGTAATTTCGAGGCGTTTACAGTCTTTTTATTAATATATAAGTAGGGCCTGCTGTTTAAGTCGCCCAAAAGAGCGTTTTTGATTTTTTGCCTTTTAAGACCAATAAAATATACTTTTCTTCTTCACCGAGCTTTTTAAATATTTTAACAATTTGGGACAGGGATGCCCTCCCGATTAATTTAATCAGGTTAAGCACCAATACGATGGAGGCTATCCAGGATTCACTGGTATCATTAAGCCGGGCTTTGATTCTATTCATACCGTAAGCTGTTTTTGCCTGCCCGAACTTGCCCTCAATCGGATTGCGATCCCCTGGCCTTATGTGATTGTCCACTGCCAGTGAAGGCCGACCTAACGGTTTGGCAACCAGGTCTATTTTGAGTGTTTTTAATTTAGCCCGGTTATCCCGATTGCAATATATTTTATCTGCAAATACTTTTTTCGGATAGTAGCCAAATCTTCTTTTATAATTTTCTACTGTGCTGATTAATCTGGTACCTTCATTAAAGGCATCCCACGACAGATCTTCCAGAAAAGTAATGCCGTTCATTATGCTCATTTGTATTTGGGCTCCAAACTCAACATAGGCGTTTGTTTTGCCTCTTACTATTGGCCGTACATGGGGCTGATGTATACTTACAATACGGTGTTCGATACTGTGGGTTCTGTTATCGTACATCCATTTTTGCTGCTCGTACAAGGTTTGTACTACCAGTAAATACTTGTACTGTTTTTTGTTCAGCGGTATCTTGTCTGTGTTCTTTAATAACTCCTGTATGTATTTGATATTACGGTTAAGATAACTGAGTTGTTTGCGCAATGCATGCCTGATTTCCTTTTTGGTTTTATGCTTCTTTTGGGCAACCTTCAGGTATTCTTTTCTTGCGATTTCACGGTAAGTACGGGGCTTCAACAATTGCTCATAGCCCGGCTTTGACATAGCATATAAAATGTCTATCAATTTTTCCGATTGCTCCCTGGCATCATTCAATAAATTCAAATCTGTTGGATAACTGATGTCTTGCGGACAGGCGGTTGCGTCTACTATCAAATCACCTTTATTTTCAGGTAATTCAACTGAGGTTTTCTCAATGGCTTGTACTGTTAATTGATCTTGATTTTTTGATGGGTCTGTATCGTCCTTTTTACAGGCGAAATTGCCTGGTGGAGGATCAGCTTGTTTTGTATCAGTTTGTTTTGTGTCTGCGCTAACCAATCCCATTATTAATTCATTGATAGTATTTATCTGGTCTGCACCAAAACGTTTACGTAAATCAACAAATAAAGAGGCATCAAAAACAGGATCATAGCTAAAACTGGAATAGCCAATAAAATACTGCATATAAACATTTTCCTGTATCTGCTGCACCGTTTCCCGATCACTCAGGTCGCATATGTGTTTAATGAAGATGGAGCCTATCGCTACTCTTGGATTGATACCGCCGGCACCGGTAATAGAATTGTTTAATTGCTTCTGGTACACATTGGAAATCTTATCCCAGGGAATTTGTTTGGCTAATTTTACCCAGCGATTGCAAGGGTCTAAGTTTTTTGTAAATGGTGATTCAAAGCCCACGAATTCTAATTGGTTCGGACTGACATAAGGGACTTTGGATGCACGGGTTTTTTGAGCTTTTGCCATTTTTCCTTGCACTTTTGTTAATGCAATCTAAGCAAAACTCCTATTCAGTATAACTTTGACCATTAATCAGCAGGCCCTATTTAATATTTTATTGGCCGGGATTTATATATTACTGATGATTAAATAGTAGGGACATTCCTTAAAAAGCTTGGCAATTCATATGGTTCAGGTCAAACTTTAAGAATGCATGTTATGGCTGTTTTACTTCTTATTATGATACTATCCTACCTTCTTACCGAAGTAATTGGAATCCATGCCTTGTTTGGCGCATTTATAGCAGGCGTTATCATGCCAGTGAATG
>JBBRQF010000094.1:0-2048 GCA_038226715.1 Chitinophagales bacterium
AATAATGAATCGAATATAATGTATAAGATAAGAAGCAACAGTTGCAAGCAAACTTCCAGTAAAATTCATGAGTAAATAGTGTCTGCAAGAAAACACCGCATTTTTTCTTCGGTGATAGATTTTTGTTAGGGCAACATCAGGATTTTATGACCACCAGAGGAATTTTATAAAAATACCACAGTCATAGTACTGATAATCTGTATTTGCCATTGTTTTTTCTTCTTACTTCGCGTATGTATCCCCGTTATATATATATATAACTCTTTTTATCTATTAGGATGCTGACTTCAACCTTCGCTTTTCTCTTCTTGCTTCTTCGGCTTTTGTCTTTGCTTTAAGTGCATTGCCAAGTGTGTGCAGATTGTAGGCAAGCACACTTAAGCCGGCACATCTTTTATAACCATGTAGTCCTTTATCCATACACCTGTTGAGGCCATGATGTTCCAGCATGTTGATATTGCTCTCTACTGCACTGTGTGCCTTGCGAAGCTTTTTAAATTCAGGGGCGCTTTCACGTTCTTTATCATCTTTTGTATGTCGCCCTTTTTTGGGAAGCACCACTTGTTCTATAGCTGCCTGCCCGAGTATGTCAAAATTATCTTTACTCCAAAAACCTTTATCAAAACTATGGCTCTTAATATTGTCATCAGGATAATGCCTGGTGAGCCGCTCATACAAACCCCTTACCTGAGCCGCATCTCTTTGCTTTTCAAGCACCTTATAATCCACTATAAACTGGTATTGATCCGTGGTTATGAGCAGCAGGTGGCCAAGTTCTACCTTTTTGTTAAGCTTGCCTTTAGTTAACCATTCAGTGTGTTCTTCAAATATTGAAAATATTTTTTCTTCCGCAGGTATTGTTTCTCCCTTTAGTAACCGGCGCTCTATCTGATCTGTAAACTTTGTTACATAATTTCTGTATTTTTCCAGTTGTTTGATGATCGCTTCTACCAGAACTTCCTTGTCCATCACTACCGGTGGATTTTTTATCACTTCTTCTGCTTTGGCTTCCAGTATCCTTGCCTGCCGCAGGTATTGTTTTACAAATAATTTCTTTTGCTGTTCATCTCTCCCCCGAAATATTTTTTGTGAAGTAGCGCGGAATTGGCTTTTAAGCACCTTGCGGATATTTTTTATTTTTCTCCAACCTTTCAAAGAAGATGTAGAAATCTTCTGTAAAGTTTCAATCATGTCCAAACATTTACGAACGCTGTCCCACAGCAGATTAAGGTCGGTAGGAAAATGTACATTCGTTTCCAGCGCATAACTATCAGTCTTTAGCTTCAAGGCCTCACCTTCTTTTTTTTTAAGAAGTTTATGCCCTGCATCTACCACCAGCAGATTGATTTGCTGTAGTAAATCTTCATCAATCAAGCTTACATTATCTAATATAGTTTGGTAATTGAATTCAATCTTTTCATCTTCTATAAAGGCGCTGGCATGTACGCCCATTACTGACCTTAATAACAGATCGTAGTTAGCTAAATATTCCAGGCGATCCCAGTTAGTACCAAGGGCATGGCGCACGACTGCCAGTACCAGCATGTGCCAGAGATCCATTCCTTTTCTGCCTGTCTTTTTTTTATCACTGCATATCTTTTTTTCCAGCAGCTCAAAAACTTTTTTATTTAATTCCGGGGTAACAAAAATGTATTGTAAAGCCATCAGCACCGGTGGCAACTCATCACGGCTCTTCAATGGAAATTTTACAGCTGAAATAGCTACTGTCCTTAAATTTATTTGTTGTTCAAAACGTTGGCGCATGTTAAAAATTTATGCCGAATAATAAGCAAAAAACTAACCCAAGCCCTGTAAATTCACATCGCGTTGATAACTATTCAAGAATGCATTTGCGAATGAAAACCTTTGTCAGTAATCAATTTATAGTTTTCTTGCAAACACTATTTAAGAAACTCATTCCACCGCCACCAGTCTTTTGTTTCAATCCTTCTTATCATGGATGATGGTTAGTAAGTTATCCTACCATCACGGTTAGCCGCAACTGTGTTTAGTTTCAATCCTTCTTATCATGGATGATGGTTAGTAAG
>JBBRQF010000095.1:0-2039 GCA_038226715.1 Chitinophagales bacterium
AACCCATTCATCTCTAATGTTTTCAAATATAAACCATTTTTATGTTTACTAAGATGCGCCTCATTCCATCTGACATGATCAAACAGAAACTTATGGAGGAATTCATTACCCAAAACCAGCTGTTCATTTCTACTGGCAGCATAGGCCAGTTTTTTTATTTCGGATGGATCCACAACAAATCTAAACGCCGGATTATTACCTGTTATATTATTAAGCTGGGTAATCTCTTCCGGGGAAAGAGCCTTGCTATCGTAGGGCTTGCGATTAGTATGCCGCAGTGGGATAAATGTGTACAAAGGGTCAGCCGGCTGATCTGTTTCTTCAAAATCTATAACGGCTACCAGATTTTGTTCCCCAGAGTTAGGAAACAAGGTGACTTTTGCCAATGCACCTTGATGAGAAGCAGCAATACTAATATTTTCTATCAGTGCTCCCTGTGATACATAAGCCGCCCCTTGCTCAAAATTATAAAGCGATTGGTCGGCCAATGGTTCATTGTATATAGAAATGCTATCACGTCTAATCCGAAACCGCCAAGGCTGAGTGTTATCTCCTGAAGGAGCAGGCAAAGCGTATGAAATTATCTCTTCTATGTTCAAAAGGTTTTGTTATTGTTTTTGGTTCAGAGGCACTATTAACTGTATTTATTATACAACAAAATGGAGTAAAGTAAAAAGGGTATTGGTGTGACACCAACAGCCCAAGAATAGTTTCGAGTTAACAGTCATTTATTTTGCACTCACAATATCTAATAATTCTTGCACGCCATTCATAAAATTACTTTGACTTGCAACTTCAGCAGAAGCAAACCACGCATACCGCTTTCCGATTTACCATTTGCCCTCTTGAGCATTAAAAACTTACCGTTATTAGCAATATAGCAGCCAGCCACATTCAAATGAATTGCCATGCTATCTTATTCCCATCATTTTCAATATTTGCTGTCGTTTTTTCAATTGTGCTTTGGTGGGGGGCAGAAAAGCCTCCTCTACAGTAAAGTTTGTTCTGCCGGACGGGATTTTCGCACCATTAATTATTTCTCTTGCCAAGAAAGTCAATACAGATCCACACATCGTGGCCGCATTGCCTAACTGAGGCCAGGAATATATTGACTTGCCAACTTCCATAACTGATTCCAGCATTCTTTCGGTGGACAAATGGGCTCCGGCAATACGAGCCATCACTCCGGGCAAGTCCTCGGGTTCAACATGTTTTAAGTGTTCAGCCGTCATTTTACCAGTGATACCGTGTAATATAGGAAGTTTCTTATTCAAATCATAGCGCTCCACATCTACAATTATTCCGTCCCCATTATCAGCCGCCATAATAATCGGAATTCCTTTAGGCTTTGCCATTTCTCTGACTTTTAATTTAAAATAAGGATTGTCCATTTCTTCGACCAATAAATCCAATCCCGATAAAAAATTAGACATATTTTTTTCTTGCAACCCCTCGGGAAAAATTTCCACAACGGCATAAGGATTAATTTCATATATTTGGCGAGCTACTGCAATGGTTTTGCTAAGACCCACACTATTAACGCCGGTCCGAATGCGATTCAAATTGGAGCCCGAAATTATATCTGGATCTGCCAACTTTATACGGGCAGCACCGCCAGTCATTACTATAGTCAACGCAACATGACTACCGACACTCATGCCTAATATACCGATTGTGCTATTATAAAATTTAGACTGTTCTTTAGCAGTAATTAAGTATCGATTACGGCCTGTTCGTAGATCCTGATACATTTTGTCCGGCAATACATGGACAACTTGGCTCAGCCAAGGATAATAGAACCACGACCCTTGGTTGTCTAGGTTTTTTCCTCCTGAATGCTTTCGAAGAAATTTTGCAAAGTCTGCCTGATAATCCGGATTAAACCGAAAACGAGGATTTGACAATAAAAACCACTCCTCCAACTGAGCAAGGTACTGATCATTGACCTGTGTTCTACCCAGTCTAAGTTTGCTGATTTTTTGCTTCAATGTTCCTGTGCCCTTTAGTAGCACCGGCTGCCAAGAATCTCTATTTAAAGT
>JBBRQF010000096.1:0-1938 GCA_038226715.1 Chitinophagales bacterium
GGAAATACTCGATTTTTTAGTGATCTCGTTTCCTTTAACATTAAGCATTGCCATTCTTTTTGTGGTAATTGAAAGAGGGGAATTTAACCTGTTCTACATGCTGGCTGCTGTTGTTGGCGCTGCATTACTATCCAATGCATTACATTGGGTGATTGGAGAAATGCCATTTGTAGATGTAAAAAAAACCTTCGATGAATCTTTTGATTCTCATCAATACACGGGCAGTACAACCGCATTCAGATGGGTTGGTAAGATATTCAGTTTATACTGGAAAAATTTCGGCCCTGTTCTTTTTATTCAATCCTGTTGTATTGGTATTTACGCGGGCTACAAATATGTTAAGAGAGAAGACAACAAGAAGGCGAAATACTAAATTTGTAGTGCCATAACAAAGCTTATATCATGATATCAATTTTCGTGTATTTAACAAGGCCAACTACCATACCGAAATAAAAATACCCAACGGCGGGTATGCATAATCAAATTAGTAAGATTACTTTTAGTTAATAACTTAACGCTATGAAGACAGTTGTTTTTGCTGCAGTTTTTATATTGGTATCTTTTATTTCCAAGGCACAATCTTATAAAGAAGAGCATAAGGAAATAAAGGATATAAATAAAAGGCTTAAAAGGCCCGAAAAAGAAGCAGAAAAAGGTAATGTGGAAGCTATGCTTAAACTGGCCGATTTTTATTGGACGGGAATTTATGAGGGAGAAGATCATCGTAGGTTTTCAAATCTTGATGCCAGTTACAGGTACTATAAAATGGCCGCCGATGCCGGCAGCCCGGCAGGCTACTGCGGTTTAGCTGTTTTTTATAACAGGCAACGCTACATGGATACGAAATACGATTCTACTTTTACATATTTTAGAAAAGCTATTGCTGCAGGTTATATTCCTGCACTGATAAAATTAGGCGCTTTATATGAAAAAGGCCTGGTTACCTATGGCGGATGGTCGTACGCTGATAGCCCGCTTCCGCCAAAGATCGATTCTGCTATCTTCTATTATACAAAAGCTGCAGAACTGGGCGCAGATTCCATGTATTATTACATAGGAAAAACCTATTTATTTTCACCGGATGCTGGTATGCGTAAACAGGCCTTGCCCTGGTTTAAAAAAGCGGCAGATAAAGGTTATCTCCCCGCTGTTGAAATGGTAGACAATTATATCACTGCTGCCGATATACCTTACGAAAGAGGATTGGCTGCTGTAGACGCTGGTAAGGATACTGCAGCATTTACATTATTTAAAATTGCCGCAGAAATAAATTACGACCCCCGTGCTATGATAAAACTGGGTGGCTTTTATAATAAAGACAGGGTGAATGAAGAACGGGCATTATACTGGTATCAAAAAGCATCTGCACTTGGATACGCAGAAGCCAGTAACCTCATTGGCTGGACTTATTATATCCGTAGAGAATTCTCCAATTCGTACATTGCCTTTAACAAAGCTATAGAACAGGGTTATAGCGGCGCGGCTTATGGCCGCGACCTTGCACAAAAAGGCTATTCCGAAAAAGCCAGTGATGATGCAAGAAGAGAACGCAGGCAACAGGAAATACGTGACGAGGCTGCGGCCAATGCCCCAACCGGTAATACCAATACTACATCTTCAAAACCCATAACCGTAAAATGGTGTTATGAATGTGACGGCACCGGAAAAATATTCAACGTATTCAATGGTAAAAAACTGAGCAGCTCGCATACCTGCGGTGCCTGTAATGGGAAGGGGTATACGAAATAAGATTAACTGCTAATAAGTTGGTTAAAAACAGTACTAATTTTTTTATACCTGATGCTGTTGTTGGTATGCAGCATAGCAATGGGCGTGGCGTACCAACAAAGGATTTCCTATGCACTAGTCATTGGTACGCTTTGCTACCCGCCTGCCCAGCTTACCTGACGACAGCGGCGCAAATACCAACAGTTGTGA
>JBBRQF010000097.1:0-1914 GCA_038226715.1 Chitinophagales bacterium
AAATAGTTTCAACACTGGATAACAGCATTGCAGAATACAATGGTAAAATGATTGAAGGTGGCGCCGCAACAGTGCTCGATTTGCCCTTGGATAAAAAAAAGACCCTGCAAACATTACGGCTGCAGGCCTATGCCAATGATGTTGTCATTGGCCTGATGAGTATTACCTTACAAAGAAATTAGTATAAGAATGGATACCGGTATTTTTGCTGGCAGCACTGTTGTGGGACAAGGGTCGGAAGAAATGCTGAAAATATGAGTAGAAACGTGGTGCAGCAGGTCTTTACTGTAGTAATTAGTCGCCCCTTAAAAATACATGTAATTCACAATTGACGTGTGTTTGAGGATAAAAAAGGATGATAAAGATTGCCGGAAAACAGAAATTTGTATTGAAAACCTTGCAAATTATATGTTAGCTAAACAACCATCCAAATCGCAAATGGGCTTCTATAGCACTTTTGAAGAACAGCTGAGTCATAAGCATCCGTTGTATATTTTAGCAAATAAAATTGACTGGAATGTTTTTGAAGAAGCCTTCGCAAAATTATATTCATCCGAAGGCCGTCCTGCCAAACCGATTCGCCTGATGGTGTCTTTATTAATGCTTAAACACATCCGTAACATCAGTGATGAAAGTGTAGTAGAGCAGTGGTTTGAAAATATCTATTATCAGTATTTTAGCGGGGAGAAATCATATTCCTGCGGAGCCCCCTGTGAAGCCAGCGAGTTAGTTCATTTTAGAAACCGTATCGGAACTGAAGGAATAGAATTGATTTTTAAAGAAAGCATCCGTGTGAATGGTAAGGATGGGCAGGAGCAAGATGGAACAACTGATACAACAGTACAGGAAAAAAATATTACCTATCCGACTGACAATAAATTACACCGGAAGATTATCAAAAAATGTATAGCCATTGCAGATAAAGAAGGTCTTGACTTAAGGCAAAGCTACACCCGTACATTGAAGAAATTATTGATGGATCAGCGCTTCAGGAACCATCCTAAAAATAAGGGCAGGGCCAGGAAAGCCGATAAGAAAATAAAAACCATTGCTGGCAGACTGGTAAGAGAATTAGAACGGAAACTGCCGCCCAGCCTGCACCAGGACAGTATAGAACTGTTTAAAAAAGTATTGGTACAGAAAAAAGCAGACAGTAACAAGATTTATTCTTTGCACGAGCCGCACACTCAATGCATCAGTAAAGGAAAAGAGCATAAGAAATATGAATTTGGCTCAAAGGTATCCATCACCACTACAAAAAATACGGGTGTAATCATCGGGGCTATCAACATTGAAAAAAATGTACACGACTCTAAAACTTTAGAGCCTGCACTGCAACAACAACAACGGCTGACAGGTATTACACTGAAAAATAATTTTGTTGACAGGGGCTATCGTGGGGTAAAAGAAATATTGGGAACAAAAATCATAATACCGGAAGGAGGAGGTAAACAGAAAACAGCCTATCAAAAACAAAGGTTACGACAAGGATTTAAAAGAAGAGCAGCCATAGAACCTAAGATCGGTCATCTGAAACAGGATCACAGATTGAGCCGTAACTTTTACAAAGGGATTAAAGGCGATAACAACAATGTTATGCTTGCAGCAGCAGCAATGAACTTTAAAAGAATAATGAATATCTACAAAGAAGCATTTTGGTGCTTTTTTATGCGCATGCTCTATATGCTGCAAAATCTGCTATGGCCCAAAATATTTTTACTCCAATCTTAAAAAATGCTTTTTAAGGGTCGACTAATTAACAAACCGCCATATGAAAGGAGTTATTTTATCAGCAATAGCAGCTATGCTTTTGCAGATCGGGTTTTCTCAAATTAATGACAAGGTTTACCTGTTTTCTTATTTTAAAGACAATGGACAGGATGGATTGCACCTGGCATACAGCGCGGATGGTTA
>JBBRQF010000098.1:0-1812 GCA_038226715.1 Chitinophagales bacterium
AGGGCCGTAATAGTTTGATAATGGCAGCTACCTTCGTTTCTGCATTCAAGGTTATAATATAGCCGAGAAGATTAGTGAGATTTTCGTCATGTCAAGGAGGCTACTGGGAATCAATGATTGGGGCCGAAGGCCGGTTTCCGTAACTAGTCTGCCCTTAAAAACTAGTTTTAAGGGTTATTTGTAAAAAAAAATCAGGTAACAACAGATTTTGGATAATATGTAGCATGCGCATAAAAAAGCTGGCAAATATCTTTTTGTAGATGTTCATCATTCTTTTAAAGTTCATAGCTGCAGCCGCCAGCATGATATTGTTGTTATCCCCTTTAATTCCTTTGTAAAAGTTACGGCTCAGCCGGTGGTCTCGTTTTAAATGCCCGATTACTGGTTCAATAGCCGCTCTCCTTTTAAATCCTTTACGCAACTGTTGTTTTTCATAAGTTGTTCTCTGTTTGCCAGGACTATCAGGAATAATAATTTTTGTGCCCAGAATTTCTTTTACGCCACGATAACCACGGTCAACAAAATTATTTTTTAAAATTATACCTGTTAACCGCTGCTGCTGAGCCAGGGCGGGTTCTAAAGTTTTGCTGTCATGTACATTTTTCTCTATGTTGAGTGCACCAATGATTACACCGGTTGTTTTTGTTGTCATGATTGACACTTTTGAACCAAACTCATATTTTTTGTGTTCCTTCCCTTTGCTCATACACTGAACATCCGGTTCATGCAAAGAATAAATCTTATTACTGTCAGCTTTCTTTTGCGCCAATACTTTTTTAAATAATGCAAGAACGTCCTGATGCAGGCCTGGCGCCAGTTTTCGGTCTAATTCCCTTACCAGCCTGCCTGCAATGGTTTTTATCCTTTTATCTGCTTTTCTTGCTTTGCCTTTATTTTTTGGATGATTCCGGAAGCGTTGTACCATTAATAATTTTTTCACCACCCGGGTGTAGCGCTGGCGCAGTTCTATGCCTTGTTTATCCGCAATTGCAATACATTTTTTAATGATCTTGCGATGAAGTTTATTGTCTGTAGGATAGGTAATATTTTTTTCCTGTACCGTTGTATCTGTTGTTGCATCCTGCTCACGGCTATCTTTATCATTAATGCGGATGCTTTCTTTAAAAATTAATTCTATTCCTTCTGTACCAATCCTGTTTCTGAAATGCACCAGTTCACTTGGCTCACAGGGAGCAGCACAGGCATATGATTTTTCCCCGCTAAAATATTGATAGTAGATATTCTCAAACCATTGTTCAACTACACTCTCATCACTGATATTTCTGATGTGCTTTAACATCAGTAATGATACCATTAACCGGATTGATTTTGCCGGCCGCCCCTCATGCGAATAATGTTTTGCAAAGGCTTCTTCAAACGTATTCCAGTTGATTTTGTTAGCTAAAATATACAGCGGATGCTGGTGGCTGAGCTGTTCTTCAAAAGTGCTGTAAAAGCCTAATTGCGATTTGGATGGTTGTTTGGATAACATAAAATCTGCAAGGTTTTCAATACAAATTTCAGTTTTATAGTAAACTTTTTCAACCCTTTTTATCCTCAAAACCACGTCAATTGTGGATTACGTCCCTTTTTAAGGGACGACTAATTATTAGGTTTTTAAAATACAAAATATACATTACCGTTGAAGCTAGGTGCGAGATATACCAGCCATTTTGATCATGTTCATATTATCAGCGCTTCCGCCTGGTATCGCTAAAGCGCAAGACCCACATTTTTCTACCGTTCAAGATATGGATACCTGGTATAACCCCGCGTTAAAAACCAGTCCACAGCCACAAGCATATGTTAACA
>JBBRQF010000099.1:0-1729 GCA_038226715.1 Chitinophagales bacterium
TGTTGCTCCGATAAATAAAAATGCAGAAGGGGATAGCAGGAACAGTGCCGATATTAATCCATCGGCAACAGTTAGCGCTAAATCTATTTACGATTTTAAAGTAGAAGCGCTGGAAGGGGGTACTATCGACTTTTCAAAATACAAAGGCAAAAAAATATTAGTGGTGAACACCGCTTCCAAATGCGGTTACACGCCACAATATGAAGGGTTGGAAAAACTTTATGAGAAATACCAGGACAAATTAGTGATCATTGGTTTTCCTGCCAATAACTTTGGCGGGCAGGAACCCGGCACTAACACCGAGATAAAGGAATTCTGTAAAAAGAATTACGGTGTTACTTTTCCTATGGCTGCAAAGGTTTCAGTAAAGGGCGATGACACTGCGCCTATTTTTAAATGGTTGTGCAGTAAAGCAGAAAATGGGGTGCTTGATGCGGAGATCAAATGGAACTTTGGTAAATTTTTACTGGATGAGAAAGGGCATTTGATAAATTATTTTCCCAGTAAAGTAGAACCAATGAGTGAAGAACTCACGAGTAAATTATAAGTTCGAAATCATTTATACAAGCGGGTGCAACAAAAGTTGTACCCGCTTTGCATTTTATGCAACCCAAACTGCTATTATTCCATCTTAGCCTAAAAGCATAAAACATTTTTATTAACTTTATAGCATGCAAATGGGTTTAATATATGCAGAAATCGAACTAATTAATGGTGATGACCTTGTACTTGCAAGAAGGCATATCATGGGTGAAGAAGAAATAAAAAAAATGCATGTCAACATGCTGGTTGACACCGGCAGCGTTTATATGTGCATTAACGAAACGGTACAGGAGCAACTACAGCTATCAGTAATAGAAAAAAGAAAAGGGCAGCTTGCTGATGGCACGGTGGTAGAATATAATGTAGTTGGCCCGATTGAAGTACGTTTTAAAAATCGCCGTTGCAATGTTGATGCCATGGTAATTCCGGGAGACAATGAATTGTTGTTAGGCGATATACCACTTGAAGATATGGATGTGTTGGTGCATCCTTATAGGAGAGAATTAATTGTAAATCCTGAACATCCTTATTTTGCACAGATGAAATTGAAATAATAAATTAAATTCTTTCTTAGCCTTTTATTTACTCTCCTCACGTCGTTATGTTTTGTTCAAATTCCCAAAGACGGTAGTTATACCCTTAATTACTGCGATATGGAATACAATAAATATTTAGACAAGTGTAAAATAAAAATAAAGGGTAAAAATAGCTGGATCTACGCTCCTGCTGGTCTTACCGGGATAAAAGAAGGAGACTTGTACGAGCACGGAACCTTTTGAAAAGACAATACTGGCAGATGGATAATTATTAACGCTTCTACAAAAGAAAATGACGGCCCGCCACTTTGGATAGACTTTAAAAGAAAAGGTTTCCGGACCTTTTAGATTAATTTATTTCCATCTCCTCTTCTTTATCTTTGCATCCAATGCAATTCCAATCCATCACCGGCCAAAAAGAAACCAAGGAACAATTGGTACAAATGATCCAGCACAACCGGCTGAGTCATGCCTTATTATTTTTAGGCAAAGAAGGCAGCGGTGCTTTACAACTGGCTATGGCTTTTGCGCAATATATTGTTTGCGAGAAGGTGAATGGACGACAGGCGACGGACAACAGACAACCGACAACAGACCCTTCGCTATTTGGAGAATCAGAATTAACAGAAACTCAAAATTCAAAATTCAAA
>JBBRQF010000100.1:0-1704 GCA_038226715.1 Chitinophagales bacterium
CAAAAAAAAGTAAAGGAAATATTAACCCGATAAATGCAATATACCAATACATGCCGGTGTTAATGTAAGGCACAATGCACACAAGCATTTATGGAACAATTATGCAAAGATTTAACCCAAATTTTGCAGTAGCCTATTTTATGTCAGTCTGACTTAAATTTGGGCATGAGTATGCAACATGAATACAGCGATAATATGGTAACGCCCTGGGGTGGTATGAAGGAGATGAAAATGCTGATAGATAAAACCGGCATTAGTAAAAAACTACAGGAGCTTGGCTTGCCGGAAGGCAAAAGCAACAACAGTATTGATGCCATCAGCATCATAGAAAGTTTTTGGGTTAGTATATGGATTGGTTGTTTTAGATTCAGCCATACAGCGGTGGTGCGTTTAGACGAGGTGTTACGTGAGATCTTTGGTTGGAAACGGGTAGCTTCCGGAACCACGTTTGGAAGGTTTTTCAAAAAATTTACACCCTCGCTTACACACCATTTATTTATTGAATTAAACAGTTGGTTCTTTGAGCAATTACAATTTGACAATTATACATTGGATGTAGACAGCAGTGTCATCACCCGTTATGGAGACCAGGAGGGAAGTAAGAGAGGGTATAATCCCACAAAACGGGGCCGTAACAGCCATCATCCGTTGTTTGCTTTTATAAACGATATAAGAATGGTAGCTAATTGCTGGAACCGTAGTGGCAACACAGGCAGCAGTAGTAATTGCATTCATTTTTTAGAAGAAACATTTTTGATTCTTAAAAAGAAAAAAGTAGGTTTATTCAGGGCTGACAGTGGTTTTTGCAGCGAAGCAATTATGAAATTTATAGAAGATAAACAGGTTGCCTATGTAATGTCTTGTAAGTTGTATGCCCGGCTACAAAGTATTATTTATGGTATTAAGAATTGGCAGGCAATGGGTATGGGTATTTGGATTACAGAGATAGACTATAAGCAAGGCAACTGGAGTAAATCCAGAAGAATAGTTATTATTAAGCAGCAGGAAGAGGTACGTAAAAAAACAACTGGTAAAAAACTTACAAGCCTTTTTAAGTTAGAAGATATTGATAGAGACAAAGTGTTTAAAACCCGTTACCATGCTTTTGTTTGCAATCAAACATTACCTGCAAGCGAAATTTGGGAACAGTATAAACGCAGAGGCGATGCAGAAAACAGGATAAAAGAACTAAAAGAAGATTTTGGGGTTCAGGGATTTTGTATGGATGATTTTTGTGCAACAGAAACAGCTATGCGTTTTGTGATGATAGCTTATAATTTGATGAGTTTATTCCGCCATGTAACACTTCAAAAGCAGCCCAGTCCTACACTTGCGACCTTAAGATTCAACTGCTTTGCAGTTGGCTCCTGGATAGAAAGTAAGGTACTTAAAATGTCAGTTCCCTTGAAAAGAAGGCAATGGTATGAAAGTCTTTTCTCTTTTATCGAAAACTCAAACCTGCCATTGAGTCTTACAGGATAACGCTACTGCAAAATATGGGTTAAAGTGAGGCGTTAATCACGAATAGCGGATTCATACACTATCTATACCTAAGTAATACCTAAGCAATGCATCATCCTGAGATGTCCGGAGCTTAGTCTGTTTTGAGAAATCGTAAGATCAAGGGCAGCTGCGAACTTCACAAATCAAGCCTAAAAAAAGTGTCTCCAGCCTAACGAAACGTAAAAAAGCAGTTTATTACCC
>JBBRQF010000101.1:0-1641 GCA_038226715.1 Chitinophagales bacterium
GTACATCAATTTTGTGGGTGGGCATGAAAGCATTGCACAGTTTGCAGATATTAAAGACCGCGTGATCCTGATCAACGGCTTAAGTAAGGGCTTTGCCATGACCGGCTGGCGCCTGGGTTATATCGCCGCCAATGTTGAAATAACAAAGGCCTGCGAAAAGATACAGGGACAATTTACCAGCGGCACCTGTTCGATTACACAAAAAGCAGCAGTGGCAGCATTGACCGGAAATTTAAAACCTTCTGAAGAAATGACCACCGAATTTGCAAGAAGAAGAGCGAGGGTATTGGATTTAATAAAAGATATTCCCGGTTTTAAATGCTTTGCACCCGAAGGAGCTTTTTATATTTTCCCCGATGTAAGTTATTATTATGGAAAATCGGATGGTACACAAACCATTGCCAACGCAGCAGACTTTAGTATGTACTTATTGAACACCGCCAATGTATCTTCCGTTATGGGTGATGCTTTTGGTGAACCCAACTGCGTAAGATTCTCTTTTGCCAACAGCATGGCAAATATCGAAAGGGCATGGGTAAGAATTAAAGAAGCATTGGCGAAATTGAAATAATATTTTACAATAAATAATTGTCAACGTACTGGCAGATCTCCCATAATATATCCTCATTTCTTGCAGATTTATTTAATGGCAGGGAGATGTCGTATAAAGATTGATGGCCTTTATGTTTGGTTTTCCGGGTATACGTATCTATAATAATCCCCTCGGGCCGTACCTGCCTTTTACTGGGTAATAATATTTGGGTGTACTCCGAACTGGTTGCACCCCTGTCGGTGTTATTGATCTGTACGGCCACCTTATTATCCCTGGTCAGTACAGGGCTATAACTGGTGGAAATTCCACCAACACTTGTATTGGTTCCCGTTATGATAAGGCCTATTTTTTTTCCGTCCTGCATAATTATTTTGTCATCAATAATGGTTACCGGTTTGCTGCGGTCTCTCACTGTTTGCTCATCAAAATGCCTGTATTCAACCAGGTAATCTTCATAATCTTTAATTTTGGCTTTTAAAGCCCTGTTACCGGTGTAATCGTTCTTAAATTTTCGCCAGGCCCTTTCATCAATAGCATTGCCAATTAAAAGTTTATAGTCTTTGAGTAAGTTGGCTAACTCTATCGGAAAGGCCTGTCCTTCGTGGTACATGGCCAATGTATCTTTTTCCTGGTCGAGGATCAGGTCATAATAATAAAAAGGTTTTAGTTCTCTTACGGGTGCATCAAACTTAACCACCTGTGCCGCCAGCAGCAATTTCATATCTAAACTGATGATGTAAACGTTGTAATGTGGATCAGTTTCGTTTAAAACTTTTACGTAATAGGCCACGGGTTTGTTACCAAAATAAATAACGGAGTCAGATAAATTAATATCCTGTGCCAAAGAAATTAAACTAAAAAAAGCAAAGCATAAGCTGAGTATATATTTTTTCATAAGTTTAATTTTATCTAAAGTAAACAAACAAAAAGAAACCATCAAGATTGGTGGTTTCTTTTAACATATAATTTCCGGGTATCCTTAAAAAGTAAATCTTGCGGAGAAGCCAACAGCCGATGCTTCAAAACCAACCTTCGAAATGATATTCAATTCCGGCTTCCAATCCAGTGTAAGGTTCAATGGTATTTGA
>JBBRQF010000102.1:0-1626 GCA_038226715.1 Chitinophagales bacterium
GTCGTCACCATGTAAATAATAATGGCCAAAGAATTTCGCATCCTGCTTGTCACCCATACCGTTGTCAATTAAAATCAACCGGTCTTCATCTTCGATTAATAAGCAGCGCAAAGCCCAGCTGCACATGTTATTTTCATCAGCTGGGTTTAGTTTATTCCAAATACTTTTAGGTACCACACCAAACATTGCCCCACCATCTAATTTAAAATAGCCGGTATTGATACTGTATAATTTCATCCTTTATAATTAGTGAATTAGAGTTTTGTTTTTTGTGCTGCTGAGGCGGCCAGTAACATCAACAATCCCAATGCAAAAAAAGCGATCAAAGCCAAAAGAGAATTGCGCATGTTGTGGGTGATACCTTCTATCAATCCAAAAATGAATAAGCCGATCACAATTGCAAATTTCTCGGTCACATCATAAAAACTAAAGAAAGACGCCGTGTCATTTGTTTCGGGCATTAGCTTGGAATATGTAGAACGACTGAGTGATTGAATGCCTCCCATAACCAGCCCTACCAATGAGGCCAAAATATAAAAATGTATTTCAGTGGTAATAAAATAGCCGGCAATACAAACTCCGATCCATAGCAGCACAGTAAAAATTAAAATTTTGATATTGCCATAAGTTGCTGAAAGTTTAGACATAGCTACAGCACCAACAATAGCCACCAACTGAATGATAACAGCGGTGATGATCAGTTTATCGTCGGCCAATTTTAATTCTTTGATACCAAAATCAATTGCCACCAGCATTACTGTTTGCACACCCATACTGTAAAAAAAGAAAGCACCTAAAAATCTTTTTAATACAGGCATCTTAACCACCTGCAGCCACACGGACCTTAATTCTTGAAAGCCATTTATCAATACATGTTGTTTTGTCTGCCTTTCGCTTTTTGGGCTTATGGGCAGCCTGCTGAAAGTGATCTGCGCAAATCCCACCCACCATATACCTACTAATAAAAAAGTTATGGTGAGCGCAAGGCCTTTGTCTTCCATTAACATCACCAAAGCAAAGCCTACCATCTGCATCAGCACACTGCCAATATATCCCATGGTATAACCTTTTGCGCTGATCCTGTCCATATCTTTTTCGGCAGCTATTTCAGGTAAATAAGAATTATAAAAAACCTGGCTGCCATAAAAACCAATGCCTGCAAACATAAAACACATCAGGCCAAGTGTAACATGGTCTTTATTAAAGAAAAAAAGCAGTGAACAGCTTGCTGCACCCAGGTAACAAAAAAAGCGCATAAAATTCTTCTTGTTGCCTTTATAATCAGCAATAGAAGAAAGGATCGGTGATAATAGCGCGATCACCAAAAATCCAAATGCTAAAACATAATCTTTCAATTCTGTATTTATAAAATGACGGCCTAAAAAGTTGATCCCATCCGGAAAATTTTTAAGCGAAGTTACCGCGGCATAATACGCAGGAAAAAAAGTAGTAGTGATCACTAAATTATAAACACTGTTGGCCCAGTCGTACATGGCCCACCCATTGATAACTTTTTTAGAAGCTGTTTGCATGCTGGTTGCTTTGAAGTAAATGTACGTTTTTGTACTGATTTTAAATAACAGCCCTGGTATAAGGTTTTATACTATTTTTTACACCATAAAAAAA
>JBBRQF010000103.1:0-1621 GCA_038226715.1 Chitinophagales bacterium
CTTCGGCAATCACCTAAAGAAAGTAAAGGGATATCCCAAGGGACGCTGGTGCCGCCATATTTCCAATTCCTGTACCTAAGGCCAACTAAATGGTGGCCGGAAGGGAGCGTTACTGTCTGGCCATAATCACTTCCCCTTAGAAAAGCCGAACCATAAATTTGCCAGGTGGTATTTGCAGTATAATTATCCATATCCAACCAGGTTCCTCCATCAACATTATATTGTACCTCCTGCAAATCCGTTGCTACAAAACTACCGCCAAAACCACAAGTTAACGTACCGCCAGCACTATATCCTGTAACTGACCATGTAGATGATGCGGCTGGTCCTGTTCCACCCCATACCTTGTCATTTCTTTTACATGGATCATTACCACTGGCCCCGGTAAAGCCATAACTTGTTACTGGTATTGAATATAATGCATAAGGACTGCCACCCGTTTTGCAATCAGTAGTAAACACCGCACTGATATTAATTGTGTAAGAACCATTATTTATCCATGATTCCGGCACTAACAGATTAGGATCGGAAAAATCAGTACTTACAAATTTTACCCTGAATATATAGTTATTCGGAAATGAAGGATTAGGATCAGGGCCAATTTCAACAATCTCAACATCGCTGTTAGTTTTATCAAGCGTTACGGTTCTAACATTTACGCCACCCGGATCAAGAATATCAAAATAAGCAGAAGTATTTACCCCTGTTCCATTATTTTTTGTGATATTATTATTCCATGATACTTCATATTCGCATTGTAAAAAATATCCGGCCAAGCCGTAAGAACTGCTGGCACAACGATAAACCCTTGCATATTGAACTAAATCGCAATAGGCCGGTAAATCGTAATTACATTGAGATGTAAAATTATTTTGCATCTGCTCTTTGGTGACCGGTTTACGAAACTGGTCAACCCACTGCGTAGTTGTTTTTTGTTTACGGGTAAATATTTGAGGTATGCCACCCTCATGCTCCATTTGTTTTGCAACATTTTCTTTTATTTTAGTCATGGCTGCTGCATCATCATTACTTATCTGAGAAGGGCTTTTTAAATCTGCTTTTTTACAACCATTAAAAATTAACGCAAAAACTGCTATTGCAATTATTGCCGTTATGTATTTGTGTGAGGTTAATGTTTTCATTTTTGAAATAGTTTTATCTGTTAAAAAATATAAATCCTATCTCATGCTTGTATTGATTTTACCGTATGGGCTTTTTAGATGACTATTTAATAAAACTACGGAGGCTGGTATGTTTTGCAAGAATGGTTTTGTAGATATATACAGGATTGTAATGCCGTTTGCAGCAGTGCAGTTATTTTCGGTTGGGGGGGGGGGGTAAGATTAATCATGTTTGTTAATTTTACTTTAACAAGTTAGCGTAAACATTTTATAAAAACATGTTTGTGAATAAGAAATATTAATTATTTAATAAGCAATGAAGCTAAACAAGTTAATTGTATAGAGGATTCAACAACCCATCTAAATAAACAGCCTATAAAGAGGGTTTATTGGAGGAAACAGGTAATTGCTCTTTAAGAAATACGCCCCTCAACTCTTAACAATGCCAATGTAAACAGCCACACTGCCATTGTTAACCGTTACTATGCCAATGTGTTTAC
>JBBRQF010000104.1:0-1575 GCA_038226715.1 Chitinophagales bacterium
CTGCAAAATGGTCTGCTTTGTTCCAACACTTCTGGACACTAAGTAATAGGACACAGTAAGCAGGTTGATACTCCTAACGAAGGGCTACCTACAACATGAACTGTGTAAAAAACCAAATAAAATTTCGACTTTTTTAGGGTCTGGCTGAATGATAATTTGGTTGGTACATAGTGCCGTTTTTTACCACTGCATAAACCTGTTTTAGAAGTTTATTACATACTGCTATCAGTCCCTGTTTTCCTGTTTTTCCTTTTGCTCTCAGTCGTTCATAAAGCGCTTTGCAGGCAGCATTCGTTTTGATTGCATTCATAGAACACATATACAAAACATCTCGTAAATTTTTACCACCTTTTTTATAGATCCGCGGCTTCCCCTGGATGCTGGTACCACTACTATATTCTGTCGGACTCAGGCCGGCAAAACTGATCAGCTGACGATGATTATGCGTGTGTTTAAATCCTTGTGTAAATACAATCAGCATAGCACTGGCCCGCTTACCAATACCTTTGATGCTGCTGATATTTTTTAATTGTTCCGGCTGCCACTTTTTTAATAAAGCTTCTAATTTCTCTTCCAGTTTTTTTATTTCTGATGATAATTGCTTCTTCATTTTTTCCAGGGAAGCCATAGTGTCTTTGCTGGGGATGGGAAGCAATCTTAAGCTATGTAACTGGTTATTAAATCTTTTAATTTGCTCTGTGTATTCCCGAATAGTATTGTAGAGTTGTTTGCTTTCAAAGTAAGCACTGTCAGGCATTTGCCAATATGGTGGATTTTGTTCTATGGCAAATTTACAGATCCACATAGCATCTTTTTTATCACTTTTATTGCGCTCTAAATGCATCTGGATATAACGCTTGATTGCCAGTGCATTTACTACACTTTGTACACAACCTTGCTCATGCAAGTAAAAGGCAAGCCGGATGTAGTAAACGCCAGTAGCTTCCATCACAAAATGATAATGAGACCCTGTGTGCTCAAGAATCTTTTTGAAGCCGGTAATGTTGTTACCCACTTTGAGATGAAAGAAATCACTCAGGTTGTTGATAGTAGACATCTAAAGTAGTGTGTGAAACATCAATGCCGCAGCAAAGTTTTTTTGTTTCCATAATGTGTTTTTTTTTGAATGAAAGTTTTAATTTTATGATAAGGAAAAAACAAATGGAAGAACATATCTTACACTGTGCTATCTATCCTAATGCAGGCTTTTTAAAAGCCTGTTGAACTGTTCAGCATCGGGTAAGAAAAAGGGGCGGTGACTATCATGTTAGAAAGGCTAAATGCCTATTGGGTTTTACGGTCTTATTCCGCCCTTTGTTCTTTCAAATATTATTTCTCTTTCTCTTCGTAAATTTATTAAAATGTAAACATAGGAATAGGTTTGGCAATAGGCTGGCTGACGGAATAACAATCGGCTACAAATCAATATCAGCAATAGTTCCAGCGTAGCGGAAGTAAATCAGCTTTTGTAGTTATCTTCATCTTTAAATTATAAATCAACGATAGTTCCGGCTGACGCTTTTCAAATGCCAGTACATCGCAAAGCCCTATCGTTGTATGCAACACATTGACAGC
>JBBRQF010000105.1:0-1564 GCA_038226715.1 Chitinophagales bacterium
ATTGCCACATTACCCGAAGTAAGTTTCCTTGCTATGACATCCGGCGATTATGACCTGGAAGTGGATGTAATGTGCAGGGATAACAACCACCTGGTTGATTTTGTAAATGACATCAGCAAAATAGAAGGCGTACATCAAACCAAAACCACTATTTATTTTAAAGTGTATAAATACGCACAGCCAGATCTGAATTTGTTAAAATAAAAAGGCCCTCCATATAAAATAAAGGGCTTTGCATTGGGTGATTCGTTGGGTTGGTCCCGATTACTATCCTATCGTGTGGACACATTTTTAAATATTTCCCATCCCTGCATAGCAGCTTTAAAATATTTTAGTCCTATCCATAGGGTTGTAATGCCCGGATGCCTTTTACTTTCATAGCCTTTCCATCCCCCGAGCCTTGCTATTGCCCACACATATCTTTTAAGGTCTTTTGTTTTATATGGATTTTTTTGTTTCTCAGTCTTGCCTTCAAGTTGTGTTATCTGATGTTCTAAAAATTCCTGTTCTTTCTCTGTAAAACAAGTGCCTGCACTTAGTTCAACTTCTGGTTCTGCATAGGCTAATCTCATCAGGAAAAGTTTAATGATTACTTCCATTATCAGTAAACACATTTTCCTTACTGAAGAAGCATATTCTAATTCTGACGCTTCTATATTGTAGCCCTCTTTTTTTAATATTTTAAATACCTCTTCAATTGTCCACCTCCAGCTATACCACTCTATACAGGTTTTTGCTACCGCTATATTTTGTACGGGTATGGTTGTTAACAACCGCCAGCATATCTTATCTGCACCACTGTAATTAACCTCTTTTGCTTCTATCAAATAAAGTTTGGTTGTTGCGGCAACGCCTTTACCTGCCCCATCTGTTTTATTTATCTCTACTTGCTTATACCTGATTTCTATTACAGCTTTTCGTTTTTTCCGGCGTTGCTTTGTGTCTATTACCAGTTCATAACTTCCTTTTGCCTGTTCATCAGCCAGGCAACTGAACAACTTTGTTTTATCTGCAAGTGTCCTGTTTGTTCTTGCCCGTATCAGTAAATCGGTTTTGTCATCCGGTATTACAGCAAACTGTTCATATATATCGCCTTCCCTGTCTTGTACAATGACTATTCTTTCTGCAATATCATACAAGGCCGATTTTGTATTTTTTGATACCTCAATCCATTTGTGCGATTCTTTTTCTTCTATTGCCAATGAGTTATACCCTCTCTCAAATTTTGTTGTAAGTTCCAGCGGCCTGTTCCAAACTTTGATGTCTGAATAACCATACGGTGTACAATCGGCAGCATCTACCACCAAACTCGGGTGCAAAAGAAACCCTAACCCCTTATCGCTTTTGGCATTGGTAGTGCCGATATAACTGTCTTTTTTTATTCTTCTGCTATGGCTGCTCAGGTTTATTTCTGTTGTATCCTGAAGGCACACAACGTACTTGCCACGGCAGGCCATTTTGCAATTGGTAACCAAATTGCTTACTATATCTTCTTCACTTACACGGTCGTTTTGCAAAAAACGATAAAATCCTTTCGCTGATGATTCATCCTGTGTTACCTGAC